>CALRZN010000002.1:0-400881 GCA_943372645.1 Chitinophaga pinensis | reverse complement strand
GGCCGGCCCAGCAGCTCCGATAAAAAGTTCATGGGGCTGGGCGTGTGCGTTAAGGCTACCAGCCCGGCGTTGTGAATGGCCGCCAGCAGAAAACCACAGGCCAGGCCCACCGATTCGGTCACGTAATAGTTGTTCTTTTTGCGCCCGTTTACAAATTCATACGAGCGTTTAAATACCACAATCAAAGCCGGGGCGGTTTCCAGGAATGGTTTGTTCCAGTCGGTGCCAATGGGCGCCAGGTCGTCTAACCAGTCTTGCGGCATGCGGTTCGTATAACTTTCGTACTCCTCTTTTTCGGCGGCGGCGCGGATCTGTTTTTTCAGTTCCGGGTTGCGCACGATGCAAAACGTCCAGGGCTGTTTGTGTGCTCCGGAGGGCGCGGTGGACGCGGTGCGGATGATATTTTCAATAACTCCTTCGGGAATGGGATCGGCAGTAAAATCGCGTACAGTGCGGCGACGGTCCATCCAATCAAAAAAGCGGAGACTGCGTTCGTGCATCACTTCGGGCGGAAAGGTTTCTGGGGTGTAGGGGATAAACGGATATTTAGCTGGCTGCATGTTTCAAAAGTAGGAATTCCGTTTCTTTTGGGTGATGCAGAAGTTTATATAAACAGGAACTTTACCTTTGCCGCCATGAAACGAATTGCCGTTTTTGCTTCAGGAACCGGAAGTAATGCACGCTGCCTGCTGGATTATTTCCGCAACAGCGGCGAAGCGGAAGTAGCGCTTATTGTGTGCAACAACCCCAAAGCAGGTGTGCTGCAACTGGCAGCAGAAACACAAACCGAAACACTGCTGCTCGAACGCGAACGGTTTTCGGCAGGCGATGCATACGTGCCTGTGCTGCAGGAAAAACAGATTGATTTTATTGTGCTGGCCGGTTTCCTCTGGCTGGTTCCTGAAAAATTAGTGCGCGCGTATCCCGACAAAATCATCAACATTCACCCGGCCCTGCTGCCGAAATTCGGGGGTAAAGGCATGTACGGTATGCATGTACACCGCGCCGTAATTGCAGCCGGCGAAACGGAAAGCGGCATCACCATTCATTACGTAAACGAACATTACGATGAAGGCCGCTACATTGCGCAGGTTACCTGCCCCGTTTACGCAACCGACACACCCGAAGCCCTCGCCAAACGCATCCAGGCCCTGGAACATGCGTATCTGCCAGAGACGGTTTTAAATGTGATTGGAAAATAGCGCGTATTACACCGTTTGCTCTTTTCAGACAAGTGCCGTTCAGGCTTTTACGGGGAGCTTTATTTTTTGCCCGGGCATCAGGCTGTATTTGGCACCAAAACCGTTTGCCTTTTTAATTTCATCAACGGTAAAGCCGGTGCGCTGTGAAATTTTCCACAGTGTATCGCCTTTCTGCACGGTGTAGCTGGTGGTTTTTTTCGCCGAAGCCGTTGCATTGCCGTTGTTCGGGGGAGTAACCGTATTCGTTTGTGTGGTTTTCTCAACCGGCTTGGTGGTGGCCGGTGTGTTTGCCGCAACTACCGGTTTGGTTTCTGTTTTCACCGGGGTATAAACGGTGAGTTTTTGTCCCGGCTTCAGGTAATTGCTTTTTAAGTTATTCCATGAACGGATATCGGCAACGGTACATTTGTAACGGCGCGCAATGGTGTTGATGTGTTCCCCGCTTTTTACGGTATGTATTTTCACCTGCTGCTGCATGGCAACCTGCGCGGTGGTGTCTTTTTTCAGGTAATCGTAAATTTCTTTTTCATTGGCCACAAAGTTGCCGGCCTCGCGGGCGGGCAGCACCAGCGTATAAGGCTCTCCGCTGTTCGATTTCGGAATAACCGACAGTTTGTACATCGGGTTCAGAAACTGCAGCTCTTCTTTCGAAACATGCAGCACAGCCGCAATCTGGTCAAACGATGTTTGCTGTTTGATGTTAACGGTATCCACATCGGCTGCCGTTTTTTTCACATTCACCGATGCATACAGGTTGTGTTCCGCGGCAAACGTCATGGCATAGGCCGCACCGATAAAGGCGGGCACATAACCCTGTGTTTCTTTGGGCAGGTACGGACGTATTTCCCAGTATGTTTTTTTTCCGCCCCCGGCGCGGCGTATGGCTTTGTTTACCGTTCCCGGCCCGCTGTTGTAAGCCGCAAGCACCATCTGCCAGTCGCCAAACAGGCCGTACAAAAACTGGAGGTACTGGCATGCGGCTTCCGTAGCCTGGTACGGATCGCAACGCTCGTCAATGTAGGAGGTTACTTCCAGTCCGTACATTTTACCGGTGGGATACATAAACTGCCAGAGGCCGCGTGCGCCGGAACGTGAAGTCGCTGTCGGATTAAGCGCACTTTCTATCACTGCAAGGTGTTTCAGTTCCAGCGGCAGGTTGTATTTGTCTAATTTCTCTTCGAAAATCGGGTAATAGAGCTGGGAAATACCGAGCATCCGTTCCACGCTGCCGCGTTTGCGCAGGGTGTACATGTCGATGTAGGCTTTTACATCGGTATTGTAAACCATATCAAACGGCGACTGGTTATCCAGTTTTGCGAGGCGGGCTTCAATAACGGAAGCATCGTAGCGGGGAACAGAATCGGCAGCAAAACCGAATTTGTTGTTCCGCGGGGTGGCCACTTTCGGCAGGGAAGCGATGTACTTGTTCCGGGCCATGCTGTCGAGCATTGCGGCAACCGGATCGTCAACGAATGTCGTATCGCGCAGCTGGGCCGATACGGTTCCGCCGAGGAAAACCAGGAGTGCAAAAAAAGCCGTTCGCAAACGCATGGCGCTGTGGAATTGGTTCAATACTAAATTAATACGTTGATTCCGCCCCGGAATTGCGTGGAGGGATACAAATATCGCAATCTTACCTAAAATAGCAAGGACGGCGGTCATGCCCCGTTGTAACTTATTCACCGCCAGCTGTGAAGTAGGGAAGTTTTAACAAATATTGCGAAATTAATCCCGCTGTTTTCGGCCACGCCAGGCCCCGGCAAAAACCAGCATCAGGCCTGCAATACAACCATAAACCAGGAGGTCGCCGATGTAACTGTAAATGGTGCGGAATCCGTTTGCCGGAAGGTTAGCAATCATAATTCTGTCGTGTTTATCAAAACTGCTTTGCTGTGCCACAAATTCACCGTAGGGTGTGATTGCTGCCGAAAGCCCGAACCGTGTGGAACGCAGCACCGAATGGCCCTGCTCTGTTGCCCGGAATGCCGCCATTTCGGTATGTAGCGGATCGATGCCGCGCCAGTCTGACGAAGGAAGTGCCACCAGGTCGGCCCCGGCTTTCCCCTGTGCACTGGCCAGGTAAGGAAAATCGTAATCGTAACAGATGGCGCCGCCTGTGCGTGTATTCCCGATGGCAACCGTTACTGCCGGCTCTGTTCCGCGTTCAGCAGGTTCGCCGGGAACGGGCTGGTGTTTATTATACGTTTGCAAAACCGTTCCTTCCGGGCTCACAAACACATATTTGTTTTTGTATTTCAGCGGCGTCTGTGAAACGGGGACAACATACGCAGCAACGAGATGAATCTTCGTGTTGCGCGCAAGCTGTTGCAATGAATCAATCCAGTTTTTTTCATCCCCGGGTAGAATAAACGTAGATGCTTCGTTCCACACCACCAGCTGTGCTCCTGCATTTGCGGCCTTGCGCGTGCGGCGGAAAAGGGCTTCCTGCACCTTTTTGTTTTCGGCGGCTGTGGGCAGCGGAAGTCCGCTTACCTCCGAATCGGTACCTACTGCTGCAACGGGAATGGTAGCTGCTGCTGCCGGTTTGCTGCTGCTGAAACGCAGGCTGCCGGCTGCAATTACAAACGCAAGCACCGCAAGCGGCACAACGATGCGGCGACGTGAAGCCGCTGCATCAAGCAGGTAGCCGGCCGCAGCGCTGTTTATCCAGTAAATCAGAAAACTGAGGCCCGGCATACCGAAAACAGCAAGCAACTGCATCAGCGGCAGGTTGCCGGCCTGTGTATAGGCTGCAACACCCCAACTGGCAAACGGGGTGAAAGTGTACTGCATCCATTCCATCAGCATCATAACCGCCGGAAACAAAAACACA
Organism: Chitinophaga pinensis; assembly: GCA_943372645.1. GTDB lineage: Bacteria > Bacteroidota > Bacteroidia > Palsa-965 > Palsa-965 > VBWE01. Next base: position 396,846 of record CALRZN010000002.1, on the reverse strand, counting down.
CGCCACCGGTTATTGCGCATCCGCGCCCAAACCAGGTAACCGGGCAAATGAATGAGGCTGATTGGAACCGAAAACAGGAATGCAAAAAAATACGGCATCGGCGGTGAAATAATTTTTGCCGTGATAAATGCCCAGGCTATGTTCAACGCGAGGAAAAAAAGCAGGCGCGATTTCAGACCGCTGGTTTTGTCAAGATAAATCAGCAGCGGCACACTCGAAATCCATGCCATGGGCAGTATGCGGTTGTTCAGGTGCGATACATAAAGTGTAACGATGCCGATAAGCAGGTACCAAACGGGGCGTATCGCCGGCAGTGAAAAACGGGGTGCGGAAGATGGTGTTGCAGGTTGCATAACTGGTCGCGGATTGATCCGTTGCAAAAGTGCAAGAAACGACACTCCTGCAAATTATCAAATGATAAAAAGCATTATGCTTTTGCCAGTTCGTTGCGCAGGCGGCTCAGCGAAACATTGGTAATACCGAGATACGATGCGATGGCCTGCAACGGAACACGGTTTTCAAGGTTCGGAAATGTGCGCCGCAGCTGCAGCAAACGTTCACGGGCTGTGGTGCTGCGGTAGGCAACATCCTGCTGTGTGCGTTTCAGCAACGCTGTTTCAATAACGGCCTGCCCGAATTTCCGGAACGAAAGATCGTTGTAACGCAGGCGGTCAAAATCGGTTACAGGAATACTGCCGATGGTAACCGGTGTAAGCGCCTGCAACGAGAAAATGCTCCGACCTTTGTGTGTGCGTGCAAAATGCGGCGTTATCACCGAACAGCCCGCGTAAAAATCAGTAGTTACCTGCTGGCCGTTTTCGTGCATATTATAACTATGCACCACGCCTTCCACGAGGAAATATTCGCTGTCGTTTTTACGTCCTGCTTCAAAAATGAGTGTATTACGCGGCACGTTGCGGAATGTGCAGTGCTGCACAAACAGCTGTTGCGCCGGCGGCGTGTCAAGGCCCAGCAACGCAAGCGCAGCAAACAATTCCGGACCGGGTTCTACTTCCGGATTCGGGTTTGCTTTTTTCATCACGTAAACTGTTTTGTGTTTGTGCGGTTACAGCCCCAGGATATACCGCCCCAGCGCCATCACCCCCGCATCGTCAAACGATTTGCCGATGAGCTGCAGTCCGAACGGAAGGCCGTTCGAGTGTTTTCCGGCCGGGATAGAAATGGCGGGCATGCCGGTGAGGTTGGCCTGCACGGTAAAAATATCTTCGAGGTACATTTTGATCGGGTCGGCCGAATTGGCTCCGAATTCAAATGCTGTTCCCGGAGTTGTTGGCAGCAGTATGGCGTCGTAGTTTGCCAGTATGGCTTCCGTTTTTTCGCGGAGCAGGCGGCGCACTTTCTGTCCTTTTGAATAATACGCATCGTAATACCCCGCACTCAGTACAAACGTACCGAGCATGATGCGGCGTTTCACTTCCATGCCAAAGCCTTCGCTGCGCGATTTTTTGTACGTGGATTCGAGGTCGTACGCATTCGGACTGCGGTAGCCGTAATGCACGCCGTCGTAGCGTGACAGGTTGGAAGAAGCTTCCGCCGTTGTGAGTACGTAATACGCCGGAACCAGGTAATCGAGGTACGGAAAACGAACCGGCTCAACGGTGTGTCCGGCGGCTTTCAGTTTTTCGATTACATCCAGTGCACGGGCTTTTATTTCGGGATCGAGGCCCTCTTTTTCGAGACAATCTTCGAGATACGCAATGCGTTTTTTTCCGGTCAGTTCCAGCTGCGAAGCATAATCCGGAACCGGGTTCGAGGCCAATGTGGCATCATAATCGTCCATACCCGAAATCACTTCCATGATGCGGGCGGTGTCTTCTAGGTTATTTGTTATCGGGCCCACCTGGTCGAACGACGAGGCGTACGCAATAATGCCCCAGCGGGAAACACGGCCGTAGGTTGGTTTGTAACCCACGGTTCCGCAGAACGAAGCGGGCTGGCGGATGGAACCACCGGTATCAGTACCAAGCGCGGCGAGGCACAGTCCGGCAGCAACTGCTGCAGCCGATCCGCCTGACGAACCGCCGGGCACACGTTTAATATCATGCGGGTTGGCCACGTTGCCGTACGCCGAATTTTCGTTGGAGCTGCCCATGGCAAACTCGTCGCAGTTGGTGCGCCCGATGATGATGGCATCAGCCGCCAGCAGGCGTTCCACTACGGTGGAGTTGTAAACCGAAACAAAGCCCTGCAGAATTTTGGAAGATGCAGAAACCTTGTGGCCTTTATAGGAAATGTTGTCTTTGAGTGCAATCACCATACCGGCCAGTTTTCCGGCCGTGCCGGCCTTCCGCTTCTGGTCCACCTCATCGGCTTTGGCCAGCGCGCTTTCCGGGAATACTTCGAGAAATGCGTTCAGGTGCTGCTGTTCTGCAATGCGGTTGAGGTACGCCTGTGTGAGTTCACGGCAGGAGGTTTCGCCGGCATCAAGTGCGTTTCGGGTAGCTGTATAGGATAAATGCAGTTTCAAGGGCGTTCAAAATGGCGTCCGTATGTAAATACAAAACTGCTCCGGGCGTTTACTCGAAAACAGGTTTTTCACGCCGGGCGTGATCAGTCTTTTTTCTCGGTAGTGGTAGAGCTTTCGTTGCCTTTGGAGGCATCTTTAAACTCTTTTACGCCTTTGCCGAGGCCTTTCATGAGCTCAGGGATTTTGCGGCCGCCAAACAGCAGGAGCACAATAATGAGAATGATAATCATCTCACCTACACCGAGTCCGAAAGGACCAAGAATCATCGAAAGTGTCATTTTTTATGGCTTTTTTAAGCGGTCAAAGTTACGTAAAATATGGTAATCCGGTACTTCGGCTGAAAAATCCGTTATTTCCCGCCCTCAAAAAGCTGCGCGGCATAGTCCCAGTTTACCACATTCCACCAGGCCGCCATGTAATCGGGGCGTTTGTTCTGGTACTTCAGGTAATAGGCGTGTTCCCACACATCCAGCGCCAGCACAGGCTTTCCTTTCAGGTCGGTAATGCCTTCCATCAGCGGGTTGTCCTGGTTGGGGGAAGAGGCAATCGTCAGTTTTCCTTTGTCTTCGAGCAGCCACACCCAGCCCGACCCGAAACGGTCTTTGCCGGCAGCCGCAAATTTTTCTTTAAACGTATCAAATGAACCGAAGGTGGCGGTAATGGCATCGCCCAGTTTGCCGGCGGGTTTGTTTGCGGAAGCACTGTCGTACGCAGGCCGCATCAGTTTCCAGAACAGCGAATGGTTGTAATGACCGCCCCCGTTGTTACGGATGGCGTTGTTTGTTTTCGCATATTTTTTCAGCACGGCTTCCAGGTCGGTGCTTGTTTCTTTTAACTCGGCCAGGGCTTTGTTCAGGTTGGTTACATACGCCTGGTGGTGTTTGCCGTGGTGAATTTCCATCGTCATCCGGTCAATGTGCGGCTCCAGCGCATCAAACGCATACGGAAGCGGCGGCAGCGTAAATCCACTATCACCGGCTGTTTTTTCCAGCAGGTCAGCAGCAAAAGCGGTGTGCTGACCGAGCAGCGAAAGCCCGGCTACACCGGCGGCCAGCAGGCCTGTTTTTTTCAGAAAATCGCGGCGGGTATTGTCCTGGTTGTCCATGTCTGTAGTTTTATAACGATTAAATCAACTGTGAAATCAATGCTGTTACAAACGCACCGCCTGCAAAAACCCGGGGTTATACAAACTCAATCAGCAACTGGTTTTTTTCAACGGCCACGCCTTTTTTCACGCTTATTTTTTTGATCTGTCCGTCGGTGGGCGATTTGAGGATGTTTTCCATTTTCATCGCTTCGAGGATAATGAGTGCATCGCCTTTTTTCACGGCAGCGCCTTCGGCCACCACCACCTCCAGCACCAGGCCGGGCATGGGCGCTTTCAGTTCATTTACCTTGCGGCTGGCAAGTCCGTCCATGCCGAGCGCATGCAACAGTTCATCGTACTTGTCTTTTAAAACTGCTTCGTAGGTGTTGCCGTTTACTTTCAGGGTAACCGTTTTGGTTACCGCATCGGTGTGCAGCACTTCCACTGCATACGAAACCGCATTGCGCAGCACATGAAAGTGCCCCGGTTCGGATGAATTGCTGTCGAGTGAAAACGTTTTGCCGTCTATTTTCCCGGCAAATGCTCCTGCATGATCGAGTTCGATGCGGTGCGCCTGTTTGTTATTTACGGTAACGGTGTACGTCGGTTTTTTCATAATGCACTTGGTTTTCCCGAAAATACCGCCGGGAAACGGTTACAAAAATACCGTTTATCAGCGAACAAACCCAACCTGCATAATTTGCCCGGCAAAGTTTGATTAAATGGCAGGGAATCAGCACTTTTACAAACGATACCAATACTTATCATTCCCGAAACTGTGCTTATGAAACTGATTCCTGTCGTTTTGGTGTGCCTCCTTTTGTCAACCGGCTGCGATCCTTCGCGCAAAACAACCGGTAAACACGACGGGCAAACCGTAAAACTGAATATTGATACGTTAACCGTAAAGCCCGGTCCGGCAGAGGTGTACAGCCCGGCATCAACGCGGGTGAACGACATTCTGCACACGAGCCTCGATGTGCGGTTTGACTGGAATAAGCGCTACCTCTATGGCAAAGCCACCATTGCGGTGCGACCGTATTTTTATCCTGTAAAAACCATTGCGCTGGATGCGCGGGGCATGGAACTGAAAGAAGTTGCACTGATCACACGTATCAAAGTACCTGCCGGTGGCGAAGGCGTGGCGCCGGGGCCAGACGGTACACCGCCCGAAGTGTTTACCGAACAGGTGATTCACAAAGCACTTGATTATGAATACGCCAATGATGTGCTGACGGTAAAACTCGACCGCGAATACACGCGCAATGAAACGTACATGCTTTACATTGATTACATCGCAAAGCCCGATGAAATTAAAACCGGCGGATCGGATGCGATTTCGTCTGACAAAGGATTGTACTTTATTAATCCCGACGGAAAAGATTCGCTGAAACCAAAACAGATCTGGACCCAGGGCGAAACGCAGGCAAACTCGGTGTGGTTTCCGACCATTGACCGCACCAATGAAAAATTCACACACGACATCCGCATGACGGTTGAAGATAAATACGTCACACTTTCAAACGGGGTGCTGGCTTCTTCAACAGTCAACGGCGACGGCACACGCACCGATTTCTGGCGTATGGATCTGCCGAATGCTTCGTACCTGGTGATGATGGCTGTAGGTGACTTTGCCGTGGTGAAAGACACATGGCGCGGCCGCCCGGTGAATTATTATGTAGAGAAAAAATACGAACCGTATGCCCGCGCCATTTTCGGAAAAACACCGGCAATGATGGAATTTTTCTCGAACAAGCTCGGCGTTGAATACGCGTGGCCGAAATACAGCCAGATCTGCGTTCGCGATTACGTTTCCGGTGCGATGGAAAATACCACGGCCACCCTTCACGGCGAAGTGGTGCAGCAAACTTCGCGTGAAATGCTCGACGGCGATTTTGAAGATTATGTTTCGCACGAACTGTTTCACCAGTGGTTCGGTGATCTTGTTACCTGTGAATCGTGGTCGAACCTGCCGCTCAACGAATCGTTTGCGAATTACGGCGAAGACCTGTGGGAGAAAGAAGCGCACGGCAGCGATGCAGAAGAATACCATTCGTATGCAGCACGCCTCAAATACCTGCGCGAAGCAAATACCGAAAAACAGGTGCCGCTTATCCGTTATTACCTTGCCGACCGCGAAGACATGTTTGATGCACATTCGTATGAAAAGGGCGGGCAGGTGCTGCGCATGCTGCACTGGTATGTGGGCGACGAAGCATTTTTTGCTTCGCTGAAACTATACCTGGAAACAAACAAATTCAAAAACGCTGAAATCGACCACCTGCGTCTTGCCTTTGAACAGGTAACCGGCGAAGACCTGCACTGGTATTTTGACCAGTGGTTTTTTGCCCCCGGCCACCCCGTGGTGGAAATTGAAAACACCTACGATGCTTCGAAAAAAGAAGCTGTGCTGAAGCTGAAACAAACACAGGGCGGAGTGAAAGGCGTTCCCGAAGTGTTTCGCCTGCCGCTGGATGTGTACGTATATGTAAACGGCAAAGCGGAACGTCACCGCATTGTGATGGATAAGCGGCAGCAGGAGTTCCGTTTTGCGGTGGCCGCTACGCCCGACCTGGTGCTTACCGATGCCACACGCCATGTGCTGATGGAACGCAAAGAAGTAAAATCGCCGGAAACGTGGGCGTACCAGTTTAATCACGCCACCTCACTCATCGACCGGCTCGAAGGGTTGCAGCAGCTGGCTCCGTACAAGGCCCCGAAATCGGCGCTGGCAAAAGAGAATCTTGAAAAGGCACTTACCGACAAATTCTGGTACATCCGCCTGCAGGGCATTCTGCGCCTCGAAGGCGAACTGGTAAACTACAAAACGCAGGTGGCAGCAATGATGCTGAACGATGATAAAGCTGCGGTGCGCAACGCCGCGGTGTATTCGCTGGCTGAACTGGTAAATGATCCTGCGATGACCGATTATTATAAAAAAGCACTCAACGATTCATCGTACCAGGTGATGGCCTCGGCCATCGAAGCCATTGCGAAACAGGATCCGGAAGAAGGTATTAAACTGGCTGCTGCATACGAAAAAGAAGAAAATTCCACGGTTATTGTTGCGTTGTGTCACCTGTATGCTTCGGCGGGCAGTGCGGCAAATTATGATTTCATGATTAACGCATCAGCGCGCATCGGCGGATTCGATTCGTTTGCGTACCTGCGCAGCTACGGGCGTTTCCTAACGCGCTGCCCGGACGAAACAGTAATCAAAGGGCTGGAGCATTACAACAAGCTGATTGAAAAACGGAAATCGGAATACTTTCGTTCGGCCGTTGGCAGCAGCATTGATATTGTGCGCAAATCCTATGCTGACAAAGCCACAGAACTGCAGAAACGCATTGCCGATCTGAAATCAACCAAGGCCGACGCCACCGGGCTTGCGGCACTGGAAGAAAAGTACCTGCAGGCCAAAGCCATGGAAAAGCGCGCAGCTGACAAAAAACAGGAGCTGTTAAAAAAATAAGCGTGTATATTTACTTCCTGTCTTATCCGGATGCGTTTACTGGCTGCCTTAACGTTTATCCTCCTTTTTTCCGTTTCGCTCATCGGGCAGACGCGGAAGGATTCGCTGCAGCGTGCATTCCGGAATGCAGAATCGCCTGAAAAAAAATCAGAAGGGGCATACCTCCTGGCCCGCTACTGGCTGCAACGCAACGAGCTGGACTCCGCAAAGGCAATGGTAGCCGAAGTGGAGAAAATTGCAAACAGCACGGGCGATGTACTGCAAACGGCACGGCTCCATTTCATTAAAGGCATTGTTTTTTCAGAAACCGGTAACGAAAAAGAGGCCGTTGCTTTTTATAACAAAGCAATCGGACTCCTGCGCGGGTCGCCTCATCACCTGTTGCTTGCTGATGTACTGTCTGCACTCGCCATGAAACAGCTCGGCTATGGCCAATACGATGATGCTATCCGGAACGGGCGCGAGGCGGTGGCTTTAATCGGCACAGAAAAACCAAACCGCACCGTGTGCGAAGCTCGGCTGAGTATCGGATCTTCCTTTCTGCAGCTGGGCAATAAACCGGAAGCACTTGAAAATATTCAGCAGGCACTGGAAGTATCGCGGAAAGTAAAAAGCCGCCATTATGAAATGGAAGCACTCATTTTTCTCGGCTCTATTTATAATGACGGTAAAGACCAGGAAAAAAGCCTTGTTTATTTTGAGCAGGCATACCAGATTTCTGTTGAACTGAAAGAAGAAGTCGCACAGGCTGCGCTCAAAATTTATATTGCGAATTATTATTACGAGAAAAAAGATTACAAACGTTCGCTTGAATTGTATGATGAAGCGGCGCGGCTGAATAAAGAACTGGAATCGTGGGAAAACTATGCCGGTGCGCTGGGCAATATCGGCAACATCTATTTTGACCTGGGCGATTACCATAAAGCAGAAAATTATCACCACCAGGCCATTGCTATTTTCGATGCCAATGAATATCCGCAGGGAAGTGTGATTGCGCTTACCAACCTGGCCGAAGCGAAACTCAAACTGCTGGAATACGACAGTGCGGAATATTTTTACCTGAAATCGCAGCGTATGGCCGAAACGATGAATTCGCTGCTCGATTACATCGAAAACTACAAGGGCCTTGCCGACCTGTACGAAGCAACACACGATTACGAAAAAGCGTACGCGAATTTCAAACTTTACAAACAATACAACGACTCTGTTTTTAACGAATCGAAAACGCAGAAAATGACCGAGCTGGAAATGAATTATAAATTCCAGCAGCAGGAAAATGAACGCGAGGTAAAAGAACAGGCGCGCATCAAACGGCAGAACCTGATTTACCTCAGCGCCGGCATCGGTATGATTGCTTTGCTTGTAATTTTTATAATGGTGTGGCGCGTAAGTGCACTGCGCAAAAAGGCAAACACTTCGCTGGAGCGTTCGAACCGCGAAATTCTGAACCAGAAAGATATTATTGAACAGAAAAACAAAGAGATTACCGACAGCATCAACTACGCTGAACGCATCCAGCGGGCGCTGCTCGGTTCCGAAACTGTCCTGAAACAGCATGTGCCCGCCCATTTCATTATGAACCGGCCGAAAGACATTGTGAGCGGCGACTTTTTCTGGTCGGTGTTTACACAGGACAAACTGGTGGTGGTAACGGCCGACTGCACAGGCCACGGGGTGCCGGGTGCGTTTATGAGTATGATTGGGGTGAACTTCCTGAACTACCTGGTGATGCAGCAGCACCTTACCGATCCGGGTGAAGTGCTGAACAAACTGCGCGATGAAGTTATTAATGCGCTCAATCCGAAAGGCATTGAACAGGAAGGCCGCGACGGCATGGACATGGTGATCTGCGTATATGATTTAAAAAACAGGCAGCTGCAGTATGCAGCTGCCAACAACCCGCTGTGGCTGGTACGTAACGGTAGCATAGTGGTGCACCCGGCCGATAAAATGCCGGTTGGAAAATACGAAGCCGCACACACGCTGCCGTTTTCAACACACACCATTGCGCTGCAGCCCGGTGATGTGATTTATACATTTACAGATGGGTATGCCGATCAGTTCGGGGGCGATCGCGGCAAAAAATTCAAGTATAAACCGCTGCAGGAACTGTTGCTTGCAAACCACACCCGTTCGTTCAACGACCAATGCGAAATTCTTGAAAAAACGTTCGACTCGTGGAAGGGGAACCTTGAACAGGTGGATGACGTGCTTGTTGCCGGAATAAAAATCAGCTGATAAAACGGGGCGATATTAAAAGCAAAAGCCCGTAACGTCCGAACCGGTACGGGCTTGATTGCCTCATCTACTCATTGGTTTTACAGCTGTAAGGCCGAAAACCATTACAAGTTAAGAACTTCCGGAAAGCCAAAAACAGCTGATTTATAATTGCGCACGATTATCTGATAAGTGAGCAGAAAACACCATCGGATTAAGTAAATGCGGCCGAACCGCTTTCAAACGGCTTTCGGTGTTCTGCCTGATTTTGGTAGATTTGTAACGAATGCTGAAACAACTTCTTTCCGTCCTATTTTTCGGCATCAGCCTGCACGTTTCTGCACAGCAGGGAAAATTTATTGATGCCAGCACCGGAATCAACTATCCATTTACGGTAAGGCAGTTCTCTACTTCGGAAGGCTTGCCGCAAAGTTCGGTTATTGATATCAAACAGAAGGCCGACGGAACCCTTTTTGTGCTTACAGCCAACGGCATTGTATCGTACGACGGCAGCCGTTTTGTACCGGTCAGCGAAAACAAAATGTACCTCCAGCGTTACAACATGCAGATGTTATGGTCGGAGGAGAACAGGCAGCTATATACCGTAAGTGCTTCCGGTTACTTTTACCGTGTGCTTCCGGATGCAAAGCGGTTTGAAATACCCGGAGAAATACTGGTGCACGGAACCGCCGACACAAAAAACAACCGGCTGCTGCTGCCCACACAAAGCGGCAACCTGTATGCGTTTGATCTGAATACCGAGAAAATCACATGGCTCCTGGGATTTCCCGGACAGGCCATCAGCTGCGTGGGTGAGTTTCAGAACAAGTATTATGTGAGTAACCGGAACACCCTGTTCCGTATTTCGCACGATATGAAACAGCGCGATACGTTGCTGCACAACGACGAAATAATCCGGATGCATTACAATGGCTGGGATAAAAAATGTTATTTCACCGGCCGCAAAGCGATTTATAAATACGATGGCGTGCATGCGCCCGACACCGCTTATGTGTTTGACAAAAAGCACAGAAACATCATAAGCATGAGCCTGCTGTTTATTGACAGTACTACAGGGCTTATGGCTACCAACCAGGGACTGCATTATTACAATGCTGCCAGCGGAGCTGTTTTTAATAAAGACAACGGTATGCCATCGTCGTATTACCAGGTGCTGCTTTTTGATACGCTGAATAATACCATTTATGCCGGAACGGGGGAGCGGGGATTGCTGCGGCTGCAACTGAAAACCATGTACAGTTATTACACGAGCGAAGGCATCAACCCTTCTTCCATGAATGCCATTGTAGAACCGGTACCCGGGAAAATACTCGTATCAACCAACTGCTGCAATATTATTGAAAAGAAGGGCCGGCTGTTTGTTCCGTATGCTGCAAAAGCTGCAAACTATACCTGTGTCGGCGTAGTAAATAAATCCATCTATGCAGGAACCGCAGGAGCTGGTGTTTATATTTTTAACGGGCCGGAATTTGTGCGGAGCGTAACCAGTCCCGAAATCGCTTCGAACTATGCAAGCTGTGTGTTCCAGGATTCCGGGGGCGAAGTATGGATCGGAAATAACCGTGGCATTTCACAAAGGCGCGGCGCTGTTTTTGTCCCTGTTTTCAGCAACCTGCTGAATGAAAAAGTAATAACCATTTGTGAAAAAAAGGATGGATCGCTGCTCGTCGGGGGGGAGTGCGGCATGTGGCAGATCGCTCCTGATAAAAAATCCATCAAACGGCTTTTCTCCATCACCGCGTTTTCCGGGGCAAAAGAAATCCGTCATTTCTACGAAGACGCAAAAGGAAAAGTGTGGATCAGTACCTATAACGGCGGGGTGTACTGTTACAACGGAACAAACCTGCGGTACATCAACGGAATGAAAAACTGCCGCCTGCCGCTTGATCCGTTTTGCCTGGCCCCCGACAATTACGGTTACCTGAATATCACTTCAAATACCGGGATGTACCGGGTACTTGAAACAGACCTCGATGCGTTTTATAACGGGAAAATTGAATACCTCATCCCGTTTATTTACCGCAACGACCAGGGCATAATGAATACGGAATTCAACGGGGGCTTTCAGAATAATTTCCTCAAAGCATCCAACGGCAATCTTTATTTCCCAACCATCGAGGGCCTTTGTGAATTTATTCCCGATCTGCCCCGCACCCATCCCATTAAGCCGCTACTGGTTTCGCTGCGTATTGATGAAATGCCTGACAAAACAGGCATACGTGAAATTCCGCGGAAACACAGCACCATTGTATTCGAATTCCGCGGCATAAGCCTCAGCCCGCGCAACAATGTGTATTACCAGTACCGCCTCGACGGGCTGGACGATACATGGAGCGAATTGCAGAAAGGTTCGGAAGTGCGTTATAACCAGTTGCCCCCGGGTAATTATGTTTTCCGGGCACGGGCCGTTGATGCATTTAACAACGTGAAGCCCGAAGAAATGCAGTATACGTTCTCCGTGCTTCCCCACTTTTACGAAACGCGCTGGTTTATAATTACCGCTACGCTCGTTTTTCTCGGGCTTACCATTCTCATCGGATGGCTGCGTGTACAGTTTTACCGGCGCAGGGCCGAAGCGAAAGAAAAAAACGAGAAGCAGATGGCGATCCTTGAACTGAAAGCCATCCAGGCGCAGATGAATCCGCATTTTATTTTCAACTGCCTCAGCAGCATTAAATATTATATCGTTTCCAATGAAACCGAAAAGGCCGACAACCTGCTGGTTCGTTTCTCCCTGCTCATCCGGAAGTTCCTGGATTATTCAAACAGCATTATTACCACACTTGAGCGGGAAACACAACTGCTTTCCGAATACCTGCTTGTAGAGCAACTGCGGGCAGGCGACGCGTTCACCTACACCATCACCTGCCCGCCAGACCTGCTGCAGGAATCCATTCCTTCGTTTATTATTCAGCCCTTCGTCGAAAACAGCATCAAACACGGCATCGGCAACCGGACCTCACGCGGCGGCGAAATATCCATCCGGTTTACAGATAACAACACTGAAATTAGCTGCGAAGTGGAAGACAACGGGGTGGGCCGCGAATTTACACGTACTTTCGGCGGGAACACCCCCCTGAAAACATCAAAAGGCCTTGCCCTGGTGTTTGAAAAAACCAGCCTTATCAATGCAAAATACAAGTTGTATATTTCCATAGAAATCGAAGACAAAAAAAACAAGGCCGGCGAAGCTACCGGAACACGGGTCATTTTAACCATACCGAAATATGATTACAGCAGCGATAATTGAAGACGAAGAAACCAATATTCTCCTGATCAAAACGTTAATCGAACGCAACAACCTGCCGGTTCGTATTGTGGGTGAAGCCCGCAGTGTGGACAATGCGGCCAACCTGCTGCTCCGCCTGAAACCGGAACTGGTTTTTATGGATGTAAAAATTATCGGGGGCAATGCGTTTGATGTATTACAACGTACGGCTGAAATACAACCCGAACTTATTTTTCTTACTGCCTACGAACAGTTTGCTATACCGGCCATTAAAAACAACGCCGCCGATTACCTGCTGAAACCGTTTGACACAAGCGATTTTATTACTGCCGTTTTAAAAGTAGCAGAACGCATCCGTAACAAACAGCTTGCCGGTGAACGGCGCCTGGCGCGGAGCATGGCGGTAACCACCGGGCACACAACCGAACTCATTCCGTTCGATGATATTTATTACCTCGAAGCCGATGGATCGTACACACACATTTACACGGCAAAAGGTAAGTTTACGACCTCGCACAACATCGGTGAATACGAAGAAGAAGTTCCCGCCGAATCGTTTTTCCGTACGCACCACTCGTACATTGTAAACCTGTGTCACATCAGTTCGGTTGAAATGGCACGCTCCGGGAAAGTTCAACTGCAGAACGGCGAAACGGTTCCCGTATCGCAGCGCCGCCTCACGGAGTTTAAAAAACGCCTCGCGGAACAGAAACTGATAATGAAGAGCTGAGTTATTTTACAAGATCGAAATTCTGTTGCGTTACTTCACCCGCAATCACATCAACCGTAAACGATTTTTCGGGAAACCCTTTGGCTTCAATGGTAACCACCGCAAGCCCGGCCTGCGCCGGCATGGTGTAATTTCCTTTGGCATCACTTTTATATTGTGTGCCGTCTGACAGTGTAATCATTGCCCCGATAACAGGACGACCCGTTGCCGCATCAATCACTGTTCCTTTGATGGTGCCTTTCTGTTTTACAGCAACGGCTTTCGGATTGATGAGCACTTTGATAAAATCAATTGCAAATCCATCGCCAGCGCCGGTTGTTTTGTCATCAAATTCCAGCACCATTACCGGGCTTTTCAGCGAATCGAGAAAATCGGCCGGTACTTTTATGGTGATCAGTTTCCCGATCGGGCCGGTCTGGTTTAACGCATTCACCGCTTTTTCAATAAACGGGGCGCGTCGTCCGTTTAACGTTACTTCAAATTTGCTGCAGAACACCGGTGCCTGGAAATCATCCACAAACAGTTGAAGGCTTGCTGAAGTGATTGCGGTTTCTTTCGGCAGGTGCAGCGGAATACGGAACGGAAACTGTGACCGGCCAAACGTATCGCGTAACGCATTCCGCTGCCCGCTGTACCCGTCGCCGCCACAGGGCTCATCTTTTGTACCGTCGGATGAAGGAACCTGGATCAGGTCAAATCCAAGTGTGTCGCGTTTGTCGCGATCCCATGGATATGCATGTGCCGGTGTTGATTTTCCGGAGAAGGGCGTAAAGCCGGGTTCCCAGCCAAAATTCAGGTTGTCAATATCGCCGCAGCGGATCATGAGCTGCGCTTCGGGCGTGTTTTCCATTTTTACATACTGGGCTTTCCAGTCGCCGTTATCCGGTGTAACCTGTGCCCCTGCGGAAACAGCAGCAGCAAAAAGAATGGTAAAAAGAAGTGTGTTTTTCATGACCCGCGTGTTTTGTAATTCAAATGTATGGTATTGCGGCAAACTTCTTGTGTATCTTCGTATTCCGATGAAACGGTTTGTATCCATTTTACTCCTTTTTTCCCTCTTTTCTGCCCTGCCCGGTTACGCCCGCATGGCTGAAGGTACCTGGCGTGGTGTGCTGCAGCTGAACGACACGGCGCAGCTTCCGTTCAATTTTGAAATCACTTACGTTGATTCGCATCCGCAGCTTACCATCATCAATGCTGCCGAACGCATTGTTGTTACCGAGGTGCGCGAAACCGCCGATTCGGTGTACTGGCGCATGCCGGTGTTCGATTCCGAATTCCGCTGCATAAAAAACAGCGACAAAAAACTCACCGGAATCTGGGGCAATCGTGTGATGAAAAAGAAAAGTAAAATCCAGTTTACAGCTGTTTTCGGCGAAACCTGGCGCTTTGACACACGCAGCAAACCGAAGCCGCGTTACAACATGACCGGCCGCTGGCAGGTTACCTTTAAACCAAACGAAGATTTTCCAATCGAAGCCGTGGGCGAATTTGTACAGCAGGGCAATAAACTCACCGGCACGTTTCTCACCGAACAAAGCGATTACCGCTACCTGCAGGGCGTGGTTACCGGCAACGAGTTCTGGCTCTCGTGTTTTGATGGTGCACACCCGTTCCTGTTTCACGGCACGCTTGGCACAAACAAAACGATTGTTAACGGCGAGTTCTGGTTCGGCACACACAATTTCCTCAACTGGAAGGGCGAGCGCAATGAAAACGCAAAACTGCGTGATGCGGAAAAATTAGTCCATGTAAAAGACACCACAAAACGGGTTGCGTTTGTTTACAACAACCTCGAAGGCAAACCCGTTTCGCTGAACGACGAACGTTACAAAAACAAAGTAGTTATTGTGCAGCTCATGGGTTCGTGGTGCCCCAACTGCCTCGATGAAACAAAAGTGCTCGTTGAACTCTACAAAAAATACCAGCCGCAGGGCCTCGAAATTGTTGCACTGGCGTATGAGCGCAACCCCAACATGGCAAAGGCGCGGCAGTCGGCCGCACGTATGCGCGACTATTGTAAAATTCCGTACGAAGTACTTGTTACCGGCCGCACCGGGCGCGAGGGCGCGCTTGAAACCATGCCCATGCTGAATGATGTGATGACGTTTCCCACCACGTTATACATTGACCGCAACGGCAAAGTGCGTAAAGTGTACACCGGCTTCAGCGGACCCGCAACGGGCGCACACCACGAGCAACTGCTGGCGGAAATGAACGCGTATATCCAACAGCTTTTAGCAGAAAAGTAATGCTGCCCCAGCTCCGAAATCAGTTTACGCCGCAGCGCCTGTTTATGACCGCGCTGGCCCTGCTCCTGCTCGACCGCCTGCTGGTACTGCTGCTGTTCGGTTTTCAATACACGGGTAGCGACGATGTTTTGTTGTGGAACATTGCGCACGATTATGCACAGGGCATTTTTCACGAGCCGTTTATGTACCGGCAGAATTACAACCCCGCCCTCGAATCGTTGCTGGCTGTGCCGCTGCTGTGGCTGCGCGTTCCGCCGCACATTGCGTTTCCGCTGCTCACTTCGGTGCTCGCGTTGTTTCCATTCATCACGTTTGCAAACTGGTTTAAACGCAAAGGCAATTATGCGGCGGGCATTTTACTGCTGTTGCTGCCTGTTATGTTACCGGCACATCATGCGTTGCTCATTACACTGCCGCGCGGATTTGTAACCGGAATTTTTATGCTTGGTTTTTATCCGCTGCTCGATCGCATCGGCCATTTGATGGTGCGCCGCGTATGCATCGGTTTCGTATTTATGCTTGCGCTGGCCGTTAACCCGAACGCGCTGCTGCTTGCGGTTCCGCTGCTGGTGTACGAACTTTTTGAAAAGAAAAACGGCATCACCGGTTTGCTTTTTATGGCTGCAGGTGCGTTGCCCGTGGTGTTGCTGCACTATGCTGCGCTGCATTTTTACGAAACGCATCCGATTTACAAACTGCATACGCTGTCGCCGGAACAGTTGCATTTTGATGGTGTGTTGTTTGCATCTGCGTGGGAAAAACGCGGCGACCTGTTTGCCGATCTTGCGCCCCTGCTTCCCGGCTTTGGCTGGTTTATCGTAATCACGTTTCCGCTGCTTGCTTTTTTTGCACTGCGCAAAAAACACTATGGCGTTTTCATCGGCAGTGTGCTCGTGTTTGTGCTGCTGCTTTTTTCCTGCGGTTTGCCGAAAATTCACGACGGCAGTGCGGCCGTGTTTTTTCACAGTTCGCGTATGTTCCTGGCCTTGCCGCTGGCGGCGTTTTTGCTGCTGGCATGGCTTGTGGGGAAGGAACAGCTTATGCGGTTTGTTGATTTCCGCATAGTCATTCTTGCGTTACTGCTCATTGGCTTCCGTTGCTTTTTCGTCCCCGAACAGGTAAATACCACGATGAAAAATATTGCTGTTTCACCGGTACACGAACGCCGCGTTTCCGAATTTTGCGAAGAATGTGATTCTGTTTACGCCGTTGCAAAACGCGAAAAGGCCGAACTCATCATGGCATTTTACGCGCCGGGATTTGAACTCGATCATGCGAAGTACATTGACCTCGGTTGTGTACTATACCATCCCGATCTGCCACAAACCATTATGCCCGAATACGAACGCCGCGCGTGGATTGAACAAAAAGAGATTAAAGAACCGGCGGTACATCAGCGCATCCTGCTGTTCAGCAAAGGCAACAAACAGCTCGACAGCCTTTCAAAAAGCAATCGCGATATCCGCCGCTGCTGCGAAAAACCGGTGCTTTATATTTTGGAAGGCAATACGCAGAAAACGCTGGATGTGTTTTTCCGGGTGCAATATAAAGGCGGGTAAGTGGATAGGAGTTGGCTTGAATACTAGCCTACTTTTATTGTGTTTCCGTGAATGAAAAATTTTTGCGGCTTTTTTACCTCTGAAATGGAATATACTGGCATGTACTTCGAAGCCCTTACATTGTTAATTTTAACCTGAGCCAGCAATACGTTACCATCACCTTTTACAGGAGTTATTCTAATGGTTTTATCATTTTGCAAAAGAAAATCTAGTCTGTTTTTCCATACAATGTTAACCGTTTCCTCGTCAAAATCAGGATCTGCATCTAAATCAAGATAATCAATATCCTGTATGATATTAAATACTTGTCCATTAAAATCAAATCCTTCTTCTAAATCCATTTTGGCATCATCGCCAATGTTCTTAACCTTAATGATGGCTTCTGTTGGGGTTTCATCTTGATTTGTTGCCATAATGTTTTTGGTTTTGTATATTAAACGTATTTATCCCGCTTTTGTTTCGTTTTATACTTAATCTGCCTGTTGTATATCAATGGCTGCCCACGTAATCTGACGCATATTGTTTAACCCCCAAGTCGCAAAAAAAAGACTGTAGAGTAAAAGAATTGCTTCTGCAAATATTATTCCGTTATTGTTTTTAGCATTTATTAATCCATTGATTATGAAATAAAACAAAACGAATATTACTGCTAAAATAATGTAAATAATTTTATGTACTCCTGCCTTTTTGTTTTCTGCCTTGTTTTTATTCCATAGTTTCCAGTTTACTCCACTCATTACTACGAAGGAAAACAAAACCATCCCGCAAACTATTACTAATATTGCATTCTGCATTTGTTTGTTGCACGAGAAGAACATTCTATTGTCAACCATATAGAAGCATGCTACAAAAAACAAAGCATAGATGAAATGTATAAATAGGTTTCCAACTAACGTTTTATAGCGGTTCCTGTCTGTAAACAATTTTAGTTGTTCCTCTTCTTTTGAATATGCCTTAATCACTCGTTTCGTTTTTTGAGAAAGTTCCTCCAATTGTTTTAATTTATTGGCCGTATTCAAATCCTTAGTAATTACTTCCGTTTGTGCAGTTGTGTATGAGGATACTATCTTGTTTATTTCTTCCTGCTTCTCGCCCGCTTTCGTCCGAAACTTTTCGAATAACTGGGTAATTACCATGTTAATGGTTGGAACAAAAAAACCTACAATAGCTATAATAACCTTGGCATAAATATCGACTGTTTCTTTCATATACAAACATTTACAGCAAATATATTTAATATCTTACATATATTACCTTTAATATTTACTTATTTGTGACTTCCTTTTGGTTAGCCTCGTGATTTACTTGTTTTTTTATTATTTCCCCTGAGACACAATGACTTTCGCTTTTTTAACATCAAAAACTTGACTTCCGCTCCTCCATTTCGTACTTTAGTAGTTGGATAACCCCCAGTAACCCGTTAACCCTCCCGATAGTTATCGGAATGCCATCACCGGTTTATTGGTTTGATAATTCGTTAATTTTTAACGCATTAGTAAACTAATGATGAACCCGCATGGCCCGTTTTAAAACCTCCTTCTCCGACGGCTTTACCGATCGTGACACTTCAAAGATTGCAGCACGCAACCTCGCCGCACAGTTAGATAATCTTGCCGGCAATGCCGCAATAACCAAAGACGGCAAAACCGACCGTGCGTTTGCACAGCAATTACGCATGGTGCTGCAGGATGCATTTCCGCGGAAAAAATATACTGCAAAAGAAAGCGACACGCCGGAAACCATCGCCGCAGCAGCCGGTATTACCCTTGATATTCTTTATTACCTCAACCCGCAGCTGGCTGAAAACGGGATTGCTACCGGTGATGAAATTTCGCTTCCTTATACATCGCCCATTGGTTCGCTTGACGGAGACGAATCAACCATGTTGGGCGATCGTTTTAACAGCGTGTTTGCCAGCAACACAAAAACAACCGAAGAAATTTCAACTGCAAATCAAAACGCAGCAGCAACGAACGGGCAGCAAAACAACACCGGTAATACGAATGAACAGGTTGTGATTCCGCAAGGCAATCTGTCCTCAGAAAAAGAAACGGAAAACAATAATGCTGCCACCTCCACCGGAAATACAGCGGTTGTACCTGCAACCACCACTGCCGTTGTTCCGGAGCAAACTGTAACACAACCCCAGCTGCCCGCCGACCGCAGCGACATAAAAATATGGACCGCATTAAACGGCACACAACAAACAACGTATCACTGGTCTGAAGTGCTGCTGCAGTTTAAAGCCGCGCAGCCCAAAGTGGGAAGCAGCGAACTGGGCGCCTGGACACGCAAACAGCTGCGCGACGGCTGGAATTTTGGCGACGAAATTCCGCTGCTGTACAAAGCGCGGCAGGTGGCCAGTTTGGGTGGCATTCCGGTTATTGAAGCGTACAATGCTGACGATGCCTGGATATACGCACGCAACATGGGCCTGCCGAAAAATGCGGATGCGCCGTTTTACTGGCAAACGAAGTTTGGCGGCACACGGCAAAAGTTTTTTCTGAATTATGCTTCAGCTTCACAATACAACAACCTGAAGTATAACCGGGATCACAAGGCGGAAGTGGATTTTGATTTGCTCTGCGAAGTGGCCGGTAATACGGGGGAAGATAAGGCATTGGTAAAAAACATAACGGCTCTTAAAGCATTTAACGATCAGCTGCTGAGCCAGGATTTTTTAATCCTGACCAGCCATGCACAACGCGTCATTTACAAAGACGATCCGAAGCTTGAAACAAAAGCAGATGGTGTGCATACCCCGGCCCTTTATACGCTGGCCAAACAGTGGAAACAAAAAAAGATTGCCGTTGAGAAGAAAGCTGCTGCCGACAAAAAAGCCATGCACGACTGGGGGCTTACAGAAGGGGCGGACCCGGGCTTTGCGTATTATATGCGCGATGGTGTTAAGTTCCAGGTTAACCAGCAAAAGTTATATAACCTCCGTGATAAAATCGCGGACAAGAAAGCCGGAACCATTTCCACCGAAACGCTGGAGAACTACATCACTGATAATTTTTCAGCAGCAACGCCCGGACATACAGATGAACGCTACTTTAAACTGCTGTACAGCGAACAGCGACGAATTATTTTAAATGCGTACCTCGATGAATGGTGGCTGAACGACAAACAGGAGCGCCTGGTGAATATGATTATCCGCGTTACACCTATTGAAGACAACCAGCGCTTGTTGCTGGACGGGTGGCTGCACCAGCGGAAAAATGAAAAGTACAGCGAGCTGAAGGATATGGTGAACGACTCGAAAGAAAACAAACGATCGTTTTTTACCGCTACCGAAGAGGCTTCCATTACGTATGCCGGTGCAAAAGCAAAAGTGGATATGGCCAATGTCAACTCCACTGTAAAACTGGCATCAGGAAGTACATACAGCAAGGCAGAGGCTATTCAGAAGCTCTCGGAAATGTCGGACCGGCAAATTGAAGTGCTGACAGAAACCCAGCTTGCAGCTATTATCAATGGAGGTATTGCCACACAAAGCACATATAACGAGGGCGAAGATCATTCACGCGCAGCTGGTGCCGAAGGCCTGAAAGAACTGCCCCATGTACTCGGGGTGTGGTTTGGCGCGAATCCGAAACACAACGGACAGTTTCTAATTAACAACGGATTCCGCATGCTGAAAAGCCTGCACAGCTGCCTGGGTGATTCGTTTGCAACGCTGCGTGATGATACATTAGATGGTTTGTTTACCGGTAATATAAATGCGCTTGCGGGTTTCCGTGCGGAAATCAAAAAACCGTCCGATGCGTTTGAGGATATGATGGACCTGATGCCCGCAGGGCTTATCCGTGACCTTACCGTTGGAGAACAAATTGAAGTGATTTACCAGCTGATGACCAATTACGGCGGTGTTTACGGGCAGAGTGAAGAAATTATTATCCGCATTCTTGAAAACGCCGGTAAGCTGAACCCGACTGAGGCAAAACGGGCACAAAGCGAAGAAGAAATTGCACGCAACCGGCAGGCATTTTATGATAAGCTGATTGGCAAAGGGTACAAACAGCTTACGAAAGATGCTTTTTATGATGCGTTCCAGGGATATAATGAAACACGTGCCATATCGCAAC
The DNA here is from genome assembly GCA_943372645.1 of Chitinophaga pinensis. GTDB lineage: Bacteria > Bacteroidota > Bacteroidia > Palsa-965 > Palsa-965 > VBWE01. The sequence goes on along the minus strand of CALRZN010000002.1, from coordinate 375,703 downwards.
TGAATGATATGAATGCAGCAAGCTATGCTGCGCAGAAAAAAGCCGTGGTGAATGCCGGGTATTATGACAAAGACACAGCCATTAACGAAATGTCGCCGACACTGATAGCAAAACTCTCACTCGCTGAACGGAAAGCGTACATCAAAATACTGCTTGGCAAAACAAAAGAGGAAGAAGCCTTTGCAGCCAAAATCACAACTTTTGCATTTTACTCCGGTTCGCCCGGACTGCTTACGTTTGTTCCTTCGAACATGACCCGCGTGGGTACCAGCGATGAAGAATCGCTGCTGCTGATTATAAAAACATGCAAGCCCGGAGATTACGATAAGCTGATGATTTTTATTAAAGAAAAAAGCGGTAACATCTACAACGCCTTGCATGCCGCCATTGACGGGGAACAGTTTAAACGGCTGCACGATGAGGTTGCCAACATTACCGAATACCAGATTATGGGCGAGCAGTTTCAGCGCGATGCTTCGGGAAAAATACTTACTGATGATCGCGGCTTTCCGCTGGAAACCGAAAAGTACAAAACCGAACGTGCCAAAAAAGAAAACCTGCAGCAGCAGATGGAACTGCAGGGCCTCGCACATCCGAAGGTAGTACCCTGGGCCGATCCGGGCTTGCTGAAACAGTTGTTTACCGGGGCAGAAGTTACCGAGTACAGCGTTACGCTTACGCCGGCCGGAAAAGTGAAAGTGAGTTATTATGTGGACAACATCTGGACACAATCAAACATCGGCACACATGCCCTGACCATGCTCCAGGCCAAAAAACCAAAAGAATACGAAGCCGGCGAGCGCATCGGTGTGCTCTTTTTGCGCGATGATGATGAGCTGAATGCACGCGAAGGCGAAGTACGCATGATGCCGGCCATTAATTTATTTTACCTCGAAAACAAACAAACACAGCGGCAGATTGGCGAAGCCATTGATGTGGCCGTGATTGCCCTGGGCGTGTGGCAACTGCGTGCAGCCACCACGTTTTTTGAAATTGCGATGGCCGTGGCCGACATTGCCACCTAGCTCATCAATCTTTCGGTAAACAGCTTTAAAGAAAACCTGCCCGCCGATGTGCGTGAAGCACTCGAAAGCCTGAACCAGGCGATGATGGTGCTGCAGTTGGGCGCAGGCGCAGCCACGGCCGCCAATGCGGTGCGCAAGGCCACACTGAAGCTAACAAACCTCATGAAAAATGCACGCCTCGGCAAAGATGCGGTAATACGCCTGCAGGGCGAAATTGCACGCGCCGAAGGCGAAGCCCGCCTCTTTGAACTGCTCGAAATTTCGAGCAAAGACGAACTGCTGCGTTTTGAAAAAGACCTGCAGCGCATGGGCGGACAGTTAGATCCGAAAACAAAAAAAGCATTGCAGCTGCGCCTCAAAGAACAACTGGCCCGCGCCACCGGCGACGAACGCCTGGTGGCCATTGCCAAACAAGAGCGTGAAGCACTGGCGGCGAAAAATGCAGAGAAAGGGTTGACGGTGGTGGATAAAACGGATGATGCCGGAAAAGCAGTACAACATGCCGGTGATGCTTCAGCGGTAACACACGAAATACACATCAGCCACAACCAGTACGGCGGCGTGCAGGTAAAAATAATAACCCCCGAAGGAAAAACATTTCACCTGAAGGTGGATGTAGAAAACGGCAAGATGAAATTTGCACCCGCCACCAAAGCCGATGCCGACGGATTAAAATACGTGGATGAAAACTTAGAGTGGAAAACGTATGATAACATGCAGCCGCGGGAAAAGGCGCTGGTAAAAAACAAGCCGGTGAACCCGAAGGTGAAGGTGGTGGAACCGGAGGCACCGAAAATTCAAAGCCACGAAGATGTAATAAAACAGTTGGCCACAAAAACGGAGGTAACTCCCGAGGAAGTAGAAACTCTGCTCACCGGCCTCAACCGCGACCACAACGTAGTAACTTCAACAAGTAAAGAAACAGACGATCTGCTGGATGCTGCCGGCGCCAACGCGCTGTACTGGCCGGGCGGTGGAGGCAAACCGGGTATTATGCTTATCCGTACAGGCGCAAAGCCGGAAGAACTGATTGAAGAAATGATGCACCTGATGCAGCACGAAAAAACCGGCTGGAAACGGTTAAGTGTGGCTGATATTTTGCGCCTTGAAGTGCAGGCACACAACGACCTGCTGCGCTACGCGGAAGAAAACAACTGGAGTGCAGAACAAAAAGCGAAACTGAAACAGAACCGGGATTATTGGGAGGCACAGCAGAAGGGGTATGCGAATGATCCTGCAGTGAAAGAAATTTTAGATGAAGAAGTTGGAGCTATGACCGCCAAAAAAGCACCTAAGCGCTTTGTAAGTGATCCATTTGATGCCAATGGCAATTTAAAACCGAATGTGCGGTATGAAAGTGGCGAGTACAATTATATTGGTGAAACGGATGAGTATGGCCGTTTGAGTAAAATGAAGGCAAATAAACTAAAATCTACCAAGAGGAAAAAACGTTTAGATCATGAAACAAATACGCCAGGCAAGAAAAAAGGAGATCATGCAGGCCATATTGTAGGAGACAGGTTTGGAGGCTCTCCTGAATTAGATAATTTAGTTTCTCAATTAAGTTCGGTTAATCTCAGTAGTTACAAAAAAATTGAGAATATTTGGGCAAAAGCGATCAAAGCAAAAAAAACTGTAATTATTGAAGTCAAAATCAACTATATTGGTCTTCATAAACGTCCATCTAGTTTTGAAGTATCTTGGTCAATAAATGGCAAAGAGAAATTTGTAAAACTCGTAAATTAACAATTATGAACGAATTTGATGTGCAGTTTTTGGCTCTCTCAGAAGATATCGTGTCTTCCGTATTTGAATACGTAAATTATGATGAAAATGAAGTTGAAAAAATATTTCTGTTCGGTTCAATTGAACAAGGTCAGTATTTTTTTGATTTTTTCTTTAAAATAAAAAATGCGATCGTGCATGCTCATCAAGTAAACAATATTTTATCAAATAAAGTATCTGTATCTCCAGATTCTCAAAAAGGAGTTCTTAATGATGGGGTAGTGTTTCTTGAAAAAGCAGAGGCACTCTTCCTTGCTCATAAACGTGCAGTCCCAACAATATTTAAAATGACATACGACCCGAAAACAAATAATTTTGAAAACAACATGGAATACGATTTACAATACACAAACGACGAAGAACTTTTTATAACCGATGTTTTTGACATGTGGTTTTTGGAATGCGGAGGAATTGAGGAAGAATAATTCTTTTCGCATATTTCTTCCAATGAAAAACAAAATAGACGACGCGTTATACAAAGCTGTTGCGAATAACTTTGATTATTACGCCTTCATCTGTCCATCGCTTTTGATGGAAGAGCAGATCGTTCCATGCCTGAAAAAATACATTTTACTTACGCATGCTGCTGATCGGTTTAAAGACATTTCTCCTTTAGAAATATTTTACAACCGGTATTACAACTTCCTGCTGTTTCAGGCAGCCTATCTGAGATTGTTCAGGAACGACGACTTAAACCTTCGTCAGCAGGAGTTTAAAATTATTGAAGCTGGTGACACTATTGAAGGAGTTGATTGGGCGATTGTTGAGCAGATTTCTAACGAAGTCAATTTGATGTCATAATAATCACTGGACATTATATAGATTCATTGCATCTACGTATTCGGAAGATGCGATTCAAGAAGCGGCGAGGAAAAGAACTTTTACTGTTGTTATTCGCTTAAAAAACCAAGACAGGCAAATCTATAGAACAATTTTCCGAACTACCCGAAGAAAAAGAAATATTGTTGAAATCTAAAACAACTTTTTCTACAGATAAGATTGGATTCAGCGAACATCCAAACCAAAAAGATTTTTGGGGGCATCCAATTAAAACGATCTGGATAACTGAAAAATAAACAAAATGGACACAGACCAAAAACGAATCAACGAAATTGAAATACGTATTGCAGAACTAAAACAAGTAATGCCAGAGTCGTATCAGTCAGAAGCTGCATTTCATGCGGATAGCAGTAGCGTTATTATTCGAAAGGAGTTGGCCGAACTAAGAAATGAACTATGGCGGTTAAAATGGTCATTAAAAACGCATGAAGAAAAACAACAGTATCGTTCAAAAGAAATAGCAGGTATGCTCAAGTACACCGAAGAGAATGATACCGTTCGTACAGAAGCTATCGAAACACTAAAATCTTACATTCAACTAGTTGATTTGCTTGAAAAATTAAAAACATCTTCTCACATTGATTCTGATACTAAGACCGCACTCAACTTTGCTTATAGTCTCTTTGATGAAACGTCATTTAAAGGCTTTACATACCGATTCTCCGGTGATAATTTGCAGAAGTAATTAGATTTACAGCCGATGCCGACGGATTAAAATACGTGGACGAAAACTTAGAGTGGAAAACGTATGACAACATGCAGCCGCGGGAAAAGGCGCTGGTAAAAAACAAGCCGGTGAACCCGAAGGTGAAGGTGGTGGAACCGGAGGTGCCGAAGGTGGAGACGCAGAAAGAAACAGAAATAAAACCCGGTGTTTTATCTGATGTGCAGCTGCGTGAAATTATGGATGAGGCATATATCAACCATGGTGCAATAACATGGAGTGATGATGCGGCCGAAGCATTTCTGGCGAAGCGCAATGCCCGGGCCATGTATATGCCATCGCAACCCGGTAAACCCGGTACACTTATTTTCTCAAAATCAGCAACCCCTGCCGAAGTGGCTGAAGAAATGTTGCACCTGCAGCAGCACAAGTCGTTGCGGTTTGCACAACTTACAACTGCGCAATTTATTGAACTGGAATTAGAAGCACAGCGCGAACTGCTTGCATACGCCCGGCGGAGCGGAATGGATGCGGATGCTGTACTGTTTGAAGAAAACCTTGCCTACTGGCAAAAACAAAAGGCGCAACTGGAGCTGGGTGGTGATGCGGCGAGGGTGGTGGAGAAGGAGGTGGATGGGTTTAAGATGGTGGATGAGCCAGGTAATTATTATTCCCCCACGGAAGAAGAGTTAGAAACAATAGTTGTTGAGCAATTTCAAAATGATAAGCCATTAGATGTAATTGCGAATAGTAGTGTATATGGATCTAAAGGTTTGCAAGGTGACACTTTTATATATGACCTAGTGGGAATTTATAGCATTGACAAAACCAACTTAAATGTTAATCTCTTTGCCGTACTTTCAGAAATTTCTAAACAAGCCATCGAATTAAAAGCAAAAAGAATCGTATTTAACGGTTACGCTGTAATTAACGATGATTTCAATAAATTTTTAATATTGCTAAAAGGCGAGGAGGGAGTGCACTAGGTTGGGAAATAAAAGGAGATGCCACAAAAGGTAAAAATGTTGTTTTAACTAAAGAACTATAATAATGGGAACATTAACACAATTCAAAAACAAATTAGGAATACTTGATTCAACATGGAACAACACTTTTTATCCGGAAAAGGCACCGCAGTTTTTGTTGTCCGAAATCGCCAAAAGTGGATTTGAGTTTAAAGACTTTGTTGTTTTTGTGACAACCTGTCCAGATGAGTGGTTTGGTATAAATACAAAAGGAATACTTATTGAAAAAAACGGCGAGCGCACATTTGTTCCTTTTACGAAAATCAGAAAAGAAGCATTCGTTTTTGATTTTGAGAGCAAATCGAACAGTTATAAATTTGAAACCAATGAATTGAACATATTCACAGATGACAAGACCTATAATTTGGTTTGCGACAAGAATGGTGCTGTTTATCAAATATCACGGCTTGTTGCTTTTGGTGCAAAAGAAGCAAAAAAAGCAAGGTGATTTTGACCCTTCCTTTTCCATTTTAAAAAGAACTGTTTTTACATGCTCGCTTTCAGCAGCAGCAATATTATACATCACCAACGACGATAGTAATGATAAGAGAATTTTCACAAAATAATGGCGACACCTGACTGAGTCGCAAAAAAGAGTATGCATCCTTTTCTCGTGAAACAGCAATCAGTACATTTGGCAACCACAAAAGCACAAACGGGAACTTCACATCCGTAAAAGGAAACAGCAACGAATACCCAACAGCGTTGCTTCTTAATTTCATTCTTAATGCGAGTCTATGATGTTATTTGTGTTAAATGAAGAAACAACCATTTTGAAATTGATTGCTAAAAGATGATCTCCGTAAACGAAATTAACGAATTAATAGGCAAGTATTATTCAAGAGAAATCGCCGAAAAAGAAGAAGTGAAAAACATGCTCATTCAAAAGGGAATCAGCGTGGAGGATATTGTGAATGCATTAAATGCGGCAATGCAAAACAAAAACTATAGAGAATTATCTAGAATATTTTTTGCTATTGCATTAACAAGATTATATTCTCCAGAATATTTATCAGCACTGCGAAAGCTGTTAAAGGAACAGTGGCATAAATCGCACGAAGAGATTATGCTGATCTTACAATTCGACATCTATGATCCAGACTGCGTTGACGACGTTGCAGAAGCAATGCATATTAAATTTGAAGACATGTTCCCGGAAGATTTAGACGCATTTATACGTAAAGGAGCTTACGTGCTTGCCGGAATAGATACGGAATATGCGAAAAACAAACTGGAGGAACTGGCTAATGATGAGAATCCCATAATCAGGAAGTATTGTTCTTATCAGGTTAAAAAATTACGTGGCGAGGATGTATATGAAAACGAGGAAGAATAGTTTGCTTTTTACAAATCATGAAAATAAATTTATACGGCGTTTTGACAACAGAGTCTCTTGACATTGTACGAAATGCGGTCGCTGCGGTTTTTCCGGATAATATTTCAAAAATAATCGAGTCTGATCGTGTATATATTTCAGATGGCTCTGTTTTTGAGTGTGCGGTTGAGCGGGAAAATCCAATAGGTTTCCATCTCACAGCAAATTTCAATTGTAAAGAAGAAGATGCACTGCAGTATTTGAGAGAACTGTTAGCTGAATTTGAGCGTTATGAGATAAAATATGACATTGATTTCGAAACAATTGTTGATGACGCTTCGAAAGAGCAAAAGTTTGTTTCGCCTGTTTAAGCTTATTTAAAAGTGCCTCGCGGAAAGCGCTGGTGAAAAATAAGCCGGTGAACCCGAAAGCGAAGGTGGTGGAACCGGAGGTGCCGAAGGTGGAGACGAAGAAAGAAACAGAAATAAAACCCGGTGTTTTATCTGATGTGCAGCTGCGTGAAATTATGGATGAGGCATATATCAACCATGGTGCAATTACCTGGAGTGATGATGCGGCCGAAGCATTTTTGGCGCAAGCTCAAAATACACCACAAAATACTTCATCAATTTCCTCCCCGGCACTTGATTTCCCCCCAAAAACACCGTACATTCGTAAAAGCAATTAACCCGATTTATTAACCTGTTTAACATAACCCTTAAAACCAAAATAATGCCTGCTGCTGTGTTTGCCTTTCCCTGCCTGTGCGGGTGATGCGTGCGCTGCTTTGCAGGAATAAAAAAATTTAAAACCCTTCTCCCGATGGATAATGAAACCCTTACGGCCCTGCCCGTGCGCCTGCACCTGCTTGGCGCTGATGAACAATTAGCTTTTACCGGCGAACAGATCCGCCATAACCTTGCACTTATTCTGCACGACCTGGAGCAGGTGAAAAACCGCCTGCTGTTTTTGGCCGGTGACGGTGATGCGGGCGGTCACACACTGGAATGGCACGAACCCGATGCAGAAACCGCGTACGGCAAACTGTTATACGGTTCAGGCACTAGCGTAAGTGATTGCGAACGCACCCTGCTGCTGCTCGCGCTGGCGCCGCACCTCGCAAACAGCGGTTTTATGGATGCATTTGATGCGTTTAAAAACAACGGCCGCGGAAAACAGCCGCTGCACGGCGCGCGCCTGCATCCGCTGAAACTGAGCTGGGAACCGACGTTACAGACCGCGCTTTTTATTGTTGGCGGCGACGATATTTACACGCAGCACGAAGTGTATGCCCGCGACGTGCTTTCGAGCCAGCTGCTGCGCGAACAGGTAATTGTGTTCAGCCGCGAAAACGAAAACGCCGCAACCGTTTCTGAAAAAAACCTGGCCCCGGTACTCGATGAAGCGTATGTGCATCACCTGCTTTACGGCCGCACCATTCGTCCCGATTTCGGGGCAGCGTTTCCGGCGCAGCTGGTAAGCACCTCGCTCGAATTCCGGAAACATATTTTTTTGTACCGACACACGCAAACGGAACTGGATGTGCTTACCGAAAAAATCCGCGAGCTGCACCGCCTGCGCAGCAGCAACCTCACCTGCGGCCTGCCCGTGTTGTTCTGCGGCCCGCCGGGTACGGGCAAAACAATCTCTGCACGCGCCATCGGCAACAGCACGGGAATGCCCGTGTTCCGCATTGATCTTGCAAACGTGGTGAGCAAATACGTGGGCGAAACGGAGAAAAAACTCGCTGCTATTTTTGATCGCGCCGAAGGCAAAAACTGGATTTTGTTTTTTGATGAGGCCGATGTGTTGTTCGGTAACCGCACGGGCGTAAGTGATGCACACGACCGCTATGCGAACCTGCTTACCGCCTACCTGCTGCAACGCATCGAAGAATACGAAGGCGTGTGTATTCTTTCTACCAACTACCGGGGCAATATTGATCATGCCATGCTGCGGCGTTTTACGCAGGTTGTCAGTTTCCGTTTGCCGGGCCATGAAGAGCGCCTGAAAATATGGGAACACAGCATAACCGATGGATTTTTTTACCAGCCGGGAATCAGCCTGCGCGTTTTGTCGCAGTTCGAATTTACCGGTGCGCAGATTGCCATGATTCTGAAAAATGCAACCATACGCGCGGCCGCCCAGCAGTCCGTTTTTGTGCAGGCCAATGACATCAAGTTTTTTGCTTCGCTGGAGTTTACCAAAGAAGGAACGTCCACGCGCATCAAACCTTGGCCGGGCGACAGCATCCGCGGATTTGAACCTGCCGTTGCCATGGAAAACCCGATGGATGCCAACTCGTTTTATGATGTAAAAGAGCGACACAGCATTTCGAATGTGAATTTGTTTGAGGTGTAAACGCTTGTACAATTTTCCTTTCTTCCTGTTAAATTGTCTGGATTCCAAAGCAGGCTGCGGTTGTTCCGATGGCGGAAGTGCAGGCTGTGCATCTTTTTTACTATCTTGGAGGGCTTTAATACAACGTCAATTCACACCAAATCAATTTCATTCATGAAAAAACTGGTACTTACCGGTGTATGGCTGGCTTCTGCCTTTACGGCTTTTGCGCAGTGCACCACCACCAACGCTACTTCCTGCCAGTGTCAGACACAGTCGCAGACAAGTTGTTTCCTGTATCCTGACATGACCATCTCCTGGATGGGTGTTTCAAATGGGGGAACCATTGAATATTCGCAAACAAGTACCGATGTAACGTACAACCAGGGACCGAACGCCGGCCGCCTGCGTGTTACCGGCTCCACACCGAACATCGGCCACGGTCCGCTTACCGTGCGCGGAGTTGATTCGCTCGGCTACCGCTGGTTTAAATGTGGTACTGATACGTTTAACATTTACGATCCGAATTCCACGCAGCAGTTCACCTGCCCGAACGGAAACCCGTCGCCGCACCAGATTATTTTTCAGCGCGTGTATTACAAGAACAACAACAGCATGACGTACAACGAGGTGATGGCCGGTACAATGACCTATCACCCGACGCACGGTCACAACCACGTTGACGACTGGGGCGTATTCACGCTGCGTATTGACGACGGCTCACCGAACCCGCTGAACTGGCCAATTGTGGGCCAGGGCCAGAAAATGGGTTTCTGTTTGATGGATTACGGCCAGTGCGGTGCAAACATGTCATCAACCTATGCCGGCCACTGCCGCGACGACAATACGGTTTACAACATGGGCACCACGCTGCTCAACAACAACTTCCCGAACTACGGCCTGGGCGGCGGACAGTACAACTGCTCGCAGATTGAGCAGGGCATTTCGTCGGGCTGGACGGATGTGTACGGCAAACACCTGGACGGTATGTGGATCAACATTCCGCCGGGAACCTGCAACGGCAACTACTACATTGTTGTTGAAATTGACCCGAACCACAACTTCCTGGAAGAAGATGACAACAACAACTACACTGCAGTTCCGATTACATTAACGCAGCAGACCAACAGCAACCCGGTAATCCAGATTTCGTCGAACAGCACACCGACCATTTGCCCGAACGAAAACATTACACTTACCGCCACTGCAGGCACTGCATTTTTGTGGAGCACCGGTGCAACCACCCAAAGCATTACCGTTAACCAGCCGGGAACCTACACCTGCGATGTAACCACGTATTGCGGCACAGGAACAGCAACGTACAATGTGTATGCGGCTCCGGCTCCTTCGCTCCCGGTTCCGGCTTTTGATACCATTACCATCTGCTCACAAAGCAACACCACACTCAGCGCCACCTCCAGCGGTACCACGTACTGGTACGACGGTTCGAACAACCTGCTGGGCATCGGCAACACCTTAAACACGCCGACACTTACCAGCAGCACCACGTATTATGCGGTGAACCAGCTTTCGCACACCGACACCACCTCTTCGCAGCCGGTAAATTCAAACATCGGCAGCGGCAGTTTTGTTACTTCTGCGCAATACGAAATTTTCAATGTGTATTCCACCGTAACTATTCTTTCGGCTGAACTCGAAAACAGTGCTGCCGGAAACGTTACTGTTCAGCTGCAGGATTCGGCCGGAAATATGCTGCAAACAACAACCATCAGCCTTTCGGCAATTGGCGTGCAGCGTGTACCGCTCAACTTTACCGTGAACCCGGGCAACAATTACCGCCTTGCTGTTACGTCGCTGCCTTCGGGCGGACTGTACCGCAACAACGGCGGTGTTTCGTACCCGTACGATGTTCCGAATGTGCTGCGCATCACCAACTCATCAAACGGCCTTGCTTCGTATTATTACCTGTACGACTGGGAACTGGCTACCACCAACCAGACCTGCGCCAGTGCCGGTGTTCCGGTTACCGTAATGGTTGATCCCTGCCTCGGCATGGGTGAAAACGCCGACTTCCGCGCATCGTTTAACCTTGCTCCGAACCCGAACAACGGTGAGTTCCAGGTAAACTTTAACGCGGTGAACAAATCAGATGCTTACGTACAGGTGCTCGATCTTTCGGGCCGCCTGGTGTACACAGAGAATTTCGGACAGGTAAGCGGCCGTGTAAATCGCAGCCTCAACCTGTCATCGCTTGCCAAAGGAACATACCTGTTCAATGTTGTTTACGAAGGCAAACCGTACACCCGCAAATTAGTGATCCGCTAATCAGCAATTCATTCCATACCAAACGGGCTTGTCTTTTCAAACGACAGGCCCGTTTTTTTTAACACGATCACGTTATCTTTGTCACATGCGGAAGTTGCTGTTCATCCTGTTTGTATGCGCCTTTGTTCCTGTAATGCAGGCGCAGCCGGGCTGGACTATTTACAATACCGCCAACTCCCCCATTCCTGAAAACAGCATTCACTGCATCGCATTTGATGCGCAGGGCAACAAATGGATCGGTACCGATAACGGGCTTGCTTTTTTCGATGATGTAAACTGGACGATTTACGATACCAGTAACTCCGGCCTCCCGGATAATTACATCCACAGCATTACGGTTGCACCAAACGGCGATGTGTGGATCGGCACCTTTGTGGGCGGGCTGGCGCGGTTTGACGGAACCATGTGGACGGTGTGGAACCAGAACAACTCCGGTTTGCCAAACGATTTTGTGCGCAGCATTGCCTTCGATACGGTTCCCGGAATACTATGGATCGGGACCAGTTCGGGGCTGGCGCGGTTTGACGGAACAAACTTTACCGTATGGAACGACCAGAATTCGGTGCTGCTGTCGAACAATATTTCCTGCGTAAAAGTGGGCCACAACAACATGAAATACATTTCCACCATCAACGGCGGGTTGTATGATTTTGACGGCACCACATTTTCCATTTACACCGTTTCGCTCACCGGCATTCCGGATAATTCGGCAGTGGAAATTGCGCTTGATTCTGCCGGTAACCGCTGGTATGCATCACCCGCAGCCGGTTTTATGCAACACTACGAAGCAAACAACATCTGGAGTTCCTACAACACCATCAACTCCAACATTGCATCCAACGCGCTCACGTCTGTTTTTATTGATTCGCTCGAAAACAAATACGCCGGTTCGCAGCAGTCGGGATTTATCCGCTTCACATTTCCCGCCACGTGGATGTACTGGGACACGGCCAATTCGCCCATGCCCGATGAGTATGTGCAATGCGTAGCCAAAGAAAATAATTACATCGTGTGGGTGGGTACGCGGCAGGGCGGATTAGTGCGTGTGGATGAGTCCATCATTTTTTCAGGGATAACAGAAACGGAATTTGAAAAACCGTTGCTCTATCCCAACCCGGCACAAAGCGGGCAGCCGGTAACCCTTGCGCTTACTGCCGCCATGAAATCGGTCCGTTTATTCGACCTGCAGGGCCGGCGCGTTGAAACCACAATGCTTACAAACGATCCGCACCGTTTTGTTTTTGCCGCACCACCAGCCGGAATTTATATCGCTGATGTGCTGCTGCAATCAGGCGGGGCTGTGCGCACGCTTCTGCTGGTGAAGGAATAAAAAGGGATCATTTAATTTCATCAGCTATTGGAACTGTGCTGCCTCTTCGCTAACCGCAAAGTCCTTCCCACATTGCTCCGCGCCACAAAGTATCTCACAAAGTAACGCAAAGCTCATAGCGTTACTTTGCGCAAAACCTTGTGCACCTTTGCGGTTAATGTCGACAGTACAGTTCTACAAATGTTATTGTCGAAAATAACCCATCGTTTTATTTCGCCTGGTGCAGTTTAGCCGCTTCTTCCAGTTGCGCGTACCACTTCTTCCCGTACTTCACAATCAGCGCATCTTTCACGAATTTGTAAACGGGCACATCTAGTTTTTCGCCGCAGGAGCAGGCAGCTTTGCAGATGTCCCACTTTTCGTAGTTCACCGCATCAAAGGTTTTGTATTTCGAAATGCGCACCGGGTACAGGTGGCACGAAACGGGTTTACGGAATTTCAGTTTGCCGTCTTTCCACGCGCGTTCAATGGTGCAATAGGCTACGCCTTTTTCGAAACCGGTGTAGGCACATTCTTTATCGCCACCCACCAGCGGCGTTACTTTATCGCCGTCGCTGTCAACCACCCACGTGCCCTGCGCTTCCACCGCTTTGATGCCGGCTTTGGTCATGTAGGGTTTTACAATTTCGTAGGCTTTTTCGAGCTCTCTGGTTTCCTTGTCTTCAAGCGGCGCGCCCGAATCACCTTCCACGCAGCACGCACCTTTGCAGGCCGAGAGGTCACACACAAACTTTTTATCAAAAAGATCTTCGGAGATCAGTGTTTTATCAATTTCAATCATGGTGCGGCAAAGATAACGGTTTCTGTACGGCAATTTTATTTCAGTTCCATGCCGTATTTCTGCGCAAATTTTTTCTGGGCGCGGTTAAATTCGAAATCGGCAATGGAATCGCGGGAATTGATCAGCAGCGCCAGCGAATCAATAAACAGCTGGTCGTTTTCGGTAAACAGGCTGTCGGGGCGGCAATGTTTGGTGATGTAAAAATCGTATTCGTTGTCGCAGGTTTTCACCAGGTTGTTCATATACGCCGCAGCGGCTTTCATAAATTCCGCACCTTCCTGTGCATCGGGCGCCTGTAGCAGTTTCAGCGAATCGGCAGCCAGCATGGTGTACGACCGCAGTTCGGCCAGCGCTTTGCGGGCAGCGGCTTCGTCCTGCTTTTCGGCGGCTTCCATCAGCACCTGCTGCCGCGTTACGCAACCGTTCGACAGATTGATTACGCGGTCGTTAAAAACGCCTGCCGCTTCAGCACCGTTGTTGCACCCCACTGCAACAAGCAGCAGGAACGAAAAGCAAATTGTTTTTTTCAGCATACGTCAAAGATAGCGGATGCCGGGCAATACCACCAACATACCGGGACATTATCGGGGCAGCAAAAAAACAAAGCGCGGCACACCGAAACGTGCCGCGCCTGTATCACCAACTGCATGCGCATCAGAAAAATTAAACGGACAGGTGCAGTTCTTTGAGGCGCTGCTCAAACTCCTGCTTGCGGTCGCGCGAAACAGCGATATTCAGCTGGTTATCCATCAGGATATTGCTTTCGCCGCGCTGGTATTTTTTAATGTAATTGATGTTGATGACGTGTGAGCGGTGCGGACGGAAAAAGCCGGGGCGGCTTTCGAGCAGCTCTTCAAAAAACTTCAGTTTTTTACACACCAGTATTTTCGATCCGTTTTTCAGAAACACATTGGTATATGCGCCGTCGGCCTCCAGCAACACAATGTCGGCCACTTCAATAAACAGCAGGCCGTCGCTCATCGGAACGGCAATGCGCCGTATTTCTTCGCCTTTAAACGCATCTTTCAGCAGTTCAAGTCGCTGCTGCATGTTGCTGTGCAGCTGTTTCTGTTTCACTTTCTGAACGGCCGCCTGAAGCTGTTCAATTTCTACCGGTTTCAGGATATAATCAACAGCCGATACTTCAAATGCTTTGATTGCGTATTCGCTGTACGCCGTTACAAAAATGATATCGAAGTCCACTTCCCGGAAAAACCCCAGCAACTCAAAGCCATTGTATTCGGGCATTTCAATATCGAGAAACACCAGGTGCGGTTTCAGTTTGTTGATGGCCAGCACACCCTCGGGCACATTGGTGCATTGTGCCACAATTTCAATTTCGGGGCAATACCCGGTGAGCAGGGTTGACAAGGTTCTTCTCGCCCGCTCTTCATCGTCAATCAAAATGGCCCTGATGGTTTCCATTACTCAAATTTAGTTTAATCGATCCGGGAATACGCTGAAAAATTGATAAAAAACGGGCAATACTGTTGCTTTCGTTTCACGAACTGCTGTTCTTACTTCATGAACCGTATGGTGAAGCCGGGAGCAATCGCCCCCGGCCTGCGCATGATTTACCAATTTACCTTTTGTTTCACCGACTCCACACGGCCATCGCGGCCATCCTGCCCTGCAACACCATTCCCGTATTTGGTATGGCCCGCTTTTCCGCCTTTACCGCCGTGGTTGCTGTAAGTAAACGCAGGCGAAACGGTTACAGAAGGATCTGTAATTATTTTGATGTCGCCACCGTCGCCGCCGCGCTTTCCGTTTTCAGGTGTCTTTTCAGAAGCCCCGTTGCTGTAACCCGACGAACCGTTGTTGCCATCGCAGGTAACCGATACCGGTGTTTCCGGTTTGCATTTAAACGCCCACAATGGTTTGGTTTCGCCGGTATTAAACACCTGGTAGGCAATAAGCACCTCGCCGGTGGTTGCGTCTTTTACCTGTTTCATTTCCACACGCGTTGCATTTCCCGGGTCGCCATTGTATGCCCGGTTATTCCGGAAGCTGAAGGTTTCACCGGCAGGCACTTCGTATTTCATGCGGATTGATTTCTGATCGCTGAGTGCGGCGTGGTGTTTCGACGTTACTTTCACTGTTATTTTATCGTCGGGCGAATACACAAACGCATTGTAAATGGTTCCGTTCTGAGCCTGTTCCGGGCTGCATCCCGTCACATCAATGGTATAGTCGTCGTAAAAACCGGTGCCATCACCCGCAGTAAGTGTTGAACCGTCCTGCAATGTAGCCACTACTTTAAATGTGTTCTGCTCTTTGTAACGCATTTCGGTTTTTTCAGTTCCGAAAACAATTTTAATTGTTTTCACCTGTTTGCCTTTGATGGAATATTTTGCACGTTTTTCATCTGCTGCTTTGTCTGCCGCTGCTTTTGCACTGGCATTTGCCGTTTCAATTCCTTTGCCGGCTTCGTTGAAATAATTTTTTAACATGGTTACGGCAGACTCATAGGTAAGACCTGCTGCTGCACTTTTCGATGTTGCGTACACATTTGCCCAGCGCGCAACTTCGCCGGGGACCAGGCAGCCGTCTACATCCGCAGCGCTGCGCACCTTGCAATAACTGAACGTAAAACAAATTTCATTGATGAAAATATACGTATACCCGTCATATACATAACAGGTCGGATAGGTGGCGTGATTGGCCGAATACTCCTTGAATTTGATAACCTGCCCGTTTGCATCGCGTTCGGTTTTACCGAAAAAATCAGCCACCGCAAAAGGTGCCGGGCTCACATCGGGTTTGCCTGCTTTTTCAATGCGTGTTTGAAAGAGCTTTTTCGCTTTCATAAAATTTTCAATCATCACAAACTGGCTCTCGTTGCCGGTTGTGGTAACAGCGGTTGCCGGTGCGTCTCCTTTATCGTTGCTTTTATCCGACGGTGTGCCGGTTGCGGTTTCCGTTATGGCGTTGAGTTTGTCTTTAAGTCGTTGTGCAGGAATTGCAGCTGCCGGAAACAGCAGCGCGATGAGCATAATTTTTTTCATGATGTTTTGTTTTTTTGACAAATAGCGTCTTAAAAAAACAAACCGCAGTACCTCATTTCACCAACGGGGTAATCTGTTTCATGAATAACGCAGTGGTATCTGAATTACAACCTGCGTACCGGCAGCAACACCTTCGTTTTCGAGATCGATGATTTCAAAACCGAAACCGCTCACCGATGTGTTCAGCAGGTCGAGGCGCTGCTGCGTGGCGCCCGTTGCAAACGAGCGGTGTTTTTCACCTGCCCGGTTTTTTATTTCCGCCGCCCGTTTGCGCCCCACACCGTTATCGGTAACCGTGCAAATCAGTTTGTCGCGCAGGCTGAAATCAATGTGCAGCGTTTTTGTTCCGCTCTTGTGCAGCAGGCCGTGTTTCATGGCGTTTTCCACGAAGGGCTGGATAATCATCGAAGGCACGTGGATGTCGTCTGTTTCAAGTGCCGGGTCAACGGAAATGGTATAGGTAAAATCATCGCCGAAACGCAGTTTTTCAAGATCGAGATACAGGCGCAGGAATTCGATTTCATCATGCAGTGCGTGGCTTTCGCTGCCCGAGGCGTGTAATATTTTACGCATCAGTTTGCTGAATTTGCCAAGATAAAAATTCGAGTTTTTGATGTCCTGCTGAATCACAAGATCCTGGATGGAATTGAGCGCATTAAACATAAAGTGCGGATTCATCTGCGACTTAAGTGCCGCCATTTGCGAAAGAATCATTTTGTTTTTCAGCTCCGCCTTGCGGTTGATGGAACGGATGCGCAGGATGAACACCAGCGTGGCCAGGGCAAGGGCGGCAATTACCAGCAGCACATAAAACCACCAGCGCTGCCAGAACGGCGTTGCAATACGGAATATAAATTCTTCGGTGCGGCTGCTGATTCCGTTTTCATTGATGGCGCGCACCTGGAAACGGTACGAACCGGCCGCAAGCTGCGAAAACTGCACCTGCGGCGAGGTGGCGGGCAACAATGTCCAGCTGCTGTCGGTTCCGGCAAGGCGATACGCGTACGTAAAGTTGCCCCGGCTCCGAAACGCAGTTGCAGAAAAATGAATCTGCAGATCGCCGGTGCCGTAAGGCAATTCCTGGTCGCCGCCCGGCAGCACTTCCCGCCCGGCAGCATGCACGCTTTCAATACGGATATTCGGCACCGTGCTGTTTTTCCAACCCAGCTTTTCCGGAAAAATCAAAACACCCTTGTTCGTGGCCAGGTAAACCATTCCGTCCTGTACGGTAATGTGGTTGATGTCTTTCGGATTCACCGAATTGGCCGGACCGTAATACGCTGCCTCACCCGTTGCCGGATTGATGCGGATGAGGTAGTTGTCAGTACACACCCATACCTGTTGCGGCGTGGCATACAATGTACGCGCACTGTTATCACGCAACAGGTTCGTTGCATCGTAATGATATTTCAGTTTTGCTTTTTCAAATCCAAACACGCCGCGGTTGGCCGTTGCGATCCAGGTAATTCCGTTGCTGTATGAAATGGCATTGGCATACACCGGTTCGTTGTTCGCCCGCAGTTCAGTTAGCTGGTTGCCTTTATCCCGGTAAAAAGTACCTTCACCGAGCGCAAAAAAGAGTTTCTGAAACGCAGAATCGTACACGATTGCTTTACCGCCGGTGTTGTACATGTCGCATCCGGTGAGTTTGTTTTCAACCAGCTGGCTCATGCTCATACGTACCGTTTTTTGTGCGTGTACACCAAACACCGTATCACCCACACGGGCAAAATCGCGGAGGTTGGAGGTTGCCGGAAAATATTGCCGGCCTGTTTTGTTATCAATAATGCAAAACCGTCCACGCGAAATCAACGTGTAATCCGGGTACCACGAAATGGTTTTAACCGCCCGCAGGTTTTCAACACGGCTGTCGTATTTTTCTTCCGGTTTAAATGCGGGTACGGTCATTTCATAAATTGCTCCCAGGTATGTTCCGATCATCATCTTCCCCGGGCCTCCTGCGGAAATACAGGTGATGTTATTTTCTTTCAGCGCAGCGTTGGCCGTGTTGAGTTTAATCACATCCAGCTCCGGAATCACAAAAATGCCGTTATGCAGCGTCGAAAACCAGTAACTGCCCTCCCGGTCTTTCAGCATAAAACTTACCTTCTGGTCCGCAAACAGCGCGGGGGTGGGGAATTTTTCCTCAACCCGCATAACACCAAACGAAGCCGTTACCCAGAGCGCAGGCCCATCCGAATAAACGGAATAAACGCGGGAACGGTTATCCGGTTCCTCAATTTCCTTAAACAGTTTCAGCCCGGCAGGCGTTACTTCATAAATATGATAATCGGAAATTTTGCTGATCGTTTCCACCAGCAGCAATAATTTACCGCTGTGGATAATGGGATAGGCGTTGTTTATTTCATTGGCTCCCGCAAGCGGAGGCTGGATGCAATGCCCCTGTTTTTCGTTTCTGTCAAGGCGCATCACGGTGAGGTTTTCATAAATCACATACACCTTTTCGTTATAAAACGACAGGCAGGAAATGGAGGAATGTACCTGCGGAAATTCATAACGGCCAAGGCTGTCTCCATTTTCCGAATAACATAAAACAGCCTGGTCCCGGTACGTCCACAGGTTGCACGCTGCATCAACGGCAAACTGCGGGTGACTCGACTGTGCGGTTTTATTTTCAAAAATAATCCGCAGCGAATCGTCCTCCACACGATAAATCTGCCCGTAAAAGTTTTTTGCCCAGATGCGTTGTTTGTTATCCAGCACAAGAAACGAAACGGCGCGGCCATTCTGGCGGCTGTTGGTGTATGGCTTAAACGTAAAACCGTCGTAGCGGAAAAGGCCTGCATCGCAACCGATCCAGATGAATCCGAAAGAATCCTGCACCACGCGGTAAACTTCGTTTGACGGCAGTCCCGATTCATCGTTCAGGTTGTAAAAAGCCGGATGCTGCGCCGGCAGGCGGCCGGGGGCGGCCGCAAACAGCAGGAGGAACAGCAGGTGCAGAAACAGCCTTTTCATCCCGCAAATGTATTTTAAATCGTTACGCGCTTTGCATGATGTAAAAAAACAGGCTGAATCCTTATCTTTGCGCCATGTCAGAAACTACTGTTAAAACCAAAGCATTAAGCGGCGAAGAACTTTTTAAAAATGTGACTTCGCATTGCAAAGAATACGGATTCATTTTCCCGGCCAGCGAAATTTACGACGGACCGGGTGCGGTATATGATTACGGCCAGAATGGTGCCGAACTGAAAAAGAACATCCGCGAATACTGGTGGCGTTCCATGGTGCAGCTCAACGAAAATATCGTGGGGATTGATGCCGCCATTTTTATGCACCCGACTACCTGGAAAGCATCCGGGCACGTGGATGCGTTCAGCGATCCGCTGATTGATAACAAAGATTCGAAGAAACGTTACCGCGCCGATGTGCTCATCGAAAATGCGGTGGCGAAGATTGAAGATAAAATCAAAAAAGAAGTAGAGAAAGCGGCCAAACGTTTTGAAAACTTCGACGAGGCCATGTTCCGCAGCACCAACCCGCGTGTGGTGGAGAACCAGAAAAAAATTGACGAGATCAACGCCCGTTTCAAAAACGCACTCGAAGCAAATGATATGGGCGAACTGCGCCAGATTATTGTTGACCTGGAAATCGCCTGCGAAGTTTCAGGCTCACGCAACTGGACTGAAGTGCGGCAGTTCAACCTCATGTTCGCTACGCAGATGGGTGCTGTGGCCGAAGATTCAAACACCATTTACCTGCGCCCCGAAACGGCCCAGGGTATTTTTGTGAACTTCCTGAATGTGCAGAAAACCGGCCGCATGAAAATTCCGTTCGGTATTGCACAAACCGGAAAAGCGTTCCGCAACGAAATTGTGGCCAAGCAGTTCATCTTCCGCATGCGCGAATTTGAACAGATGGAAATGCAGTTTTTTGTAAAACCCGGCACGCAGAAAGAATGGTACGACCGCTGGAAAGAAACACGCATGAAGTGGCACCTCGCCCTCGGCATGGGCCAGCAGCACTACCGCTTTCACGATCACCTCAAACTTGCGCATTATGCCGACGGCGCCTGCGATATCGAGTTTGAATTTCCGTTTGGTTTCAAGGAACTCGAAGGCATTCACTCGCGCACCGATTTCGACCTCAGTGCACACGAAAAGTTCTCGGGCAAAAAACTGCAGTATTTCGATTCGGAAGATAACCAGAGTTATGTGCCTTACGTAGTGGAAACATCCATCGGCCTCGACCGCATGTTCCTTGCTGTAATGTCGAACAGCTACGCCATCGAAACCCTCGAAGACGGCAGCGAACGCGTGGTGCTGCGCCTGCCGCCCGCACTGGCACCTTACAAAGTAGCCGTATTTCCGCTGCTTGCAAAAGACGGTCTGCCGGAAAAAGCGCGCGAAATTATGGACATACTGAAATTTGATTTCAGCTGTGTGTACGAAGAAAAAGACGCGATCGGAAAACGCTACCGCCGCATGGATGCAATCGGTACACCGTATTGTGTAACCGTTGATCACCAGACCATGGAAGACAACACGGTAACCATCCGCGAACGCGACAGCATGGCCCAGGAACGCGTGCACATTGACCGCCTCCCGGAAATTATTGATCAGCGCGTGAACATGAAAAGCCTGCTGAAAAAGCTGCAGTAAGCCGCCGCTTTTGAACACAAAAACACATTCGGGTACAAGCCATTATCGGGATCAGTTTGCAAGGTCGAAAACCTATACTAATAGTTGGTTAAGTATTTGCAAATTAATTTTTTATGTCGATATTTGATCTTTAAATTGCTACAAATAAAAGGGGATTAATTTGGTTTGTGAAGAGCACTTAATCACCTTTGTAAAGTTATAAGTCCACCTGTCGTGCGGTACCGTCCGGCAACAACGTTGTGTAGGTGTACTGTGCATTTGAAGGAAGAGCAAATGTATGGTAAGTTGCCGGCGGTACCCCATTACAGAGTGGACCCAGATCACAGGAGCCCTGAACGTGAAAGTCAGGGCTCTTGCCTTTTATAAAGGTTCGATTTAAAGTTACTGGAACTAAAAAAATCAGAGCGACGAAACAGGACGGAGAGCGAAGAGGATCAACTGTTCCGCTCTGCGCTGTGTTTCTGTGCGCTGCGTTTACAGATGTAAGAGCTATTAAAAAATCAGAGCGCAGAAACAGGACGAAGAGCGCAGAGGAACAACTGTTCCGCTCTGATTTTTGTGCTCTGATTCCCGCTACAGCTCAGTCTTTTAACTTTCCGAAAATGTATTTTGCCCCGGCCTCGAACGAGGAGCCCAACCCCTGGATGTGCGAAGGTTCAAAACCGGTGAGCAGGTGCAGCCGTCCTTCTTTTTTCGAAAACCCGAGTGTAAATCCGTACGGGTTGGCCACGTTATCCCAGTTATCAATAATGCAGTACGCACCGGCGCGAATAAAACGCCAGCGGAAATCGGCAATCACTTCGCCTACGCCGTTGTTTCCGGAGTACCGATAATTGCCTGATGCAGTAAACGTGCCGTGATCGCCCACGGGCAACGTGGTACCCATCAATGCATAATACGTGAGGTATTGTTTATCCAGATTCAACTCATTGCCCTGCAGTGTGGTCATTTTTGCTTCGGGCTCGGTGAGGTGACGTGCGCTTACACCGAGGAAAAACTTGTCGGTGTGCGTAAGCATCATGCCCGCATCAAAATCAGGAATAGCGGCTTTATGTACACCTTCTATTTCGCAGACGTAATTCGGCACGGTTATGCACGGCCCGAAATCGGCATTGATGAGCGCCAGCGATGCGCGTCCGCCAAGATTCAGGTTCATGTGCTCGCCGAGTTTGGCGTTGAATGCATACTTCACACTCAGCCAGTGATTCTGAAACACGCCGTTGCGGTCGAACATATACGTACCGTCAACCGCTCCTCTCAGTTTTTCAAAATGTCCGCCGAACGTGGTGGAAAAGGTCATCGGCGCACCGTCGCGGAAATCCATCCACTGGTTACGAAAACTCAGCAGCAGCGATTTGTTTTTCGCATCCAGCAACCCGGTGTATGCCGGGTTGTAATAACGCAAAATGTTTTCGGCCTGGCGAAAATACGGATCGGTACCGGCTGCCAGCTGCAGCGATGCGGTAACCGCAAAAAGAAGAAGGAGCTTTTTCATAAACGTGTTATTCCCGTAAATGTAAAAAAACTATCGGGGTACGTGCAACTGTCTTTTTTTGATCGAATAAATTATGCATCATATAATAAGTGGCGGCAGCAGTTGACAGTTGCAGTCGTGTTTTCGTAAGAAACAGGTTCATCTTTTGAAGTACCTTCCGACTGCCACTGCTGCTTGCCACTGCCGACTAAATATAAGATGTATGCTATAAAACGATCATTTTAACTCCTGATAATACATCATCACCTTCGCACGCAGCACATAATCGTATTTCGCAGTGATCACATTTTGACCGGCGCGGTCGTTGTTTGTTTTTGCGGTAAGGTATTCGAGGCTGCTGATGGCGCCTTTTTCGAATTTGGTGACTGCTATTTTAAACGCGGCCTCATAATCCGCGGCCTGTTGTTTATACACATCGTATCGTTGCACGGCATACAGCAGGTTGAGCCGCGCCTGCGTGCGTGCAATGCGTGCCTGTGTTTCGGCGGTGCGCTGCTGATTTTCTGCCAGCAGCACCGAAGCCTTTGCCTGGTTTATCGCGGCTTTTTTGCTGAGTCCGCTGAACAGCGGCACCTGCATACTGATGCCGGCATACGTTCCGAGGTTGTTTGTAAACTGATCGGCAAACGAAACGGGCGTGGTACTGTAACTGTATTGCGGCGAAAAAACAGGCACCGCCGTGTTGTTTACAACCACATAGTCGGCCGTGGTACCGTAGGTTGATCCGGTTACCGTTTGCGTGGTGGCAGCATCCGAAAAATTCGTACCCAGGCTGCCGTTGAGCGCAATCACCGGCAACACCGAGCCGCGCGCTGCCTGCAGGGCCAGGATGCGCGAACGCCTGCTGTATGTGGCCGCTTTATATGCGGGCAGCAGGTTATATCCTTCCGAAAGATCCGCTGCTGCGGTTTGCTGTTCCGCTGCGGTTTCCACCGGTTCAAATTTTACACGATCGCTGAATGTGGTGTTCATCAGTTCACCAAGCGCCTGTTTTGCCG
Organism: Chitinophaga pinensis; assembly: GCA_943372645.1. Lineage (GTDB taxonomy): Bacteria > Bacteroidota > Bacteroidia > Palsa-965 > Palsa-965 > VBWE01. Next base: position 352,189 of record CALRZN010000002.1, on the reverse strand, counting down.
TTTCAAAAGCAGCCTGCGCGTTGATGTATGTTATTTTTTCATTGCCCAGTTGCCCGCGCGTTTCGTAAAGCAACGCAGGTGAAACCGCTTCGTTTTTTTCCAGTGCAGCCAGCCGGTCGAGCTGTGCCCGGCTCAGGGCCATCTGTTTTTCGGCCTGCGCCAGTTGTTCCTCCAGGCTAAGTACCTGCAGGTACGCCAGCGTAACTGCAATGCGGATGTCGAGTGCCGTCTGTTCGTAATTCAGCTGGTCTGCTTCATGCGAAAGCACCTGCGCACGCATCGTGCTGAAGTTATTTCCCCCACTGAACAACACGAGGCTCGCATTCATGCCGTAATTGCCGGTTACAATCTGCTGGTTGATAAACGTGTTGGTGTAGGGGTTAATACTTTTCCCCTGGTTAATGCCCTGGCTTCCGTAAGCGCTCACGGCCGGCAACAGTGCGCCGCGCGACTGCATACGCAATGCGGCGCCCGTTTCTTCGCGGAAAGCAGCCTGCGCAACTGTTGCGTTGTTTTTCAGCGCGGCATCAATACACTGCTGTAAGTTATAGACAGCGGTATCGCCTGCCGCAAAACTGTGCGCTGCAGCAATGAGAACTAAAATACCGGTGATTAGTTTACGCATGGTTTAATATTCGATGCGCCCGTCGAGCAGGTTAATGATGCGTGAGCCGTAGGATGCATTTTTTTCGGAGTGGGTTACCTGGATGATGGTAACCTCGTTTTCTGCATTCAGCCGGTGAAATAGTTCCATGATTTCTTCGCCCTGCTTTGAATTCAGATTGCCGGTCGGTTCGTCTGCCAGCAGCAAATCCGGTTTGCCGACGAGCGCACGCGCGATGCCCACCAGCTGCTGCTGCCCGCCCGAAAGCTGTGAAGGAAACAGGTCTTTTTTACCCACTATATTAAGCCGGTCGAGCATATCCGAAACCAGTGCTTTGCGCTCTGAAGCTTTATAGTCCTGGTACAACAACGGTGTTTCAATGTTTTCATACACCGTCAGTTCATCGATCAGGTGATAGGCCTGGAAAACAAAACCGATGTTTTTTTTATACAGCAGTGCGCGTTGTTTTTCGCGCATGGAGTGAATGGCTTCGCCGTTGAAAAAATATTCGCCCTCATCAAATCCGTCGAGCAGCCCGATAGTGTGCAGCAGCGTGGTTTTTCCCGAACCGGAAGGCCCCATGATGGATACAAATTCGCTTTTGCTGATGGTGAGGTTGATATCGCGGAGCAGGAAAATTTTATTCCCGCCGGTGTTCACCCATTTAAAAATGTGTTTCAGTTCGATCATGGTGTTATTCTGTTCGTAAATTTTTTACCGGGTTGCTGCGTGCGGCCCGAAGGGTTTGCAGTGCAATGGTGAGGTATGCAATGCATACTGCACAAAGCGCGGCGGCGGCAAACAACCACCAGCTGAGGGTGGTGCGGTATGCAAAATCCTTTAACCATTCGTTCATTACATACCAGGCCAGCGGGATAGCGATCATAACCGCGATTATGATAATCCGCATAAAAGGCTGTGAAACCAGGTTAACAATAGCCACGGGTGTGGCCCCGAGAATTTTACGTATCCCGATTTCTTTGGTGCGGTTAACCGATGTAAGTGCCGCTAGGCCGAACAAGCCCAGGCAGGCGAGGAAAATACAGACCGCCCCTGCCCGGCCGGTAATTTTGCTCCACCGGTCTTCGTTTTTGTAAAAGCGGTCAAGTTCATCATCCAGGAAAGCAAACTGAAGCGGCAGATCTGCAACCTGTTTTTTCCACACATCGCCAATCGCATCAAGTGCTTTTGCAGGGTTTCCCGGGTATATGCGCACCAGTATTTTGGACGGCATGTGTTTGCTGCTGTGCAGGAAGAACATCTGCGGTTCAACCTTTTCATGGAGCGGACGGAAATTAAAATCGCGCACAACACCAATTACGACCGGGTTTTCGCGGGGGTTTTCACTGTAGCCGTCAAGCACCTGCCCAACTGCGTTTTCCGGGGTCCATCCGAACTCCTTCATCATGGTTTCATTTACAATAACGCCCTGCACGCTGTCAGACGCGCGGGCTGCATCAACATTTTTCCCGGCAAGCAGCGGAATTTCCATCACACGGAGATAGGCGTCATCAATTGCATATTCATACACCTGCCGGTTTTTTCCTTTGTAATCAAACCCCGAAAGGCTCCAGCCGTTTCCTTCGCCAAAACTGATGTCTGTTCCGGCAACGCCTTTTATTTGCGGGTTGCGGAGCAGTTCCTGGCGCAGCAGCGGATAAATACCGGTGGTGTCGTTTTCATTCCCTGCAACCACAATTATATTTTCTTTTTCAAACCCCGGATTTTTGCTGCGCATAAAATCAAGCTGGCGTAAAATAACTGCTGTTGAAATAATGAGTCCGGCCGAAATGGTAAACTGAACAGTGACAAGGCTGCGTGTAAAAAAGTTGGCCCCGTCCAGTTTCAGTTTGCGTTTGAGCACATCCAGCGGCCTGAAGCCCGAGAGCACGAGCGCCGGGTAACTGCCCGCCAGCAGGCCGGCAAACAGCACAAGCGCGGCGAGCATCCACAGCAGTTCCGGAAACTGGCGGAACGAAAACGGAACAGCCGTTCCGGTCATTTCATTAAACGCAGGCAGAGCAAGGTACGCAAGCAGGAAACCAAAAATTCCGGAAACGATACTGAGTAATACCGACTCGGTAAGAAACTGAAGCACCAGTGCTTTTTTCGTTCCGCCGATTACTTTGCGCACCCCGATTTCTTTCGCACGCCCGGCCGAACGCCCGATGGCAAGTGTCGTAAAGTTGATGCAGGAGATGAGCAGTATGCCCGCTGCAATTGCGATGAGCATCCAGGTTGTTTTCGGATCAGCTGCGCTGTATTCAATACCTGTTGCAGTATGCACCTCCCGCAGCGGCAGAAAACCGTAGGTTGTTGCGGTAGCCTCCGGCTCTCCTTTTTCTTCGGGATAATGCGCACCGTAAAAGTCTCGCATCGTTTGCTGTATCGCTTTTGCGTTGCTGCCGGGTGCAAGCTGAATGTACGTAGTGTAACCCGACCGGAACCAGTTGTGCTCGTGTTTCTTTCCATCGTCGAGGCTGTTAAAAAAAGGCATTCCCGCCAGCAGTTTAAAATTCAGCGACGAGTTGGAAGGCGGATCGTAACATACTCCGGTTACTGTAAAGGGAACGAACGCATCTGCAATTTTTACTTCAAGCGTTTTTCCCACCGGGTTTTCCTGTGCAAACAATTGCGCAGCGGACGTTTCTGTTAATACAATTCCATCCTGTTTCTGAAATGCCTGTGACGGATTGCCATACTTCATCGGGAATGAAAACACATCAAAAAGTGCGGCATCTGCATACGAAATGCCGGGCCCGGTAATCACCTTTCCGTTGATGCGGATGTAATCATTACCCCATGCGCCGCGAAAACGCACATAATTCCGGATACCGCTTATTTCCTGTTTCAATGCAGGGCCAAGCGGCATCGGCAGGTATATATCATCTTTCGCCTCCTCCCCTCCTTTTGCCGGAATATGGCGATACACCTTATAAATGGATTCGCTGTTTGCGTGGAAACGGTCGTAGCTGAATTCATTTACGGCATACAGGAGAAAAAGGGTGAAACAGGCAATTCCTACCGTGAGGCTGAGCATGTTGATTACCGCAAGTCCTTTCTGCTTATAAAGGTTGCGCAGCGCAATCGTAATATAGTGTCGTATCATGGCCGGTTATTTTATTCGCTTCGTAAACTTAATACCGGGTTCATGCGTGCCGCACGAACCGCCTGGAAAGAAACCGTGAGCAGGGCCGTTACCAGTGCGATGGCCAGTGTGCCTGCAAAATAAATCCAGGTAATGGAAATGCGGTATGCAAAATCATTCAGCCATTGCTGCATCAGCCATCCCGCAAGAGGCAAGGCAATTACGGCAGCCACCAGCACCATTATAATAAAACTGCGGGTAACCAGCGCGGTAATTCTGCCGGGCGTTGCGCCGAGCACTTTGCGCACACCTATTTCTTTTAGGCGCTGTTCAACCAGGAATGCCGACAGGCCGAACAACCCGAGACAGGCCAGCAGCACTGCCAGTATTGAAAACAGCAGCGTGAGCTGTGCCGTCTGTTCTTCTTTTTCATACAGTGAACGGAAATGTGCGTCGAGAAATGTGTATTCGAAAGCGCTGCCGGGAATATTTTTCCGGAACAGTGTTTCCAGTTGCGGCAGCAGCTGGTGCATCCCCGCAGCTGCTGCACGCACCAGCATACAGGGCCGGCCTTCCGTTGGCGCGTTGTGAAAAGCATACGCACCAATGGGTTTGTGCATGTCTTCGAAATGAAAATCAGCAACCACGCCCACAATTTCATCCTGCTCACTGATAACGGGCATGCGTCTTCCGATTACCTCCTCCGGTTTCATGCGCAGAAAATCAACGGCTGTTTTATTCAGGATTACCTGGTAGGTGGTGTCTTTGTCTGTAACATTGTCTGTAAATGGTTTACCGGCTAGCAGTTTCAGACCGAGCACTTCCGTAACAGCAGCAGTGGCGCGGCAGGTGGTGAGTGAGCGGCTGTCTTCGGGCTGGTCGCCGCGGGTAAGTGTGCGCCCGCTGCCGCCGTTGCCCGGATAGGTTTGTGCGCGGCACACCGCACGCACACTGCTGAGGCTGCTTACCTCATTCATCAGCGAAGCAATTTCTTCTTTGGATGAAGCGGCAGAAGTGGTAACCGCAACCACCTGTTCCGGGTGGAAGCCCGTATTTTCATTTTGCACAAACAGCAGCTGCCGGTAAAGGATAAACGTTGAGAAAATCATGACAATGGAAACCGTAAACTGCACCACCACCAGCGCCTGCCGCACACGCCCGCCCGAACTGCCACGGCGGAAACTGTGGCGGAATAAATTTTTCGGACGGAATGCGGACAGGTAAAATGCGGGATACGATCCCGAAATAAAGAGGATGAGCAGCAGCGCCCCGCCCGAAGCCAGCAGCACCGGCGTTTCCAGCACCGCCGAAAAAACAAGTGCAGTTCCTGCAAAACGATTGAAGGCCGGCAGCAGCAGTGCGGTAAGCAGCAGTGCCAGTATAAAAGCAATGCCCACGAGCAGCGCAGTTTCTGCATAAAAACGACGCACCAGTTCACCGCGTGATGCACCAACGGTTTTGCAGATGCCCACTTCCTTGTACCTTTTCTGCGAACGCGCTGTAGCTAAGTTCATGTAATTGATGCAACCGATGAGCAATATGATGAGCGCGAGTGCACTCACAATTTTTACCTGTTTCATATCGCCCACGCGTTTGATGTAGCTGTTTTCCACATCGGGTGAATGCAGGTGCATTTCAGTGTACGGCTGCAGCGAAAACGTAAACCAGCGGTCTTCTGCTTTTACCTGTGTTTCAACAACCTGTTTCATTTGTTGTTCCGCCGTTTGTACACGGGTACCGCTTTGCAACACGACGAAGGTTTCAAAACTGGCATTGCTCCACACGAGCTGATTCACCATCCATTTTATGGTTACAATACTTCCGAGAAAATCAGCATCCAGCGATCCGTTCTTCGGGAAGTCGCGGTACACACCGGTAATTTCACAATCGTATGCATTGGCCACATTGATTACCTGGCCCACCGGGCTGAGGTTACCAAAATATTTTTTTGCGGTCGATTCGCTGATGAGCACCGTGTTCGGTTTGTTCAGGATGCGTTGCGGGTCGCCGGCCAGCATTTCGAGCTGAAACACATCGGTGAATGAAGAATCGGTCCAGTAAAAGTTCGATTCAAAAAACTTTTTTGATCCGTAACGCACATTCACATTGTCGCCAAAATCGTGGCGGATAAGGCGCGTCTGCGCTTTTACCGCGCTGCAGTTTTCTTTAAAAGCCGGGCCCGCAATGTTGGGTGAGCTGCCCCATTTTTCCGATTTGCCGTCGCGTTGTGCATTAAAAATAAGGCGATACAGCGGACGTTCACCGGCCTGTGCTTTGTCGAACGAGGTTTCGTTGCGGATGTACAGGAACAGCAGCAGCGCAATGGCCAGGCCGCCGGTGAGACCAAAAACGTTTACAACGGTAAAGGTTTTGTCTTTCCGGAAATTCCGGAGCGCGAGTTTCAGGTTGTTCTTCATCATCGTTATTCCGTTCGTATGCTTTTTACCGGGTTTGATATCGCCGCACGTATGGCCTGCACACTGATGGTGAGCATGGCAATTCCGATCACCAGGACGCCGGAAAGTAAAAACACCCATACACTGATGCTGACATGATACGGATAGTCAGCAAGCCAGTTGTGCATAAAATACCAGGCCAGCGGCGTGGCGATGAGCAGCGCAATGGCCACCAGTTTCAGGAAGCTGACAGAAAGCAGCGACACCACGCTGGCCACCGATGCGCCCAGCACTTTGCGGATGCCGATTTCTTTCACGCGGTTTTCAGCTGTATACAATGCAAGTCCGTATAAACCGATGCATGAAATAAGTACCGTGAGCACGGCAAAAAGCAGGGCCAGCGTGCGCATCCGTTCTTCGGCTGCAAATTTGGTGGCGTATTCATCTTCAACATAAACCGGGTCAAACACAAATTCCGGGTTGTACGTTTTATAAAGCGTTTCGATCTTTTTTATGTCTGCAGCAGCAGTGGCATCGTGCAGGCGCATGTTGATGATGGAAATCCAGTGCATGCTGTTGCCTTCAATAACAATCGGGATAACCTGCTGATAGGGCGAATTCAGGATGAAATCCTGCACCACACCAATTACATGAAACTGCATGTCGCCGTCTTTAATAATCTGCCCGATGGGATCTTTGAATCCCATGTGCCGCATCGCCGTTTCGTTGATGATTGCTCCCGAAGAATCGGTAGGAAACTGCTGCAGGTCGAAATCGCGGCCGGCCACCAGTTTCAGCCCGCCGGTTTTTACCAGCTGGTCATCCGTAACCATACGATCGATCAGTGCTTTGTCGTTGGGGTCTTTGCCGGTCCATTCAAATCCGGTGGAATTACTCCAGCCCTGTGTAAGCGGTGAACTCGAAAGCGAAATGGATTCAACCAGGTTTCCGGCTTTAAGTTCCGCTTTCAGTTTTTCATAATTCCTTTCGAGGTCGGGCGACAGGTAGTGATACACTAAATTTTCGCGGCGGTAACCGGCATCGCGGTCCTGCACATAATCAATCTGCTGCCGGATAATAAGCGTGCATATAATCAGTGTAACTGCAAACGTAAACTGCAGCACCACCAGCACACGCCGCGGGGTAATGGCGCTGCGCCCGCCACGTTTTAAACCTTTCAGCACTTTCACCGGTTTGAATGATGACAGGTAAAAAGCCGGGAACCAGCCCGCAAGTACACCTGCAAACAAAACAAACCCCAGTGAACCGGCCCAGAAATACGGCGATGCATAATCAACGGCAAGCTGTTTCGCTGTAAGTTCATTGAAGAACGGAAGCGAAAGCTGCACAATGCCGAGCGCAAGTACAAATGAAATGAGCGAAAGCGCAACCGACTCGGCGAGGAACTGGAAGATGAGCGCGTAACGCGATGCGCCTGCTGTTTTGCGGACGCCTACTTCCCGCGCGCGTTTCTCGCTGCGTGCGGTGCCCAGGTTCATAAAATTGATGCAGGCAATGAGCAGGATGATGGCGGCGATGATGGAGAAAATGGAAACGGTTTCGATTCGTCCGCCGCTTTCCACGCCGTTTTCAAACGTGGAATAGAGGCGCCAGCGCTCCATCGGGTAAAGGAACATCTCGTCGCCGTCGTAGTCCTTTTCATATTTTTTGCGTAAGCCTTTCACACGCGCCTGCAACGCATCGAGCGAGGCACCGGCAGTTACCAGCACATAGTTTTTGGTGGAGTTATTTCCCCAGTTGTTTTCGGCCTGCCCGGGAGGCTCCATAAACGACCAGGGCAACAGGAATTCGAAATTGAACCGCGTGTTGGATGGCGGATCGGCCGCAATGCCGGTAACGATAAAATCTTTTTCGTTGTTATAGCGTATCGTTTTGCCCATAGCATCGGCTGTTCCGAAAAGACGCTTCGCCAGTTTTTCAGTAATTACAATGTTCCCGGGTTCGCGCAGCGCCGTATGCAGATCGCCGCTGCGCAGCGGAAACGTAAACACTTCGAGAAATTCCGGATCAACCACGTTGCCGGTGGCATCGGTTTTCGCAGTTCCCGCACCCAGGCGACTGGTCTGCGTCCAGTTCACCCGGCACACCTTTTCCACTTCCGGGCAGTCGCTGCGCAGCGCCGTTGCGGCCACGCGCGGGGTTACATTCCAGCACGACAGTTTATCGGCAAAATGCCCGCGGTTCCAGAGTTCATATACGCGGTTACGGTTTTTATGAAAATCATCGTAGCGGTATTCATCCTGTATCCAGAAAAAAATCAGGAGGAATGCAGCCATACCTACAGTAAGACCGGCAACGTTGATAAACGTGTATTGCTTGTTTTTCAGCAGAAACCGGGTTGCGATTTTAAAATAGTGTAACACCATGGCGGTTGTTCTTTATTCTGTTCTTAAACTGTTAACCGGGTTGGCGCGTGCGGCGCGGTAGGCTTTCCAGCCCACGGTAAGCCAGGCCAGCAGCAGCGAGGTCAACAGCGCCAGCACAAACACACCGGCACCAATGGTGATGCGGTATGCATAATCCTCCAGCCAGCTGTTCATCAGCAGCCAGGCCGCCGGCGCAGCAATCACAAATGCAACACCAATGAGTATGGTAAACTCTTTTGAAAACAGGTACATCACATGCATCACCCCCGCACCAAGCACTTTGCGTATGCCTACCTCTTTTGTTTTCTGTACGGTCATAAATGAAATCAGTCCGTACAGCCCGAGGCAGGAAATAAAAATCGCGATGGCTGCAAAAATTTCGTAAAGCATGGTGAGCCGTTTTTCATTCAGGTAAAATTGCTCGATGCCCGCCTCGAAAAAATCGCTGCTGCATACATACTCCGGGTACTGGCTGTCCCACGCGGCTTCCACGGCTTTGCGGGTTGCCGACAGGCTGGTGGTGTGCATGCTTACGCTGAGCGTAAAATAATGTTTGCTGCGGCAGGACATCAACAGCGGGTTTATCGTACCGCGCATCGAAGTGGTATGAAAATCACGCACCACACCGCAGATCTTTTTCCACGGCTGCCCGCCGATACGCATTTCTTTGCCGATGGCTTCGTCAGCACTTTTCAGCCCGAGTTTTTTAACGGTCGTTTCGTTGATCACCATTTCGCGCATCGTATCGCTGGCCGCATAGGCACCGCCGGCAACAAACTGCAGTCCGTAGGTTTTAAAATAATCCGGGTCTGTAAATTTCAACGCAATCGGGTACGGCTCGTCGTTGCGGTGATCATAGGCGAAGTTGGAGGTCCATACGCCCAGCGAAGTCGGTACATCACTCGCTGCTGTTACGAACCGTACACCGGGCAGTTGTCTGATCCGCTCCTTCAGTACAGGCAAACCTGCAAGCACCGTGCTGTCGCCGTTGTTATTGAGTATCAGTATCCCGTCTTTTTTTACACCCATGTTGGCCTGCTGCACGTAATCCATTTGCCCCACCACCACCAGCGTACCGATGATGAGCATCTGCGAAATCACAAACTGCATCACTACCAGTCCGCGCCGCAATGAAACGCCGCCGATGGTTTTGCTGTTCAGTTTGTTTTTCAGCGCGCGGCCGGGGTTGAATCCGGAGATGATGAGTGCCGGGTAAAATCCGGCGACCAGTGTTACCGCAACAAGTGCAAGCAGCAAAAAGAGTACGTTGTTTATTGTAAACACGTCCAGGTGTTCTGTGCCGGGTACCACGTGGTGTACAAACGGCATGAGCAGTGCGGCCAGCCCGGCGGCAAGCACCGTTGCGGCAAAAACTATTACGAATGTTTCACCGAACAGCAACAGTTGCAGTTGGCGCCGGTTGCTGCCCAGTACCTTGCGCACGCCCACTTCTTTCGAACGCAGCACCGCCTGCGCGGTAGAAAGATTTACAAAATTGATGCAGGCCATGAGTACAATCAGTATCCCCACAAGCGTGTAGGTGTGCAAAATATTTTCGCTTACCTGGTGCGTACCGAACGCGGCGAGGTCGTCGAAATGAATGGAGCTCAGCGGGCGCAGGTAGTTCGATTTGAGGTTGGGCGATTCGCTGTAAGCCTTTACCGAAAGGGTTTTCAATGCGGCTGCAAACTGCGCTTCGCTAAACGATTCGCCGCGTTTTGCATAAACCTGGTAGTTGCTGGTTATTGAACCCCAGTCTTCTGTATAACCGAAAAACGGAACCTTTTTCAGCTGCTCAAACGATGCCACTGCGCGCAGCGGGAAGTCGGAATTCTGCGGTGCATCTTCAATAATGCCCTGCACCCTGCAGGTAAAACGCCCGTCGAAACGGATGAGCCGCCCGGGTGCCTGCTGCCAGCTTCCGAAATATTTTTCGGCCAGGCTGCGGCTGAGTACGATGGATTCCGGATCGTCAAGGACTTTCGGACTGCCCATGAGCCACCGGAATTCCATCACTTCAAAAAACTGCGGGTCGGCAAAAAACACGCCTGACGTTTCCATAAACTTGCGCCCGGCTTCGGTTTGCCCGGCAGCATCCAGCACATTCAGCTGCGCACTGTATGAATTGAGGCTTCCGAACGTAACCTGCGGAAGTTCGCTACGCAGCAGCTTCAGCGCCGGGTAAGGAATTCCCGAGGTGCGTGTTAGTTCGCCCTCCACCTGCTCCTGCGTGGCAATGTTGTAAATACGATCGTAACCGGCCTGGTGTTTTTCAAAACTGTGTTCGTAACGCACAATCGTAAAAACGATCAGCGAAACCGCCAGCCCGATGGCAAGCCCCGTCATGTTGAGCACAAAGTAACCCCTGCGCCGCTTCAGGTTGCGTATGGCCGTGATGAAATAGTTTCTGAGCATGGCGGTGATGAATTATATTTTAATGTTTTGCGTAACGATCTGCCCGTCGAGCATGTTAATGATGCGGTGTGTAAAACGCGCATCGTGCTCCGAGTGCGTTACCATAATTATCGTTGTGCCCTGTTCGTTCAGATCTGTAAGCAGCTGCATCACTTCATTGCCGTTACGCGAATCGAGGTTACCTGTTGGTTCGTCGGCCAGTATCAGTTTCGGTTTGTTCACCACGGCGCGCGCCACCGCCACGCGTTGCTGCTGTCCGCCCGAAAGCTGCTGGGGATAATGGTTCCGCCGGTGTGCAATCTGAATTTTATCGAGTACTTCGTCCACAATCTTTTTGCGATCGGCCGTTTTTACACCGGTATAAATCAGCGGCAGCTCCACGTTTTCGAAAACAGTAAGTTCATCAATCAGGTTAAAACTCTGGAACACAAAACCAATGTTGTGTTTGCGCATCTCCGCGCGTTTGCGTTCGTTGAATTTCGCCACTTCTGTCCCGTTGAATTCAAAACTGCCCGCATCCAGGTCATCGAGCAGCCCGATGATGTTGAGCAACGTTGATTTGCCGCAACCCGACGGACCCATAATAGCAACAAACTCACCTTCCTTAATTTCAAACGAGAGTTTGTTCAGCGCAACGGTTTCGATTTCTTCGGTGCGGTAAATTTTTTCGAGATCAGTCACTTTAATCATAGCGATGCGGTATGTTTAATTGTTCTTTTTTAAAATCAGTTCCTGCGTTTGCCCGTAGTTTTCGTAACCGGAAGTGATTACTTTATCACCGGGTTTCAGCCCCTGCAGCACTTCGTAATAATCCGGATTCTGCCGGCCCAGCTGCACATCCATACGATAGGCCACTGAGCCATCTTCATTCAGTTTGAACACCCAGTTGCCGCCGGTTTGCTGGTAAAACGCGCCACGGGGCAGCAGCAGCGCCTGTGTTTCATCACTCAGCGCAAGCCGTATGGTGAGCGATTGTCCGCGGCGGATTGCGGGAGGCTGTTCACCTTCAAACTTTAAATCAACCTGGAACTTGCCGTTGTTTACCTGCGAATACACTTTGTGAATCACCAGCCGGTACGTTTTATTGCCGAGTGTAAATTCGCCCACCAGCCCGGTGTACACGCGTGAAATGTAATGCTCATCAATATCGGCGCGCACTTTATAGCCGTTCACTACATCAAGCTGCCCGAGGCGTTCGCCCTTGTTTTTGTTCTGACCTATTTCGGCATCGAGCGCGGTGAGCTGCCCGTCAATGGGGGCGCGTACCACAAGGTCTTCTACTTTTTTACGCATGATGCGCAGCGCATCTTCGGTGCGTTTGTACGATTCGCGCGCCTGTCCCAGTTCTTCACGCGTGGAAAGCGAATCCTGCATCAGGATCTGCGCCGTGAGTTTTTTCTTCTGCACATAATAATTGTAATTGTTTTCCGACTGTTTAAACTCCTGCTGCGAAATGGCATTCTGTTCATACAGTTGTTTGTTCAGTTTATAAATGCGTTCGGCTTCGCGGTAGGCGCTTTCCACATCGGTTTCCTGGTTCAGTTTCATAATCGTGTTCTGCCGGGCGGCGTTGCGCGAAATCTGCATCTGCGTGAGCAGGTTGAACACGGCGGTTTCCTGGTTGGCTAAACTCAGTTCCAGGTCGGTATTCGAAAGCCGCATGATGGCGTCACCCTTTTTCAGGATCGCGCCGTCTTCCACAAATTTTTCCTCTACACGTCCGCCTTCCATCGCATCCAGGTAAATGGTGGTTTGCGGCAGCACGATTCCATTCACAGGAATAAATTCTTTAAACGTACCGTTGCGCACTTCGCTGATGGTGATGCGTTCGGTATTCACATTCAGTTTCGAATTGCCGGTGCCGTAATAAATACTGCCCGCAATAAGCAGCGCCAGCATGCTGCTGCCTGCGATGGTAAGCAGGCGACGGGTACTCCATTTTTTCTTTGCAATGACGCGATCCATATCTTCAACGGCTTTATCAGCCAAATTTAACCTGTCTGTAACAACTCCGGGGCCTGCTGCACCCATTTTTGGAGATGTGCTTTCGCAGCAGCACCCCGGAGCACTTGCACGAAACAGGGTATACATTACAACGGCAATTCCGTGCCACAGCATTAACGTTCTGAAATTAAATGCGTTGTGTTTTTGCCCGAACAAACAGGTGTATCAAAAGCGGACACTTCCTGTGCGGATGCGGACACATTTGTAAAAACACTTTTTTTCGTGCAGAAAAAACAAGCGGTGTACTGCTATTCGATTTAATTTTGCAGCATACGCTAAAGCAAAACACCGTGAACCTGAAACAGGCCGCCATACTTGTAATTGACGACGACAACGATGTGCTCACCGCCATCCGCCTGCTGCTGAAAAACGAGGTGCGTGAAATTGTTACCGAACGCAACCCGGAAAACATGTTGCCTTTGCTGCAGAAAGGAACTTTCGACTGCATGCTGCTCGATATGAATTTTAATGCGTCCATCAACACCGGCAACGAAGGCATCTACTGGCTCAAACGCGTAAAAGAAACGAAGCCGGGCATCGCGGTGATTATGATTACCGCTTACGCTGATATTGATCTCGCCATCCGTTCGCTGAAAGAAGGTGCTGCTGATTTTGTGGTGAAACCCTGGAACAACCAGAAACTCGTTGAAACCATCAGCGAAGTTTTACATAAAAAATCAAACACCACTGCATCCAAAAAAACAGAAAGCGTACCCGGCATGATCGGCAGCTCGGCAGCCATGCAGGCCATTTACAGCAAGATTGAAAAAGTGGCGCCCACCGATGCAAACATGCTCATACTCGGCGAAAACGGCACGGGCAAAGACCTGGTGGCCAATGCCATTCACCGCCAGTCGCTGCGACACAAAAACGCGTTTGTAAAAGTAGATGTGGGTGCACTCACCGAAAGCCTGTTTGAAAGCGAACTGTTCGGTCACAAAAAAGGTGCGTTTACCGATGCGCGCGAAGACCGTGCAGGCCGTTTTGAAAGCGCCGACAAAGGAACACTGTTCCTGGATGAAATCGGGAACATCTCGTTGTTTCAGCAGGCACGCCTGCTCACCGCGCTGCAGAACCGGCAGGTCACGCGCCTCGGCAGCAACACCCCGGTGCCGGTTGACATACGCCTCATCTGCGCCACCAACCTGCCCCTGCACGAACTGGCGAATGAAAATAAATTCCGGAAAGATTTAATCTACCGCATCAACACGGTTGAAATTACCATTCCGCCCCTGCGCGAACGGCGCGAAGACATTCCGCAACTGGCAAAACATTTCCTGCGTTTTTACGGCAACAAATATTTTAAGCCGGAAGTGTCGCTGAGCGTGGCGGCTACCGACAAACTGCTGGAGTATCATTTCCCCGGCAATGTGCGCGAACTGCAGTACATTATTGAACGCGCTGTAATTATGGCCGACAGCGAAATGCTGCAGCCCGGCGATCTTGTGTTTTCGCCCATTGAAAGCAGCAGCAGCGAAATGCTTCCGGGAGAAACCAAACTGAGCGCCATTGAAAAACAAACCATCCTGCGCGTGATTGAAAAAAACAACGGCAACATTTCGCGCGCGGCAAAAGAACTTGGTATTACACGCACCGCACTTTACCGGAGACTGAGCAAATATGAAATATAAACGTTCAGGACGCAGCATTTTTGTGCGCTCGGTGCTGGCGTTTGCAAGCCTGTTCCTGCTCGCACTGTGCATCGTCAGGGGCTGGTATTTCCCGCTGGGCGCGCTCGTTCCGGTGCTTGTGTGGCAGCTGTATGACTTTTACCGCTTCAACAAAAAAGCACAGCAGGAAGTAGAACAGTTTGTAGAGTCCATTCATTACCGCGATTTTACACGGCATTTCGATGTGAACAACGCTCCCGCCGAACTGCAGCCGTTCCGGTCCGGTTTTAACCAGATCAACAGTACGTTCAAACTCATCAGCCGCGAAAAAGAAATTCAGCACCTGCACCTGAAAACAATTCTCGAAATTGTGGATACCGGCATCCTTTCGTACGAAACCGAAAGCGGTGACATTTTGTGGATGAACGAATCGCTGAAAAACCTGCTGCAGATTCCGTACCTGAAAACCATTCACTCGCTGGAAAAGCGCAATGAAAAATTGTACGCTGAAATTCTTGAGCTGGAAGCCGGCAGCAACCGCGTTACTGAAATTGCGCGCGAAAACAGCAAATACAAAATACTGCTTGCATCCACCGCCTTTCAGAATGACGGCAAAAGCTACAAACTGATTGCGTTTCAGAACATCAACGAAGCGCTGGATGAATCGGAATCGCAGGCCTGGCAGAAACTGCTGAGTGTGCTCACGCACGAAATCATGAACTCTGTTGCACCCATTGCATCGCTGGCCGAAACGCTGAAAAAACGCATCCACGAACTGCCGGAAAGCAGCGAAGAACAAGCCGGCGATATTGAAACCGGCATCGATACCATCATCAAACGCAGCGACGGCCTGCTCAAGTTTACGGAAACGTACCGCAACCTCAGCAAAATTAAATCCGCGAACAAAAGCGAAATCCTCCTTGCGGAACTGTTTGAGCATGTGCAGCAATTGCTGCAGCCCACACTCGACAAGAAAAACATTACGCTCGAAATCATTCTCCGCGATCCGTTTCTCACGCTCGAAGCCGACACCAGCCTGCTCGAACAGGTGCTCATCAACCTCGTGCTCAATGCCATTGATGCGGTAAAAGACCGGCCCAGTCCGCGCATCACCATTTCCGGCGAACTTACGTCCATGCAGAAAGTGGTGCTCAAAGTAAGCGACAACGGCACCGGCATTTCGCCCGAAGTGCTCGACAAAATTTTTGTGCCGTTTTTCAGCACCAAAAAAACCGGCAGCGGAATCGGCCTCAGCCTGTGCAAACAGGTGATGATGTTGCACAAAGGCCAGGTGCAGGTGCAATCGGTGGAAGGCGAAGGAACGGTGTTCAGTTTGGTTTTTTAATGCTTTTATTCCTTACTTTAACCTTAAAATTATCCGCATGGATCATTCAAAAGATACAGCACCGGCTTCTTCAGCTGCAAACTCAAACCATGTTTCCAAAAACACGACTGTTAAATATGGGGGTGTTATTCCCTTTCCTAAAACGGAAACACAGGATACCCATCAATTGGTGAACCGCGTAGGCGCAGTACACGACCTTGCGGGTGCTGACGGGAGCGTGCACTGGCATTACTTTTTTGACGACACAAATATCAACAGCCTGCACATTACCATCGCCGATGTAAGGAATTATGCCAACCGCACCTGGGCCAGCCGAAAAAGTTATGTTCCTACCGGTACAAACAGCGGAAACTGGGGTGCTTTCGTAAATAACATGGGTGCTACGCCTGCATGGGCAACTGCATTGGCAGGAAATTCAGGGCAGGCTGATGCTGAAGTGGCTTTTCATGGAAATGCCAGTATCGCTGCCCTTTTACTTGCTGCATTTCCGCCCCCGGTTCCCAACATTGCGGATCAAGAACAATTTCCTGGTTTGCCGGGAACATAACAACCCGTTACGGTAAATGCATATCGTTTGTTTTTAGTTAAAGGGATTAAACCTGTTTTTCATAAATGTTCCGCCTCCTCCGCACCAATTCGTCCGATCCCGGTTTCTGCGCACTCATCCCGCACCTCGATGCCGCCCTGCGCGCCAACGACGGCGAGGAATACGATTCGTTTTTTATTCACCACAACAAAACCGATAACATCCGGCATGTAGTGGTTGCGTATGAAAACGAAACACCGGTGGGCTGCGGCGCTATCAAGGAATTTGAACCGGGTGTGATGGAAGTAAAACGCATGTTTGTTCCCGAGGCGAAACGCGGTAACGGAATTGCTTCTGCTGTATTAAAAGAACTCGAAACCTGGGCCGCAGAACTCGGGTACCACAAATGCATTCTTGAAACCGGGACCCGCCAGACCGAAGCCGTTGCATTATATCGTAAGCGCGGTTATGATTCTATTCCCAAGTACGGCCCGTATGTGGATGTAGCGACGAGTGTGTGTTTTGAGAAACGGCTTGGGAAATAATCCGGGTATATTTGTTTTACCGGTACGCGTATTATTTTTCTTTGCCAAATGAAAATCCCGCCCGCACCTTGCTCCAGAACGATTCCTTTTCTTCCTTCACCGGCTTCACATCTTTCGGATCGAAATCCATCACGATAATGCCAACCATCATTGTTTCAAAATCATTAAACACAACATCGCGCACCAGCGGCTTACCTGTATCGGTAATCTCGTCCCGGCGAACATCCACGTATTGCGACATATAACCGGAATACGAAACCCAGATGGCAGCCTGTGCCGCCGTGTCTTCCGGCAATTCAATTACATAAACGCCGTTGGAATCGGCCGTGGCCTGGATATAATTTCCGGCAACGGTTGCTGTTACAATGGCTCCCGGCGCACGCTGCGTGCTGTCGGGAAGAAAAGCCGTCCCGGTAACTTTTACCGTTCCGTATTTTTTTACTTCGGGAGCTACCGTTGTTACCTGCGTATTGGTTGTGATCACCGAAACCGGCGGTTTTCCGCGCAGCACTTCGGGCGTGGTGTTTTGTGCGCGGGCTTCTTTACCGCCCCAGGCAAAAGGAATAAGCCACAGTGCGTTGAGCCAGTTCCCGAACGCTTTCGGGGTTTTCTTTTCGGTTTTTTCAGCGGGCAACGTCATGGCGCGGTTCAATTGCGAAGGTGCGTAACGGCCGCACATTTGGCCTTTGCTGTGTTTCAGCCACAGTACCAGTTCCGTATCGCTCATCCCCGAAAAATCGGTGAGCACTTTGTCGCAGCTTCCGCAGTGGCGGTGCAGGTTATCTACTTCCGTCATTTTTTCCCACGACTGGTGGCAGGGCTCAGGGATAGATATGCTGATTTGTTTGTTCGTATTCATAACGCACTGTTTTAAGCAATGGAAGATGTGTCGTTTTTGCCGGCCGTAAACACCGACTTTATTTTATCAACGAAGGCCGTCATGCGCGATTGCGGTGCAGGCGTGATAATTAATCCCACATCACCTTTCAGCATCATTTCGCGTTCTTCAAATTTTACATCCAATGTCATTTTGCCGTTTACGGCACCGCTGCGATGGATGGTTTCGGCCTGGCTCTGGTAACCGTGCAGGTAAAAACGAATCATTACTTCGTCGCTTTTCCCTTCCGGCAATTCCAGTTTGTAAGCTCCTTTCGCATCGGTTTTCACAGAAAATGTTTTTCCGTCAATCACACAATGCACCGTGCAGCCCGTAACCGGTTTGTTGGTATCAACCGCACGCACGGTTCCGCTTACGGTAACGGCGTTGGAAGTTTTTTCTGCCGGGGTTTCAATCGTTGTGTTTGTAGTAGTTCGAACAGAAACGGGCGGTTTGCTGCGGATCACTTCCGGGGTAGCTGTTTGTGCTTTCGCATCGGTACTGCCCCAGGCAAAAGGAAGCAGCCAGAGCGCGTTGAGCCAATTCCCGAAAGCTTTCGGGATTTTCTTTTCGGATTTTTCGGCCGGAAGTACCAGCGCCCGGTTCAGCTGCCCCGGCGCAAAACGCCCACACACTTTTCCGTTGTTGTTTTTAAACCAGAGCACAATCTCCGTATCGCTCATCCCCGAAAAATCGGTAAGCACCTTGTCGCAGGCCGCGCAGTGGCGGTGCAGGTCGTCAACGGTGTTCATGGTGGCCCAGCTTTCGGTGCAGGGTTTTGGAATCTGGATGGATACGGTGGCTTTCATGACGCGTTTTTTGTGATTTACGCCTTAAGGATGCGGGGGCGGCCGGAATTCCATAAATGCCGGTTAATACGCCATGCCCCCGTACCGGTTATTTCTTGCGGGAACCTCCCCCAGCGACTTTCGTAGCCTCCTGTTCCTGCGCCTGTTTTGCCTTTTAAGGCTGCGCCGCTGTCTTTTGCTGAGCAATTTGCGCGCGTATCCTTTGCCTATCTGGCAAATTTTACTTCCGACCATGAAAATAAATTTAAGCTTTTTTCCCGAATCCGAATCCCACCCGCAATTTACTCCATACGCTTCGGCTGTCGCGGTGCTGCGCCTGCTGTGCGGGAGTCTCAATGATGATGAAATCCCCCATTAACATCCGTTCACCGGCATCCAGCAATATTTTTAGCGTGGGTGTGTTGTTCAGCTTGTTTAATTCCGAAAGGTCATTCACCGGAATTTCCTGCTTTTCAAATCCCACATAGGTGAACACCAGCGTAAACGGTTTGGTGCGCAGGCTGTCCGGAATTTTGAGGCTGTAGTTGCCGTCAATATCGCTAACCGTTCCGTAAACCGGGCGTTGGCCATTTCCGGGTTTGATGTAAATATTTACAAACGGCAGGGGCTCGTTGGTGGCTTTGTCAAGCACAATGCCCTTGATTACCTGCGGCAGTGTGTCGCCATCGGCTTTGCTGTTCGTGATCTCATTTTGTGCGTTTCCGTTCGGAACAGAGACCACCGGTTTGCTTTTCAGAATTTCCGGTTGTTGCTGTGCTTTCGCATCGGTTGCAAACCAGCTGAGGGGCAGCAGCCACAGCGCGTTGAGCCAGTATTTCGGGCGGGGCTGTGTTGCGGGAAGTGTAAAATTCCGGTTTAACTGGTGCGGATTAAAACGCCCGCACATTTTGCCTTTGCTGTGTGTGAACCACAGTGCGAGTTCGGTATCGCTCATGGCCGAAAAATCGGTGAGTACTTTGTCGCAGCTGGCGCAATGGCGGTGCAGCGCATCAACGGGCTGCATTTCGCTCCACTTTTCAGCACAGGGCGTAGGTATTTCAATACGGAGGGTCGCGTTTTTCATTGGAAGTAAACTTAAAGATAATGCAAAGACGCATAAAAAAGGAAATTCCATGTGTTTTTGTGTTTTTCCAGCCCGTATCTTTAGCACAATGAGCAGCAAACGCAAACGGGTATTGATTGCGCCCCTCGACTGGGGCCTGGGCCACGCCACACGCTGTGTGCCGGTAATCCGGGCGTTTGTAAATGCGGGCGCGGAAGTGTTCCTCGCTGCCGACGGGCGCGGGTACGATTTTCTGAAAGCCGAATTTCCGGAATTACCCCTGCTCCATTTTTCCGGGTACCACATCACGTATCCGAAAAACAAGGGACTTACGTTTCACCTGTTGCTCGATGCGCCGCGCATCATCAAACGCATCAAAGGCGAACAGGCGAAGCTGGAAGAACTGATCGAAAAACACCACATTGATCTTGTTGTTTCCGACAACCGGTTTGGCTGCTGGTCGCCGAAAGCGTACTGCGTATACATCACGCATCAGCTGCGCATCCAGGCACCCGTGGGAGCACGCGTGGCCTCGCAGGTACACAAACATTACATCGAACAGTTTAACGAAGTGTGGGTGCCCGATGTGAAATCCGATACCGAAAATTTTTCGGGAAAACTGGCGCATCCGCTGCCGTATAAAATCAACAACATCCATTACATCGGCGCGCTTACGCGGTTTACACACAACGACTGGAATCCGCGCGCGGAGAAAAAACACACGCTGCTCGTTTTACTCAGCGGCCCGGAACCGCAACGCACGTTGTTTGAAGATATGATTATTAAACAACTTGCAACGCTCGAAGTGCCCACACTGCTGCTGCGTGGCATTCCCGACGGTGCGCCGCTTACCTCCCCGTACGCGTGGCTCACCATCCGCAATCACCTCGGTTCTGCCGCACTCGCCGAAGCCATCAACGCATCAGAATACGTGGTCTGCCGTTCGGGGTACAGCACGATCTGCGACCTTGCGCCGTTTATGGGTGCGCCCGTGTTTGTGCCCACCCCCGGGCAAACGGAACAGGAATACCTTGCCAAATATTTAACCGGGAAAAACAAAGCAATCACGTTCACACAAAAAGCATTTGATCTGAAAACCGCGCTGGTGCAGGCCGCCGCAAAAGCCCCGTTTAACGTAGGGCTGGTGCATCCCGAAAACGGCGAAGCACTCGACTGGACGAATAACGTGCTGGAAGAACGTGTGAAACGATTGCTGAGTTAGTCTGCTGTCGTACTGTTATTCCCGCCACAGCAGCGACGAATCACCATAACTTAAAAAACGGAAATCATGCTGCAACGCATAATCATATACGCGGTTATGGTTTTCATTGGTGAAAGCTGCAACCAGCAGCAACAGCGTGCTTTCGGGCTGGTGAAAATTGGTGATGAGTCCGCTTGCCACCTGGAAACGATACCCCGGCGCAATTAAAATGCCGGTTGTACCCGTAATCACCTGCATGTTGTTTTCCTGCATCCAGTCGCGGAGCGTTCGAAATACCACGGGCGCGGGTGCAACGGTTTCGTATTCATACGGCTCCCACTGGCCTGTAAACAAACGGTCGTAATGTTTACCGGGATTGTTCAGCATTTTCAATCCGAACCAGTACAGGCTTTCAATGGTGCGCAGCGCGGTGGTGCCGGCGGCCACAATGGTTTTGTATTTCCCGGAAGCAAATTTTTCCACCAGCGAAAACGGTACAAAAATTTCTTCGCGGTGCATGTCGTGTGCAGCCAGTGTTTCGCTTTTTACCGGTTTAAATGTGCCTGCGCCAACGTGCAGCGTAACGTATTCAATTGTACTTTTTTTCTGCTGCAGTTCGTCCAGCACCTGCGGTGTAAAATGGAGGCTGGCCGTGGGCGCCGCCACCGATCCCTGCTGTTCAGCGAAGATCGTCTGGTACCGTTCGCTGTCGCCGCTTTCTTCGTCGCGTTTCATGTACGGGGGCAGCGGTATTTTTCCGCAGGCTTCGAGCACATCGGCAAACGGTACATCGCCGGTCCATTCAAAACGCACGCGGTGCAGGTCCGAAACCGGCGCTTCATAATGTGCACTAAACGCAATTTGTTTTCCGTTCACTTCCAGCTGCATCAGCAATACTTCGCCAGTTTTCCATTTTTTCAGGTTGCCGACGAGGCATTTCATTTTACACGTTTGTGTTTGCTGCAGCAGTACCTGGATGTCGGCCGGCTGATCGGGTTCGGTGCAGAACAGTTCGATGCGTCCGCCGGTTTCGCGGAAAAACGCAAGCCGGGCACGGATTACACGCGTGTTGTTAAACACCAGCAACGTTTCTTCCGGCAGCTCATCGGCAAGATCACGGAAAATGCGTTCGGTGATTTCCCCGTTTTTATACACCAGCAGTTTCGATGCATCGCGCTCGTCCAGCGGATGTTTTGCAATCCGCTCATCGGGCAGCTCGTAAGTATACTCGTGTATCGAAATGGTTTTCGGATCGCGCATGGGCTGCAAAGGTAATGATCGCCCGCTATCCGGCGATACAGCCCTGGAGCTGGAACATGCCGGTGATTTTCATACCTTTCTCCGGATCGCTGAAACGCATGTTTGTTTTGTTCACGAACATGTCAATGGTATAAAAATCAGGAATGTCCGGATTGTTGATGAGCCGCACGCGCATCATGTAACCGGCCAGTTCGGCAACACCACCCGGCAGCACTTCACTGAAATCTTCCAGCACGCCTATGAAATCAAAACAACCCAAAGCGGCGAGGTCCGAATTAGGCATGTAGCCTGCAAAATCTTCGCTGAGTTTGTGTTCTTTGGTGTCATCATCCGGCCCGCGTTTATCAAGAACAAACAGGATCCCGGCAAGATGCATTTCGAGGTTTGCTGTGGTGCGGTATCTTTCCCGGTTTTCGGCATAATCGGTAGCGAAATAGGTAACGCCAAACGTTTCACGGCCGCTGCCGCTTATTATTGCTTCTGCATTCTGAACGTGGCTCCACTCCTCAATTTCTTTGTTGAGCACAGGAATACGTACGCCGGTTTTTATAACAGGCATCAGCGAAACGGCCTTGCCGCCGGAAGTAATGCCCTTGTAATAAAAACAATCGCGGCCCGATTTTGTGATCTGAAATTTCCCGGCCTGTTTTTTATCCGGCAGGCTTAATGTCAATGCGTATTCGTTCATCAGGCGGTCACCGCCGCCGCCATTGCGCAGGTATTCAAAACCGAAAATGCCGCACCAGGTGTTGTGCAGATCGCCTTCGGTAACCGTTTTCACCTTGATACCTGCGGACGTTGTTTCTTCTTCCGGTTTTATTTCAACACGTTCCTGGAAATAATCTTTCCCTTTCACCAGTTGCGTATTAAAAATGGCGTTGTTCTGCTCGGCCGTAAATCCTTTTATGCCGGTATAGTTCACCCCGTCTGCATCAAACCGGTACGTAAGCGCAAGATGGCCCGCGGGAATTGTTTTTGATTTATACCGCACCGAAATGGCTTTCAGTTCTGCATCTTTTGTGGCAACCGCATGTTCGCCGCTTCCGTCAAACGACGAGTGATAAAAAATGGTGTACGAAACCAGTTGTCCTGCCGCAAGTCGTTTTTCAAATTCCCGTTCCATCTGCGCAACAACTTCACTTACCGAAAGGTTGTACCGCGGGTCAGAAGCAATATACAGGTAGCCGGTAATTTCGCCGCCCGGTTTTTCATACGCCGCAATGGGCGAATAATTTTCCTGCTGCTGCATGCCCATAAACGAAATCAGGTATTCACTGTAACGGCTGAACAGGCTGTACACATCTCCCGGTTCATTGGCTGCCGGTTTGTTGTTTCCTTTCAAAAAATCAAAAAGGCCCATTGGTTGTTTTTTCTGCAATATCGCGAGAATTTGGAGATCGTCTTCGCTCTTTTTCAGTCGGTTTATCGGACCGGCATCACCTGCCTGCACTTATTTTATTACCTTTCGGATAATAATGTCGCCCGCTAAGTGAACCCGTATCCGCAGTAACATGAAAAAACAGTTTTACATCGCCTGTCTTGGTTTCGTTTTTTTATTCCTGCTTGCAGCGGGAAAAGGCCACGCCCAATGTGCACCCAATTTTTCGTGGACACAAACCAATCCGAATGAAATCACATTTGCAAACACCACCAGCGGCACGTTTGTAAGCCCGGTTTATACGTGGACGTTTGGCGACAATACCGCATACAGCGGCGTTACGCCGCCGGCCCATGTTTACAATGTCCCCGGATCGTACACCGTTTGCCTCACCGTTTATGATTCGCTCACTTCGTGTATGAATACGTTTTGTGATACGGTTAATGTGACCGGAACCCTGATCTGCAATTTCCAGGTAACTGTTAACCCCGTGAACGCCACCTGCCCTACATGCAGCGACGGTTCTGCATCAGCAACACTTACCGGTGGCCCAGCTCCTTTCAGCTATGCATGGTCGAGCGGAAGCACCTCGTCAATGGATGCCGGGCTGGCCGTGGGAACATACACCTTATGTGTAACCGACGCCAACAACTGCACCGCCTGCGACACGTTCAACATTACCGGGTGCAGCGTCAACGCATCGTTTACGTGGGCGCAAACCAACCCGAACGAAATTACATTTACAAACACGTCGCCTTCCGGTTACCAGTACAGCTGGGGGTTTGGCGACAATACAACGGATAACACGCAAAACCCGCCGCCGCACATTTACATGTCGCCGGGAACTTATACGACCACACTAACGGTAACGGATACAGCAAACAATTGTTCCAATTATTTCAGTGATACAGTTAACGTTACGGGAACCGTGCTCTGCAATTTCGGATTGCTTGTTACGTGGCAATCGCCAACCTGCGGTACCTGTACCAATGGCCTGGCGTGGGCCAACGTCAGCGGGGGAACAGCGCCTTACAGTTTTAACTGGTCGAGTGGCGGCACTTCGGCAATGGATGTGGGCCTTTCTGTAGGAACCTATACGTTATGTGTAACCGATGCGATGGGCTGTGTGGCCTGCGATACGTTTACGGTTGACACATGCAATATAAACGCATCATTTACCTGGACACAAACCAACCCGAACGAAATTACATTTACCAATACGAGCATACAGCCCGGGACCTACTGCACGTGGAACTTTGGCGACAATTCGCCGCTGTACACCGGAACCACGCCGCCTGCACACATTTACAATGTGCCCGGAACGTATTCTGCATGCCTTACGACACACGATTCCGCAACCACGTGTTCAACGACGTATTGTGATACCATGGTTACGGTTACGGGAACAGTCATCTGCAACCTGCAACTCAGTTTGTCCGGCTTAAATCCCTCGTGCCTGTCGTGTACCGACGGGCAGGGCTGGGGTTCGGTGTGGGGCGGAACGGGACCTTACGCGTACCTGTGGTCGAGCGGGGGCACTTCGGCAATGGACATGAACCTGGTGGTGGGCCCGAACACACTTTGTGTAACGGATGCCAACAACTGCACCATCTGTGATACACTTGTACTGGGCACCGGCGGATGCAATGCCACTTTCCTGTTGTATCCTGATGTAGCCAACCCGGGCAACTACATTGCAGTGAATCAATCAACCGGAACAGGAACTATGTCGTATGTGTGGGACTGGGGCGACGGCACATTCTCGTACGTTGCGTTTCCTTCGCACACCTACAACACACCGGGGTATTATTTCATCTGCCTCACGATAACGGACAGTGCGGGATGCAGCGATCAGCATTGTTACAATTTCCAGGCGCAGTCGCTCGATCCCGATGTGTGGGTGGCGGTTTCTACCATCAACGTAATTCCATCGCCAACAGGTATCGCCGAAAAAACAGAAACAGCATTGTGGGAACTTTATCCGAACCCGGTTAACGATCAGCTTACACTGAACCGCGTACAACCCGGTTGCACCTTCACCATCAGCGATGTACTCGGCAAAACGCACGCAGGCGGCAAACTTGCGGGTAACGTTATTTCAACAGCCGAACTGCCCGGCGGTGTTTATTTGCTCACGCTCACCAATGCGAAAGGCAAACGCACGGTGAAACGGTTTGTGAAGAACTGATTGTATAAAATAGCTCTGGAAGAAAAAATGTTATCGGAAAACAGACCTTTTATTAGTGGCAGTAGCAGGTGGCAGTGTTGATTTTTTAAGGAACAGATTCTAATTCTGAAATACATACGACTGCCACTGCAGACTGCTACTGCCGACTGGAATAGTATTTATTTTACGAAAGCTCCGCCCTTGTTTCGTTTCTATTTTATACGATCACTTATTGGCCGGATCACCTTCATACCCCGCATCCACATACAGCTCGCGTCCGAGTGCGGCGGCTACGGCCAGTTCGTCGCAGCGTTCGTTGTGCGGATTGTTGGCATGACCTTTTACCCACACAAAACGCACCTTGTGTTTCGGATAGATGCGCAGGAAGCGCGCCCAGAGGTCGCTGTTCTTTTTTCCCTGGAATCCTTTTTTCTGCCAGCCGAATACCCAGCCTTTTTCCACGCTGTCCACAACGTATTTGGAATCCGAATAAATTGTTACAACGCTGTCGGCAATTTTAAGCGATTCGAGTGCGACGATTACACTCAGGAGTTCCATCCGGTTATTGGTGGTAAGGCGAAAGCCGGAAGAAAGTTCTTTGGCATGTTTGCCTGACATGAGAACAATGCCGTAACCTCCCGGACCGGGATTGCCGCGAGAAGAGCCGTCGGTATAAACTGTAATGTGCGCCATAGTGTGGCTCAAAAGTACATAATACCAAAAGGAACAACAAAACAGTCCAATCTGCTTGTCCTTTTTTATCCATACTTCTTCAAAAAAATGTTTCATAGTACCCGCTATGCAACATTTTTTATTCATCGTCTGGATAAAAAAATACGGCGCATCTTTGGGCTGCTTCATAATTCCATTTGGTATATCCCCGGAAATTCCCGAAACTTATTGCGAAACATTCGTGCGGAATTGTTGCTTACTGATATATTTGTTCCTTAAAACACCCAAATCAGGAAATAATGATCTTAGGCGCATATGGAGCAGGGTTTGCCGTCGGCATATTTATGTCGCTGGTGATTTGTGTTGTTCCTTATCTTTTTTTCCTGCTTACGCTGCAAAATACCGTACGCTTAGTAAACCCGGTAAACCGCCACATGAAACCGGAACAGGTGTGGCTCATGTTTATACCGGTGTTTAATTTCCTGTGGGTGTTCTGGATGATTGCCGGTGTGGCCGACTCGGTTGAGGATGAACTGCGCCACCGTGGTATGCCCGCCCCGCTGCATCGTCCGGGGTACAACGTTGGCCTGGGTTACGCCATCTGCCTGTGTGTTTCATTTGTGCTGCGGTTTATTCCATACATGAATATGATTGCTGTGTTTGCCGGCATTGTTGGACTTGTACTATGGATTATTTACTGGGTACAGATTTACAACTGGCAAAACGTTTTAAAAAACTACAGCACGAACTATGTGGCCATGCAGGATCCGGAACAGGAAAAAAAGCAGCAGTTCAATACGAATTATCAGCAGCCGTATCAGCAGCCCTACGCACAAAACTACAATACAGGATATGTTCCTCCGCAACAACAATACCAGCAAAACCCGCAGCAGCAACAGCAAACCGATCCGAATGCCGGGCAGTGGTGGGTGAGTCCGAACTTTTATTCACAGCAACAACCTCCTGTGCAGGATCAGCCGCCTCCTGCAGGTGATGATGACATTTCGCGGTGGATGCCGCCGGGGCAGCAGGATCCGCCGGCACAGTAATTACTTTTAAAACTTAATCAAATCATGGAAGGCGTAGCTGCAATTTTATTCGTTTTATTGATCCTCTTTTCAATAGGAGCAATTGTTGTTTTTATCATGCACCTGGCTGCAATGAGCGCTGCATTGGAAGCTGTTCCGCAGCCCCTGCGTAAAATGCCCCCCGGCAATGTGTGGCTAACACTTATTCCTCTCTTTGGTATTGTATGGCAGTTTATGGTAGTTGCTGCTGTTTCGGATTCCATTAAAGCCGAATTTATGCGCCGCAATGTACCCCGCGATGAGGACCGCCCGGGCTACAACACCGGGTTGACCGCCTGTATTCTTACAGTCTGCAGCATCATTCCCTGGCTGGGCATTATCATTTCGCTGATCGGTTTTATTTTCCGGATCATACACATGAACCGCATCAAATCGTATACGCGATTTATAAATGAGAATCCGTACCCGTTTATGCAGGAGCACATGGCCTTTGCATTCAACCAGCCGGTGTACAATGCGCAACAGCACTACCAGCAACCCTACAACGCGCAGCAGCAGCCTTACAACCCACAGCAGCAATACCAGCAACCGTATAATCCGCAGCAGCAGTACCAGCAACCGTACAACCCGCAGCAGCAGTATCAGCAGCCGCCTGTTCCGCCGGTAATACCGCCGCAGAATGATCCGAACAAATACATGCCGCCCACACCGCCACCGGCAAACGACAGCAATCCCTGGGCACCCAAATCAGACAATCCGCCCACACCACCACCTGCACAATAAATAAAATGTAAAACCAAAAAAACCAGCACCCATGATCTTACGCATGTTTGGCCGCTACGGCGGTTTCGGAGAAGGAGAGCTTATTATACTGCTCTTGTTCGTTATTATTATCGCCCTCGCCATTTACATTCCCTTCCTGCTCACGCTTCACCGGGCACTTGACGTATGTTCGCCCGAAAACCGCCGCATGAATCCGGGACAGGTATGGCTGCTGTTTATCCCGCTGTTCAACTGGTTCTGGCTGTTCCAGGTGGTTTCGGCCATCGGCGATTCCTTTGATGCCGAATACCGGAAACGGGGAATTCCCATGACCGAACCGCGACCCACATACCGCCTCGGGATGGCTTATGCCACCACTTCGCTCATCGGCACTATCCTGTCGTACATCCCGGTTATCAACATCATCGGCAGCCTTGTAGGTCTTGCCAGTTTTGTGCTGTGGATTGTTTACTGGGTAAAAGTGGCGCAGATTAAAAACGAGTTGAAAAACCAGATGGTGATTCCGCCCTACGATCCGAATTATTACATGCAGAACCAGCAGGGTGCAGCGCAGCAGTATTACAATCAGCAGCAATACGGCACGCAGCAGCAGTATCCGCCGCAACAGCCGAACAATACAAATCCGTGGACACCGCCGCAAAATCCGAACAACGGCAATCCGCCCCCAACGCCGCCCCCGGCGCAATAAAAGAACATTGCAATTGCTTGGAAAACAGCTCTTTTACGGGCTGTTTTTCTTTTTCTTGGAAATTGTATTTTGCTGATAACCAGCACGCTTTGCCTGAAAATGGCCTCCCGACTTGGCAGGAATTGAAATTGGCGTACATTTGTACCGAATGAACGTTCGGTCTGCATGAAAACAAGCACAGTAAACACGGAAAAACGCGAAGCCATTTTACAGGCCACGCTCGAATTGATTACAACCAATGGTTTTCACGCAACGCCCATGTCAATGGTAGCCGAGCGCGCCGGTGTGGCTGCAGGAACGATTTACCATCATTTCGAAAGCAAGGAAGCCATCATCAATGAGATTTACGCGCAGCTGAAACAGCGCATGGGCAAAGCGCTGCTGGCCGGTGAAAATCCGGACGCATCCTATAAAGAACGCTTCGCGCAATACTGGATGAACCTGTTCCATCATTTCAAAAACAACCCGGTGGAGTTTATTTTCCTGGAACAGTACACCAACTCGCCCTTCATCAGCAACAACACCAAAGAAGAAAACCAGCGCCACTATCAGCCGGTAATTGATTTCCTGGCCGAAGGCGCCTGGTCGGGCCAGCTGCGTAACATGGAAACCGAACTGCTGGTGAGCCTCGTGTATGGCAGCATTGTGAGCTGTGTAAAACTGCACATCAGCAACGAACTGCAGATGACCGAAAGCCGCGCGCAGCAGGCCATGCAGGCGATGTGGGACGGGGTGCAGAATAATTGATCGTATAAAATAACACCTGTTTCAAAACCCGGTTCGTTTAAAATAGCCTGGGGTACGAGTTTGCAGTCGGCAGTTTGCAGTCTGGTTGTATTTCAGAAGATGATTCTGTTCCTTACGAAAGCACGACTGCTACTGCCAACTGCCACTGCCACTTATTAAAGGATGTCTGATTGTAATGAATCTTTTTTGCCAACAAACCGAATGAATATTCAGTCTACTATAAAAATATGAAAAACAACAAAACCATCCTGATAACCGGCGCATCGTCGGGAATCGGAAAAGCAACGGTAATTTATTTCCAGCAGCAGGGCTGGAATGTGGCGGCCACCATGCGCACACCGGAAAAAGAAACGGAGCTGAACAAGCTGCCGCAGGTGAAACTGTTTCGCCTGGATGTAATGGACGAAAGAACCATCCGCGAAGCCATTGACGGAGCCATTGCGGCATTCGGCGGCATTGATGTAATCGTAAACAATGCCGGTTATGGCGCAGTCGGCATTTTTGAAGCGGCCACGCCGGAACAAATCCGCCGCCAGTTTGAAACCAACATGTTCGGGGTGATGAATGTTACCCGCGCCATTCTGCCCCACTTCCGCGCGAAGAACGACGGCACCATTATAAACATCACGTCCATGGGCGGACGCATCACCTTCCCGCTTTACAGCGTATATCACGGCACCAAATGGGCGGTGGAAGGTTTTGCCGAAGCGCTGCAGTATGAACTGCGCCCGTTTAACATCCGCGTAAAAAACGTGGAGCCCGGTGCAATCAAAACCGATTTCTACGACCGTTCGATGGACCTGTTTAAGAAAGACGGACTTACCGCGTACGATAATTACCAAAAGGTGGTGTATGCCAACACACAAAAGGCGGGTGAACATGCGCCCGGTCCGGAAGTGATTGCAAAAACGGTTTTCAAAGCCGCCAACGACCGCAGTTTCCGTTTGCGTTACACAGGCGGTTTGCAGTCGGCCATGCTGCTCGTGATGCGCCGCTGGCTGCCGTTGTCGTGGTTTAACGGCCTGGTGCGCTCGCAGGTGGAAAAAGGATTTTCGAAAAACGGAGCGCGTCATGATTGAACAACTGAACACGTATTTTAAAGCGGAAAAATCGGAGAGCCTGTTATTTATGCTTGCCGGTTTACTTGCCGCTGCGTTTGCGGTGTATGCGTTTTTTATCGGGAAACAAAAGTTCTTCACGGGCATTGCGGTGCCGTTGCTGCTGGTCGGCATTATTCAGCTTGTTGTGGGTTCTTCCGTTTATTTCCGAACCGATAAACAACTGGCCCAACTGGAAACAGCATACAAAACCGCGCCGTCAAAAATGGCTTCGGAAGAACTGCCGCGCATGGAGGTGGTGATGAAAAACTTTACACTTTACAAATACATTGAAATTGTGTTCATCATCAGCGGGGTTTTGCTGCTGCTGTTTTTGCGCCGCAACGATTTATGGACAGGCGTCGGAATCGGTTTGCTTGCACAGGGAAGCATCATGCTTATACTCGACATCTTTGCGGAACGCCGGGCTGATGCGTACATCGCTTTTCTGCAAACGTTGCTGATATAATATGCCGGGCCGGATGTGCTTTTTGTTTCAAAAAAAAGTACATTTACACGTCTGAACCAAAATTACTTATGAGCAAGTACATTCCGATTTTCCTCTCGGCAGTTTTCCTGTGGAGCTGCGGGGGCGAAAAACAACAGGCTGTGGACAACACGGCCCTCATCCAGGAAGTGAACACCTTCCTGGAATCCTACAACAAAACCTATCAGCAGCTGACAACGGTGGCGAACGAAGCCAGCTGGGTGCTGATGACGCACATTGTGGAAGGCGATACCGCAGCGTCAAACGCATCGCAGCGCGCTACCAATGCACTGGCCAATTTTACCGGCAGCAAAACAAACATTGAAAAAGCGCAGCAGTACCTCAAACAGAAAGAAGTACTGAGCGCCCTGCAGGTGGAGCAGTTGCAGCATGTGCTGTATTTTGCCGGGGGTAGTCCGCAAACGGTGGAAGCAACCGTGAAGGAAAAAATCAAAAAAGAAACCGAGGCTGCAGAAAAACTGTACGGATTCACCTACATGCTGAACGGCAAGAAGGTAACACCGAACGACATTGACCGCATCCTGCGTGAAGAGAAAAGTCTGCCCGCACGCCTCGCCGCGTGGAATGCCAGCAAGGAAGTAGGCACGGGCCTGCGCACCCCGCTCACCGAACTGCGCACACTGCGTAACAAAACGGTGCAGGGCCTCAGCTACCCGGATTATTTCAGTTACCAGGTGGCCGACTACGAAATGAGCGGCGATGAAATGATGACGCTGCTGCGCAAAATCAACACCGAAATTTATCCGCTGTACCGCGAACTGCACACGTACGCCCGTTACGAACTGGCCAAAAAATACGGGCAGAGCGAAGTGCCCGACATGCTGCCCGCACACTGGCTGCCCAACCGCTGGGGCCAGGACTGGAGCGACATTGTTACCGTAGAAGGAATTGACCTCGATCAGATCATCAAGGCCAAAAAATACGACAGCGCGTGGGTAACACAGCAGGCCGAACGGTATTACATAAGCATGGGCTTCGACAAACTGCCGCAGGTGTTCTGGGACAAATCGAGCCTGTACCCGCTGCCGGCCAACGCTCCGTACAAGAAAAACAACCATGCTTCGGCCTGGCACATGGATCTTGATGGTGATGTGCGTTCGCTGATGAGTGTGGAGGCCGATGCACACTGGTACGAAACCACGCACCACGAACTCGGGCATATTTATTATTACATGCAGTATTCCAACCCCGATGTGCCGGTGGTGCTGCGCGAGGGCGCCAACCGCGCGTACCATGAAGCACTCGGAACCATGTTCGGTATGGCCGCCATGCAGAAACCGTTTCTTGCAAACATCGGCCTCATTGAAAAAGATGTAAAAACCGATACCATCCGTACGCTGCTGAAAGAAGCACTGCGTTACGTGGTAGCACTCAACTGGCAGGCCGGTACCATGAGCGAATTTGAATACGAACTGTATTCGAAAAACATGCCCGAAAGCCAGTTCAACAAACGCTGGTGGGAAATTGTGCAGCGCGAACAGGGCATTGTTGCACCAACCACACGCGGCGAAGAATTTTGCGACGCGGCAACCAAAACACACATCATTGACGATCCGGCACAATATTACGACTACGCACTTTCCACCGTGCTTATGTTCCAGTTTCATGATCACATCGCCAAAAACATCCTGCACCAGGATCCGCGCAACACCTGCTACTACGGCAACAAACAGATCGGTGAATACATCGGCGGCATGATGAAAAGCGGTGCGGTGGGCGACTGGCGCGTGGTGCTGAAAGAAAAAACAGGCGAAGACCTGAGTGCGCGTGCCATGCTCGATTATTTTTCGCCGCTGATGGCCTACCTGAAAGAAGTAAACAAGGGCCGCAAATACACGCTGCCCGAACAGCGGCAGTAACAGCAGGCGGCACAGCGTATGGCGCATACCTATCTCTATAATCCGGAACTTCCGTTTGTGCAGAAAGGCGCAAAAGGCAACCGCATGAACGGCAACCGGTTTGTTACGATGGACGATATGAATCCGGTTGGATTCAGCACGGTGATGCGCTGGGCGTTTTCGAAAAATCCGCAGCGCGAAGAAAAAAAAGCCGACCGGTTTCGACTGCCCGTGAAGAAAGACGAACGCATCATGCTCGAATCGGCGGATGCGTGTAACTGGCTCGGGCATTCCGCGTTCCTGCTGCGGCTCAACGGTACACTACTGCTTACCGATCCCTGCCTGTTTTCTTCCGCCGGCCTGAAACGCTTAGTGGACACGCCTTTTGTGCCGGAAGAAATTCATAACCCCGCTTATGTTTTGTTATCGCACACGCACCGCGATCATTTCGACACGGGCAGCCTGAAACGGATTTTAAAACACCATCCCGATATTCATTTCCTGGCGCCCATGCGCACCGGCCGTTTGCTGAAAAAACTCGGTACCACCAAATACACCGAAGCCGCCTGGTACCAGCATTACAACGGGGTGAAGGAAATGGAAATTATTTTCCTGCCCGCACACCACTGGAACCGGCGCTGGATGTACGACACCAACCGCGAACTCTGGGGCAGCTTTGTGATCCGCACCAACAACAAAACCATTTATTTCGCAGGTGATACGGCGTATGCAGGACACTTCAAAGAAATACGGAAACTGATCGGGAATATTGATTATGCGTTTCTGCCCATTGCTGCATACCGCCCCGACTGGATGATGCGGCGCGCGCATGTAAGTCCGCAGGAAGCCGTAAACGCATTTAACGAACTGGGTGCAAAATATTTAATCCCGATGCACTACGGCACATTCGATCTTTCGGATGAACCCATCGGTGAGCCGATACGCCTGCTGAAACAGATGTACGAATCGGGGCAGATGGAAGGGCAATTGCTTGTTCCTGCTGTGGGAGAAACGATCCGGCTTTAAGTGTTATGGTTTTTCTTTCCTGAGCTTTTTTGTTGTAGCATTCATATTCGTTTTTCGAATGCGTTCAGCATATTCTAAAAAGGGGTTTCGTTGATCTCCGTCCATCTGTTTTGCTTTGGCTTTGGCTTTTATTTCATCAGGAGCATCAATATAGTTGTTGAATACGGCTATTCCTGTTATCTTTTGTTTGCCGCTATAACTTGTTTTTCTATAATTAATATTAAATCCCTGACTCGTTATTTTTGCCATGAGTTGTTTTATTAGCGGCTGGAAGTCTTGTTGAGAGGAAAGGGTAATATCGTCTACAAAACGTGTGTATTTTATTGAATAGTTATTGCAAAAGTCTATGATTTCCTTATCTATATTCAAAAACACAATGTCTGCAATATGTTTACTTGTCGGCGCACCTTGAGGAAGAGAACCCATCCATGTAGTTAATTTGGTTAGATAATATGCTGCATAATTGCTAAAACCAAGGGATTTAAACATTTTAACTACCATAGCATTTGTTATAGTAGGATAAAAATTCATCAAGTCCGTAGTAAAGATAAATTTATTCCCTTGATGATATTTTGCGTTTGTAATGTTGCTTTTTTTCTTGACTCCACCATGAATATTTATTGGTAGAGATATCGGATCTAAGACTTTGACTTTTATTTGCTTTTGAATAGTTTTCAAGCGAGCATGAGAAGGCCTGAATGTTCTTGTTTTGATAGTCCCGTCTCTATGCTTTTTGGGTTCTCGCGTAATTACGTTTATTTTTTCTTCAGACCACTCTGAATAATAACTATCAATATTTTCTGTTATCTCTTCAAGTTCTGCTTTGGTACAACGAAGCAATGAACAAATGTATTTTATCTGCTGCTTTTTATACAGTGAAGAATTCATTTACTAAAGACTTTATGGATGGGCTAACCAGCTCAAATGCCTGACGTTTATTCGGATCTACATCTTCATTATTCATCGAAAGAAAAAACAATATGGGTAATGGAAGATTCAGGTTTTCACTGATCACTTTAAGTGTTGCTAAGTTAGGCTGCTTATTGTTGCATTCTATTTGAGACAAATAGGTCTGGGTAATACCACATGAGGAAGCAAACTCTGATTGAGTTTGTTTCCTTTGCTTACGTATCGTTTTAATTGTAGTACCTAAGTCCATTAAGAGAGATAAATTAAGAAGTGTTCGGATTTTTGCAACTATTCCATCTAATTACCAGCATTTGATTTGAAAAAAAGTGCTAACATCTCAACAATTTTTACAAGTTCATGCAAAATTTGCTTGTTTGTTTTTCCTTTTTTCTTTTTCAAAAGGTGTAAATGGTTGTTTGCTTCCAAAAGAAGTGAAACTTCTTCATCCGAAAGAGAACACCGGTTCTCGATGATAGTCGTGATTCCTTGAATCACACTATCAATGCTTTGGGCCTGTTTTAATCTAGGCATAACATATAGTTTTAAGTGGACAACATTGTCCTGCTCATGCTATGTCTGTCCGATACTATATGTGTAAACGATGTCCCCATTACACGTTCTTAATTCTCCTGCTCATCTAATCAATTGATTCTGATGATGCATATCAGCAATACAACTATCTGCTAAACATATACATATGAACATATAAGCTGCATATGCGACGCAGTAGTAGCGTGGTGAAAAACCCATACGGGTTGCCGAAGTGGCTATAAAATGAACTCCATTTAGTACCAGACTCCCAAAACACTTTCAAAGAACTTACGAGGCAAATTTATTAAATAAATAGTTCTCCTGGTTAATAAATGTGCAACTATTACTAACAATTAGCTATTATTTATTGTAACGGCCTGATTATCAGGCAATTTTTTTTATTTGCGCTTATAGCTATCGCTCAAGCATGAGTTAAGTTAATTTTTATTTAGCTGTTAAAACCGGAACAACGAATCCGGCAAAGCCACATCCTGGCGAAAAGGTGTAGCCCCGGTTCTGCCGTCCTGCCGCATATAGCCGCTGCGTCCCTACCGCGCATAGCCGCTGAATTTCGTTCATGAACGCCGAAACCTTTCTGCTTTGCAAAATGTTTTGTTGTAACCCGAAAAGCGTGGTCCTTTTTAACGACCTTTGATTTACGTCTCCCCTCTCGTTAATTCTTTCACAATGCGCAAGCTGCTGCTTTTTTGCCTGCTGTTACCTGCAGGACTGCATGGACAAACCAATTGGACCGTGGTCTATTCCAATCCCAACCACAACCTGGTTGATATCCAGTTTACCAGTTCGCTCATCGGGTATGTGGCCGGATACAAAAATTCGAATGTGTCGTCGTTTGTGTTAAAAACAACAGACGGCGGACTGACCTGGAACCCGGCACCGGTTTCGCTTCCGTTTCTGAACAAGATGCATTTCGCAAACGATTCGGTTGGATATCTTTCGAAAGGTGGAGTTCCGCAGCAGTTTGCACACACCACCGACGGCGGCCTTTCGTGGCAGGTTAACGGGCTGCCTGATTCGTGTTTTGCTACAGAGGGCCTGGTGGCCATCAATGATTCAACGGGATATTACATCAACAATGCCGGACGGTTCCGTCGTTTTACCAATTACGGATCGGCAATAACACGGCTTCCGGATACGCTGGCATCCGGCCCTGCGGTTGTTTTCCCGACACCATTGCGCGGCTATCTTTCGTTCGGCTCCGGCATGCGCCGCACCAGTGATGGCGGTCAGACCTGGGCCACTTTTTATTCCAACCTCTCCGATTATTTTATGACGTATGCGTTTACAGATACCGCAACCGGTTATGCTTCAACGTACACGGGTGTCAACGCCGGGCGCATCATAAAAACAACTGATGGCGCACAAAGCTGGCAGCCCGTTGATAATTTTTACGGTGTAGGAATTGCGGCAAACAACCAGGCGGTAATGGCAATTGGTGATACCAGTGCTATCCGCTGGAGTTCAAACGGGGGACAAGCCTGGACAACAGAAATTACCGGCGTTCCGTGGACGGGTAGCGAATCCTATGTGCCTTGTGTTTCTCCGGGCAATGATGCGTTTCTGATAACCGGTTATACCGGCATGATTTTAAAGCGCACACAACCACTCGGTATAAACGAACCGGGCGCATCGGGAACTCTTGCGGCAACACTTTATCCCAACCCGGCTGGCAATTGGTTTGAAGTAAGAACCACTTCCGGTGAAAAAATAACTGTGGTTATCCGCACACTCACCGGCGAAACCGTGCTGCAAACAGAAACCCGCGGACGGGTAGAAACCGGGAGCCTTGCCGCTGGCTGCTACCTTGTTACCGTGACACAGGGCGACACAACGTGTGTGCGCAAACTGATCCGGAACTGAGCCTGTATATTGCTGCACTGATATATATCATTCCCTGTTGGTATCAATGCTGTGGTATGTGGCGTAACTTTACTCAAACAGTAAACCACACTAATACCTATAAGCCATGTCAAACTTTGGAGATAAAATTGTTTCGTTTTTTAATGCTGCAACCGTTAAACTGGAAGAGTTGCAGGTACAGGGTACGCTCGGGAAAGCCGAACTGGCCGACAAACTGGAAGAGATAAAAAGCGAGGCCAAAGAAAAAATACAGGACATCCGCAACGAACTGAATTTACTGAAAACCGATCAGCAGGAACATTACAACACGCTGAAAGGAAAAGTGGAGCACCTGGGGCTGCAGGCCGCACTGGCCAAAGCAGAAACGGCTGAAGAGCTGGAAGAACAGAAGAAAAATCTGTCTGCAGCACTGCATGATGTGAAGAACATTATACTCGAAAAATAAGAGCTCCTATTTCCGGCAGTAATCTGCAACTATTTTTTTCGCGGCTGCAGCCCTTTATTTACAAGGGTTTTGGCAATGGCGGGAAGGCAATCTGCATTTTTATTTGATGCAGTGACTTGACTGGTATTGTTTTCTTCCTTTACATTTGCACCATCATTCGAACAAAAAAACAAATGAACAACAAAGTAAACCTGTCGCTTACCGCATGCAACATGATGTGTTGTATGATGTGGTATTAACCGCACAGGAAGAGCTTTGCTGATCAGCAGCATAAAACATCGAAAAGGCTTTTCCACACCGGAAAAGCCTTTTTTAATTTAAAACGAAAATGAACAGTATGAATACAACCCGCCTCCTGATGTGCATGCCCTGCTGCATGTGTTGTATGATGCCCATACGACCCGGAACGGTACATGATAAAACGTAGTAAATTGGTTTGATGATTACGTGTTTAACAGAAGCCCTTCCGGTAGCAGCACCGGAAGGGCTTTTTGTTAAGGGCAGCCCT
Organism: Chitinophaga pinensis; assembly: GCA_943372645.1. GTDB lineage: Bacteria > Bacteroidota > Bacteroidia > Palsa-965 > Palsa-965 > VBWE01. The sequence continues at coordinate 313,874 of CALRZN010000002.1, read as the reverse complement.
AAAAACCACAATCTCTTCGTTGGACTCATTCCGAAAATGCTCATCACGCCCTGCGTGACTCCGCTTTTCGAAATTTCGTCCGCCTCAATCTTGAGGTTTTTAGAGATGCCCTTTTTATGTAAGACTCCCTGGCAGAGCGGTAATGTACAGGATTGCAAATCCTGGGACGATGGTTCGATTCCATCGGGGGTCTCTGAAGTAAATTTTTAATACGACTCCCTGGCAGAGCGGATACATGCACAGGACTGCAAATCCTGGGACGGTGGTTCAATTCCACCGGGAGTCTCAAAAAAATCAACCGGCTTCCGATAGTTATCGGAAGGTTGTACGCAGTAATAATAAAACAGTAAAGTTAATTTCATAACCGCGGTTACGATATATGCGAATTTTAAAACCGGTAGTACGAATCACAGGCGACGAAACGTGTTGCTGTTGTCTTCCAGGCACAGCTGCAGGTATTCCCGTTTCCGTAAACCGTTTTAAAAACACACCAATCATGAAATCACAATTTGCCATATATCCGAAACTCACGCTGGTAGAAACCGGCAACCCCGACGCGGGGCGCATCAGTCTCCGCGGCATAAACGCCCTGCGCCAGGCCGATGTCGTACTGTACGACCTGCCGGTAAATGAAACACTGCTGCAGTATGCTCCTCCCGGCGCGAAAAAAATTGCGCTGGGGCGGACCAACGATAAAAATGCCTTTCCCCGGGAGCATGTGCGCGACCTCATCGTGGACTACGCCTTCAGCCACGGGCACGTGGTGCGCCTTATCAGCACAACGCCGGGAGATGCGGCTGTTCCCTACGAGGAAGCTGTTGCCGCCGGTTCATTCAACATCGAAACGCATCTCGTACCGGGCAGTACAGGTAATGCGGTTCGCAAAAACAACTACTTTACGCCCGTATTTCATCCTGTAAATTATTTACTCAACTGATATTCACCAAAAACAACAACACAACATGGCTATCCGATTAGGGGACATTGCTCCCGATTTTAATGCAGACACCACTGAAGGTCCGATTTCGTTTCACAACTGGATCGGCGAAGGCTGGGCAATTCTTTTTTCACACCCGGCCGATTACACACCGGTATGCACTACCGAACTGGGCAAGCTGGCGAAACTGCGCGGCGAATTTGAAAAACGCAACGTGAAAGTAGCTGCGATCAGTGTTGACGGACTCGAGTCGCACAAAGGCTGGATCAGCGACATCAATGAAACACAACACACCGTGGTTAACTTTCCGATCATTGCCGATGCGGAGAAAAAAGTAGCCTCGCTGTATGACATGATTCATCCGAATGCCAGCGACAGCCTGACGGTGCGCTCGGTGTTTGTGATCGGGCCGGATAAAAAAATCAAACTCATCATCACCTACCCGGCCAGCACCGGCCGTAATTTCGACGAGCTGCTCCGCGTAATTGATTCGCTGCAGCTGACCGCTAAATACAGCGTGGCCACACCGGCCGACTGGAAATACGGCGAAGATGTGGTGATTGCACCGGCCATCAAAGACGAAGACATCCCGGCTAAATTCCCGAAAGGGCACACACGCATTAAATACTACCTGCGCACCACGCCGCAGCCGAACCTGTAATAATCCGGGGCGGGACATTTCATACGAAATTGCTCCGCCCCTTTTTTTAAATTGCATGCAGCAAACTGGAAATGCCATTTCCGCGATAAAAAAACAAACGGATGAACGGATGCAAAAACGATATTTGCATCCTTAATTTTTAAAACGATGAGTAACGAAAAAATTTCAGTGGCCCTTTTCGGGTTTGGTTGTGTAGGCCAGGGATTGTATGATGTGCTGAACCACTCGGAAGTGCTGCAGGCCAACATTGCGAAGATCTGCGTGAAAGACCGGAACAAACCGCGTAAAATAGATGCGTCGAATTTTACCTACGACAAAAACGATATTCTTTCGCGCACCGACCTGGATGTGGTGGTGGAAATGATTACCGATACGCAGGAGGCGTTTGAAATTGTAAGCACAGCTATGCAGAACGGCATCAGCGTAGTGAGTGCGAGCAAAAAAATGCTGGCTGAACATTTCGAGGAATTATACAAAATACAGGAAGAAAAACAGGTAGCGCTGATTTATGAAGGCTCTGCCGGCGGCAGCATTCCAATCATCCGCACACTCGAAGAATATTACGACAACGAGCTGCTGAGCAGCCTGCGCGGCATTCTGAACGGCACCACCAACTACATCCTCACACGCATGGAGCTGGAAAGCAAAGACTACGGCGAAGTACTGAAAGATGCGCAGGAAAGCGGTTTTGCAGAAGCCGATCCGTGGTTAGATGTTGCCGGTTTTGATACGTTATACAAAACCTGCCTGCTCAGTATTCATGCCTTCGGGGTGATCCTGAAACCGGACCAGGTGCTGAACCTCGGCATCCAGAACATTTCGTTTGACGATATCCGTTATGCCCGCGAAAAAGGATTACGCATCAAACTCATCGGCAGCTCCGCAAAAGAGGGCGACAAGTACCGCGTATTTGTAATGCCGCATTTTGTAAATAAAGAAGACGAACTGTACAAGGTGCTCTACGAATACAACGGCGTGGAAGTGGAAGGCGCGTTTTCGTGCAAACAAACATTTACGGGCAAAGGCGCAGGCAGCCACCCCACGGGAAGCGCCGTGCTTTCGGATGTTTCGGCGCTCACGTACAAGTACCGTTATGCGTATAAGAAGCTGAAAAAACAGAAAGCCAAACTCAACGGCAATTACAACGGCGAACAACTGCTCGATACCGATTACAGCATCCGCGTGTACATCCGTTACCAGAACGAGGAACAACTGAAAGCGCTTGACGTCCGCAACGTGGTGGAAGAATACCGTTCACCCAACGTGAATTTTATTATTGCTGATGTTGGTTTCAGATCGCTTTATACACTGAAAGGCAACCGGGAAAACAAACTGTTTGTGTGCGCGGTGTAATTACTGCAGCGGAAATTTTGCAGTAATAAAATCCAGTGCCTGTGCGGCATCGGGAACAACCGTGTATTTTGAATACGCAGCCAGTTCGTATTCCAATTCAAACCCGTTTGCATGTACTGTTGCTGCGCAGCAAAAACGGATGGTTGAAATGCCGTTTGTATCGGGTACCTCTTCCGGCGGAAAACCAACGACCAGTTGCCCTTCGTCAAGGCGCGTGTAGTAGCCGCGTTTTGTCAGTTCAGCGTTCAGTTCGTCCAGTTTCAACATTTAAAGAATCTTTTATACGACCACGCCATACGCTTCCAGGAATGCTTCTTTTGCATACGCATTGGAAGCATAAGCAAACCCGTTGTCGCCCCAATCGCTTGTTCCCCATGAATTGCGGATGATAAAATAATCCGGGGTGTAGCCGACAATACAAACCGCATGGCCATATTCTTCTTTGGGTTTGATGAATTTATGCAAATGGCCTTCCGTTTTTTTGGCATTGTCCCAGGTTTTATCTGCGTTGACACATAAAAAAACGGGGCCTTTCCCGCTGCCGATCCATTTCCGTATTGCAGCAAGCGAATCTTTTCCGGAACGCATCAGGTTGTAATAACTTTTTATTTTCATTTTTCCTGCCAATTTGTAGAAGCGGTCTTCCGCAATCATGCTCATATCGCCGTTAAATGGCAGGTCGGCTTCTTTGATGCAGCCGAATTTGCGTGCCACATCCAGGGCTGTTTTCAGCGTTGTGCCGGCATCGTCAATAAAGGTGGAAGGCCATTCGTGCAGCTCATCAATTTCTTTTGATGCCATCCAGATGTAACGCACCGACAGTTTTTCGTTGTGCTGCAGTTTGCGTTTTTTTACAAAATGCCAGCGCAGCACCCCATCGCCCAGCGACCAGCCCACACACGAACCGGTTGAACCCTGGTTTCCCGGTTTCCACCAGTTTTCACGCAGGTCAACGGCTTCCGGTATTTTGCGGAGTGTGCGGAATTCTTTTCGCAGTGCGGCTTTGCGGAGGGTCCAGTCGTTTTCCGTTTTATCGGAACGGTAAATGTTTTTGATGCGCTTCGTCATGGCCTGTTGTTTTATCAAACTTAATCAAGTCGCAGGAAAAAGGCAATAAAACAATTTCAACAACCGCTCACAATCAGGCGAGGTAATTATCAATCAGTTCGCGCACACAGGCATCGCCGCCCACACGTGAACCGATGACATGCACAATTGTTTTTACTTCATTCACCGCATCGGCCGGGCAGGCGCTGAATCCCACGGCCTGCAATACTTCGAGGTCGTTGCGGTCGTCGCCGATGTAACACACCTGGCTGAGGCTGATGCCGATGTTGGCGCACCAGTTCGTAAGCGTTTCCAGCTTGGGTACCTGCGATACTTCGAGAAAATCAATCTGCAGGCGCTCGGCGCGTTTGGTGATGAGGTTGGTGTTGAACCCGTGTGTGATGATGCCCGTATGAATTCCTTTTTTGCGGATGTCGCGGATGGCAAGACCGTCTTTGGCGTTGAACTTTTTCAGTTCGTCGCCCTGTTCGGTGTAATACATGCCTGCGTCGGTAAGCACGCCGTCCATGTCCATACACAGCAGGCGGATGTCGCGGCTGCGGGCAAGGGCGCGGGCTTCGAGGTCAACGCGGAACAGCAGGTCGAGCGGAACAGCAACCGCATCTGCAAAACGAACGAGTTCATCCGGCGAAGCCTGGGTAATACCGTTTGCAAAAAAATCACCTGCGTTTTGGTTGCGGGCCTGCAACAGGTACGTGCTGTTTTTCTCAAAAAATTGCATCAGATAATTGTTCGTCCGATGGCTTCGGCCACTTTTTTCAGCGAACCGGTAAGCGTACGGAACTGTTCATGATTAAGTTGCTGCGAGGCATCGCTTTTCGCCACCGACGGATCGGGATGTACTTCGATCAGCAAACCGTCGCATCCCATGGCGGTGCAGGCACGTGCGAGATCAGGCACACCATAGGCGTAACCAATGGCGTGGCTCGGATCGAGTACGAGCGGCAGGTTGGTGTATTCTTTCAGGTATGCTGCGCCGCACAGGTCGAGCGTGAACCGTGTTTTGGTTTCAAACGTGCGTATACCGCGTTCGCAGAGGATTACATTTTCGTTTCCGCCGGCGAGGATAAATTCGGCGCACTGCACAAACTCCTGCAGCGTAGTTCCGAAGCCGCGTTTCAGCAGCACCGGTTTGTTTGTTTTTCCGCAGCGGCGCAATATGCCGTGATCGTACATGGCCTTTGCACCGATCTGGATGATGTCGGCATATTCAATCACGTCTTCAATATGCGTGGCGTCGCGCACTTCGGTAATGATGTTCAGTCCGTATTTCTCACGCATTTTCGCCAGCAGTTTCAGTCCTTCGAGTCCGAGGCCCTGGAAGGTGTAAGGCGACGTGCGCGGTTTGAACGCGCCGGCACGAAGCGTGGAAATGCCCAGCTCTTTCATCAGCAGTGCGCCCTGTTCGAGCTGCGCTTCCGATTCTACCGAGCATGGTCCGCCGATGAGCAGCGTGTGGTTGGTGCCGCCGCCGATGGTAACGTTATTGATTTTTACCGGGCGTGTTTCGGCCATGTATTTGCGGCTGCTCAGCTGCATATCATCGGCAAGCACCGTTACGCGGTCAATGTAGTCATCGTATTGTTTGTCGTGTTCTTTTACCGACGACGATGTAATCAGTACAAATTTTCCGTTGTGATACACACAAAACGCTTTCATGGCTACCGCCAGGTCCTGCGCTTTCGCTTCTGCCACGGATGTTTTAAGCTCAATAATCATGCTTCTCCTTTTATAAGATTCAGGAATGTGATCACTCCTGTAAGTTGTTGTTTGTCGTTCACCACCGGCAGATAGGTTACCGGGAATGATTTGGATTTGATGAGGCGCAGCATTTCGCGCACGGTTGCGTTTTCGTTAATCACCACCGGTTTGTAATTCACCATGTCGGTAATTCCCGGCTGTGGCGAAGCGGCCAGCGCATCTAATTTGCGGATGATGCCGCGGCGTACATCGGCGTTGCTGATGATGCCTTCGAGTGTTCCGCGTTCGTCAACGAGTGTGGTGAAGCCCATTTTAAAATCTTCGATGCGCTGCAGTACTTCGCGCAGGCTGCGCTGGTCGGGCAGCAGCACGGGACTTTCTTCGCGCGTAAGCATAAAGTCTTTCACCTGGAAATGCGATTCGTTTTCCATCATCTTCAGGTTCAGCAGCGCGAGGCCAATGTTTTCGGCGTTGAAGAGGAACGAACCCGATACAGAAGCCGAAACGCCCATGTTGCGCAGGATAAACGACACCTCGCCGTTTACACCGCCATCAACATGCACGCGGTTTTCCGGGAAGCGGTTTCGGAACTGGCGGATTTTGCGGAAATTTTCTTTGTTGAATGTTCCGCCGCTCTGCCCCGGTGTGGTGGCCATCATCAGCAGGAACGAAAAACGCGCGGCATACGGTTCAAACACATCCACTTCCGTATCCGACGTAATGGCGAGGCCAAGTTTGCCGGTAATGTCATCCGGAATGTGCAGCGGTTTGCCGAGGTTTTCGTATTGAAACGTTACCAACTCCACCGGCGTTTTGCGCAGCAGGTCGTAATATTTTTCAGGATCGGATGTAATGATGTGCAGGTCAACCGGGGTTTTGCTCCAGGTACGTATCTGGGCAATATCATCGAACACCTTCGGATCGTCGTTGCAATCCACATGAAAATAATCAATGTGATGCCGGTCGAGCGCGCGTATAACCGTTTCGAGCGGTTCGGTTTTATTCGAATAAATGGAGGCGGATATTTTCATGTGTATTCGGGTGCAAAGATACGATTTCGGCGGCAGGTTGCACCGTTATTGTTTGCCCGGAAGCGCCTCCCGCATAACCGCCAGCACCTTCGTGTGCAGCTCAAATGTCTTTTTCAGATCGTTGGGTACGCCCTCAAAATTCTGCAGGATGATGAGGCTTACCCCGCTTTCGGGGAAATAAAAATTCATGGACGGAAACCCGGCAACAAAACCGGTTTGTCCCACCTGCACCGGCTTTTCGCCGGTAAGCACCGTTGTGCCGTATGCATACTGTGTGCGGCCAAACAGCGGGTGATCGCGCACGGCACCGGGTTGTTTTTTAAACATCCGTTTGTATGTTGAATCCTGCAGCAGTTTGCCGTGATGCAATGCTTCATCCCACAAAAACTGATCGTATGCCGTTGAAATAAATCCACCCGCAGCGATGTAACTGTTTTTGTACGATGCCGAATCAACCGTAAACGTGCCGTCGCCCTGCCGCGTATAACCGGGCAGCAGGTGTTCCCAACCTTTCGTGTCGGGATGAAATGTGTTGTTCATGCAGCAGGTCGCAAACAGTTCCTGCGAGAGCACCGCAAATGTTTTGTGTGTTACCTTTTCGAGAATTTCGGACAGCAGTTGAAAGTTCACCTGGTTGTAACTGAATTTTGTTCCCGGTTTAAACTTCAGCGGTTTGTCCGGCGCGGCAATACCATCGGTGTGCGTAAGCAGGTGGTGAATGGTAACTGTATCGGCCCAGCGCTGCGGCAGTTCGGGCAGCCAGGTGTGTATGGGCTTGTCAAGATTAAGTGTGCCTTTTTCCAGTTGCTGCAGCACGAGTACGGCGGTAACCTGTTTGCTGATGGAACCGATCACAAATTGACTGCTGCTGTTCAGCATGGTGTTTTTATACGGATCGGCATACGTATCCATGTAGCTGTATTCCGGTTTGCCGTTGCGCGCAATCAATATTGCCCCGTTGTGTGGCAGGCCGGTGGTGGCCAGCAGTTTTTCAATTTTGCCGATGTAGTCGCTGTTAAACCCGTATTGTTTTTTCCCCCACTGCGTTGCCGGATCCATCCAGGCGGGAAGTGCCTTGTACAGGAACCCGTGTTTCATGCCGGTGTTTAATTCCACTTCGCGGTAACGCGTAACGGGCAGGTTTGACGCTTCTTTCCGGGGATATGCCGAAACACCGTAACTATCTGTCTTTTCATAAATGTACAGCACGTTACCGCAGATGTTGATGTCCGGAAATGATTTTATATCGCCATCCATATAACAGCCTACAAACACAAAATTCACTTCCGCGTTACGCAGGTACGTGGAAACAAACTGTGCAATGTATCCGCCTTTCGAGGTGCCCACCACGGTAATGTCGGAAGGCTGCACGCCGCGTTTCAGCAGGCTGTCAATCTGCCCGGTAACTTTGCGTGCGTAGGCACGGGTGTCGGTGTCCGGTTTACGCTTCTCGCTGATCACTTTAAAACCGGAATTCGTAAACGCGGTTATGATTTCGTTGTATTCCGCTTTGCCGTACTCTTTTGATTTTTCGTTCAGCCTGTGGTTTTCAAGAAACCGGTTGTGCAGAAAAAAAAGATACGGTTGCGCAAATGCGCTTCCGCAACACAACATCATTAAAAAAAACAGCGTCCGTTTCATCTCTGCGTGTTTACATCCTGTTTAATCAAAAATACCAAATACCACTTCCGTGTCTTCCATATTAATCCAGCGCTGCACAAAAGCCACACCGAGCAGCAGGGAGTAAATCACGCCCATTACTGCAAATGTTTTTATGCTGCCTTCGCCGTCGGCAAAAAAACCCATGCCGGCAAAAACAAGGGTGGAAACCACGCACACCAGCCACACCCAGCCTTTGAGGTGGCGCACATACATTTTTTCCGTCTCCGCTTCATTGTTCAGCAGCTGTCCGAGTTTTTCCCTCCCCTGCTTTGTAATGAGGCCGGATACCACGCGCGCACCAACGGAGATTGTTAACCCGATGCCTATTGCAGCTATTGAAAAAATGATACTGAAAAACGTGGCGGCAAACAATGTCATCGTGGCGTGAATATCAGTAAACGTATTCAGATAAAATTTGGCAGCAAGTGCGCCGCCGATCCAGTACAGCATAAACACCAGGAACGTCTGCAGCCCGGTATTGCGTTCTTTACGCTGCATGGTATCCGGTGCCATGTGCCAGCTTTGCCACTTCGTGCGGTCGATGCTGTACAGAAAAACGGGCAGTCCTTTGAAACCGGATGTGCCGGAAGAAGTCATCCCGTTTTTATACGCCACTTTTTGCGAAGGCACATTGTTTACGTGAATGAGCGAGTACAGCCGCTGTTCGCCCGTGTTGCGGAACGCAAAATCGCGCAGGGCCGAAGCTGCTTCTATCGCGTATCCTTTTCCCCGGTGTTCGGGAAGCAGGTGGTAGGCCACTTCGAGCACGAAGAAATTTTCTACCGGCTGTACCAGCAGCCCTGCAAGACCCACCAACGCGCCCGTGTTTATTTCCTGCAGCACACAAAAACCGGTACCGTCATTTTTCCAGCGGTTGAGGGCGGCCTCAAACCATGAAGCTGCGACCTGTTCAGGGCTGCCCGGAGGTATAGGCACAAACTGCTGAAACTGCGGATCGGCACACAGCCGGGCCACCTGCGGAATATCAGCAGGCATAAACGGACGAAACAGGAGGCGCGGGGTGCGTATGTCCACCAGGCGCAGCGGATTGTTAAACCGGATCACAGCACAAGATAAAAAGGATGGAGCAGATTTTTACTATCGGCCGCAACACTGATCAGCCTTTCAGCGACACCACATAATACCCGGCCGTGGACCAGAAATTACGGAACCAGGGAATGGAGGCGAACGGCTGAATGAGCGTACGCTTTTTCAGTTTGAATTTGATCTCGTAGTTCGGATTGATGAACCAGATGGTGCGGCGGTTGATTTTATATCCGTGTTTGCGCAGGATGCGTTCAAAGCGTTCGAGCGAAATGCCGGTGTCGCGCACTTCCATCAGTCCTTCAATGGTAACAGCCGACTCTTTGCCCATTTTCAGCATGCCGCGGTACATGAAACGGGGCAGCAGGTGGTAGTAAGGCAATTTGCTCAGCCATTTGTTGCGGCACACCTGCTGGTGGCCACCGAACGGACTCTGCCAGGGCGGGAAACCGAAAAATATAATCGAATCTTTTTTCAGGAAGCGTTTCATATAGCCCATGAACTTGTCCTGGTCTGGAATGTGTTCAATGGTATCACGCAGGATGATGATATCGAACTTGATGTCTTGCGTGGGATCGAACAGGTAAATGTCTTTCGTTATTAACGTCAGTTTATTCACGTGCGGATGCGACGCAAAATACACTTTGCCGTTTTCAATTTTGTTTTCGGCCAGGTCAATTCCCATGCAGGTGCAGCCTTTGTCGAGAAACGGTTTCAGGTTTCCGCCCTCGCCCGACCCGATTTCCAGCACGCTCAGTTCCGGCTTAATTTCACCCACCACCGATTCGATGTAGGGCACCACAAACTGCTGCGTGGTAAAAACCTGTTCGTTAAAATACCGTTCCCGGTTGGTGTGCCTGTCGTGCATGCTGTTTTTTGAAGAAGGGCAAAGATAAGAAAAGCACGCATTCGGTTATTTTCTGTTTCAAAGATGCTTAAAAACAAGGCGTTGTGTGCTTATTTAATGATCTTTTATATCAGGCATCATATACGTAGTGGCAGTGGCAGGCAGCAGTGGGAGTCGGAAGGTATTTCAGAAAATGAATCTGGTCCATACGCAAACATGACTGCCACTGCCGACTGCTGCTGCCAGAAATGTCAAGAGCTATTATGCAGGAACTTTTTTTCACCCGGAAGCTATTTTAAAAGAGCGTATAATTTCATACAGTTTCTCTTGTTTGAATGTTGTTCGCTGAAAAAACTCCCCGATACATTCCTGCAATTCAGCGGTAAGCCTTCCTGCGTCATCGTTTTTGGTCATTTCCCGTCATCCATTTAAACGGTTTGTTTTTCAACACATTAGTGTGTTTGTCGGTATGCTGTACCCCTTTTGTACCCGGCAAAAAATCGGACAAGCGCAGGGTCACGAAATACTTTTGGCGTAAGCAAATCGCGGGACTGCAGCCTGCTGTTTTTTTAAAAACCGATACCATGAAAAAAACACTTTTAACAATCAGCCTTTGTTCGGCCGGACTTTTTGCCCGCGGACAGTTTATCACGCCCGATGTGGTTTCTTCGGCGGGGACGCATTTCAGCACAACTGCCGGACAACTCAGTTATACGCTTGGTGAACTGATGACCGAAACGGAAATCGCCGGTTCGTTTATGCTCACCGAAGGTTTTCTGCAGCCCGACCTGCTTATTACGGCAGTTCCGGCTTTTGTGCCTGCCATTTTACCCGCTGTTTATCCGAACCCGGCGGGCGATTTTTTTAACCTGCGTATTGTGGGCGGTGTCGAAGCAATGGAAATGGGCCTTTACGACCTGCAGGGAAAACGCGTTGCGCAGCAATTCATTTCGCCCGATGTAACGGAGCGCGTGGATATCAGTCCGCTGCCGGCCGGTGTTTATTTTATCCGCATCAGCGATGCTGCGGGCCGTCTGCTGCACACGACCAAACTCATCCGATCGAACTAACCAACAAAAACATTCAGCCATGAAACGATATCTCATTTTTCTTTTTGCAATCCTGTTTACCGCAACGGTGCAGGCGCAAACACCCGACCTGTTCAATTACCAGGGCGTGGCCCGCAACAGCAGCGGCGCCGCGTTACCCAACCAGGCTATCGGTCTGCGATTAACCATTCACCAGGGCAGCTCGTCCGGCACTATTGTTTACCAGGAAACGCACCTTCCCACCACCAGCACGTTTGGTTTGTTCAGCGTGCAGGTGGGCGCTGGAACGGTTGTAAGCGGCAGCATCAGCAGCATTGCCTGGGGCAGCAGCACCTACTTCCTCGAAACGGAAATGGATCCGGCCGGCGGCACCAACTACACCGCCATGGGCAGCAGCCAGCTGGTGAGTGTGCCGTATGCGCTCCGTGCAAAAAGCGTGGACAACGACAGCGATCAGCAGAACCTTACGCTTGCAGGAAACACGCTTTCTATTTCGGGCGGCAACAGTGTTTCGCTTCCGGTTGTTACCGATACCGACGACCAGGCGTTGACGCTCACCGGCACTACGCTGGCCATTGATAACGGCAACAGCGTGAACCTGAACACACTCAATACCGATTCGCAGACGCTTTCGCTGAACAGCAACACGCTTTCCATCAGCGGCGGAAACAGTGTGAACCTTGCACCTTATCTCGATAACACGGATGCACAGTCGCTGACACTTACCGGTACCACCCTGGCGATAACCGGCGGAAACAGCCTGAACATCAGCAGCATCAACACCGATGCACAAACACTTACTGTTTCCGGATCAACACTCAGCATTTCGGGTGGCAACAGCGTAAGCCTTGCAAACGTTCCTACCGATACGCTTACACTCATCCAGGATGCCGACCGCAATACCAGCATCAACACCGAAGCGAATCCAAACGAAAACCTCATCCGTTTTAAATTGAACGGCACCGAACGGTTTGTGATGCGTCGCGGAACACTTGAGAATGCGAACACCGGCGGTTCGGTTTATCTCGGTACATCGGCTGGTTTTATGGATGATTACAACAACCGTTTTAATGTTGGTTTAGGTCATTTTGCACTCGCAAACAACACGAGCGGAAACGGCAACATCGCTATCGGTGAGGCTGCGCTGGAAAACATAACCACCGGTTCGGCCAACCTGGCCATCGGTAAATATGCGTTGACAAACAGCACCGCCAACGACAACATGGCCATCGGCAACTATGCGCTGAACAACAATATCAGTGGCACAAACAACACTGCTGTTGGCCGCGAATCCCTGCAGAACAATACGACCGGGATAAACAACACCGCATTGGGTTACGCCGCACTGAATGCCAACGTTTCGGGCGGCTACAACGTTGCGGTGGGCATGTATGCACTGTCAAACAACACCGCCAGCGGCAATACCGGTGTGGGTTATGGTTCACTTAATGCCACCACCACCGGCGGAGGCAATACCGCGGTAGGAAGCGATGTGCTGGATGAAAACACGACCGGAAGCAGCAACGTGGCCATCGGCAACAACACGATGAGCAAAAACACCACCGGCATAAACAACACCGCCGTGGGACGCGATGCGCTGAAATCAAACCTCACCGGCGGATTTAACGTTGCGCTGGGCATGAACGCGCTGGCCAACACCACTGCTTCTTCCAACACGGCCGCCGGTTACAATGCGTTAAACGCAAACACTACGGGTTTCAATAACATTGCCGTGGGCACCGATGCGCTGGATGCGAACACCACCGGCAACAACAACATTGCCATTGGTGTAAACGCGGGAGGCACTGCGGTTTCCGGCTCCGGCTTACTGGCCATCGGCACTTCTGCACTTGCCGCAAACACAACGGGGGCTAACAACTTTGCAATCGGTTATGAAGCATTAGACATAAACACCACCGGTTCGGAAAATATGGCGATCGGGAAAAGTACACTTGGGCTAAATTCAACCGGCATTTATAACCTGGGCCTGGGCAATGAAGTGCTGTACAACAACACAACAGGTGGATTTAATATCGGTATCGGGTCAACCGCTTTGCTGTCCAATACAATCGGCGGAAGCAACATCGCCATCGGTGCGGCTTCAATGGATCAGAACACCACCGGCACAAACAACATTGCCATTGGCCGCGATGCACTTACAACAATTGCAACCGGAAATTTTAATACGGCGGTTGGTGTACGCTCGCTTTATTACGCTACCGTTTCGGGCAATTCGGCTTATGGTTATGAAACCATGCTGAACTCAACAACCGGGGCAGACAACGTGGCCATGGGTTATCATACAATGTACCAGAACACCACCGGAAATTCAAACACCGCTGTTGGTTCAAATGCGCTTTATACAAACAGCACCGGTAACAACTGCACCGCAATCGGAAACAATGCCGGATCAGCAGCTACCGGCAACGGCCACGTGTTGATCGGCAACCAGGCCGGACAAAATGAAACCGGGAACGACAAGCTTTACATCGACAACAGCAACACCACTACCCCGCTCATCTGGGGCGACTTCGCAGCGAACTATGTAAACATCAACGGCAACCTGGGCGTGGGCACTGCAACACCCACCCAGGCCAAACTCGTGGTAAACGGCAGCGCAAACAGTACGCTTTCTTTTGGTTACCTCAACAGCGCAGGCGCAGTAGGAACTACATCAGGAACCAACGCCTACTCCATTTACGCCAGTGCCCGCATTGCAGCAACGGAATTCAATGCTTACTCCGATGCGCGCATCAAACACATCACGGGCCGCAGCAATTCGGCTGCCGACCTTGCTACATTGCTGAACATTCGCATCACCGATTACAAACTGATCGACAGCATTGAAAAAGGGAACCGCGGTTATAAAAAAGTAATTGCGCAGGAAGTGGAAGCGGTTTATCCGAATGCGGTGAATACCATTACCGATGTAATTCCGGACATCTACCAGCTTGCATCCATCAGCAACGGGCGCATTGCCGTTGCCAATACGCTGAAAGCCGGTGAAAAGGTAAAACTGATTTTCGAAAACCGGGTGGAACTGGTTCCCGTAATTGCTGCTGATGCTGCCGGTTTTACCGTTGCGCTCAATGATAACGGAAAGGTATTTGTGTACGGCCGCGAAGTGAATGATTTTCATACCGTGGATTACGAAGCGCTGGCCACGCTTAACATTTCTGCCACGCAGGAATTATTCAAACGCCTTGTAAAAACAGAAAACGAACTGGACCTGCTGAAAAACACCAGTGCAGGTATCGAACGTCGCCTCAGTCTTCTTGAAAAAGAAACCCTGAAAGCGAGCCGTTAAATGGTATTCGGGCCGGTTACCGGCTGATACCGGTCCGATAGGCGGTCCATCGTGGTAAGCCCGGCGCATGTACGCGTCGGGCTTATATTTTTTGCATAAACTGGTACAGGTCAGCCTCGGGTTCGAGTCCCAGTTTTTTACGCAATCGTTTTTTGGCCATCTTCACCGAATCGGGTTCCACGCGGCGCATCTGTGCAATGTCTTTTGTGGATAGATTCATGCGCAGCAGTCCGCAGAGGTTACGTTCGCCCTTGCTGAGTTCGGGAAACTGTTCGGCCAGTTTTTCAAAAAACGCTTTGTTTACCTGTTCAATGTTGTCACCCACAAGATCAAGCGACTCCGCCGCCTGGCTGCGCGAGCGCAGGTCCTGGATCAGTTTTTTCAGACGCGCCGTGGTATCGTCGGCCCGCGCGGCTTCCTGCAGTTCGGCAAGCAGGCCCTCTGTAATTTCTTTGCGGTGGCGGTTAAACAACACCATGTCGGTGAGGTCGCGTTTTTTCAGTTCAAGTTCCTGCTGCAGTTTTTCCCCTTCCAGCTGTTTGTTCCGCAGTTCGGCCTCGGCCAGTTTAATTTTGTTCTGCTGCTCCGTATTCCGTTTACGCGAAACGAGGATGAGCAGAAAAATAATGAGCATACTTGTAAAAAACACGGTAACGCCGATAAACCAGCTGAGCCTTGATTCAGAACGCGCCTGCTTCACCTGCAGTTTACGTATTTCATCTTCGCGTTTGTGCCGTTCCAGCTCTCCCGCAGCGGCCGAACTCATCAGTTTTTCGGTGGAACGTTTCTGTTCGCCGGTAATGCTGTCTTTTATGGCATTCAGTTTTTGCAGGGTAAGCAAGGCTTCGCTATCGCGGCCTAATTTTAAAAACAGGTTGTAACGCATGCCGAGCCAGCGCTGCCGCAGGCCCGGAAATTTTTTCAGTGTTTCCTCAAAAGCAGCATGCACCGAATCGGCCAGCTGCAGCGCCTCGCTGTATTTGCCGGCGGCAGTAAAAACATCCGATGCATTGAGCAGCGATTTGACCCGCCCGTTATCCTGGTGCAGCGTTGCATACAGTTTTTCATTGTTCCGGTAGCCTGTTTCTGCGCCCGCATAATTTTGCTGCTGCATCAGCACATGCGCCTGGTTATCGCGAATGCTTGCCAGTAAAAAAGAATCGGCTGCATTTTTGGGCACCAATACCTCCGCTGCACGATTGTAATACAAGGCGGCAGAATCAATGGCACCAATTGATTCTTTCAGAAAACCAAGGTTGTTGTACCCGGAAGCAAGCCACAGTTTGTCGGTGTGTTTTTCCCCGGCATCAATTGCTTTGCGGAAATAAAACGTTGCGCTGTCGGGGTTGCCGTGGTTCTGCAGAAACGAAGCGAGGCGGGCATTTTTATAATAGATCGCTTCGTAATTGGGCGGATTGGTTTTCATGGCCCCGGCAATGGCCAGGCGGAAATGTTCCTGCGCAATCGTGAGCAGGCCGGCCGATTCGAGCAGCGTGGCATAGCGGCTGTGCAGATCGCCGTAGGCTTTTTTATCATCCGGCAGTTCCAGTTCGAGCGCGAGGCCTTCTTCGCAGTAACGCATGGCCTCAAACTGTTCCCGGCGGCCGGCCGCATCATTCATGCGCTCCACCAGCGAATCGAGCTGATGCATGATACGGGCCGTGTCGCTTTTTTTGCCTTTCAGATCGGCCGTTTTAACCGCTTTGGTGCAACTGTGCAGCAACAGCAGCAGGAAAACAGGCAGCAGAAAAAGATGTCTTTTTATCACCAACATGAATATACAACAAAGATAATTGCCCGATAGTTACCGGGACTAAAATACCGCGAATCAGCGAAAACTTTCTGCACAATAACACCCGGCCTGGCTGCACATCCAAAACAAAACAATACTTTTGATGCCGCATGGATGATAAGACAGCCCGCATGGTGGCAGCCCAGCTGCGGCAACCACATGGCGATTTTGCACTGGAAGTTGGAGAACGTATGAATGAGGGCAACCTGTTCATGAATCTTTCCACGATAGAAACACTGCGTATAGCGCCCCACGATTACATTCTTGAAGTGGGTATGGGCAACGGTTTTTTTGTGAAAGACATACTCGGAAAAGAGCGCCATGTAAAATATGCCGGCTGCGATTTTTCTGCCGAAATGGTGGAAGAAGCCAAAAAACGCAATGCCGCTTTCATCGAAGCCGGCAATGCGGAATTTCATTTCACGGTAGCCGATAAACTGCCTTTTGCCGACGGAACGTTTGACAAACTGTTTACCGTAAACACCATTTATTTCTGGGACAACCACGTTGCCGTACTGAACGAGTTTTTCCGGGTGCTGAAACCCGAAGGCCGCCTGTTTATTGCGCTTCGCCCGAAAGCCACCATGATCAAGTACCCGTTTACGCAATATAATTTTCACATGTTTACACGTGAAGAACTGGTTGCGCTGCTGCGCGAAAACGGATTCAGAACCTACAACGCCGTTGAAATACAGGAGCCGCCCACGGCTGCCATTACCGGCGAAGAAATGGTGCTCGAAACGCTCATCGTTTGCGCTGAAAAATAACCTGTAATCCGCTTCCCATGCGTGATTCAAGCTCTTCCGGATTATTTTCTGCTGCACTGCGCTGGTGCAAACGCATTGTCGTTTTTGTTTGCTGCTGGTTCGTTTTTCACAGCGTTACCGTTGCGTGGATTGGCCTGCAGAACAAAACATGCGCCAATGAACTCGGTGTAATTTTAGGAAACAAGGTAAATGAAGACGGCACGCTGAGCGAACGCCTGAAAGCCCGGCTGGATAAAGGCCTGGAACTGTACCGCAGCGGACAGGTACGCATGCTTTTCGTGAGTGGCGGTTTGGGTAAGGAAGGTTTTTACGAAGGCGACGAAATGAAAAAATACCTCGTGCAGGCCGGTGTACCCGATTCGCTGGTGATTGCTGATAATGCGGGCAACAACACCGAAGCCACCGCCACAAACGCCGCCGCTTATGTGGCTGCGAATAACATCCGTTCGGTTACCGTAATCTCCCAGTATTTTCATCTCGTGCGTTGCCGCCTGCTTTTCCGCAAAGCAGGAATTGCGGATTGCTGCATCGCAAGTCCTTCGTATTTCGAATGGCGCGATATTTATTCCATGACCCGCGAATTTGCCGGGTACTATGTTGCGCTTTTGAATTAAGTGCTGCTTTTTTGGAACTCAAACCCGGGTAAAATCTTCCGCATTCATTTTCAGAACGTCCGGACTTCCGTTAAAGACAGCTTCCAGGATTCATAACCGCGCTTACGATTGAAGAGAAACTGCTGGGCGACGATACCTCCATGGTGCTGCTGAAGCGGAGCGTATAACCGTTCGGTTTATTTTCCGGTTGCAGGTGTTACCGCCGTTCCTTCAAACTCCACCTGCCCGGAAAATATATTTACCAGGTCGGCCAGTTCGTACACGTTGGTGTAACCGTATCCGTACAGGTTAATGTACGTCGGTATGTTCAGCGCAAGCGTCAGGGATTTTTCTTCCTTATTGCTTTCATCCAGCCGCGTTGGTTCGAAATACAATTTTGATGCAAAATAATTGCGATCGTTTTCAAAATTATTGTTGCAGTAAATCAGGATTTTCGTGGTCTTCGCCGGGATGATGCGCGCAAGATTTGGCACCGTAAAATCTGAAAAGTTCAAATGCACGGCGCCTTTCACGTGTTTCGCATTATACATCGCATCCGAACGCGTATCAATAATAAGAACGCCGGGCTGCTGTGCGGCAAGCAGAAATGAATCGAGGTGCAGCAAGTGTTTTTCGCGGTGTGCGGCCACGATGTGTGTTAAACTGTCGTACGCGCCAAAATCAACATGCGCCTGCGGGGTGCCGTCGGCATTGTGTGGGGCGGTGCGCATGGCTTCAGACGGTAGCGGCGGAATAAACAGCGCACCGGTTTGTGAAGCAGAGACAGCTGTTCCTTCAAACTGAATGCGCGGATCATTTACATCGACCAGTTCGGATAATTCGTACACGTTTTTATAGCCGTAACCGTACAGGTTAATGTACGTCGGGATGTTGAGCGCCAGCGTGAGCGGGCGGGGCGCGGGTTTCGGGGTGGGTTTGGGCTGCTCTTCCACGGTTTTCACAGGAGTTACTGCCACTGCGGCAGGCTGTTCTTCTTTAGTCGTTATCGCTGCTGCCGCTTTTTTCTTTGCCGGTTTTCGTTTTGCCGTTCCACTGCTTACGGCGTATTCGGACGGATCGATCAAAGCCGCCGTCATCGGTTTAAGCTGCGAAAGATCAAAAGCTAATGATGTACTCACTCCTTTGGTTACAAAATAAGCAGGTTCTATAAACGCCGGATTCATAACCGCGCTGAGCGGATAACCTTCATCAAAATTGTTGTTGCAGTAAATCAGGATTTTGGTATCGGGATCAGGAAACAACTTATACAGGTTGCTTTGTGTGAAGTCGGCAAAGTTGAGGTGTATTGCGCCTTTCACATGTTTCGCATTGTACATCGCATCAGAACGCGTATCAATAATTACCACGTTGGGTTTCGCAGCTTCGGCAAGAAACTGATCCAGGTTCAGCATACGCGTTTTGCGGTGCTCCTGCACCTCGTGTATGAGGCTGTCGTATGCTTTAAAATCAACGAGGGCCGGTTTGGTTCCGAACAGTAACCCGCGCTGTGCCTGCGCCGGAAGGAGAAACGCGGCAAGGCCTGCCGCAAGCAGTATACTTTTTTTCATGGGTTGTGTTTGACGTGGTAGCATGACTGATTAACGAACCAAAGGTGTTCCGTATTATCGTGAAGGGCTGTTAAGGGGCGTTAGTAAATGTTAATGTGCATCCACGATAAACATGCCTTATATTTGAACGGTATGGATTACACGCTTATCCTGAAGAACATTTCGCGCCACATTGCACTCACCGCGAAAGAGCAGGCTGTTTTTACCGGCATGCTCGAAGAACAGGTGTTACCCAGAAAAGCAGTGCTGCTGCACGAAAACGATATCTGCCGCGCATCGGCGTTCGTGGTTTCGGGCTGCCTGCGCGGTTATACCATTGACAGTAATGGTTTTGAACACGTCCTGCAGTTTGCCCCGCCCGACTGGTGGATTGCCGACATGTACAGCCTCATCACACAGCAGCCGGGCCACCTGGTAATTGATGCGCTGGAAGATTCGGAGGTGCTGCTGCTACCCAAAAAGGAACAGGAAATACTGTACACACGCATCCCGAAGTTTGAACGTTTCTTCCGCATCATTACCGAAAACTCGCTGGTGAGCAACCGGCAGCGCCTGCTCGACAACCTGAGCCTGGGTGCGCAGGAACGGTATGCACAGTTCTGCAAACGCTACCCCACGCTCATCGAAAAAATTCCGCAGAAACAGGTGGCCGCATACATCGGCGTTACCCCTGAATTTTTAAGCAAACTGAAGGCCGCCTGGCTGAAAAAAAGCCGTTGAACAGCAGCCTGATTTCTTAATCTAGGTTATTGGATCGGGAGGTTTTGTTGTTGCACCTTTGTATCATAAAACAGAAGCCAATGGACAGAAAAGATTTTATCCGGAACGGATTGCTGGGTACCGGTTTTTTTGCGGCCACAGCAGCCATGGGCGGAATTATCCGCAACGACATTGACGAACTGCAGGAGCTGGAACTCCTCGGTTTTAACCACCTTCCTAATACCAATTCAAGCATCATGGGAAACATTGTACTGCACAAAGCAGAAACCCGCGGCAACGCGGACCACGGCTGGCTCAAAAGCCGCCATACTTTCAGTTTTGCAAATTATTACAACCCGGAACGCATGCACTTTGGTGTGCTGCGCGTACTGAACGACGATTTTGTGGAAGGCGGAAAAGGCTTCGGCACACATCCGCACGATAACATGGAAATTATTTCCATTCCGCTCGAGGGCGACCTCGAACACAAGGACAGCATGGGCAACGTGGCCGTTATCCGCAACGGCGATGTGCAGGTGATGAGCGCCGGAACCGGCATTTACCACAGCGAGTTCAACAAGAACAGCAAAGACCCGGTGAAGTTTCTCCAGATCTGGGTGTTCCCGAACAAAAAGAATGTAACGCCGCGTTACGACCAGGTTACGCTGAACACCAAAGACCGGCATAACAAACTACAGCAGATTCTTTCACCGGTTGCTGAAGACGAAGGCGTGTGGATTCACCAGGACGCGTGGTTTCACATCGGTCAACTCGATGCCGGTTTTAAAACCGATTACACCGTGAAACGCAAAGGCAACGGCGTGTATGTGTTTGTACTCAGCGGCGAAGTAACTGTTGCCGGACAAACCCTCGGTGCCCGCGACGGTCTTGGCATCTGGGATATGGACAGCTTTAATGTAACTGCCAACAGCAACGCAGAAGTTTTACTGATGGATGTACCCATGACGCTTTCGTAAGGGCATCACTAAATGCTGAATATTTAAACACTATCTCTTTTTATGGAAAAAATTGCTGAAACACAGTATGCCGTTCACCCGCTGATTGCCGGACGCTGGAGTCCGCGGGCGTTTGACGGAAAATCAATTACAGACGAATCGTTTTACGCGCTTTTTGAAGCGGCTTCGTGGGCACCCAGTGCCATGAACGAACAGCCGTGGCGTTACATCGCATCACGCAAAGAAAATGAAGCGGGCTTTGAAAAACTCCTCGGGTGCCTGCTTCCCGGCAATGCGGCCTGGGCAAAAGGTGCCGCGGCGCTCGTACTCGTGTACACCAAACTCACATACACACGCAACGGCAATGCAAACGTAAATGCGTTTTATGATGCGGGCTCGGCCAACCAGAACCTGCTGCTGCAGGCGTTTTCGGAAGGCATTTACGGCCACGTGATGGAAGGATTTGATAAAAACAAAGCCCGCGAAGTTTTTGAAATCGGCGACGATTTTGCGCCCGTGTGTATGATTGCGCTCGGTTATCCGGGCAACGCTGAACAGCTGGAAGAACCTTTCCGCTCCCGCGAAACCGCACCGCGCAGCCGCAAACCGGTAACTGAATTTTTGCAACATGCCTGAGGTAAACATACTCGTCATTGGCCGGCACCGTGAAATTATGCAAACCGTGCTGCGCCTCGTCAATCAGAATCCGGCCTATAACGCTTCCGGTGCAACCAGTAACGACGAGGCGCTGGATATGTTTCGCGATGGCAATTTTCAGCTGGTTATTCTTGGCGGAGGCGTTGACCGCGAAAGCGAGCAGTTGTTCCGTGAACAGTTCCGTGCAATGCAGCCGGGCATTAAAATCATCCAGCATTTTGGCGGCGGCAGCGGCCTGCTCGAAAATGAAATACGCGCTGCGCTGGAAAATAATGCAGACGGTATTTTTAACCTGTAAAACCAAAACCGATGGCCGAAGTAACAGCACACATTGCCACTGCGCATTACAAAACGGAACTGTTTAACGGCCGTAATTCCGTAATCGCTGACGAACCCGAAAACGCGGGCGGAACCGACCTCGGTTTTTCGCCCCAGGAGTTGCTGGCCGGTGCGCTCGCCAGCTGCACGTGTATTACCTTGCGCATGTATGCCGACCGGAAAGGCTGGCCCTTGAAAGATGTGAAAACAAAAATTATCTTTGAACGTGATACTGCAGCGAACGCGAGTAACCTGGTGCGTGAAATTGAACTTTCAGGCGAACTGACGGACGAACAACGCAAACGGCTCCTGTTCATTGCTGATCACTGTTTTATTCACAAAACGCTGACCAACCCGGTGCATATTCAAACAGTACTGAAATGAAAGACATCACGAAAAAATACACGAACGGCGAAATCACCATTGTGTGGAAACCCGCCACCTGCATCCACTCCACCCGCTGCTGGAAAGGTGCGGAAGGACTTATTGATGTTTTTAATCCGGCCGAAAAACCGTGGATCAAACCCGAAGGCGCAAGCACACAGCGCATTATCGATCAGATCAGCAAATGCCCGAGCGGCGCGCTGTCGTTTTATTACAACAGCGAAACCAATCCGCCCGAAGAAATTACATCCGACACCCGGGCCGAAGTAGTGGAAAACGGACCGCTGCTCGTTTACGGAAACTTAACCGTAAAACGCAGCAACGGCGAAACCGAAACCAAACACAAAGTAACGGCGTTCTGCCGCTGCGGCCAGTCGGGCAATAAACCGTATTGCGACGGCAGCCATGTAAAAAGCGGCTTTAATGGCTGAGCTGTTTACACCGGAAGAACTGAAAACCCTGTTGCCATTGGGCGCTGCCTGGATGCAGGAACAGGAAGCACGCATTCACCGCGAAGGTGTAGCACTAACCGCCACACAACTTGCTGCCGCAAAACGCATCGGCATAAAACACGCCGAAAACGTGCACCTGCTTTTTGTGGATGAAATGCCCCGCCCGGAACATCCGACCTTGCGGGCCGCAGTTGATGTGCTCCGTTTTCTTTCACCGGATGTGATCGGCCTTACGCTTGGTTACGGCATTTTTATCCGCCACGCCTACCGCGATGATCTGCGCCTGCTGGTGCATGAACTCACGCACACGCTGCAGTACGAACGCATGGGCGGCATTGCGCCGTTTATTGCACAGTACGTGGATGAATGTATGACCGTGGGGTATTCCGATGCGCCTTTGGAAAAAGAAGCGCGGGCAACGGAAAAGGCGTTTGGTTTTTAAACCGTTTTCTTCAGCAGCGCATACACCGCCAGGTCGTGAAACGCATCGCCGTAAAAATAATAGTCGCGGAAATGGGCTTCTTTTTCAAACCCGAGCATTTCGAGTAATGCGATAGCGCTGCGGTTTCCGGGCAGCACCCGGGCTTCGATGCTGTGCAGGTTCATGGTTCCGAATCCGAAATCAATAATGGCCTGCACCGCTTCGGGCGGCAGCCGTTTTCCCCAATACGCCGGGTTCATTTCACCACCGATTTCAGCGCGTGCATGTGCATATTCAATGCGGTTGAATCCGCAGGTGCCGATAATGTCGCCCGCATCGCGCAGCACCGCAGCCCAGGCAATGCCCATTTTGTTTTTATACGCGGCCATGGTTTTTTCCACCAGCAGTGTCGCCGCATCTTCCTGCTGCATAAGCGGGCGCATGATGTGCGTGGACACGAGCGCGCTCGAACGCATGCCGAAAATGGCGGGCACATCGGCTTCGGTAAGACTGCGCAGCGTAAGGCGCGGTGTTTTCAGAACCGGGAACGATTCAAACACCTGCATGTTGATTTGTGTTTTTTCTGTCATCTGGTTTTACAGTTCGGCCATGCCGATGGCGCGTGTGAGGCGGATAAATTTACGTTCGGTAACAGCTCCGTTCATATCATAACGCGTGAGCATCGGTTTGCCTTCGAGCGGAATTTCAAGTACTTCTTTCATGCCTGCCGGAAGAAATTTAACCTGTTTCAGCCACCGTTTTTTTACCTGTCCGTTTACCCAATACTGCTCCACGTATCCGTCAAAAATAAGTTTGCCGGTTTCGTTGTATCGTTTTTCAGTAATCACTTCTTTGGCCGTGCTGTCGCTGCGTTCAACCTTATACGTGCGCAGGTGTTTGATGCCGTCCACATTAAACGAATCCACTTTTACCTGGGCCTGTACTCCTGAAAAAAGGAACAGCGCAAGCCATGTGCAGCACAGTATGGGGAGAAAACGTTTCATCCGGCGGGCGTTGTTGTTTCCTGCAGCGCAGGTCTGTTTTTCTTACCAAGAAGACAACCCCGGCCGCAGCACGAGGTGAAAAAAAACGCGGCAAAGGTGATGCCGGCGAAAAGAACTACGGTACGTTTCATCCGTTTTTGTTTCCCGCTAAAGGTACAAAAACCAAACCAGATTACCGGCTATACTGCCACGCATCCAGGGCAATCGCGTCTGAAATTTTTTCTGATTTAGCGGTTTTCCAAAATAGTATTGAATCAAAACAAAAGCGGGCAGTCAGTTCGAGTGCCAGGCGCGCAGGGCGGCGAAATGGAAGGTGTATCGAGAACGTGCGAGGGGATCCCTACCCACGTTCTCGATACATTTCTTGCTGATGAAAAATCAGCAAGAAACACTCGAACTGACTGCCCGCTAACACTATCAAAAGTAAGAGGTCTGCCCGAAAGTCCTGATTATGGGGATATAGCAGATGGCATTTTTCAGACGCGATTGCCCTCCCACGCATCAAAGTGCTTCAGGAATATTTTTGCAATGTTCCGCGCATCGTCAATGCCGCGGTGGTGCGTGCCTTCGAGCGTTAGTTTTTCGTACCGCAGCGCGCCCGCCATGCCCATGGACCGGTTCAGTTTGCAGATGGTGCCATGCTGGTGTTTCAGGCTGATGTGGTTTTTCAGCCACGCCGTATCCAGCTTGTGCAGCAGGCAATCGCCGTTAAACTGGGCCTTGTCGTAAAAGCCCCAGGAACACAGCACATAGCTGCCGCCGAAACCGGCAATCCACGCCTGGAATGCGCGCAACGCTTCCGGAAACAGCGGGGCCGCATCCACCTGCTGCTGCGTAATGCTGGTGAGTTGTGTACAGAATGCGGAAAGCTGCGTATGTACGGTTGGTTTTACAAACGTTGCAAATTCGCCGCAGCGGTTTTTGTTTTCATCAATGCACACCGCACCGATCTCAATAATTTCATTGGGTTTTGTGCCCTTGCCTTCCCAGCAGGTTGCTTCGAGGTCAAGGATAATAAAGTACTTCATTCGGGTTAATGTTAAGGGAAACCGGTTTGTTTCCCGGGTTGGTTTTTAATATCTTAAAATCTGGTACACATTTATTGCAAACATAATAAACGCCATGATGCCAATGATGATGCGGTACGTAATGTTTTTGGTGAAAAACAGCATAACTGCAAATTCGCCAAGCGTTAGCAACAGGCTTATGGTCATGCGCACTTTCCATCCGCCGACATCCACGATATCGAGCATCCACCAGAAAATGCGATGCACCAGCGGAAAAATAGCGAGCAGCAGAAAGCCGAGGTCCTGTTTGTTTGCCTGCGCAGGCTGCTGCGGGGGCATGTAACTGTAGGGCTGCTGTTGCGTCTGCTGGTAGTTCATCTGCTGATATCCGCCGGCGTTGGGCTGCTGGTAGTTGTTTGCATATCCCGTCGGGGCGCCGCAGCGCATGCAGTGGGTGGCTCCGTCATTATTCGGTTGTCCGCAGGCTGTACAGTTCATATACGATCGTTGTTTTTTTAAGGATATGAATATACGATGCTTCTGCACAATAAAACAAATGAAGTTCTTCCCGGTGTTTTTGATTATTTTTAACCGGCGGAACAGGAACGGTTTGCGCGACATGTAAATACAATGAAAAAAACGTTGCTGCTTTTTCTGCTTGCGCTGCTGCCATCATTCGCTGATGCGCAGCTAATAAACGCATATATTGATTCGCTGGAAACCGTCTTAAAAACCGCCCAGCCCGATACTGCACGTGTCAATACACTTGCCGACCTTGCAGATGCCTACTCCGGAAACGATCCCGATAAAGTTATTTTGTACGCCACCCGATCGCTGGAGCTTGCAGAAGCCGCAGGATATAAAAAAGGTGTTGCTGCGGCCTTACTCATCAGCGGCGGCGCTTTCGAAGACAAAGCCGAATATGTGGAAGCGATTACACGTTACCGCAACGCATTAAAAATAAGCCAGGAAGCCGGCGACAAAACAGGCGAAGCGGCAGCCTTCAACAACATCGGTATTGTATATGAACACCAGGGCAACTTTGCAGACGCATTGAAAAACTACCTGGCCGCACTGGCCATCAATGAAAAAACAGGGGATAAAAGCGGACAGGCATACAACCTCACCAATATCGGGAACATTTACCTCGCCCAATCCAATTATCCCGAAGCACTGAAATCGCAGGAAGCGGCTTTAGTGCTCCTGGAGAAAACAGGCGATAAATACGCTATCGCAAACGCACATAATAACATTTCAATCATCCAGAAAAACCGCGGGAATTACAGCAGCGCACTGGAAAACATACAGATCGCCCTTGATCTGAATGTGGAACTGG
Source organism: Chitinophaga pinensis (assembly GCA_943372645.1). Taxonomy (GTDB): domain Bacteria; phylum Bacteroidota; class Bacteroidia; order Palsa-965; family Palsa-965; genus VBWE01. Next base: position 287,260 of record CALRZN010000002.1, on the reverse strand, counting down.
AACTGCGAAGCGGTGAAGCCAACTGCCTCGAGGGTTTAGGCGGAATTTTATACGACCAGGGCAATTACGAAGAGGCGCTTGATAATTATTTTGCTTCGCTGAAAATTGCACAGGAACTCGGGGCCAAATCCAGTATTGCTTCGGTTTCGCAGGCCATAGGAGCTACGTACACCGCGCTGCATCGTTTTACGGAAGCCGGCCAGTACCTGCAGGATGCGCTCGTTCTTTCACAAACAATCGGGAGCCTCGAACAAATCACCAATTGTTATGAAAGCTTATACCAGTTTGAAAACGAACAGGGCCATTACCGGGAGGCACTTGACTATCACCTGCTGTATATTGCCAACCGCGACAGCCTGCTGAGCAACGAAAGCGCAAAGAAAACGGCGCAGCAGAAAATGCAGTTCGATTTCGATAAAAAAGAAGCCGCGGCACAACTTGAACAGGAGAAAAAAGACGCAGTTGCAGCCGAAGAATCAAAACGACAGACCATACTCCTGGTGGTGTTTATTGCCGGGTTTGTGGTGGTGCTGCTTTCGGCGGTTGTTTTTTTCAGGCAGCGCAACAACATCGCGAAAGAGAAAAAACGCAGCGATGGTTTGCTGCTTAATATTCTGCCCGCCGAAGTAGCTGAAGAGTTAAAAGAAAAAGGCAGTGCCGATGCGCAACACATTGACCAGGTAACCGTTCTTTTTACCGACTTCAAAGGGTTTACACAGCTTGCCGAAAGACTTTCGCCCAGGGCACTGGTGGCTGAAATAAACGAATGCTTTTCGGCATTTGACGCCATCATGGAAAAATACGGTGTCGAAAAAATCAAAACCATCGGCGATGCCTATATGGCTGCTGGCGGACTGCCCACACCAAACAAAACACATGCTTCCGATGTGGTAAAAGCAGCGCTTGAAATACAACAGTTCATGCAGCAGCACAAAACAGAAAAAGCGGCGGGCGGCGAACCGTTTTTCGAAATCCGCATCGGCATTCATACCGGGCCGGTTGTAGCCGGCATTGTAGGTGTAAAAAAGTTTCAGTACGATATCTGGGGCGACACCGTGAACACCGCTTCAAGAATGGAAAGCAGCGGAGAAACCGGTAAAGTAAACATCAGTGAAACCACATACAGGCTGGTAAACCATACCTTCAACTGTTCCCCGCGCGGAAACATTGCCGCAAAAGGAAAAGGCGAAATCGCGATGTATTTTGTTGACGGTGTTCGTTAACATGCAGCACCGCAGGCCTCCGCTATTACAGCAAGAGCAGCAGTTGCATCGCAGGCATACAGCCCCGAAGCCCACGCCGGGTTGGCTTCCACCACGGCCCAGCCGCGGCCTTCAATATAACCGGTATCAATAACAACCGCACCCGTAACAAAAGCGGCAGCTTCTTCGGCAATGCGTTGTGCTTCGGCAAACTCTTCCGGTGTGGCATCTTCTTCTTCGCTTTCACCGTAACGTGCGTACAGCGAACCGGTGCGTGTTTTTCCGTCCATCACAAAAAAACGAAACTCACAGGTAAAAACCACCGGTTCTGAAACCAGCACCACTTCGCTGTTTTCAACGGTAGCCGGAAGTGCGTTCCCGTTTTCAAATACAGCGGCACGGAATGTTTTGTCGTTTACCGGTTTTATAAAACAGCGCTGTTCTTCGTTGCGTGCTTCACCGGCCGTGGTGCAGCGTACGTTGCGGCGGCGCAGATGTTCGGGCAGTTCTTCCAGGAACGTATCGCCCGGATCGGTAAGTGTAATTTTAAAATGATCAGCAAGGTAACGGCCGAATAAGGTTTCACCGTAAATAACGTAAGGCCCGGGAGGTACACGTTCGGGAATCGTCCACGTACCCAAACGCACGACCTGCCAGCCCGCAGCAACCGCAGCGTCGCGCATCAGGCGGCTGTCAGGCGTATAACGGGGCGAAAGGAACAGGGTTGGCTGTTTCATTTTTTAATTCTTTTTTTGTCCTGTTAAAACCATAACCGCGGTTATGGTTTGCCGGGGGAAGGATTGTTGGGGAATCGGTTCCGGTGTGCAAATATAGTAAAAACAGGAAGCCTGCAGTTTCGCATTACTGATTTACGGTTACTGTTTCCGTTCAGCGTTCCGGCCGTTGCGCGACGCTGTTTTTTTCGCTCCACGTTTTCCCCCTCCTGTTTTTTTCAATATCCTTGCAGTAACCAACACGCCTGCCATGTTCGAAAATCCGCTTTTTGAAACGCTGATTGCCCTGGTGCTCATTTATGCACTGCTCAGCATTTTTGTAAGTATACTCACCGAATGGGTAAATCACCTTAAACAATCGCGCGGGGTGCTGCTGCAGAATGCCATTACGGCGATGCTTGACAAAGCGCAGCAATCGGACCTGGCAAAGCTGCTGTACACGCATCCGCTCATCGGCTGGAACGGCACCGACAAAGGACTTCCGGACTACATTACTTCAGGTACTTTTGCCGATGTGCTTATTGATGTGGTGGGACAACTGCCGCAAAAAAATGCTGATGGTACAACTGTCCCGGCAGCGGCGGAAACAGCAACCACCGATCCCCTGACCCGTTTCAAAACCAGCATTGATGCCATGCAGGACGGGGAACTGAAAAAACTGCTCCTCTTTTTTTATGAACGCAGTAAAAATGAAAAAAACGGGGCCTATGAACTCAGCCTGCTGCGTAAGCACATCAGTTCGTGGTACGATGAAAACATGGCCAAACTTACCGGTGCGTTTAAAACAGTTACCCGCTACCGCACGCTCATCTGGGGTTTTGTGATTGCCATCGGACTGAATGTGGACAGCATTAACCTGGTGCGCACATTTATGCAGGACAGCAACCTGCGCAAAGAAGTGGTGGGCGATGCCGATGTGGTGGCCGGGGTGTGGCAGCATTCGAGCGATTCGCTGTTTACAGTAAAAATAAGCAAGCTGCTCGACAGCATTACGGTTTACAAAGGCAAAACAGATACAACTGCAAAAGCATCGCAGCTGGATTATGCCCTGAAGGGCCTGCAGAAACTGAAACGGGTGAGCGATTCGCTGGGCAGCAAACAGCTTTCGGAAGGATCGGAAGCGCTCGGGCTGCTGGATTCGTACAACATACCGATTGGCTGGGACAAGGACGCCGCGCCGATTTCGTGGCTTTCATGCACTAAAAAAATACGGGACGAAAACCGCAAAGACCTGGCTGCTGTAAAAGGAGCTTACATTGAAGTGCATAACAACTACCCGACCTTTGTTTCGTGGGTGCTCTACATTTTGGGCATTATCATTACCGGTTTTTCGCTGAGTTACGGCGCACCGTTCTGGTTCGACCTGCTGGTGAAATTAGTGAACATCCGCCGCAGCGGCATTAAACCGGAAACAAAAACGAAATAAAGCCGCTCAGCTTTTTGTATTGAAATACTTCCTGTAAATGCGCGGGCGGATGGCAAACTGCATGTAAAATGGCAGCCACCACAGTGCATTCAGAAACGCGTTGCCGAAATCGTAGGTGATTTCGTCGTGGATCGTACTTGCAGTTTCGTTGCCCGTAATGCGGTGCCGGTGTTTCCAGCTTTTCAGTCCGAAAGGCAGCGTGAAGCCTTCATCCACAAAATAAATTTCTTCCGGCGATTCAAAAAAGGCCGTGTTGCGTGAAACCCATTCGTGTTTTCCGAAAAAATGCAGGCACACATGTGTTTCGTCGTTTAACCCGCAGCCATCGAAACGTCGAACCGTTACTTTCGGAAACGTTCCCGCCAGGGCCATAAAAAGATCCCGGTTAAAACGGGCATACACGGAAACGGGCGAACCGTTTACGCGGGAACGAATGGTAATGTGTTTCATTTTACAAAGGTAAGCCCGGCAGCATCCGTTAACAACTTATTGGCTTTCGTCGCGTACTTTTTCGGTTTAGTCCTTGTTTTTCCGGTATTTGTCTTTATATTCGTAATGGCGATTCATCACTTATGGAACACATAACCACCAAAATAAATTATCGGACTTGTCGTACGGCCGAATTATGGTCTGACGACGACGATATTTCGTGGCTCGTGTTTCTTCCCGAAAGCGAGGTGGAGGAAGACGATGCGGCGGAGATTATCCGTACGGCAGAGCAAACCTTTGCGGGCGAAGCGTACGTGGTGCTTGCCGACATACGCCTGATGAAATCCATCAGCAACGAAGCGCGTACCTACTTCGCCAGCCAGCAGGGTGAACAGTTGCATGCTGCCGTGGCACTTCTGGTTGACAGCATGGCTACGCGCCTGATTGCCAACTTTTTCATCAATTTTCACAAGCCGGGGCGTCCTACCCGCATTTTTACCGACGAGCGGAAAGCAGTAGAGTGGCTGAAAAAACACCTCCCCCCGAAAAAGTAAAATATTCCCGCTTAAAAAACGTTTTCCCGCAGGCAACCATTAAACAAAACCGCGTCTATACCCGTAGAAGCAGGATACAGGGTTCCTCAGACATGACCGAAAACGAACTCATTGCAGGCTGTGTAAAACAAGACAGGGCAAGCCAGAAGCGGCTCTACGAGCAGTTTTATGGCAAAATGCTGGGTGTTTGTATGCGTTATGCCCGCGACCGCGATGAAGCCAAAGACATGGTGCATGAAGGATTCATCAAAGTGTTTTCGGCCATCCGTTCTTTTGCCGGTAAAGGTTCTTTCGAGGGCTGGATCAGGCGCATTGTTGTAAACACGGCTGTAGATCACCTCCGCAAAAACAAACAGGAGTACATGATCGTTTCAACCGTGCGGGCAATGGAGTCGGGCAACCAGGCCGATGAAGTGGAAGAGGAAGACCTGCTGAGCCAGATCAGTAAAGAAGATATACTGGCCGCTGTACAATTACTTAGTCCTGCATACCGTACGGTGTTCAACCTGTATGTGATGGAGGAATACACGCATAAAGAAATTGCCGACATGCTGAACATCAGCGAAGGCACATCGAAGTCGAACTTATCTAAAGCCAGATACCAGTTACAGAAAACACTTACCAAACGAATTTCACTACACTGATGGGAAACGAACAACTACATGATCCTCTCCTGCAGGCAGCCCGAAATTACCTGAAGGACCACGAAGAGCCGTTTGACGGCTCCGACTGGGACCGTATGGAAAAAAGCCTCGACCAGCTGCCTAAATCACGCACCTTCAAATGGAAGTATTCCCTCAACACCATACTGGTGGTTGCCGGGGTTGCGGCCCTTTCGTGGGGTGCTTACGCGATGCTGGGAAGCAGCAGCACCGCACCAACACCTGCCGTGGTAAACAAACCGAAAGCGCAGTCCGAAAGTCCGGCCGTTATTGCCAAAAACCAGGCTCCGCAGGTTGTTCCTGTTAAGCAGGAATTTTCGGCAGAACCCGTTACTGCAACCACCGTTGCAGAACAGCCGGTAAATGCAGCCAACAGCCTTACGGCAAGCGCTGAAAAACCGAAACGCAAAAAGAACCCGGAAACGGTAACAGCAACAACGGGCAGTGAAAATACGGCACCCGTTACAAAGCCGGCTGTTACGGCTGGTGAGCCCGACTTCAGCGATCTTGTTTTCGGCGACCAGCTGGATAAACGCATGGGCCCGGTGAAAGAAACCCAGGAAGACCTCGGCCGCATGAGCGAAGTCCCAACGGTTGATCCGAATGAACTGATCTATTATGATTTCCTGAACGGACACGCAACGCCGATCCGCCTGAAAGACACTTCGAAGAAAGTGATGCCGCCGAAAAGCGAAGACTCGCGCGAGAATCAGCAGTAACGGCGGGTATAAAACCGTCTTATAAAACAAAAGCGGCACTTGTTTATAAACAGGTGCCGCTTTTTATTTGCTTTTGTGTTACTTCGGTTTTTTGCGTTTGTCGTCGTTCAGCAGCAGGTCTTTTTCGTTTGGTGTGAGTACCTGTGTCGCCCCGGGAACGGTATCTGCATCGCTCAGCAGGAACGTGAAAATCTGGTAGTTTGCCAGCGCATAATTTTCATCTGCCGTGTTGTTGTAGGTCAGCGGCGTTCCGAAGGAATGGCAGCCCACACAGTTGGAGAAGCCTACACTCTTCGAGAACGACACTTTCTGTTTGTAGGTTTCCATGGTTACGTTGGCCATAAAGTTTACGTTCGTGTAAATGCCGGTCGCATTGTTCATCGGGAACGACTGGTTACCACCGAGCGCGGGGTTTACCACACCCACCAGCTGATAGTGTTCCCAAACAGTTCCGGCCAGCAGGAGGCGGTATTCCGCATTCAGCACATCGATGTATGCCGGAATCGGCGTGATACGCGCTACATTTACCGGGACCGGATTTGCAGGAAGCGTGCTGTCAATCGGATCCGGGGAATAACTGTATCCGTTGACGGTTCCGGAGGTATCGCCCTGTTTGTGAAAACTCGCCGAACCCGCTCCGTTTGCCGGCGGTGTCAGGTTGTCCACCTGCTCAAATGTGGCCCAGTACCACGTGCTGCCTGTAAGTGCGGTGAGGCGCAGGATGTGCAGGCCCACAAGACCCACCTCCTGTGTTTCGAACGAGCCGTCGGGCAGTGCGATGGTTGCAGTGCGGTGGTAGTACCGGCTCCAGGTTGTTGCTTTGTCTTTCAGCGGCAGGATGCGCCACGAAGCTTTGAACTCAGTTGCGCCGTATTGGGCAAACGCCTGCAGGCCCGCAACTGATGGTGCAACCTGGTAAATGAGCGAATCGCCGGAGCGCTGCACGAGGGTGTCGCCTTTCGGCGGATTGGTAAACGTATGTTCGTGCACCTGCTGCCGCTGCACATTGCCGTCGTAATAATTGTTGTTCAGCACATAATTGTATTCCGATTCATTTACGCCGATTTCAAACATCACGTAGTTGCTGTCCTGGTCAATCAGCGGGTTGCCCGAACCGGCCTGGTTAAATTCCCCGCCGTTATTGGGATCCTGTGGAATGCTGTCGAATTTTTTCGAGAGGCGGAACAGCGATTTTTTGGTGAGGTCGCGCGCAGCCAGCCCGTTGCCGCCGTTGCCGTTCCAGGTATCGGGGCGCTGTGCGTTTGGAAGAATCATTTCCTCTTTCAGGCGGAAAGTCTCCCACACGCGCACACCGGCATCGCCAATGGATTTGGTCATGTCGGGCTTGCCGCGGTAGCTGAGATCGGCAGGCCAGTTGAGGGCAATAAACGACTGCCAGCCAAGTTTGGCATAATTTTCCTGTGTGGTGTCAAATACTTCCGTCGGCATTTTCCAGGTAAGTGTTGGCGGGTTGCTGCTGCTGCCTGATTGGCCTGAACAGCTCCAGATGAGCAGACTTAACGGTACAGCAACGATAATAGCCGCCCGCAGAAAACGGCCGGATGATGGTTGTGTTTTTTTCATAGTGCGCGTAGGTTTGATTTTTTTGAAAAGTAGCTTTTTCCTGATCCGTATCCCGTAATCCGTTAATAAAACGATCGAAAACAGGTAGTTATACCCGTATAATCCGATAGAAATCCCTTTTAAAAAAATCAGCATCATGAGGCAACCATCTGTTATCCCTGCGTCTTATACATGGCAAATCACCTTAAAAAACACGCTTATGAAAAAGACTTACAAACTGATTACCCTTTGTGTGCTCCTCTTCGGAGGCGTACTGCAGCTTCGGGCGCAGGATCCGGAATTCACGCAGTTTTATGCGAATCCGCTGTACCTGAACCCCGCGCTGGCCGGCACCAAACTCTGTCCGCGCATCGGCCTCAACTACCGCAACCAGTGGCCGGGCATTTCAGGAACATACACCTGTTTTTCGGCTTCGTACGACCAGTATGTGCACGGTGTTAAAGGCGGTATCGGCGCAATTGTTTTCCGCGACCAGGCCGGCGAAAACACGCTGACTACAACCGGCGTTGGTGCCATTTACAATTTCATCCAGCCCATCACCAAAAAAGTCTCCATCAGTTTCGCTATGCAGGCCGGTATCTGGCAGAAAGCCGTGAACTGGGAAAAACTCACCTTCGGCGATATGATTGATCCGCGCACCGGGTTTATCTATAACACCGACGAGCAACGCAACATTACCAGTGTAACCAACTTTGATATCAGCACCGGCGGAACACTTACCGTGGGTAAATTTTACATGGGTGCGGCGGTACACCACCTGCTCGAACCGAACGAGGCCTTTTTAGGTCCCTCCAGCATCCTGCCGCGCAAATACACCGGGCATGCCGGGGCGCTCATCCCGTTTCAGCGCAACGACAAAGACTCATATATTTCGCCGAACATCCTGTACCAGCAGCAGGGCGACTTCCGCCAGCTCAATCTGGGCGTGTATGTGAAAAAAGAAGTGATTGTGGGCGGCCTCTGGTACCGCAACGCCGACTCGTTTGTAATTCTGCTCGGCATTGAAAAAGACCTGTTCAAAATCGGGTACAGCTATGATGTTACCGTTTCAAAACTCACCAATGCAACCGCGGGTTCGCATGAAATTTCGCTCGGCAAAAGCTTTTCCTGCAAAAAGCCGAAAAAGAAATTCCGTACCTACAGTTGTCCTTCATTTTAATAGCTTTGTAAGATGAGCCTGATAAAAACCACCGGAACGCTGCTCATTGCAGCGTTTCTTTTTTTCGGATGCAGCAAATCGCATCTGCCAACCGCGATTGATAAAAAAATCGAAACGCTGAAAAAGGAACCGAAGTGGAACCCGCCGGCCAAAGTGTATTCGTACACGTACAACGGGCAAACCGTTTATTATTTCCCGTCGCACTGCTGCGATATTCCGGGCGAGGTGCTGGATGAAAAAGGCAATCACATCTGTTCGCCCGATGGCGGAATAACCGGCAACGGCGATGGCAAATGCACCGATTTTTTCACCACACGCACAAACGAAAAGCTGATCTGGGAAGATAAGCGTTGAAACTTTACCTGCCTGTATTACCTTTGTTACCGGTATGCAGGACTTTAACGAACGGCTGAAAAACACCTTGATCGCATTACCCGACAGGCCGGGCGTTTACCAGTATTACGATACGGAAGGCAAACTGCTCTATGTGGGCAAAGCCAAAAACCTGAAGAAACGGGTCAGCTCCTATTTTCATAAAGAACAGTACGAGAACGGTAAAACGGCCATGCTGGTGAGTAAAATCGCCGACATCCGTTACATCGTGGTGGCCACCGAACTGGAGGCGCTGCTGCTGGAAAACACGCTCATCAAACAGTACCAGCCGCGTTACAACATCAAGCTGCGCGACGACAAAACCTATCCCTGGATCTGCATTTCGAACGAACGTTTTCCGCGCGTGTTTTCCACGCGCAATGTGGTTGATGACGGCTCCCTGTATTTTGGTCCGTATGCGTCGGTGAAAGTGATGAACACGGCTCTGGAATTTTTCCGCAAACTGTTTCCGCTGCGCACCTGCCGGTTTAATCTTTCGCCGGAAAACATTGAAAAGAAAAAATTCAAAATCTGCCTCGAATACCACATCGGCAACTGCAAAGGTCCGTGCGAAGGGCTGCAGAACGAAGCGGAATACAACGAGGCCATCGCCAGTATTCACCACATCATCAAAGGCAATATCGGCGGCGTAATCCGCAGCATCCGCACGCAGATTCACGAGCTCGCCAAAGAACTGCGCTTTGAAGCCGCCCACGCGCTGAAAGTAAAATTAGAAATGCTGGAACGTTACCAGGCCAAATCAACCGTGGTGAACCCGGCCATTGATAACGTGGATGTGTTTGCGTTTGTGGCCGAAGAAAAAGCGGCGTTTGTCAACTTCCTGAAAGTGAGCAACGGCTGCATCGTACAGGGCCACACGATTGAGCTGCGCAAAACGCTGGATGAAACGCCGGTGGAAATGCTGGAACTGGCCATTGCCGAAATGCGTTCGCGGTTCAACAGTTCATCGTCTGAAATTATTGTTCCCTTTGCACTGGAAACCGAAATGCCGGGCATCGAAATCACCATCCCGCAGCGCGGCGATAAAAAGAAACTGCTCGAACTTTCGGAACGCAACCTTGATGTGTACCTGAAAGAAAAGGCGCGCCAGGAATCGCTTACCGATCCCGAACGCCACACGCGGCGCATTTTACAGACGATGATGAAAGACCTGCGGCTGAAAGAAGAACCACGGCACATCGAGTGTTTTGATAACTCCAACTTCCAGGGCGATTTTGCGGTTTCGGCCATGACGGTTTTTAAAGATGCCAAACCGAGCAAAAAAGATTACCGGCATTTTAATGTGCAGACGGTGCAGGGTCCGGATGATTTTGCAACGATGGAAGAAGTGATTTACCGGCGTTACAAACGCGTGCAGGAAGAAGAACAGGCCATGCCGCAGCTCATTGTAATTGATGGCGGCAAAGGCCAGCTGAGCGCCGCAGTTACCAGCCTCGAAAAGCTGGGGCTGCGGGGTTCCGTGGCCATTATCGGCATTGCCAAACGCCTCGAAGAAATTTATTATCCCGACGATTCCGTGCCGCTGTACCTCGATAAAAAATCGGAAACGCTGCGCATCATCCAGCACATCCGCGACGAAGCCCACCGTTTCGGCATTACACACCACCGTAAAAAACGGAGCAAAGGCACCATCAAAACCGAACTCACCGGCATTGATGGCATCAGCGACAGCACGGCTAAAAAACTGCTGAGCGCGTTTAAGTCGGTAAAACAGATACGTGAAACCGGTGAGGCAGAGCTCGCGGCAGTAGTAGGTCCGGCCAAGGCGAAACTGGTATTTACTTACTTCCAGGGCAAAACCTGATTTTCATCATTCTTTTTCCGGGAGCGTTTTTCTATTCTTGGTTTTGCAAACCTACGCGCCATGACTGAAAACGACACCATTATTCGCCATGCCGAAACCGGGTGGAAGATGCTGAAAGGGCATCACGACCTCCGATCTGTTGAAGCGCATTTTAAAAAAGAAGGACTCCCCGACAATGTGGTGGAAGCCGTGATGGGCGCGCTGAAAAAGAAGCGTCACGCCGAACGCAGCCAGTACGGCACCATTATGCTTGTTGCCGGTGTGCTGCTGCTCGGCATCGGGTTTTTCAGTTGTGTAACGCTTACGCATGGCGGCTCCTCTTCGCTTGATTTTGCATTGTACGGACTCACGACGGTAGGCGCCATCATTGTAATTGTTGCCCTCGTTTTTATTTTTCATTGATATCCGTCAACTTCCGTTTCCTCTTGATGCTTATCTTTGCGCATGCCTGCACCAGAATACATTCCCGGAACGTGTAACATCGGTCCGGCACAGCTCGGGGTTCGCCGCCGCGCTGCACTTTACGCGTTAACCTTGTTTTTTATCGTTACGGTTTGCATCTTCCTGTTCAGCGAATCGCGCATTTCACGCCTGTATATTTTTATCCCGGCGGCTATTGCCGGTGTATGTGTATTGCAATGGGTGGCCCGTTTCTGCGTCATGTTCGGCATCCGCGGCATGTTTAATATCGGTTCCGGCAACCAGCCGGTGTCGGTGGATCAAAAAGCCTATCACCGCAAAGACCTCATCCGCGCATGGCAGCTCATTATCGGCGGCGTTGTGGCCGGGGCGCTGATTACTGCGGGCATTTATTTCCTTCCGGCATAGACACTGCTGCGGCTGGCGGCGGTTTTGTATCTTCGCAAAAGCATCTTTGCAACAGTTATGGAAAAGCTTCTCAATTACATCAACGGCAGGCTGGTTGAACCGGCCGGCGGAACATATTTCGACAACTACCATCCCGCCACCGGAATGGTTTATTCGCAGATCCCGGATTCGGGCGTGGCCGACGTACAGGCGGCGGTTGACGCGGCAAAGGCGGCTTTCCCGGCCTGGGCTGCAACACCAGCCGAAAAGCGCGCAAAGGTGATGATGAAGATCGCGTCGTTTATTGAACGCGACCTCGAACGTTTTGCACAGGCCGAATCGAAAGACAACGGCAAGCCGGTAAACCTGGCCCGCATCGTTGACATTCCGCGTGCAGTAAGCAACTTCGAGTTTTTTGCAACCGCCGTTATGCACTTCGCATCCGAATCGCATGCCATGGAAAACACGGCCATCAACTATACGCTGCGCCAGCCCATCGGCGTGGTGGGTTGTATTTCGCCGTGGAACCTGCCGCTGTACCTGTTCACCTGGAAAATTGCACCGGCCATTGCCGCCGGAAACTGCGTGGTGGCCAAACCCAGCGAGGTTACACCGATGACGGCGCACCTGCTTTCGTCCATCTGCATTGAAGCCGGTTTACCGCCCGGCGTACTCAACATCGTACACGGCATGGGCGGCAGCGCGGGGCAGGCCATTGTGGAGCACCCGGAAATAAAAGCCATTTCGTTTACCGGTGGAACCAAAACAGGAGCCGGCATTGCGCGCACCGCTGCACCGATGTTTAAAAAACTTTCGCTGGAACTCGGCGGTAAAAACCCGAACATCATTTTTGCCGATTGCGATTTCGAAAACGCGTTGAAAACATCGGTAAACAGTTCCTTCGCCAACCAGGGCCAGATATGCCTCTGCGGTTCGCGCATTTTTATTGAACGTCCGCTGTATGAAAAATTCCGCGATGCGTTTGTAGAACGCGTAAAAGAACTTGTTCCGGCTAACCCGGCCGATGATAAAACGCGCCTCGGTGCGGTGGTTTCACAACCGCACATGGAAAAAGTGCTTTCGTACATTGCGCTGGCCAAAGAAGAAGGCGGCACCATTTTGTGCGGCGGCGAACGTGTGATGCTGGATGGCGAACTGAAAAACGGCTGGTACATTGCGCCCACCGTTATCGAAGGACTTGCTTTTGACTGCCGCACCAACCAGGAAGAAATTTTCGGCCCGGTGGTTACACTTACGCCGTTTGATACCGAGGAAGAAGTGCTGATGATGGCCAACAGCACAGCCTACGGACTCGCCGCCACGGTATGGACACAGCACCTCACCCGCGCGCACCGCGTGGCTTCGCTGCTGCAGAGCGGCATTGTGTGGATTAACTGCTGGCTGCTGCGCGACCTGCGCACACCGTTCGGTGGTGTAAAACAATCGGGCGTGGGCCGCGAAGGCGGATTTGATGCGCTGCGTTTCTTTACCGAAGCCAAAAATGTTTGTATAAAACTCTGATAAATGAAACGCCTGCTGCTGTTGTTTGCTGCGGCTGCCGCACTGGCTGCCTGCGGTAACCGGAAATCGCCCCCGCTGGATGATAAAGTCTACCGCATGTTTGCCGACTCGCTGGAAACAGCCATCGCGGCAGGCGATGTGGAGTTTCTGAAATCGCGTTTCGATAACGATTACCTGGTTGACCGCATCTGCGATTCGCTGGATATTTCTTCAGGCAAAAAGAAACAGAACCGCTACCTGTTTGAGAGTTATATTTCAACCGAGCTGGAGTCGTTTTCCGTTATTCCCGAATCGGGCGAATACACGTTTCTGCGCATGCTGAAAGCGGATGACGGGGCAAAAGCGCTGTTCCGCCTGCGCACAAATGAGGGCGGTATCAATTACCATGTGTTTACACTCGGCAACCAGCGCGGCCGTGCAGCCGTTCGCGATTATGAAGTGTTTATCTCCGGCGAAAGTTGTTTCAGTGCCGTTGCCAAAAACATGCAGTATTACGGCGATGAAATAACACCGGGCATGACCCGTGCATTTGCCTGTAGCGATCAGCTCGGCACCATGCAGGAAAACATTAATGCAGAAAACTGGCAGGAAGCACGCGCCGCTTATGAAATGGCCGACATCTCCTGTAAAGCTTCCCGTCCCGCTGTAATCGCATACATGAAAGCCTGTGCGGGCGACAGCAGTACGGCACTCTCCGATGCTGTGGGACAGGCCATGCGCAAATACAAAAACGATCCGGTAGTTGCGCTCAACCTCATTGATCCGCTTTACCAGCAGAAACGTTACGACGACCTGGTGCTTGCAATTAATATGCTCGACAGCACCGTGCACGATCCGCAGCTGGATTACCTGCGCGGCAGTATTCTTTTTGCGAAGGAAGATTATGTAACAGCGATTTCGCTTTTCAAAGCAGTTGCCGAACGTGAAAAGGGTGCCGTGCGTAACGACTGCTGGAGGGCAGTTATCAATTCGCTGCTGGCGGAAGAAAAAACAGACGAGGCGCTGGCCATGTGCAAAGAGCTGGTGGCACGGAAAATATACACCAAAGCCGAAATCGAAGACATTGTGCTTGAAGACCAGTTTCTTTTCGAACTCCTCCCCGAAGTGGATGCGTGGCTAACGGAAGAGTGAACATATAAAACAGTTTTATTAATCGCGTTTGGTTTTTTCCCGGCAGCTCCTGAAACCCGCCGGAAGTTGGAATTGCTTTAAACGATGGTCTATTTTCGACCGTTCCGATAACAGAACTGCGTTTAACTTAACCACAATGAACACAAAGGAAAAAATAACTCTTTGTGCCCTTCGTGCTACACTTTGTGGGTGCGGCAGAATGTGCGCGAGGCTTTGTGGTTAAAGGGGGTAAGAGCAGTTCCTCAAACAGGGTTGTCGAAAATAACCGGTCACTTTTTCAGCACGATCCGGAACGTGGTTCCTTTATCAATTTCCGATCGTTTTACGAAAATGGAACCCGCGTGGTAGTTTTCGATAATGCGTTTGCAAAGCGAAAGTCCGAGTCCCCAGCCGCGGCTTTTGGTCGTAAATCCCGGTTCGAAAATGGTTTTGTATTTCGATTTCGGCATGCCTTTGCCGGTGTCGGTTACATCAATGTACACATGCTGCATGTTATCGCTCACATCAATGGTGATGCCGCCCTCGCCGTCCATCGCATCCACCGCGTTGCGGCACAGGTTTTCGATTACCCAGGCAAACAGCGGCACATTCAGCGGAATAGCAAGCTGCGTGTTTTTCGGAGCGTTAACGGTAAACGTTACTTTTTTCGGTGACCGGGTGCGGATGTAATCCACCGCTTTTTCGAGCGCCTCAGCAATGTTTTCTTTTTCCAGTTTGGGAATGGAACCAATTTTCGAAAAACGTTCCGTAATCATTTCCAGGCGTTTCAGATCGTGGCCGATTTCCTGGATGATGGATTCGTCCACATCTTTCAGGCGCAGGTATTCCACCCACGCAATGAGCGACGAAAGCGGTGTGCCGAGCTGGTGCGCGGTTTCTTTGGCCATGCCCACCCACACAAGGTTTTGTTCTGCGCGGCGCGATGTGCTGAACAGCAGGTATCCGACAATGAGAAATACACCAACAAGAATAAACTGCACAATCGGGAACAGGCGCAGCTGCTGCAGGTAATCCGACTCGCGGTAATAAATTATGCCGCGTGATTTTCCGGAACGCGCAATGCTGATTTTTTCGCCGTCTTTCATCATCTCCGCAAGCGCCTGTTCCAGGTAGTTCACCGAGTCGGTGCGCAGCAACATGGTATCCAGGTTACCGTGCGCAATTACAGCACCGCTGGCCGAGTCCACGTAAATGGCCGGGGCCGATGTGGGGTTGGCGGCCACCTCGCGCACAAATGATCGTTCGTTGTCTTCGAACGACTGCCGGATTTCGGTAAATACTTCCGAGTCGCGATAATAGAGGTAGTGAAACGTTCCTTTTGCAATTTCAATGGGAATGGAATCGTGCTGTTTGCGCATGAGCAGCAGCTGCGCTTTGAGGTAGGCCGTATCGTTTTGCCGGGTGGAATCGAGGTTGCGGGTGAACAGTATTTTCCCCTTCGCATCGGCCAGCAGCACAGGCACGTTTTCGTTGCCCTTGATCACTTCAAAAACAAAACTGTAATCGCTGAGGTCTTTGGCCAGCTGCCGGTTTGCTTCGGCCCACAGTTCCATTTTTTTACGTTCCTCGTACGCAATTTTATTGTAGAGGTTGCCCGTAACTTCCATCAGCATGGCCTTGCGGCGCACCGCTTCGGCCCACAGCTCCACGTTGCGTTTCTCGCTCTTTTTGATCCGGTTTACCAGGTAGCCGGAATACACGAGCGATGATGCCACGATGAGTGTGGCCGCAACAAGCAGCAGCCATTTCCATTGTTGTTTACGGGAATATATGTTCATGAGCAACGGGGAACTCAACCCCAGTAAGCACGTATGCCGTCATAAAGATACAAAAGCGCCTGTTCTCCCGACTCATTTCCGTGGAACAGTTTTGCCGCGTGTGTGCGGAACAGTTTTACGGCAATGGCCAGCAGTATTATGCCGAACACTTTACGCAGGATGGCCACGCCCCCAACACCCAGCACTTTTTCGAGCCGGCCGATGTTACGCAGCACCACGTAAACGATTATCACGTTAAGCAGAATACCAATGAGGATGCTTAACGTCGAATATTCCGCACGCAGCGAAAGCAGCGTGGTGAGCGTGCCTGTGCCAGCAATAAGCGGAAACGCCAGGGGCATCACGGATGCGGTGGCAGGCACTTCGTCTTTGTAGAGACGGATGCCGAGAATCATTTCCAGCGCAAGGAAAAACAGGATGAACGAACCCGCAATGGCAAAGTCGGAAACGGAAATGCCGATGAGCTGCAATATCTGTTCGCCGATAAACAGGAACACCACCATAATGCCCAGCGACACCAGCGAGGCTTTACCGGAGTTGATCACACCCACTTTCTGTTTCAGGCTGATGATTACCGGGATTGATCCGATAACGTCAATTACTGCAAACAGCACCATGGTTACGGTGGCTATTGCTTTCAGGTCGGTGGTCCAGTTCATAATGCGCGTATTGGTGAGGCCTGCAAAATTACAAAGTTTATCCGGGCGGGCGGTGAACCTTACAGGGCAATCGCGTCTAAAAATAAACGAGCCCGAAATTTAAAAAAATGATGTTAGCGCGGATTTTGTGTGACGTTCAGCGCGGTTGCTAATCCGTGCTGAACCGCTGGCTTAAGCGCGGGGATTCGTGAACAGGAGCGTGATTACACCCGCGCAAATCGTATGCTGTCACGGATTACCCCACTCACCGCCAACCCACAAAATCCGCGACAACATCAAAAAGGGAATAGCGAAGTGGATTGTTTTTTTAGACGCGATTCTACTGGTGAACCTTCTTTTATGGAAATACGTATCTTTCGTGGGGATTCCAACATGCCTTTCCGTTTCCGCCTGCTCCTGCTTTTTCTGTTGTCGGTGTATGCCTTCCGGCTTCCGGCACAGGGCGACATGCGTTTTTACGGCACTGCGTTGAAAAACCGGCAGGCCGTATCGGGCGCTACTGTTACTGTGCTCATGGATGGAAAAACGCAGCTGTACCAGCTCACCACCGGCAAAAACGGGAAGTTTAAGTTTACCGTAACCCTCGGGCACGAGTACCGGCTCAATTTTTCCGCACCTGGTTGTGTTTCCATGTACATGATCCTGAACCTGAAAGTACCCAAGGAAAAAGGCTGGATCTATCCCGATTACGTTGCAGACATCCCGTTTTTTGACGGCACCGAACCCAACATCAATACCGACCTGTTTGCGCGCGAACCGTTTATCAAGGTGGTGTTCGATGGCAAATCAGGATTCCAGGACGACCCTTCATGGCGGTTTATTGATCGTGTGTTTAAAGATGTAAGCGAAGACAAAAAACGCAACGAACTGCAGAACCAGAAAGAACGCGAAGCCGAAGAACGTGCCCGCCGCGAGGCCGAAGAACGGCAGCGCGCCGAAGAAGACCGCAAACGCCTGCAGGCCATTAAAGAAGCCGAAGAACGTGCCCGCGCCGAAGATGATGCACGCCGACTGAAAGCCATTGCCGAGGCGCGCGCAAACAGTAACCCGGGCGAAGAAGAAAAACTGACCGTTGAATCGGAAGCCATCCGGCTGGAACGGGCCAAACAGGAACGCCTTGCACTTGAAGCAAAAAACAAAGGCATCAAAGCACAGTATGAAAACAACCTGCTGAAATTAGTTGCCGAAAACGAAAAACAAACCAACATGCTTAAATTTTCGAGCATGCAGCGCGAAGCCCAGGCCGGGTCGGTGGTGCAGGCCATGCGCCGCGAAGCGGAACGCAAGGCACAAAGCGACTACCTGCTTGAACAGGAAAAACAACGTCGCAAACAAACGCTCGAAAACAAACAGATAAAAGCCAACACCGAAAAAAAACTGGTGGAAACCGCAGCGGTAATCGAACGCAACTCGCGCATTGATAACGCAAAACCCGCAGTGCAGGCCAGCGCCTTCCGCTACAACGCAACCGCAAATGTGGCGGTGCAGTTTGAACATTCGTTTTTCTCGGATGTGAAAATCACAACCATTACCTGGCCCGGGGGCAAACGCGTACGTTACCGCATGGAAACCTGGTGGTGGGGCGTTACCTATTATTATTGCGACAACAAAGAAATTGACGGAAAAACGTATGCCACCGAAATCGAAAAACACCGGAAGCCTGTGCCCGCAAAACCAGCTACCGACATCCGGTCCGATTCGCGCTAACGCATGACATTGCTTATGAAAAAACGATACTGCTTTTATCCTGCTGTGCTGCTGTGCTGTTGCCTCGCTGTACTTTTTCCGCTGCGCAGTGCGGCACAAACGGCCAGTTTTATTCATTACGGTGTGGAGCAGGGCCTCGTGCAGTCGCAGGTGCAATCGCTTATCCAGGATAAAAATGGAAACCTCTGGATCGGCACACTGGCCGGGCTTTCGAAATACAACGGGCACGAGTTTATCAACTACTCGCGTAAAAACGGGCTTGCAGAAGACTGGATTACCTGTTCGTTCCAGGACACTTCGGGCGACCTGTGGTTTGGCCACTGGGCCGGCGGAGTTTCACGCTACAATTTTAACCGCGGCACATTCGAAAGCCTCAACCTGGAAGAGTACACGCGCTTCAAAACTGTAACCGCGATTATGCGCGATGGGAAAGGCTTTTTCTGGATTGCAACCGATGGTGCCGGTGTCTTTATTTTTGATCCCGCAAAAAACAGCATGTCCGCACTTTCGCGCGAAGACGGCCTGCCCTCTGAAAACATTTACGCCCTGTGCCGCGACGGCATGGAGAACATCTGGATTGCAACCGACAAAGGCATTTGTGTGTACAACGAAAACACGCAGATCGCATCGCCCATTTCTTTTGCGCGCCTGAATACCGCAAACGGTTTGCCCACCAATTTATTTACCTCGCTTGCGCTGGTGAATAAAAACGAACTGTGGGCCGGCTCTGCCGATGCGGGCGTTGTGGTGTTTACGTTGCCCTCCGGGTTTCTGCCGTCTGCGCTGGCGTCGCTTCCTGCGGGCATGCGGGTGTACAACCACGACAACGGGCTCGGCGGCAATTTTGTAGAGTCGGTTTGTGAAGATGCCTTCGGGCACGTGTGGGTGGGAAGCACCGGCGGCGGCGTTACCAAAATTATTCCTGCACGCGATGTAAACCGCAACGACGCGCTGCAGCGGGCCATCCTGAAAAATTATTCCACGCGCCAGGGCCTCAATTATTTTAATGTGAAATCCGTGCTGCCCGACCGCGAAGGCAACGTGTGGATCGGTACTGATGTGGGGCTTAATCTTTACCGCGGCGAACGCTTCCTGTTATTCGACCGGCAGGACGGCATCGTAAACGATATTGTGTGGGCTGTAAGCTCCGACCGGCAGGGCAACATGTGGCTGGGCACCAACGACGGGCTTTCGAAAATTTCGTTTTCGCGCGCGCCGGTAACCGGCGAAATAAAATTTACGGTACGCAATTACAGCACTGCCGACGGCCTCGGCAGCAACGTGGTGCTTTCTGCGTTTGAAGATGCGCAGGGCAACATGTGGTTCGGCACCGGATTCGGCGGCGTGAGCAAACTTGCGCCGGGTAGCGACCGTTTTGTTACCTACACCATTTCGGACGGACTTGCAAACGATGTGGTGTACGCAATAAACCAGGACCGCAACGGCATGATGTGGTTCGGCACAAAAGAAGGCGCTTCGCGTTTTGATCCGTCATCGAATACGTTCCGCAACTTCTCAACCTCAGACGGACTCGGCGGCAACCACGTGTACCGCATTTTCCGCGACAGCAAAGGGCAGCTGTGGTTCGGTGCGCTGGGCGGTTACCTTTCGGTATATGATGGCAGCAGCTTCCGGCGGTTCGATGAAAGCAGCGGCGTGGTGCATCGTTTTATTCTCTGCATCAACGAAGACAGCGAACACAACATCTGGTTTGGTGCGTATGGCGGCGGGCTGTATGTTTACAACGGCAAAACATTCAAAAATTTTTCGGCTGCAAACGGACTCACAACCGATTCGCCTTATGCGATTCTTGCCGATGCGAACAACAACATCTGGGTGGGCAACAGCCGCGGCCTCGACCGGTTTAACCCGGCCGACAGTACGTTTGTACATTACGGGCGCAACGAAGGCTTCCTTGGCGTGGAAGTGAATCCGAACGCGGCCTGCCTCGATAAAAACAACTGCCTCTGGTTCGGCACCATTATGGGCGCGGTAAAATTCGATCCGTCGGAAAACCGCAAAAACAACGTGGAAGCAGTAACACAGTTAACGGGCCTCCGTGTTTTTATGAAGGATGCGCCGTTTCCGGACGATGCTGTTTTTGCATACGACGAAAATCACCTCACGTTCCGCTTCGTCGGCGTAAGTTTATCAAGCCCCGAAAAAGTAAAGTACCAGTACATGCTCGAAGGCTTCGACAAAACGTGGTCACCGGGATTATCGAGCCTCAACGAAGCCGTGTATTCCAACCTGCCGCCGGGCGATTACACCTTTATGGTGCGCGCAGTGAATAACGATGGCGTGCTGAACAAAGAACCGGTGCGTTACAAATTTACCGTAAAGCCGCCCTTCTGGCAGACCGCTGTTTTTTATGTGCTCTTTTTCCTTTTTATCCTGTTCTGTATTTACGGTTTTGATAAACTGCGCACGCGCAACCTGAAAAAGCAGAAAAAAGAACTGGAAGAAAAAGTAGAACAGCGCACCTTAGAACTTGCTATCAAAAACGAAGAGCTCGCGCAAAAAAACAAGGAAGTAACCGACAGCATACGCTACGCCAAACGCCTGCAGGATGCGATGATGGCTCCGCTGGGTGAAATTAAAAAACACCTGCCCGATTCGTTTGTGTTTTACAAACCGAAAGACATTGTAAGCGGCGATTTTTATTATTTCCGTCACCTTACCGGTGGCGACCGGCAGCGCATTCTTATTGCTGCTGTTGATTGCACGGGCCACGGTGTTCCGGGTGCATTTATGAGTGTGGTAACAAACGACCTGCTGGACGAAGCGGTACGTGATTTTGAGTTTGCCCCGCCCGGGCAGATCCTCGACCGGCTGAACCGTATGCTGAGTGAAAAGCTGCAGAAAACATTTGGCGAAAGCCGCCTGCGCGATGGCGTGGATATTGCGCTCTGCTGCATACATCCGAAAACGCTGGAGCTGCACTATGCCGGTGCATTTAACCCGGTGTATCATTTCCGCGGAAAACAATTTTCGGAACTGAAACCGGATAAAATTTCGATCGGTTCGTGGTCGGAAGATCCGTCGAAAAAATACGCTACGCAAACCCTGCAGCTGCTTCCGGGCGATACGCTTTACCTGTTCAGCGACGGTTACGCCGACCAGTTCGGCGGACCGCAGGGTAAAAAATTCAAGATTGCCCAGTTGCGCGCGTTGCTGCTTACCGCACAGGAAAAAGAAATGGATCAGCAATCCCGCCTGCTTGAAAACACCATTGAAAACTGGCGCGGTTCGCTTGAACAGGTGGACGATATGCTGCTGATCGGCATACGCGTGTAACTTTTACTCCTTCCCGGTATTATACATCCAGGTGATGCAGGAGCATCTTCAAGGCGCGTGATGGAACGTGGCCTGATTTGCCCGTAAAACGTTTTGCTGATGCGGGAAAACGAAGGTGTTATAAATAAAAAAGCGGCGCAGGCTAACCCCAAAAACCCGCGCCGCAAAACATGATAGCGATTCGGCAGGCTAACCCCAAAAACCCACCGGTCGCATTGGAACTCAATCTTATCACCGGGCGGTGAGGATTGAGCAATACAAAGATAAAAATTATTTTCCTCCATTCTGCAAATTTTTTTTAAAGTTTCTTTTGTTTTAACCGCATTTTAACTGTTTACCCTTAGCTTACCGCCGGGCTGAAGTCCGCACATCGTATTATCTTTGCCAGCTATGCTTTTTCGCTACCTGTTTTTTACCTGTTTCTGTGTATGCCCTTCCCTGCTCCGTGCAGGCAGCGATTCTGCGGCGGTGCGAAAACAGATCCTTGTTTTCGACAGCCTGGCCTGGGAGCAGATGAACGAAAAAATAGACTCTGCAATCATTTGGGGGAAACAGGCCTATGCGTTATCGGCGAAAGAAAACGATTCGCTGTTGCTTTTTCAGACGGCACGCACACTTGGTTCAGCATTCGTTCGTAAAGGCTACTATAAACAGGGCATCGCTTATTACACCACCGCCCAGCAGATCGGGGAGAGAAAAAACGTGGGCAACGACCTCGCCAAAGTATATACCGGCCTTGCTGTAATCTATAAGCGCATCGAAGATTATCCGCAGGCGGAGAAATACAACAAAAAAGCGCTGGCCATTGATGAACAGGCGAATGACAGCATAGGCATTGCCGCCGATTACAACAACCTGGGTGTGGTGCTGCGTTACCTCAAACAGTATAACGCATCCATCGGTTATCTTCAAAAAGCCATTGCAATCCGTTCGGTGAAAGACCAGAAGAAACTGCCCACCACCTATTCCAACCTGGGCAATTCGCTGTGCTCTTCGGGCGACCACGAAGCTGCTATTACGATATATGAAAAAGCGCGGGCCGGTCGCAAGCTGAAAGCAAACGACGACCTGCTGCTGGCCAACCTCGGCAATTGTTTTTCGCACATCGGCAATAATGTGCGGGCACTGGAACTGCTCGATTCGGCCCTTGTGCTGGCCAAAGAAAACAACAGCCTCTATTCGCTTGAAGTGGTGCACGGCCTGACTTCAGAAGTGCATGAGGCACGCGGGGATTATTCAAAGGCGATGTTTCACCTGAAACAATATAACCTGTATTCCGATTCGCTGCAGATGCAGGAAACCACCGAGAAGCTGGCGGAAATTGAAGAGCAGTATGAGTCGGCGCGTAAAGACCGCGACATCGCACAGCTGAGCCGCCTCAACCTCGGGCTGCAGCTGGAGGGCGAACGCAAGCAGCGCATGCTGTGGATACTCGGTTTGTGTGCTGTTGCGGTACTCTTTTTTGTGTTGTTTTTATTCCAGCGCAAACAGCGTATTGAAAAAGCAAAACAGGATAAAAAACTGCTGGCCGAAAAAGAAAAAGGCATCAGTGCCATGCTCAGCGCCGTAGAAACCGAGCGCGAACGCATCGCCCGCGACCTGCACGATGGCATTGCGCAGCAGCTGGCCGCGATGAAATTAGCCCTGCAACAGGTAACCCGCGGAAAACAATTGCCTGCTGAAACCGGCGCGCAGCTCCAGGAACAGATTGACCGCCTCGATCTTTCCGGAAAAGAAATCCGTTCCATTGCACACGACATTATGCCGCCGGCCCTGCGCCGTTTCGGGCTTGCAGCAGCCATCAGCGACCTTACGGCGAAAACCGCTACGGAAAGCGGTATGGACGTGCAGTTCGATGATTTTACAGACGGCGCGTCTTTGCCCGAGCTGGTTTCGGTGCACCTTTACCGCGTTTCGCAGGAGATTATCGGCAATGCAGTTCGCCATTCCGGGGCAACGCGCCTGCAGGTGCAACTGCTGATTCGTGATAACCGGTTAGTGTTGCGGATGGAAGACAACGGGAAAGGCTTTACCTTTGATGCCGTAACCGGCGGAGCCGGCCTGCTGAATATTCAGAACCGCATTGCGCTGCTGAACGGCGAACTGCACGTGGATACCGCACCGGGCGCCGGCGTTTCGTATTTAATTCGCATACCACTTTGAACACTGTAATCCGCATACTGATCGCTGACGATCACCGCATGATGGCGGATGGCCTGGCGCGTGTTTTTTCCGATACGAACGAATATGCCATTTGCGGAATGGCCGCCAACGGCCGCGAAGCCATCACACTCGCGGAACAGCTGCAGCCCGATATTATACTGATGGATATTGATATGCCCGGTGTAAACGGACTGGAGGCAACGGCGCACATCCGCAAAACAAATCCGGCGCAGAAAATAATTGTACTTACCATGCACGATGAACGCACCCTGCTGAATGCCGCACTCAGCGCGGGAGCCAAAGGGATCGTACTGAAAATTGCAGGTGCCGATGAATTGCTTGCTGCCGTAAAAGCAGTTTACGCAGGCGAAAAATACATCTCGGCAGAAGTGCGCCAGACACTTGAACACGGCAAAGAAAACGGAAGCGGATTTTCTGCAACCGCCAGCGGCGAACAACTCACCACCCGCGAAATTGAAATTATAACGCTCATCGCCGACGGACTTACCAACTCCGAAATCGGCGACAAACTGTTTATCAGCCCGCGCACAGTAGATACGCACCGGACGAATATCTTCCGGAAATTAGGCGTAGCGAATGCAGCAGAGCTGATCCGCTACGCTTTTAAGAATAAGCTGATACGGTAAACGATCTTATAAAATAGATAGTAAATAAAACCCGGTCATTATAAAACAGATCCGTCCCAGAGTCGGCAACTGGCAGTAAGCAGCGGCAGTCGGCTTTTAAATTCATAAACAGAACCTGGTCCGTAAAAACCATGAACTGCCACTGCCACTTATTGCAGGTTTTATTTTAAATGAGCTTACCTCTTCAGGTGCTATTTTATAAAATCATTTTCCTTAAACGATCATCTGCTCTACTGCAAAACGCACTAAGCCGGCGGTGTTTTTCACGCCTACTTTGCGGAGCAGGTTGCGGCGGTGGGTTTCAACAGTGGGAACGCTGATGTTCAGTTCTTCCGCAATCTGTTTGGTGCTGAATTCTTTTGCAATGAGGCGGAGGATGTCGTACTCGCGGCGGGTGATGGAACGCACCACGCTGTCGCTGTCCGAATCAGTCGTCATCTGGCGGAGCAACTGCTTCAGCTCCTGCTGTGTTTCGGTCTGACGGGTAACGTCGAGCGCGATACAGATAAACGATTTGATTTTGTTTTTGTCCGCACGTTCGGCCGGAGCAAACGTGGTGTTCATTTTATGCTCCTCGCCAAATGCGTCACGCATGTGGAGCACTGCTTTGAACTCGTCGCCTTTGCGTTTTTCAAAAAACTCTGTGGCCTGCTGCAGCTGGCGGAAATCATCGCTCGGCAGTAGTTCGCGCAGAAACTTTGTCCCGCCGGTTTCTGCCTGTTCAACCGTGTAGCCCAGCATGGCTTTTACCCGGGAGTTGATCCAGGTAATACGGTTACGTTCAGCATCGACCAGGAAAATAACAGCAGGAACGTGATCGAGTACCATGTCAGTAACACTCTGACGGCGGGTAACCTCACGGTTCTGTCTTGAAATTTTTTCGGACAGGTCTTTTAATTGAATAAATGCATCAGAAGCCTGGTTAAGGCGCTGATTAAGCAACAGCTCATACTCTGTTCCTGTAATCATTGTTTATAGGTCTAAAAAGCATCGCTGTGCGCCGCAACGACATTTTGGTTCACGATAGGCGCAAATTAATACGGGTTTTCAAAGAACGGTATTCGAATCCTTTTTTGCAATGATTTTCGCTGTACGCCACTTATTTAAAGATTAAAAGCCAATCGATTCTGTTAATCATTTCCTACTTTTGAAATAATGACACGATTCCTCCTCCTGCTTTTGCTCCTTTCTGCCCGCAGCCTTTCTGCGCAGCAGCTTCCTGCATTTATCACCGACAGCCTCGACCGGTACATCTCCGGCGCCATGAAACAGTGGGAACTTCCCGGCATTGCCGTAGGCATAATCAAAGACGGAAAAATAGTTTATGCCAAAGGTTTCGGCGTGCGCGAGGCCGGCAAAAACGACGCCGTTGATACCGCAAGCCTGTTTATGATTGCTTCGTGCTCCAAAGCATTTACCGGTACCGCACTTGCACTGCTGGAACAGGAAAAGAAACTTTCGCTCGATCAGAAAGTGACCTCGCTGCTGCCCGGTTTCCGTTTGTATGATTCACTCGCCACCCGCGAAGTAACCGTGCGCGACCTGCTCTGCCACCGCATCGGGCTGGAAACATTCCAGGGCGACCTGGTGCACTGGGACTCCAATCTTTCGCGCGCAGAAATTGTGGCGCAGCTTGCAAAGTACCCGCCGCAATATGGGTTCCGTTCGCATTACGGCTATTGCAACGCCGCATTTACCGCGGCCGGGCAATGCATTGCATACGCCACCGACGGTATGAGCTGGGACAGTTATGTGCGCACACGCTTTTTCGATCCGCTGGGCATGCGCCGCACGTCCACAACAAACCAGGCCATCGTGTCGGATAAAAATGCAGCACGTCCGCACACACGCGCCAACGGAAAAGAAATTGTGGTGCCGTATGATCACATAGACAACCTCGGGCCGGCAGCATCGGTAAACTCTTCGGTGAACGACCTGCTGAAATGGGTGCGCATGCACCTCGACAGCGGCCGCTTTAACGGGCAGCAGGTGGTGCCTTACAGCGTGCTGGATGAAACGTATTCGACGCAGATTTTTATTGATAATCTGAACCCAACATTTTTCCCGACAAAACATTTTTCGGCGTACGGGCTGGGCTGGTACCTGGCCGATTACGGCGGACGAAAAGTGATTTCGCACGATGGCGGCGCGGGCGGCTTCCTGTCGAATGTAACGCTGGTGCCGGAAGAAAAACTGGGCTTTGTAATTCTCACCAACAGCGACAACAACAGCCTCTACAAAGCGCTGTATTACCAGCTGCTCGATGCGTTTCTGAAACAGCCGTACCGCAATTACAACACCATTTACCTCAAGCGCGCAACCAACGCACGGGTAAAAGAAGATGCGGAAAACGAACTTTACAAAAAAACGATCGCGGCTAAAAACAAACTGCCCCTGCCCCTGTCCGCGTTTGAAGGCACGTACCGCGATTCAACTTACGGGCGCGTTACCATCAAGGCGGTAAACAACAACCTGGAGCTGACCATGGAACATCATCCCGGGCTGAAAGGGAAACTGGAATACCTTAACGGCAATTCGTTTCACTGCACGTTCAGCAACCCGGTGTTCGGCACCACTGTTATTCCGTTCGACATCGAAGAAAAACAGGTTACGCGATTTAAACTTACCGTGAACAGTAACCTGGACCTGATGCCGTATTTTTTCCGGAAGCTGGATGCGCAGCAGAATGAAATCCGGCCGAAAAAAACAACCGGCGAAAACTGATCAGAAACGCCAGTCTAAGCTGTTCTTCAGCTGGTACGTGAGCTCCGGAACTCCTGCCGGTTGTTTGTTATCGTACAGCCAGTTAAACGTGGTACGGAAGCCCAGCTTTTTGGTAATGCCGATGTCGAGGGCCATGTCGCCTGCAATGCGCATGTCGGAAAAATCAGCGAGGTTGGGCTGGTAAAAAACAGTGGCCGAAAAATCAGCATGTTTGGATAACACCCACGTGGTCGTGATGTAACTGCTCAGGCGGTGATCATTAAACGTAATGCTGTCGCCGGTGATGCGCTCGTGTTCGAACATATACAATGCGGCGGCATAGAGGTGCAGGTTTTCTTTTTTCACGAGTTTCACGCGCGGACCGGTTCCTGCTACGCCGCGAAAATCCATGAGCAGCACTTTGTTGTATTGTGTCTGCACAAATGCTTCCCAGGTAAAATGGTCGTTCAGCTTGTTGTTGTAGCGGATGTGCTGGTAGCCGGTATTTACAAAGTCGGTTCCGCCGGCGCGAATAAAATTCAGGTCGCTGAGCAGCAGCACGCGGTGGCGGTTATGCCGGTACTGCACGTGTACGGCGTTGCCCAGGCCGATCACCTGTTTTGTATTCTGCAGCAGCTGAAACGAAAACCCGACGCGCCCCACCCAGCCGTTGGTGTCGTTCACAAAACGTTGTCCTTCTACGTTAAGCACCTGCGCCTGCGCGCCTGCCACCCAAAAAGAAATTACCAGGAGGAATAAAAAACGCATGCGCAAAAATAAAAGGAAAGTTGGTTTCGCTCTTTACGCAAAAACAACTTCAAGCACCTTGTGCGATTTTATTTCGCGCATGTTTTCGAGGTGCAGCTCGAAGTAACGCAGCAGCATCTGCAGCAGTTCGCGGCGCTGTGTATTGGTGTAATCAAGCGTATCCATCTGGTCGAAGCCCACGGGCATCAGGCGTGCAATGAGCTCGGCCTGTTGCGGCTCGGCGTAATACGGATGCCAGGGCGCATCGGTGCGGAACACGCCTTCCTGCAGGTCGAAAAAACCGTGACGAACCGTTTCGGGCGGCTGCGGATAAAAGCCGAGAAAGCGCGTGAGCTGCATGAGAAAACAGAAGTGGTAATTGGCACAGGAGCCGGTGTCGAGATCGAGGATGTGCAGCGCGTTGGCAATGAAGCGGTAAAAATCAGGCCGGCTCTCTTCTTCGCGCATGGATTTGAGCAGCACTTCGGCCAGGAAAAGCGCCACACTTGTTTTCCGTATGTCTTCGGAAATGGTTTTGTACGGCTCGCCGCAGCTCAGTTCCGTAATGCGGTGCAGGTTGTTTTTTTCGCGATGCATCACCACCAGGTCCAGCTGCGAAAGCGGCTGCAGCAGGTTGGCGCGGCGTTTTCCTTTTTTGCTGCGCGCTCCGCTAACGATGTAGGATTGAAGGCCGAACTGTTCGGTATAAATTTTAACGATTACGCTGCTGTCAGAATACGGAATGGTGTGTAAAACAATGCCCCGCGTGGTGTGCAGCATGGATCAGTTTACAAAAAGAATCTTGGTGATTGCGGTTTCTGTTCCGTCATCGTTGGTGATGAACACGAGGTATATACCTGTTGCAGCGCGTTCGCCTTTGAAGTTGCGGCCGTTCCACGTGGCCTGCCCGCCGAGTGCCTTGGTCTGATAAACCACATTGCCGCGCACATCTGCAATTTTTACATCTGCGTCCTTCACCAATCCTTTGATGGCAATGGGTCCGTCGTATTGCGGTGTTACCGGGTTCGGAAACGCATACACATCGCCGTTGGTTTCGCCGCCTTCGGTTGCATCGCCGCGGTAAGAAATAATGCCTTTGTCGGTTCCGAAAAACACTTCCCCGCTGGTTTTGTCAATCACAATGGAGGTAATGGTATTGGACAGCAGCGGGCTGTTTTCGGTGTTGAACTGCAGCACCTGTTTGGTCCCGTCGTCTGACATCAGGAATACGCCCCCGCTTTCGGTACCGATCCATTTGCGGTTGGCACCGTCAACGGCAATGGCTGTAACCACCTGCGTTTCGAGCAGGATCTGTACGTAGCCGTCCTGTTCAATCAGTATCTGCTGTGCATCAAACCCGGCGCTGTTGAATACGGTTTCCGGGGAATAAAATACGCAGATGCCTTCGTCGGTTCCTACCCATATTTCGCCGTCTTTGTCTTCGGCCATACAAAGCACATCGCCGCCGGAAATATTTCCTGCGCCAATGGTAAAGCCGAGCTTTTTCTTTTTGTCATCGCTCACATTCGAAAGCGTACCGTTATCGTCAAACACCAGCATACCCGAACCGCGCGGAAGAATCATCCATTTCTGCCCGTTTTTGGTGACGAGTATATTGCCCACGGTTGTACCTGTGCTTATGATGCCGGTAAAATCAAATGCCTGCCAGGTGCCGTCGGCCTTGCGCACATTGAGGCATGTGGTAACAAACGAATTCGTCATCCACAGGTTTTTGTCGTCGTCGAACCCGATGCCCCCGATATCAACATGGTCGTTGGTTGCCGGATTCACACGCAGCGTGCTGTTCAGATGATTATAAACATTGGTCACATTCGTTCCGGAAACTTCGGTAAGACCGCGGCCCCACGAGCCCAGGAAAAAATGATTGTCTTCTTCCGGAACCTGCGCACAGGAGAGAATGTCCCAGATGGTATCAAACGCCTGGTTGATGGTTCCGTTGTAGGTAATCCAGTCGCCTTTGTTGTACGAGAATACGCCGTCAATATTGTAGATATTTCCCCACGCGTCGTTCTTGCCGCCCGGCGCAACAATGAGGTGACCGTTTTCCATGCTCATGTCAAACACACTGGCCGTGCGTGGTCCGTCAGGCGAATAAGGAACACCAAGGTTGAGGTACGGCATACGCACCATACCGTAGTTCTGATCGGCAACCCAGATGGCGAAAAACGGATCGAAGAAAATGGCATTCGGGTTCGGACCCGGACCGCTCGGCGGAAAGTACGTGTAACCGATCTGTGGCGGATCGAAGTTGGAGTTAAATAAAAACACCCCGTACTTTTCAGCGATATAAAGCACCTGGCCGTTTTCATTGGTAATCATGTCTTTAACTTCATAATTCACCATGTTGGGCATTGTGTCCCAAACCTGTGTTGTAAGATTCAGCCGGTGCAATACATCGTCCTGGAATGTGGGCGCATATTTATTCGCCAGCAGGTGATTGCTGAATACAAGCAGCTTGTTGTAAATGCCTATGGGCAGGGCGAGGTAGCGTGTCCACGAAGAAAAGTTGGCGAGGTTCGGACTGTTGAGCGGCGCCCAGTACACGCCGTTTTCGGTGGCGGCGTAAATGTTATTGGCATCCGAAGTGATGTCATTCACTTCAATGTATGAACCGTTCGGGCCGATGTAATACGTTTCTTTTATTTCGAGGCGATCCATATCCACCACCACGATGCCGAACCCGCAGGCCACATACGCCAGCTTGCCGATAAAATAAACGCCGTTGATGGTTTTGTTGCCTACAATCTGCGCCCGTTTGATATCCGGCAGGTTTACAATGGTTTTGCCTTTTACAATGTCAATGTTCGCGTTTTTATACCCCACGAAAAGCGACTTTGTGGTTTCATTCCACGAAATGGCTTTTACGTTGATATCCGAAAGGCCGTTTACTTTGTTCAGTAACTCAATGGAATTATCGGCCTGGTTGAGAATAAAAAGTCCGCTTTCCGTTGCGCCGTAAATCTGGTCGCGGTTGCCGGTTACATCAATGCAGTTTTTATAGGGCAGGTGCAGCCGCCATTCGCCGATGCCGATATTCTGCGCGCCAAGTCCCTGCAGAAGCGTAGTGATAAACAGGAGCGCAATAAATTGCCTGAGAAGAATTGTTTTCATGCCTTGTACGAAGATACAAATTTAAGAATGTCCTTTAGCAGCTGTACCGGTTTGCCATACGAAACAGCCCCGTAATAACTCCTTTTTGCTGTTTTTATTGTATGATCGCCGTTCTTATTATCTTTGCACCCGTAAAGGCTCCGTAGTTCAATTGGATAGAATGACAGATTCCGGTTCTGTTGGTTGGGGGTTCGAATCCCTCCGGGGTCACATTTAGGGACTGATACGCGAGATGCTTTCAGTCCCTTTTTTGTACCCGCTTACTTCTTCCCGCCCTTAAATTCCGAGGTATAATGAAACTCAATTTCCGGGAACGCTTCACGTGTAACATTGATATTCCATTCGCTTTCGGCCATAAATACCGGGCGGTCTTCCTTGTCGTAGGTAATATGCTGGTGCTTGCGTGAAATAAAGCGCTCGTAGGCCGCTTTGTCTTCAGAGGTAAACCAGCAGGCCTTGTAATAATGCAGCGGCATAAACGAACAGGCCGCGCCGTATTCGTTCAGCAGGCGGAACTGGATTACTTCAAACTGCAGGTCGCCCACCGTGCCTATGATTTTGATGTTGCCGGGCTGCCGCACAAACAGCTGCGCCACGCCTTCGTCTGTAAGCTGGCGTATGCCTTTTTCAAGCTGCTTCGATTTGAGCGGATCTTTGTTGATGAGCTCTTTGAAAATTTCCGGCGAAAAGCTCGGAATGCCTTTGTAGGCCAGCATTTCGCCTTCCGAAAGCGTATCGCCTATTTTAAAGTTGCCGGTATCGTAAAGCCCTACCACATCGCCCGGCCAGGCTTCTTCGGCAATGTTTTTTTCGTTGGCCATAAAACCCACCGGGTTCGAAAACCGCAGTTTTTTATCGAGGCGCGTGTGGTAATAAAATTTGTTCCGCTCAAATTTCCCGGAAACCACGCGGCAGAACGCAATGCGGTCGCGGTGATTGGGATCGAGGTTGGCGTGAATCTTAAAAATAAACCCGCTGAACTCTTTTTCGTCCGGGTTCACCGTGCGCTTGTCTGTAACACGCGGCAGCGGTGCCGGGGCAATGTTTACAAACGTATCGAGCAGTTCTTTTACGCCGAAGTTGTTGATGGCGCTGCCGAAAAACACCGGTGCCAGGTATGCATCTAAGTACAGGTCGCGGTCAAACGGTTCGTAAATGCCTTCAATCAGTTCCACGTCTTCACGCAGTTTCGCAGCGGCATCTTCTCCGATCTGTTTTACCAGTTCGGGCGAATCCAGGTCTTCGATGGCAATAACATCGTCCGAAATTTTTGTTTTTCCCGGCGAAAAAAGCTGCAGCTCTTTTTCAAATAAATTGTAAACCCCTTTAAAGGTTCCGCCAATACCGATGGGCCACGAAAGCGGGCGCGTATGTATTTTCAGTTCCTTCTCCACTTCATCCAGCAGCTCGTACGGATCACGGCCTTCGCGGTCCATTTTATTCACAAACAAAATCACGGGCGTATTCCGCATGCGGCACACTTCCATCAGCTTGCGCGTTTGCTCTTCCACGCCTTTCACGCAGTCAATCACAAGTATAACACTGTCAACCGCGGTTAACGTGCGGTAGGTGTCTTCGGCAAAGTCTTTGTGGCCGGGGGTATCGAGGATATTTACTTTAAAGCCTTTGTATTCAAATCCCATAACCGAGGTGGCCACGGAAATGCCGCGCTGCTGTTCAATTTCCATGAAATCGGACGTGGCGGTTTTTTTGATCTTGTTGCTTTTCACCGCGCCGGCCGTTTGAATGGCGCCGCCAAAAAGCAGCAGCTTTTCGGTAAGCGTGGTTTTACCGGCATCCGGGTGGCTGATGATTCCGAAGGTGCGGCGTTTGTTTATTTCTTCCTGTTTCACGGCGGCGTTGTTGACTGTAATTTGGGGGGCAAAGATAACATTATTATACCCGCCGGGATTGAAAACACGGTCTTTCCGCCGGATAAGGGCGGAATGCATCCCTCCTCACCTGCCACCAAAATGCGCTGCCTGCAACGTTCAGCTTTTCTTCCGCGCCGTTTTACGGGCCGGCTTTTTGGGCGCGGGGTCTTCTTCTTCGTTCAGCAAAGGCAGCAGGGGCGCTGCACCCAGCACTTTCGAATCAATCCACGCCACCAGGTCGGTGTAGCCGCCAAAGAACCGCCGGTCGTCGGGCGATTCGGTAAGCGCTGCGGCAATGGAATCGCGCAGGCCGGTGAAGAACTGTTTTTCTTTGTTCGCCGCTGTTGAACGGGCCAGGCTGCGGATGTGTTCCACGAGCGCTTTTTCAATTCGGTAATGCGCCGTTTTGCCCATCAGGTAACGGTACAGCGCGCGCGTTTTCTGCCGCAGTTTTTCAAAATCACCGAGTTCATACAGCGACTGTATCTGCGTAATGCGCAGCGGCAGCATAATGTCTTCGCGGTCGTGCATGCTACCGGTGGAAAGCGCAATCTCCGACCAGTGCAGTGCCTTATGCATATCGCCCATCACAAACGCCCACATGGCGCCCTGTGCCGGCAGCAGGAAGGCGTAGGTACTGTCGAGCCGCCTGTGAAACGTTTCGTAGCCCTCTTCCAGCTGCTGCAGCGATTTGCGGATCAGATCCGGGTCGCGCTGCAACACACAGGTGTTGAACTCGGCGCTCATCGCGTTTACAAATATTTTTACTTTCTGGCGCTCGTCGGTGGTGTTGATGGCGCGCAGCAGGCGTGCGGTTTCCAGCAGTTCGTGCGGCAGGCGCATGAGGGCCGATGCGGAGGCGTGGCGGCTTAAAATGGAAACGTATTTTTCCGTTTCATACTGCAGCACATCCGGGTGCTCCTGCGCCATCCGCACCAGGCGCGAACTGTAAAAATACATCGTGTTGTAATCCGCTTTGATGTATGCGGCCACTACATGAATGTCGTTGAAAAAAAACTGCGACCGGATGGACGAGGGTCCCTGCTCTGCCTTTACTTCGTGCATGGCAAGGAACGTGTCAATATCGGCAAAATCATTTTTTTTGCTTCGCTGATACGGGGTGCGTTGTGCAAACAGGTTTACCTCTTTCAGCAGTTTTGCATACAGCGACTGCACCTCCAGGCGCGAAAGCGCATCGCAGTATTCATCATAAAACAGCTGCGCTTTTTTGTACTGCACTTCGCGGTTGTCTTTGTCGGCCATGGCCAGCTCCAGCTCCAGTATGGCTGGCATGTATTCGAGCAGTTCGTGTTTGCGGGCAATGTCGCGCGCCACTTTCAGCTGCTGCCGCGCGTGTTTTTCAAGTCCTTTGGCCAGCAGCAGTTCGGTGTAATGCAGTTGCGCGCGGATGCGTGGCTCGGGCGTTTTTTCTTCGTGAAACGAGTGCAGGCTCTTCATAATCAGATCGTTGAGCCGGAGTGCGGTTTCTGAAAATGCGGCACTCTGTGTTTCCATTTCGCGCTGCTCGTCTTTCAGCTCCTGTTTGTCAAACTGATCGAACAGACGTATGGCCGCTTCGTCGCTGCCGTTATTGGTTCCCCGTGAAGCAAACAGTTTGAAATACCGTTTCTCGCTTTTGCTGAACGTTTTGATGAGCTGGTGTAAAATCGCGTGTTCTTTCATTCTGCCACCCGTTTTTTCGTTTCTGCTTCATTCTGTTTGCGCAGCTCGCGCATGGGCACGCCTGACAGTTTTCCGTTCAGCCAGATGTTGAGGTTGAGGTGTGCTTTCATCTGCTTTTCGTACGCATCACCTCCCGTTTCATTGTCAATGGCTGCTTTCACATTCCGTAAAATCTGGTGCAGCTGTTCACGCGAATTGGCGGTTGTAATTTTGCGGATGCCCTGGATAAAAATGGCTTCCGTTTTAAATCGGTCTGCCCGCGGCGAAATGTAACGGATCAGCGCTTTCAGGCGGTAGTCCACCAGGTCGTGGTTGCCCAGCTCAAAATGCAGCAGCACTTCCAGCAGGCGCAGCATCAGCGTAATGTCGTCGCGGTGGTTTACCTGTACAAGGTTGAGTGCTTCGTTCAGCCACTTCAGTGCTTTGTTGTGTTGTTCGAGCAGGAACCAGGAATAGGCTGTTTGTCCGCAGATGATGAGAACAAACACACGCTCCATGTGCTGCCGGTATTGTGGCAACTCGTCCTCTACCCGCTGGGCAAGTTTTTCTACCGCGTCGAAATTTGCTTCGGCCAGGTAAATATTAAACTCGGCATTGGTGGAATATTGAAACGCGCGTGCCTTCAGCCGTTCGTCGTTGGTCTGCACCTGGCGAATGCGCCGGCACACTTCTTTCATTTCCTCCATGCGCCCCGTTACCGAGCAGGCGTTTGAATAATGGTGCAGCAGCGAAATATAGCGTGCCGCATCGTGCTGCAGAATGGGTGCATGCTGCTGCGACAGTTCAAAAACCAGTTTCGACTGGTTGTAGGTTTCTTCAAAGTTGCGCAGGTTAAATGCACACAGCGCGCGGATGTGATGAAAATAATAACGCGCCATTACGGTAAGCGGATGCCGTTCGTCTGCGATCTCCGGTTTCTCCAAAAAGCTACTGATCGCGTCTTTGTTGTTGCTGTGTCCGTAGGCGAGGTTCTGCGTCAGAAAACGCACCTGTTTATCTAAGCGTTCATACAGTGCGCGGTTTTCTAATTTGCGCATCACCTGCTGGTGTTCGTCGTAAAAAGCGCCTGCCCGTTTCAGCTGCTGTTCCTTGTCGTCGCCGGGCATGTAGGAAAACTCGAGGTGCAGAATTTCCGGCAGGTACGTCAACAGCTCGTGTGTTTCGGCAAGCTGCCGCGCTTCGTTCACCGTATTTCGTGCCTGTTCTTCGTGGCCTTTTACGGCCAGCACCTCTGCGTAGTGCAGCAGCATGCGCAGCTTCGCCTCGGGCGATTCTTCTTCTGTTTTGGCGTGCAGGCTTTTCAAAATTACGCCGTACAGTTCGTGTTTACTCGAAGCCAGGAATTTTTCGATGCTCTGGCCCACAAACTGTTTACGTATTGCTTTTTCGTCGTACTCCTCCTGCTTATCAATGGCATTGAAAAGCCGGACGTAGTTACTGTCGCCCTTGGTGCTTACGCGGGACGCATATAAACGGAAAAACTGTTTTTCTTCTTTGTTCAGCGTTTTGATGAGCTGAAAAAGATCGTCGTTGTTTTTCATTTACTGACTCCTGTCCGAATTATTGTGTAAGGAATATTACTTCGGGAGATGCTCCGAAACGACCAGATTTGATCCCGGTTGTTTCTTTAAAGATTCCGAAAATACCTTTTTTTTTGAATGATACGAGGTCCTGCTCTTTTTGGTTAGGGATTGATCGGACCAAATTCCACACGCATCACTTGCGAAAGATGAAATAAACGGCCAAAACGAGAAATAGAAATCCGATATAATGGTTCCATTTTAATGGCTCGTCTTTGAAAAACACCATCATGAAGATGGTAAATACGATGAGTGTGATGGCTTCCTGCAGCACTTTCAGTTCGACCAGGGAAAAAGGTCCTCCGTTTTCTTTGTATCCCAAACGGTTAGCGGGCACCTGGAAACAGTATTCGAAAAAGGCCAGTCCCCAGCTGACAAGTACCACGACAAACAATCCGGCCTGCTCAAACCATTTCCATTCTTTAAACTTGAGGTGGCCATACCAGGCCAGCGTCATGAATACATTAGAAACAACAAGCAGCAGAATGGTGCTGAACCCGCGCATCATGAATTATTTGTTTTTGATGATGTAAATCTGGCTTGAACAGGTGGGCGGATTGGTGCCTGACCGGGAGTTGGAAACCCAGCCGCTGCGGAAGGCGGAAAAGTAACTGCTCTTCCCGTTTTTGTATTTCTCACTCAGCAGGGAAACGTAGTACGCATCAAAGTTCATCGGCAGGATTTCTTTTACTTCCATAGCTGCCTTTGCAAACAGTTTCCGGATATCATCCGGCGAAAAATGCCAGAGGTGCCGGGGCACATCCCATGCAGCCCAGTTTTCTGCATAATGTTTTGCATCGTAGCTCGTGCGGTTCGGTACGGCAACAATTAATGTTCCGCCCGGCTTCAGCAGTTGTTTCAGTTCGGTAACGCGTTCGTTCAAAAACGGGACGTGTTCCAGCACGTGCCACATGGTTATTACATCAAAGCTGTGCGGGGTTAAGGTGTTCAGTTTTTCCTCTTCCAGCACATTCAGCCCGAATTTGCTGATGGCATATTCCCGGGCCTGTTTTCCGGGTTCAATGCCGGTGGCATCCCAGCCATCGGTTTTGCAGCTGTCGAGAAAGTAACCGGTGCCACAGCCCACATCCAGCAGTTTGCCTTTGGCCGAACCCGAAACATCGGGACGGTTCACGAGGTTCAGTTTACGCTTCAGCGTTATTTTCCGCACCCGCTTGTAAATCTTGTTCACCAGGCCTGCCTCCGAATCGGAATGCGAAATGTAATCGTCCGACTCGTAGTATTTGCCCAGCTCGGCCGGTTCCGGTTGCGGATTGGTGAAATGAAATCCGCAGCCATTGCACCGGCTGATGTCGAAGTGCTGTTTGGAAACGGTGTGGTCGAAACTGGTAATGGCTTTGGTCAGATCGGCAGAATCGCAGATCGGGCAGTTGGAAAGTGTCTTCATCGGATGCGTTAGGGGAGCAAATATAAACTCAAATTAAGCGATGGAAATGTTTGCTGCTCATTTTTAAAGGGAGTGCTCGCTTAAATTTGAGAATCCCGCAGCATTTGCTCCAAAATGGACATTTGCTGTTAAATGCGGATTGCGGGATAAAATTCATGCAGGTTCAACGGCTCAACTATTTCAGAAAAATGCTGCAGGATTTTTAGCCAACCAGGAAAGTCTTTTCTTCCCTCCCGTTTTTTTCCCGGGAACATTCGATCGCATTTCCGGGTTTTTGGCTGGCGTCCGAAACCGGGTGCTGCTCCTATCCGGTTTTCGTTTTCTTACCTGGCTGCTTCCCAAAATCCCCCAAACCCGTTTTTCACTTTTCCTGATTATCGCCTCAACCCCTCCCCGATTTCCTGAATTCATTTTCCCAGGTCACTTGCTCGTCCAGAATCCGGATCGCCACTTTTCGAGTTTCGCCCTGACCGGATTTTTCGTTTTTGCCCCGGCTGTACGTTTCATCAAAAACAGACCTCCTGCTCAAAACCCGGAAACTGGAAAGTTTTTGCGTTTGGTTGGGCCGTCATTTGTTCCACGTGGAACTAATCTATAAATTTTGCATATATTATTGATTTATAGCTTGTTATGTATTAATAATACAAATGTTAGGGCGATATATGCTTCACGGAAGTCCATTTTATGTGTGTTTCACATGGAACAATCATATTGTGAGGCTATATATATAATGTAATATGCTATAATATAGTCTATCTTATTGTTTTATAGCTATTTATAGCCTTTTTATATAATGATAATAAAGGGGTTCCACGTGGAACAGGTTCAGGCTTTTAGGGGTACAATGGTTTACACGAAAACGGTGGCTAGAACAGTATTGGGAGAAATGAACGGAATGGGCAAATTTGAAAAATTGGTTCGCGGGTGAAATTTCCCATGAAAGGGTCATTTTGATATGCTGGTGCAGAGGTGAAAAAAGTGTCTTGAACCCCGATTTCGGGTTACTGCATTTCGGTGTCAAAATGTTCAATAATCCGATTTGGGGTTGCAGAAATATCCAAGTGAAATTTTTGGGGTGGGTTGAATTTTTGTCTTTTGTACGATTCGGGATTTTTTGTTCTGGATGAAAAATGCGTTTTTGGATCAAAAACCCAGGAGCTGGTTTTTCCGTTTGGGGATGTTCAGCCGTTTGATTTGGGTTTCAAATGCCGGGTGAAAATTTGCTTCAGGGGAAATTTTTTAACTGGGGAAATGGAACAAAAAAATTGTCCCCGGGGAAAATTGCCGGTCTCGTATTTTGTTCCAGGGATGTTTCACGTGAAAAAATCGGGGTAAAAAAATCGCCGAAACTCGTTTTTGAGTTTCGGCGAACAGTATTGGAAATTATGCTTTGGGTACTTCTGAGGCGATTTACCTGCCCAGGTATACCAGCAAAACAGAAATATCAGCCGGACTGATGCCACTGATGCGGGATGCCTGCCCCAGGGAGCGTGGTTTTAATTTGGAAAGCTTTTCGCGCGCCTCGGATGATAGTGAGGTCAGCTGGTGGTACGGAAAATCATCGTTCAGCTGGATATTTTCTAAACGAGACAGTTTATCGGCCTGATCGCTTTCCCGGGCAATGTAACCTTCATACTTCATCAGGATCTCGGCCTCCTCCACGATCTCCTTATCAAAACCAGCCAGGAAATCGTTTACTTCTCCTGCCTGCTGTGCAAAGTCGGAAACCGTAACGCCCGGACGGGAAAGCACATTAAACATGCGCACCTTTTGAGTAAGCAGCGAAGAACCGATTTCACCGAGGCGCGGATTCATCCGCTCCGGATCGATGCTTTGTTCTTTAAAGTATTTGATGATCTGCTCTACTCCTTTTGTTTTCTGTGAAACACGGGCAAGACGTTCAGCCGAGGCAAGCCCCAGCTCATGCGACTTCGGTGTGAGCCGGATATCGGCATTGTCCTGGCGCAGCAGGATTCGGTATTCCGCCCGTGAAGTAAACATCCGGTACGGTTCGTCAGTGCCTTTGGTAACCAGGTCATCAATCAGCACGCCAATATAGGCTTCGGAACGCTGCAGGATAAACGGCTCACGACCGTTAATCTTGAGATGCGCATTTATACCAGCCATTATACCCTGGCAGGCGGCTTCTTCGTAGCCTGTGGTTCCGTTAATCTGGCCGGCAAAGTATAAATTCTCAATTTTCCGGGTCTGAAGCGTCAGGTCGAGCTGCTGGGGCGGAAAATAATCGTATTCAATGGCGTAACCGGGACGGAACATCTTTGCTTTCTCAAACCCGGCAATTTTACGGAGCGCGGCCATCTGTACTTCTTCGGGCAGGGAAGTTGAAAAACCGTTTACATAAATCTCAACGGTGTTCCAGCCTTCAGGTTCCACAAAAATCTGGTGCCGGTCCTTGTCAGCAAAGCGGCTGATCTTATCTTCGATTGAAGGACAGTACCGCGGACCAAGTCCCTGGATACGTCCGGAGTACATCGGCGATTTATCGAAACCCGTTTTCAGGATATCGTGTACCTCATCATTCGTATAGGTAATGTAACAGCTGCGTTGTTTTTCCAGCGGTTTGATATCGGTGTTGTACGAAAACTTTTCAGGATGTTCATCGCCTGGCTGTTCTTCCATTTTGGAATAATCAAGCGAGCGGCCATCAATACGCGGGGGTGTTCCGGTTTTCATTCGACCGCTTTCCAGTCCGAGGGAAATCAGTTGCTCCGTAATTCCGGTAGCCGCCTTCTCCCCTGACCTGCCGCCGCCAAATTGTTTTTCGCCGATGTGGATCAATCCGTTCAGAAAAGTTCCGTTGGTAAGTACAACCGCTTTGGCTTTAATTTCCATGCCCATGCCGGTAACGATACCGTACACACGATCATCTTTCACCAGCAGGCCTTTCACCATATCCTGCCAGAAATCAACATTTGGTGTTGCTTCCAGCATCATGCGCCATTCTTCAGCAAAGCGGGCACGGTCGTTCTGCGTACGCGGGCTCCACATGGCCGGACCTTTGGAACGATTGAGCATACGGAACTGGATGGCACTTTTATCGCTTACAATTCCGGAGTAGCCACCGAGGGCATCAATCTCACGAACAATCTGGCCCTTGGCAATTCCCCCCATGGCCGGATTGCAACTCATCATGGCGATGGTTTGCATATTCATGGTCACCAGCAAAACCGATGAACCCATGTTGGCAGCGGCAGCGGCAGCTTCACAGCCGGCGTGGCCTGCACCAACAACAATTACGTCATATTCTTGTATCATGATCGGGGCAAAGGTAAGAAGAACAGTAACAGCTTGTGAAAAGCATTCGAACAGGGGAGGAGCTGCCCATAAAAAAAGGCTGTTTCACGTGAAACAGCCTTTCTAAATTGATTGATGCTTTTTACTTCGCTGATGAATAGATCAGGATGTTGTGCACATCGTCTTTATCGCGGTAATCAACCTTCAGTTTGGTTGACGAGCTTTCAAGTACTTTGATTTTGAACATTTCTTTGGTTACATCCTGTGTAAAAACAATCCAGGTATTGGCTTTGTCAATGGTCCAGGTTCCTACAACGGGATTACCGTTCTGTATCCAACGGAAGCGACCGTCTTCCATTAAAATGATCTGGTCGTTGAGCTGGGTATCAGCGGGAGGCTGTTCGAGCGAAAAGTTTTCCGATCCGGTATACTTCCAGGTTTTGCAAAGTGCTTTTGCTTTTTCGCTTAACCCGGTAGCGGCAGCGGGTGCTTTAGTTGCTGTTTGAGCAATTGACATAGCAGAGAAGCCAAACATAACCAGGAACAGTGCGAGGAGGTACTGCTTTTTCATGCGTTTCTTTTTTTGTGTTCAGGTAAAGTTAGATAAAAGTCTTCGAGTTTGCGCATCGCAAGTTCTTCTTTTTTCGTTTTATCGCGATAGCCGCACAGGTGAAGCAAACCGTGTACCATAACCCGGCCGAGTTCCCGTTTAAAGGTTTCTTCTTCTGTAAGGGCATTATCGGCAACCCGATCAATACTGATGAAAATGTCGCCGGAAACAATACGTTTGCGCTTTTCGGTTACGCTGTAATCGAACGTAATTACATCGGTATAATAATCGTGCTGCAGGTATTGTTTATTGATATTGAGCACGGCTTTATCGGTTGTAAAAATATAGGTGAGTTCACCGATGCTGCAGCTTTCTTTTGCTGCAACGGCATTGAGCCAATGGCGCAGCTCGGTTTTCCGGCGCAGCACAAAGCCGGGTTTCTGACTTACAAAAAAGATGTTTTTTTCAGGCATGGCCTGCAAAGGTAAACTAAGGATCGTTTAAAATAGCCAGTGTACTAACTTCGGTAATCTTAAAATAACGGCATTTCCGAGTTTGCAGTCGGCAGTTTGCAGTTTGATTCAACAAAACCAGATGATCGTTGTGCGAAAACTAAAATACGATATTAGCTGCACTTCTGATTCGTACCTTCAAAAGCCTCATTTGAAACAAATAATTTAAAGAAAAAGCGGGCAGGGGAGCGCCGGTATTAATTGGCCGAAATATTAAAAAACAGCGTTACCGCACTGCCGTTATCCGAAAACTCGACTTTGTCGGCCAGGTGGCGCATGAGGAATACACCGCGGCCGTTTGGCTTTTCGAGGTTTTCCGGGTTGGTCGGGTCGGGCAGGGAATCGAAATCAAAACCATTGCCCTGGTCTTTAATTCGGAATGAAAGCTGGTTATTTCCCTGGGGCATAAAGTGCACGTCGATCTGCTTGTTCGGATTCGACTTGTTACCGTGCAGAATGGCGTTGTTTACCGCTTCGGTAAGGGCCACAAGCATATTGCCATAGTGATCCTCACTGACCTGGTAATCAGCGCAAATCTGATCAATCAGTTTTTC
Source organism: Chitinophaga pinensis (assembly GCA_943372645.1). Lineage (GTDB taxonomy): Bacteria > Bacteroidota > Bacteroidia > Palsa-965 > Palsa-965 > VBWE01. The sequence continues at coordinate 244,886 of CALRZN010000002.1, read as the reverse complement.
AACGAGACTTATGTTTTCGGTTTTGGAAGCAAAACTCAAATTTTGTTCCTTTTCCATAGTCAGTTCTTCGTGGGTCATTTTTTATCGACTCCGTTAAAGTAGTCGTTAACCTTGGACTTGTAGAACGGGGACAAGCCAGGGGGAACGGTTTTTAACAGCTCTGCTTCTTTTTGTTTAAGCCTATTATACTCTAAAAACGCGTCAGGGTTACTTATTTGTTGATTTTTTGCTTCGTCGGATTTTCTTTTGTTGTCCATTTCGCGTTCTTTTTCCGCTTTTTCATAATCCAGCAGCTTGTTCAGGATTTCCTGCTGGCGTTTGAGCGTTTCGGCGGTGATGCGTTTGTTAACGAGGTCGAGCTCGGTTTCTTCCATTTTCGATTCCACGTTTCCGCCGGGTTTATTGCCCGGTTTGTTTTTATCCTGCCCCTGCATGGATTCGCGAAGCATGTTGCGGATCATTTCCTGCTGGGCGGCCATTTTGGCCAGTTCCTGGGAGATGCCCCCGTTTTTACCGCTCTCGCCGTTTTTGCCTTTTTGTCCCTGCCCTTTTTGCTGGCCTTCAGACATGCTCTGCATTTTTTTATTGAGCTGTTGCTGCATCTGGCGGAGCTGGGCCATGCTCGGTTTCGGGGAGCCTTTGCCGCCCGGTTTGTTACAGCTGCCGTTACCCTGCATTTTGTTCTGCTGGTTCATCTGCTGCATCATCTGCTGCAGCGATTCGTCAAGCATCAGTGCCAGGTTGTTCACGGAGGTCATGGTCTGCTGCTGGCGGTTTTGCGCATCGGGGCTCTGGCGTTCGGCCAGGTAGCTGATGGCTTTTTCCATGTTGTTGTTGATGCGCGTAATTTCCTGGTTGATTTTCGACGACACCTTCGGATTGCGTTTGCTGAGTGCCAGCAGGCTGTCTTCGATAACGGCGGCGTTGTCTTTCAGTTTATTCTGTTCGCGGGCAACGGAAGGGTATTCCGGGCTGCTGGTGGGCGTGGTTTTCAGTTTGCCCATAAGGGCTTCCTGGTCAAACGACAGCTGGATGAGGTTTTCGAGAATCTGGCGGAGCGCGGCAGCATCTTCTCCCTGCTGCTGCATTTCCTGGAGCTGTTTCTCCATTTTATCGGCCAGCTGGTTCATTTTTTCGGCCGCATCTTTCTGATTTTTGCCGGCATCCTGCTTTTTCTTCTGGTCGAGCTTCTGGGAGCTTTGCTGCTGCTGCTGCTGGATTTCCATTTCCTGCACATCGGTGTTCTCGATGTTTTCGGGCTGTTCCAGTTCTTCGTTCAGTTTTTCAATCTTGTCGAGTTCTTTCCGGAGCTCCTGGAAATCCTTGTTCTGTTTGTCCTGCTGCTCTTTCAGTTTGTCGGCGTCCGCTTTTTTATCCTGTGCCTGGTCGGCCAGTTTTTCCTGTTCTTTGGCCTGTTCGCGCAGGTTTTCGATGGCCTGTTCCATTTTCTGCTGCACCTGCAATTGTTTGAACAGTTCCAGTGTGCGGTCGAGCTGTTTTTCCTGGTCTTTGTTGTTGAGCTTCATTTTTTCGAGCTCATTCTGCATCTGTTCTTTATTCATGTTGTCGAGCATCTTCTGCAGTTCTTCGAGCTGCTTTTTCAGATTCTCGTCCATGATTTCGTCAAAAAGTTCCTGCAGCTGCTCCTGCTTGTCCTGCAGGTTCTGGTTGTCTTTCTGGTATTCCTGCTGCTGCTGCATGTTCCGGGCGTTTTCCTGTTTGGCCTGGTCAATGTTTTTCTGCAGCTCCTGTTGTTTTTCAACCAGGTCCTGGATTTTCTTTTTGTCTTCCCAGTTCAGGTTCTTTTTCTCCAGCACTTTTTTGTACATCGCATCAATTTCTTTCTGCAGTTCTTTGGCCTGCTCGATGCTGGTTTCGAGATCGGCTTTCACCTTCTCGTTATTTTTATCGTTCTGTTCAGACAGTTCTTTTTTCGATGGCGCGTGGAATACGAGGCGCTGCGTGCGTGTTGATTTCGGGCCGCGCACACCGTCGTTATCCCATACTTCAAAATAGTATTCGATCTGCTGCCCCGGTGCAATGTTCATGTTTTCGAGGTTCCAGAAATACACAAACTGATCCTGCGTAAGCGCACTGTTTACAGGCACTGCAACACTTTCTTCTTTTTCTTCGGTAACGGCTGTTTTTGACGTGTCCGCTTCGTTTTTCAGTTTCTTGTAATGGAACACGAGCCGTGAAAACCCATAGTCGTCTTTTACTTCGCCTTTGAAATAAATGCGCTGCGTTGACATGCTGTCTTTTTCTTCTTTCACCTGGATGCCGGGATAGAGATCCGGAACCACATTGATTGCATAACGGATGGAATCTTCGCTGCGCAGAAACTCATTGGAGGTATGCACCGCGTACGTCTTACTGTTCATGAAATAGTTGCTGTACGAAAACGCATTTTCGCCGGACGCTTTCAGGTTAAACGCAGTGTCGTTAAACGACAGGCGCAGGTCGCGGGTGGCGCGGGTGTTGAACAGCCACGTTACCTTGGTGCCGGCCGGAATAAGCAGGTCGCCGGTGTTGCGCAGTACTTCGTCTTTTTTGTTGAGGTACTTCGGGTAGTTGAGGCGCACATCGAAGTTGAGCACAATCGGATTCGGCTGCACTTCCAGCGTATATTCCTTCGTAGAAAATCCATCCGCCGAAAGGCTGAAGGTTACGTTTTTCTGCAGGTTGCGAAAGAGGTAGCTGAACTGGATGCGGTTTTCCTTGTCGAGTTTGTATTCCGCGCCGTCAATGGTGATGAATGCGTTTTCGGGAATTTCGCTGCCGGTGATTTTTACTTTCAGCGGAAAGTCGTGTTGCTCCACCGCTTTGAGGCTGGCATTTTCGATGGTGAATTTAAACGGAGCTTCTTTTTCGAAATAGGTTCCGTGATTCACTAAGCGTTTGGTACTGTCAGTAATCACATCGGCATTGGTAAACAGCACCACAAAAAACAGGAGCAGGGGAATGGCTGCGTAACGGGCGTATTTGCGGTTCTGTTTCAGGTCGATGGCGGCGGTAAACGGAACGGGGCGCAGCTCCTGGATTTTTTGATTGATACTTGCTTCAACAAGCGCTTTGCTTGCGCCGTCGGGCGTGTTGTGCTGCAGTTCGAGTACGTTCAGCAGTTTGTCCTGTACATTCTGAAAGTGTTTGCCGATGATGGATGCGGCCTGTTCGTGGCTGATGACTTTGCCGATTTTCCAGAGTTTGAACAGCGGAATAGCAATGAAGTTACCGAGAATAAATCCCGAACCGCCAACGAAGGCCCAGAATAAAATGGTGCGCACGGTGGTGTTAAAATGACCGAAATACTCAAGCGTGGCAACAACCAGGAAAAACACGAGCAGCAAACCCGTTGCATACAGTGCGCCGCGGATGAGCTGGTTTTTATAGTACTTCCGGATAAACTCATCGAGCTTACCAATCAGTATATGATAGTTTGAATTTGATTCCATCGGGTTTGCTTTCTGTTACAGGATTCTCTCAGCCCCACGAATTTACACTATATAACGCGAAAAGCGCACGTTCGTTACGTTTTTTAACTTTTCTGCGCAGAAGAAGATGCGGAAATGGGCCGGATTCCACATGTTAAATGACAAAGGAGGATGGTTTATTCAGTGGCAGGAGCAGTGGGCAGTGGCAGTCTGATTTTGGATTAGAACAGATTCATCTTCTGAAAAACACGCTGACTGCCACTGCTCACTGCTCCTGCCAACTGGAATAATAGCTGCTTTACCAAAGCCGGGCTTGATTTACTGCCTGTTTTATTCGATCCTTAAATCGTGCTGAAACGCCCGAAAACGCCGAGCGGCAGCACCGTTCCCGACGTTGCTTTCAGGTACAGTTCGCCGGTTTCAAGGTTATCCACGCGCAGCAGGTTTTGCAGGATGAGCGCGGAAAAGCCGAGGGAGTAAGCGTTGAGAATGAGGAAGTGTTCTTTTTCGTCGAGCAGCTGGGTAACGTACTGCATCATTTCGCCGATGTTGTCTTCGAGCTTCCACTTTTCGCCGTCGGGACCGTGGCCGTAAGCGGGCGGATCGAGGATGATGCCGTTGTAGAAGTTGCCGCGGCGGGCTTCGCGTTTCACGAATTTGAGTGCATCGTCAACCAGCCAGCGGATGTTGTCGAGCTGTGAGAGTTTCTGGTTTTCGTTGGCCCAGGTAACCACCTGTTTGATGGAATCAACGTGGGTAACGTCGGCTCCCGCTGCTTTTGCAGCAAGCGATGCACCGCCGGTATAGGCAAACAGGTTGAGAAAGCGCGGCTTTTCGGCCTTGCATTTGCGGAGGTGCGTGTAAATGTAGTTCCAGTTCACCGCCTGTTCCGGGAAAATGCCCACGTGTTTGAACGCGGTTAAACCGAGGCGGAACGTAATTTTTTTGTTGTCGGGCAGCCCGTACTGCATGGTCCACTGGTCGGGCATGTTGTCGCGGAGGCGTTTCCAGTCGCCGGAATTGCTGCTTTTCGGAACAAACTTCACGTGCGCTTTGCGCTGCCATTCCTGCTCGGGAAGCACCTTGTTCCACACGGCCTGCGGCTCGGGGCGGATGGTGATGTATTTACCGAAACGTTCGAGTTTTTCGAAGTTGCCGGTATCGAGCAGTTCGTAATCGGGAAAATTTTGTGGTGTGAGCAGCAGCATGGGGCAAAGGTAGTTGTTCGTTTAAAATGAATCGTATTACAAAACCCGGATTGTGTAAAATAGTTTTGGGTTCCAGTGGCAGCGGCAGGAGGCAGCGGCAGTCGTTTTTACAAAGTGATGTTCATACTCCGTCTGCATTCAGGATAACAGCAAAGCTGTTATCCTGAATGCCATCAGGTCGCGCGACTGCCGCTGCCGACTGCCACTGCCACTGCCACTGTTTCTGGATTTACTTTAAACGTACATGCCCGGTGTAAAAACTGTTTTATACAAACCAAACCGCGTATCTTTGCCGTCCGAAAAAGTATAAACTATGGAAAACCGGAAAGTCCGCGTACGTTTTGCCCCGAGCCCCACAGGCCCGCTGCACATTGGTGGTGTACGCACTGCACTGTACAATTATTTATTTGCAAAAAAACACGGCGGTGATTTTATTCTCCGCATTGAAGATACCGACCAGGACCGTTTTGTTCCCGGTGCTGAACAGTACATTATTGAAGCCCTGAAATGGTGCGGCATTGAACCCAACGAAGGCATCGGTTTCGGTGACGGCGATTGCGCGCCGTATCGCCAGAGCGACCGTAAAAACGCCGGTGTGTATGCACAGTATGCGAAACAGCTTATTGATGCCGGCCACGCCTATTATGCGTTTGACACCAAAGAAGAACTGGATGAAATGCGTGCACGGTTTACGGCGATGAAAACCACGTTTTCATACAATGCCGTTACCCGCCAGAACCTGAAAAATTCGCTGACGCTTTCGGAAGACGAAGTGAAACAGCGCCTCGAAAGCGGCGACGAATATGTAGTGCGCATTAAAATTCCGCGCAACGAAGAAGTGCGCCTCAACGATTTGATTCGTGGCTGGGTGGTGGTACAATCATCGCAGGTGGATGATAAAGTGTTGTACAAAAGCGATGGCATGCCGACGTATCACTTAGCCAACGTGGTGGATGATTACCTGATGAAAATTACACACGTTATACGTGGTGAAGAGTGGCTGCCTTCTGCGCCGCTGCACGTGCTGCTTTACCGTTACCTCGGCTGGGAAGACGTGATGCCGCAGTTTTCGCATCTGCCCCTGCTGCTGAAACCGAACGGAAACGGCAAACTGAGCAAGCGCGATGGCGACAAGCTCGGTTTCCCGGTATTTCCGCTCGACTGGACGAATCCGGATACCGGAAAAATTTCTTCGGGTTTCCGCGAAAAAGGCTACCTGCCCGAAGCGGTGATCAACTTTCTTGCGCTGCTGGGATGGCACCCGAGCGGCAACCAGGAACTGTTTACACTGGAAGAACTGATTACTGATTTTTCAATCGAACGCGTGAGCAAATCGGGCGCAAAATTCGATATCAAAAAAGCGCGCTGGTTTAACCAGCAGTATCTGCATAAACGCACAGACGAAGAACTGGTAGATGTCTTTAAAATTGATCTGGGCCGCCACAACGTTACTGCTTCAGACGAACAGATTGTGAAAGCGGTTTCGCTGCTGAAAGTGAAAGCCAACTTTGTGCTGGAACTTACGCCTGAACAGATTGAACGCGATGCGGCCGCCAAAGCCGCTGCGATTGCGGAAGAAAAGAAAAAGGCGGAAGAAGCCGGGGAGAAATATGTGGAGAAAGAAGAAAAAGAAGAACCACGTTTGTCATTCTGGGAACTGGGTTCATTCCTGTTTGAAGAGCCGGCAACATACGATGCTGAAGTGATTAAAAAACGCTGGAATGAGCAAGGCGCTGCATTTATTGCGGCCATGAAAACCGCGTTTGAAAATCACACCGAATGGGATGCGGTTTCGCTTGAAAATTTATTCAAGGATACAGCTGCTGCAACCAATACCAACCCGGGCAGCGTGATGCAGCTTTTCCGCGTGTGCCTGAGTGGTGCGGCGGGCGGACCGGCGCTGTTTGAGATGGCTGCATTTCTCGGAAAAGAAACCTGTGTGCGTCGCCTGGCGCATGCGTTAAACACGATCGGGAAATAACATGTCACAAATTTGTGTGGATGGCATTCACCTGCGCGCCTATCACGGGTGCCTGGACGAAGAGGGCCGCATCGGTGGCGAGTACGTGGTGAATGTACTGCTGGATGTGGATTTCAGTACTGCCGCAGCCAGCGATAACCTGCACGAAACGGTTGACTATGTGCACGTGTACAACATTGTAAAGGAAGAAATGGCCATCCGCTCGAAACTGATTGAGCACGTGGCGCAGCGTATTCTGAACCGGCTGAAACAAAAGTTTCCGCAGGTAACAAACACGATGGTACACGTGGTGAAACTGCGCCCGCCAATGAACGGGAATGTGGAGGCGGTGAGTGTAAAAGTCAGTGGTTAGTCCGACGATTCGGGTTCTACTTTTTCAACATCCTGTTTTACAAATAATGTAATTTTTTCGGGCTGGCCATAACGTTTGGCGAGCAGGTTCATTTCCCGTTTCAGGAAACGCCAGGTTAGCCGGGCAATTGCGCCGTTGATGCTGCCGCTGAGTTCGTTTCCTTCTAATTTCCACGACGTTCGCGGATCGGAGGAAAAAGCCGTATAAAAATACCGGTTTGCTTTGATGCAAAATGCTTCGGCCAGTTCGCGGAATGCCGTAGTTGCCGGCTCGCTGTTTGTTCCGAACGTAACGGTAATGCGGCACGAACTGCTCCAGTATTGTGCTTTTCCGAAGTGCGCCATATCGGCAAGGTGTTCCCAGCCTTCGAGGCGATAGGGGAGGTGCTGTCTCCATTTACGGAATGCATTGAAGGTAGCCCGGGTGTACACTTCGGCCGAAAGAATGCGCAGACCTGCAAGCCCTACGATTGTTATTGTACAAACCAGGAACATGTCGTATCCGTTCCATACCCATATCGGTGCGTCTGAGCCGATAACCCACATCATTAAGCATACAAGGGCGGCGGAAAAAAACAACACCAGTTCCACAAACCCCACGCCCCACGGGCTGAGGCGGCGGTAAACGGCATAACGTTCATCGTCGGGCGGAGTAACTGGTTGCTGCGCTAGGGGCGTTTCCGGCACATCGGCAGCTACAGTTACACTTCTGCGTTTTTCGTTTTCTGCTTTTGCTTTGCGCAGTATTTTATCGAGTTCGTCGGCCATTTTTTTCCGGTAATAATCAAAAATACGCGTTTGTTGTTGATATGTTCTTTTTTTTACCTTTGTGTCCCTTGAAAATTATCAAGGTCCTGTGGCCGTCCCGATAGTTATCGGGAGGCTAGGGCAGAGGAGATGAAAACTCCTTGTAATAAAAGGTCCTGTGGCCGTCCCGATAGCTATCGGGAGGCTAGGGAGAGGAGATGAAAACTCCTTAGTATTTAAAAAGGTCCTGTGGCCGAGTGGCTAGGCTCAGCTCTGCAAAAGCTGCTACAGCGGTTCGAATCCGCTCGGGACCTCTGATAAAACAACAAGCGCCTCTGCAAAGAGGCGTTTTTGTTTTTAGGCCTGACAAGCAGCAAACGCAGTTTGGGGATTGGCGGGCATGAAAACAAAACGCAACGGATGTTGCGCTTCTTGTTTCTGACTCCGGGTGTACAAGGATCACTTTTGTAATTCGCTCGGGACCTCTGATAAAACAACAAGCGCCTCTGCAAAGAGGCGTTTTTGTTTTTTATTCCCGTATCAAAATAATCTCCTTCGTTTTTACGACCTTACGGCATAAACACGGCGCTGTCGTGTCGCATTTCAAAAAACCGTTTCAATGAAAATACGCGCAATTATTACCGGTACAACCGGCATGGTAGGTGAAGGCGTGCTGCACGAATGCCTGAACGATAACGACGTAGAAGCTGTGCTGGTGATTAACCGCAAGCCCTGCGGATACACGCATCCGAAGCTGAAAGAAATTATTCATGCTGACTTTTTTAACGTGGAACCGATTGCCGCAGAACTGGCGGGATACAACGCCTGTTTTTTCTGCCTCGGCGTTTCGTCGGTAGGCATGGATGAGCCGACCTTTACAAAGTTCACGCACACGCTTACGCTGCATGTGGCCGGTGTAATGAGCCGTGTGAACCCGGACATGACGTTCTGTTACATTTCAGGTTCCGGCACCGACAGCACGGAAAAAGGCCGGCTGATGTGGGCACGCGTAAAAGGAAAAACAGAAAACGACCTGAAGAAGCTGCCGTTTAAAAACGTGTACGCATTCCGGCCGGGCATTATGAAACCTACACCCGGGCTAAAAAACACCCTTAAAGCCTACAAATACTTTGGCTGGCTGTATGGCCCCGTGCGCACGTTTTTCCCGGGCGCGGCATCAACACTGGCCGAGCTGGGGCAGGGCATGATTGCCGTTGTAAAAACGCAGCCGGAAAAATGGATCTGGGAGGTGCGCGATTTTGTGAAGCTGGCCAAACGGCACGCGGTATAAACGCAAAAAGCGCGGCGCACCGATAGCGATCAGCAGGCCGCACTTTTTTTTGGTGTTTTTACGTTTACGCTTCCAGCTCTACGCCGCTGGCTTCGAAACGGTATTCTTTCACCGGTTTGGTGATCTTTTTGATTTCTTTTTTGCTTTTGCCGGCATCTTCGGCAAGGTGTTTTTGTTCGGCAACGCTGATTTCTTTTACGAACGCGTTTCCGGTCATGGTTACTTTTTTGCCGGAACAATCTTTGGGCATAAAAAACGCGTAGTCTTTGAATTTCACGCGCATGGTTTGGCCGTTGCCGATATCCATGGTCATCCAGCAGCCCTTGGCCTGGCAAACAGCGTCAACGGTTCCGGTGATTGTAATGTCTTTAACTTCTGAAACGGCACCATTAAGCATGCCCGGTATTTCGCTGGCGTTTTTCACGGTGGTTTTATTTACTTCGCCGCCGAATTTCTGCTGGGCATGCATGGCAAAACCTGCAAGCAACAATACAAAAAGGAGTGTAATTTTTTTCATCTGTTCCTGTTTTTTTAAGAAGTACAAAGTTACGCTATTTTCCGGTTTCCGTTTTGGAAAGCAGCCAGCGGAAAGCGTCTTCGTAATTTGTAAACGTGCGTGTGGGCACCAGCGGTTTGTAAAAGGCAATGTACAGGTTGGCCAGCATGCGGTGCGCCAGCGATTTTGCCACAAAGGCGCGCCTGGAAATGGGCACTGTTTTTTCGAGTTCGCGTACCAGCTTTTTTGCTTCGGGCGAAACATTGGCAAACTCGCGCGAATCAACCAGCACGGGTGTTTTAATGGCTCCCGTAATTTTTACAAGCGCATCGTAATTGGCGCGGTGTTCTTCCGGCGTTACTTCGGCGTTTGGCCGGTAGGTATAATGCACCACGCCGTTTTCGAGCATACGCATGATTACGGTTTCAGTAATGATCTCCTGCCGGAAGGCAAACTGGTTTCCTGAAGCGGTTGCCGGTTTCATGCTGCAAAGGTAAATCACTGGTAAAACCAAGCCGTTTGTTGTCGGTTATATGCAGACGTGAACAGTATCATTTATTTTTCAGATGAACGGGTTACCTTTACCCGTCCCGGCGAATTAACCCGCAGCAATGCAACTAAAACTGAGCGATGACGAACTGCTGGCTGCCCTGAAAAGGGGCGAAGATGCGGCATTCCGGCAGCTGTATGCCATGCACTTTAACATGATCCGTTACCTCGTTATTAAAAACAGCGGGCGTGAGGACGATGCAAGCGATGTGTTCCAGGACGGGGTGATTGTGTTGTATGAAAAGCTGAACACGCCGGGTTTTGAGTTGAGCGCTTCGCTGAAAACATTTCTGTACGCGGTTTGCCGCAACCTGTGGCTGAAACGGCTGGAGAAAAACAAACGCCACGTGTTCGTGGATTTTGAAGCGGTGGAGGTGGCCGGGGACGAGCCGGAAGAAGATCTTGCGGCCGACAAGGCGAAACTGCGGCTGCAGCTGCAGCACCTCGGCGAACAGTGCCGCAATGTGCTGATGCTTTTTTATTACTTCAAAAAAAACATGGAAGAAATAGCCGCGGAGCTGGGTTACACGAATGCGGACAATGCAAAAAACCAGAAGTACAAATGCCTGCAGCGCCTCAAAGCGTTGTACGCAGGCGCAAAACCGGTAAGGCGATGATACAGGGCGACCGCGAACTGATAGACGCATACCTGCAGGGAACGCTTCCGCCTGCCGAACGGCTGACGTTTGAAACGCGCCTGCAAACCGACGCCGTGCTGAAAAAAGAAACCGATGCGGTTGCGCTTGTTTTACCCATGATTCAACTTGCCGGACGCATGCACCTGAAAACCAAACTGCGCAGTATTGAAGCCACACTTCCCGCATCGCTGGCGGAATATACGCCTTCGAAAAACAACAAGGGGAAACTGAAAGCGAAAGGGAAATTTTCGCTGAAATGGTGGTGGGTTATGCTTGTTACAGGCGTATTCCTGCTTTCTGTGGCCCTGGCATGGTATTTTATTTTTCATAATCGGGCACACGAAATGCATAACGAATGCGTGGACTGTACTGAGCGGTCAGCCCCGGCAAGCCAGGAATCACAGGCAGAGTTACGCCGCATTGCCGACAGCCTGTATGCGGATTCATGCAGGAAAGACAGCCTGCAGAAAAGCGCTGTTCCGTCAACAGATTCGGGTACATCAAACGGCGCCGATGTGTATGATCCTAAAGCGAATCCGTTTGACGAATCTGCCGGTGCTTCAAAGCCAAAACCCAAGCAGCCTGTTTCAGAAAAACCCGTTGTTAGTGAAGTCCATGAAAGCAAATCGCTTTATTCATCGGCGTGGCAGATCAGCGACAAGGCTGTTATTTCCGGATCGGATCTGAAACAAAAAAACCCGGTTGTTATTTCTGTAAAAAACAACGGAGCCAGCCAGTTCCATTACCGGTATACGGATGATACACTTACGCTTTACGGACCGTTTCTGCGTAACCTGCTTTTTTATGATCAGTCGGGTAACCGGCTTGTTCTGCGTTATAAGGAAAAGTATTATCCGCTGCCGAAAACGGATAAAACGATGCCGCTTACAGAAAGCCGTGCGTCGGCCCCCGCAAAATAATCACCGCCCCATTTTTTTCGGAAACAATCCCATTTCGGGATGTTTTGCTTTTTTCCTGCGCGCCTTTGCTTCTTTTTTCGGGTTTGATTTGAACAGCCTTTTGCTTTCCGCATCGGTTGCTTTTTCGTCGGCGCGCTTTTTATGAAAGAGGCGCCATTTGCGTTCGGCTTTGCTGGTTTTTTCTTTCTTCTTGCCCTTCTCGGCCATTTTGCCGTAGGTACGCTGGCGTTTCTGCTCTTTCTTAAAACCGTCTTCTGCTTTGCCGGTGCGTTTGTGGCGTTTGAAAAACCCGCCGCTGGCTTTGCGTTTGGCTTTTGCGGCCGAGCGGTTATCTGTTTTTGTGGTGTAGTTTACCCCGGCACAGTCGGTGGGCGACTTTGCTGTTTTACATGCCGAAAAAATCAGCAGGGCAACACAAGCGAAAAACAGCAGTGGGCGCATTTTACGAAAGTTACGCCTTTTGTTTTTGGAATTGATCTAACGTGTCTTTTCCGTTTGTGATTGTGACTTTTTGCCACGAAGGCGCAAAGGCACTAAGAGTTTGTGGTTAACTCTTAAGTATGTGATTCGTTTTGGAGCCTTGCTTTTTGCAACGCCTGCTGCTACTTCTTTTTCGAAATCGTATTCACGTACTGTTTCGCCTGGTCAATCGTGTTGTCGTCCGGGTGGCGGTCAATCAGTTTGTTTAATGGATCGATGCCGCATTCAAACGGTTTTCCGTTCACGGTAACTTCAATCTCCGTGGTTTTGGCGGTGATGTGGTGTTTCTCCAGGTAAAGCGTTTTTTTGTCGCGGGTAAATACGCCGATGTCGATCCAGTCGTTCACCGCAATTTCTTTTTCATTGCCCAGCGAATCGGCGCGCAGTTTCTGCGCTTCCACGGTGATGGTTACTTTGTACGTGCCGTCGGACTGTTTTTTTGACGTGAAGCCGCTTGCTTTGTTTTCATACAGCGTAATGGTTTCGAACAGGTCGGTGATGATGTACTTCAGCGAATCGGGCGTGGCCTTGCGCAGGCATTGCACAAACTCCAGCGACTGCGTATAAGGCGCGGCCTGGAATGCGTTTTTCTGCAGGAAACCGCGCAGCGCTTTGTTCAGCGAGTCTTCGCCGATGTAATCTTTCAGCGCATACATGAGCACACTGCCTTTGTTGTAATGAATGTACTGCTGGTTTTCCACAAGCATCAGCGGGCGTTCGTTTTCTGCTTCTCCCGAACGGCCGCGCAGGTAGTTGTCCATTTCGTACTTCAGAAACTTTTTCATCTTTTCGGCGCCGTACTCTTTTTCCATCACCATCAGCGACGAATACTGCGCCATGGTTTCGATGATCATTGTTGCGCCCTGTGTTTTCGCACCTACCACCTGGTGCCCCCACCACTGGTGTGCAACTTCGTGTGCGATTACGTAAAACACATAGTCAATGCTTTCCGGGTCCTTGTCATCAATATTGGCAATGAAACCAATGCCTTCCGAATACGGTATGGTATTCGGGAACGATTGCGCAAAGGCCTGGTAGCGCGGAAACTCAATAATGCGCACCTGTTTGTGCTGGTATGGCGTAAAGTTTTTCGTGTAATAGTCCAGCGATTTTTTAATCGAGCGGATCATGCGGTCAACGTTATACGCATGTGCCTTGTGGTAAAAAATCTCGATGTTCACTTCGTTCCATTTGTCACGCTTCACTTCATACCGTGCGGAGAGGAACGAGTAGAAGTTGAGAATCGGCACATCCATTTTGTAGTTGAAATAATGCCGCCCGTTTGCCTTCCAGTCTTTTTTAAGGTAGCCGGGAGCAATGGCAATCTGATCGTCGCTGGTACTTACCGTGGCTTCAAACCGGATCCAGTCTGCATCAGCCGAAAGCGGGTTGGTGTAATACGTGGTGGTATCATACAGCGAGGGCGAATGCGGTTTGTGCGGCAGGCCGTATTTATCGCGGGTGTCTTTATCGCCGATTTCTGCATCTTCGCTGTAACCAATCGTTGGCATAAAGGAGCTGCTCAGGAAAGTGCCGTTATATACCACCTGTGTGCCACCGGTTGTTTCGGTAAATCCTTCCGGCTTTGATTCCAGGGCAAAGGTCATCGCAAGCGAATCGCCGGGCAGCAGGGGCTGATCGGTTTTCATAATCACATAGCCGAGCTTTTTATCATCTGCTACGCGTTTGGCGGGCCGGCTGAATTCCAGTTTGCTGAGCGTAATGGATGACACGTACTGCACATGAAAACTATCACTGGGCGTTTTCGTTTTGTTTTTCAGGATGTACGTTCCGGCGACTTTTACTGCTCGAGATTCGGGAAAAATATCCACATCGGCTTTAACTTCAACAATCTTTGGTTGCGGGCTGTGACGGTATTTGCCGTAGGTGTTTTCGTAACGCACCAGTTCCTTTTCGGTTTCTTTGCCGGTGGTGTATTCATTCAGCACATTGGTGTTGTAGAAAATCCAGCTGCCGGTTCCAAGAAAAATAACAGCACCGGCCCCGGTAAGCAGTTTCATGCTGCCCCCGAAACGCGCCCACGCCAATTTGCGGCGCACTTTAAATGCCGTTTCGGTACCGCGCACAAAAAACAGGTTTGATTTTACCACGAGCAGCAGCGCAAAGCCCGACCAGTAGAGCATAAACCAGGCAAACGGTCCGGTAAAGTGGCCGAAACCATTCATGTCGGAATAAAACATACCGGGATCGGAGCCGAAGCGGAACAGGTTGTGCTGCAGACCCATGTTCGGGAAAGCGACGTTGAACAGGATGTACACGAGGATGACCAGGAAGTGACCGACATATTTGTTGTTCACCAGCACGTGTACAAACAACGCCAGCACACACAACAGCCACCAGTAAATCAGTTTTTCGCCGAAGAGCACTTTAATGTACAAATCCAGCTCGTAGTTGTAATAACCGCTGAATGTCTGGATGAGTATGCCGGTAAGCATTACCACCACCATCATCAGCACCTGGATGGCCATAAGCGCAAGCAGCTTGGAGGCAAAAAACAGCCCGTTGTTCACCGGCATGGCATCGGTAATCTGGTTCATCTTGGCGCCCCGTTCGCGCCAGATCATTTCACCGGCATAGAAGATGATGACGATGAGCATGAAGATGCCGAACATTCTTCCGAGCAGAGAAGTAACATTATACGTAACCGGGAACACCGGCGTGTCAAATATTTTCCCGAGCTGCGTACTCATAAGGAACAAAAACAGCATGCCCGCAAAAACGATGGCGATGAAAAACACATTTTTTACCACGCTGGAAAACTCAATGCGTGTAAGCTGCAGCAGCTGTCGGAACGTTTGGCCTGCGGAGAAATTGAGCGCCACTTTCGGGAAGGAAAAACGCTGGCCTGATGCACGCTGTTTTTCTTCTTTTGCTTCGGCTTCTTTTTCGGCCAGCAGTAATAAATCTTCCTGCTGCGGCGTAAGTGTATTTTTCCGTTTACGATCGGAAAGCACGTGTGTGAATTTGAAACGCCAGAAACAGATGCCGAGAATGATGAGTCCGAAAGCCGTCCACAGCAGGCGGTTCATAAGCACGAGGCCGCCGATGGGCATCAGGTTCGTGTTTTTTTCGGCGGGAGTCCAGTAGCGTGTTATTTCTTCAAACGACTGGGTACCGATGGGATCGAGCAGGGCCGCCAGTGTTTTGTTATCAAGGTCGGCAGCGAGTCCGCTCGCAACGGCGTAGAGAATGAGCAGCACCACGCATCCCACATAGTTGGGCACCATGCTGCGCCAGAGCGTGGCCATGGTAAAAAAGATGGCGCCGGAAATAATAACATTGGGAATAATAAACAGCAGTGTGGGCGTGATGTACGCCATGAGGTTAAATGCGCCTATTTTATCGGGCTGCGCCCACGGTGAAACGGTGCCGAGCCAGAGGCCGAGCGGAATGGATAATAAAACCATAACCGCGATTACGGATGAACCGAGGAAACGCCCTCCGAGATAACCGAACTTGGTTATCGGCTTGGTGAACATAAGCGGGTGCATGCGGTGTTCAAAGTCGCGGTACACGGGGTTTCCAACAATGGCGGAAATGATGAGTGTTCCGTAAATGGCAATGGAAACCACCAGCTGCAGCAGGCGGTAGGGCGCGTTGGCCAGCACCCGCGATGAATCGCCGAAGGCCACACTCACCGCATCGTTTTTCCCGGCTGTGGCAAACATCATCAGGAAACCGAGCCCGAGAAACACGCCGAAATAAATCCACGTGGCGGGCCGTTTGATGCGGTATTTTAATTCAAATAAAAATATTTCTGTAAACATCGTATGCTGTTTGCGCTGTTAAACGTTAACCGGTGTGGTGTGTGCCGCAATGGCCGCGAAATAAACATCTTCGAGGTTGGGCTGTGCCTGCACAAACGAAGCATCGGGTTGTGTATCACTAATGACGTGTATAACCACCATACCCATGTGCATGCGGCTGGAGATAACGCTGTGTCTGGCGCGGTAATCGGCCACTTCCGGCTTTTCAATTTCTTTCATCCACACTTTACCTGCAAGGCTGGTAATCAGTTTTTTCGGCTGGCCGGTGAGCAGCACTTCGCCTTTGTTAATGATGGCCATGTTGCTGCACAGGTCGGTTACATCATCCACAATATGTGTGGAAAGAATGATGATTACGTTTTCGCCGATTTCGCTCAGCAGATTATGAAAGCGGTTGCGTTCGGCGGGATCGAGGCCGGCGGTGGGTTCATCCACGATAATCAGTTTCGGATTGCCGATGAGCGCCTGGGCAATGCCGAAGCGTTGTTTCATGCCACCCGAAAACGTGCCGAGGTTCTTTTTGCGCACATCGTATAAATTGGTCTGGCGCAAAAGTGCAGCAACCAGTTCTTTGCGTTCGCCGCGGTTGGCCACGCCTTTGAGCACGGCAAAATGATCGAGCAGCGTTTCGGCTGACACTTTCGGATACACACCAAACTCCTGGGGCAGGTAACCGAGCATGCGGCGCACTTCTTCTTTCTGGCGCAGCAGGTCAACACCATCGAGCGTGGCGCTGCCTGAATCGGCTTCCTGCAGCGTGGCCAGCGTGCGCATGAGCGTTGATTTGCCCGCGCCGTTGGGACCGAGCAGTCCGAACATACCGGTAGGCATGGTAAGCGAAACGCCTTTCAGCGCATGAACGCCGTTGGAATAGGTTTTTGAAAGCTGTTCGATGCGTAATTCCATAATCGTTGGTTTGATGAAACTGTTTCCGGGACGTTTGCCCCGCTGCAAAAGTTACATGAATGCGGTGCAAGATCAGAAATTTTAGGTACATGGTTGTTTCCCGTGTATCTTTGTAAATCATGTGGCGCATCGTATTGTTTGCCGTTTTTATTAACTGCAGCGCAGCGTTTGCCCAGCCGGTATATTTTGAAACCTGGTTCGGCAATGCTTCGGAGTACGATTATGCGCGCTCGGTAAAACAGATCAGCAGCGGCAGCGTGTTTGTGGCCGGCTACATGTCGAACGGACCGCAGGGCGGATACGATGTGGCCCTGCACAAACTCGACCGTTACGGCAATTTGATCTGGACCAAATACTTCGGCGACAGTTTAACGAATACAGCTTTTTACCTGAACCTGTGCAGCGACGGCAACCTGCTGCTGTGCGGCGAAACACAGGCCCCGCAGAATACAACAGATGCGTTTCTGTACAAAGTAGATACTTCAGGAACACTTATCTGGGCACAGGCTTACGGCGGAACCGGCAACGAATCGGTAAAGTTTGTAAGTGAAACACAAAACGGGGATTTTGTACTTACCGGTTTTGTGAGTGGTCCCGGCGGAAACGAAATTTACCTCGTACGCACCGACGCGTTGGGCAACATGCGCTGGTGGAGCCGTTACGGCGGAAACGACAACGAATACGCCGATGCCGTGCGCGAACTGCCCGACGGCGATCTTATAATCACGGCCGATACGCGCAGCTTTGGGTTCGGCGGTTACGATGTGGAACTGATTCGCACCGACAGCCTGGGCAATGTGCAGTGGGATTACACTTATGGCGATCCGTGGCAGAATGGCTGCCAGGGCCTGCTGATTACGTCGGACATGAAATTTGTGAGTTACGGGGAAACAGAAATTTACCAGTTCTCTGCCTTCGATTTTTTTATTGAAAAAATAGATACCAGCGGCACCAGCCTGTGGCGGCGCACCTTCGGCGGAAGCAATACAGCCGACGCCGCATTCTCAGCCATTGAACTGCCCGACGGATACCTGCTTTGCGGATACAGCAACAGTTACATGCAGGGCCCGATAAGCGTGGTGGTTTTAAAAACAGATACGGCTGGGCAGCTCATCTGGGCGCATCCGTTTGGGCTGGCCGGCATTGATATCGGTTACGAAATAATTGCTTCGCAGAACAACGGTTTTTATGTTGCCGGCACTTCGAATGTGGATGGCGACGACCAGTGTTACCTGCTGCACATTGATGGCAACGGCTGGGCGGGTATTCCGGATTACAATGCAGAAGAAACACTTGCTGTGTTTCCGAATCCGGTCAGTGATTTTATCACCGTTGGTTTAATTGATAACCTGTTGCCGGAAACCATCCGGCTGTTTGATCTGTCGGGGAAAGAGCAGGTTATTACCCGCGAAAACAATTCCGGACGCATTGGTTTGCCCGAAGCAGCACAAGGGCTTTACATCCTGGAGGCAACCGCCAACGGAAAGGTATTACGCAGTAAGGTTTTTGTGTATTAACCGGCGCGCCTCAGCCCACCATCAGGTCGCTGCCCGTAAGAAATTCAGCACCCACTACATCATTCAGATCAATGTTTTGTCCCCACGAATCGGAGCCGGAAGGGTAACGCTGGCGGATGCGTTCACCGAGCGTATAAAAGTAGTATGCACCGTGTGTACCCCGGATAACACCAAAGATTTCTTTGCCGGACCGGAGCTTGAAACGGCAGGGCTGATCGTTGAAGTGAATAAACTCGTTATGGGTCATGGTTATATAAAGATCGGGTAAACCTTTTGATTTATAACGCTGACTGACGGGTTTCGTTGCGTGAAGTTTTCAACCGGTTTACAATTTTTGTTAATAGCAATTAACTTTTGCCCCTTGTTGTTAACAAGCCAGCCATTCATTATTGTTACTTTTACGGCTGTTTATTATCTGCAAAACAACGCATTAACAAAACTATGAAACGACTCCACCCGTATCTCGCCCTTTTTTTGTTCGTTATCCTTTCCATCCGCCTGGCGGCTCAAAACGAAGGCTGGAATTTCATCCGTTCAAACGACCACAAAGCGGCCCGCAAAAGTTTCGAAGCGGCACTTGAAAAAGACAGCCTTGATGAACAGGCGCTGAAAGGATTACTGGTACTTGCCGATATGGAGCAGGACAACCTCGGTTACCGCACGTATGTGCGCCGCCTGCTGAACAAGTACGATGATGAAGTACAGTTTCTCGTGCTTGAAAATAATTACAGCGGTTCGGCCGAAAGCATCCTGAAAAAAACAACGCTCAGCGAACGCGCGCAGATCCGTTCGAAAATCGCACAGGCCGACGAAAAGGAGCAGAACCGCAAATTTGACGATGCAAAAAAACTGCGCAGCAACCTGTTTCATGGGTTCAGCTGGAGTTTTCTGGGGCCGTTTAAAAACATTTCGGGAAGCGGTTTTGTAAACACGTACGCACCGGAAACAGACGCCTGGAGCAGCAGCCGTAGTTATACAAACCCCATGGGTGCCACATTCAACTGGGTAACCCCGAAGTACCTGCCCGAAACCGGCATGCTGAATGCAGAAGACTACTGCATGAGCTGGAACGAACGCAGCGTGTATTACGCCAACACGTTTTTTGAAACGAAAACAAAAACAACGATCCAGCTTCGTGTATCGCGCGAAGCGCCGATGAAAATATGGCTCGACGGCAGCCTGGTGCTGGAAGCGAAAGACGAACTGAATTTTACGTGGGACAATGAAATTGTAACGCTGGAGCTTCCGGCCGGCACACACCGCATGCTGGTAAAAACCGCATCAGCTGCTTCGGCCCCGCGTTCGTACCGTTTCCTCGAATTTGATCCGGGCAGCGGCACAATGAATTCGCGTTATGATTTTTCGGACCTGTTTGACTACGGCGGTATGTTTGGCGGAGGCTATTTCGGCAGCTCGGGCGAGCACGGCTTCTGCATCCGCATGACCGATGCCAACGGCAAACTGATTGATGCGGCACCCGCCGGCGGAACAACATTTACAGCACAGCAATACAAAACCGCGCTCACATCCATGTATGCACTGAGCGAATTAAAAAAACGCACAGAAAAAAGTCCGGATGATTTGTTTGCGTGGTACCTGTATTCGAAAGCTGCACTGGATCTGAAACAGACGCACCAGTCGGAACAGTATTTCGTAAAAGCACTGCGCAAAAATCCGAAACTGGTTTTCCTCAAATTCCTGGTCGCCCGCATTTATGCACGCAACGGGAAGATTGAAAAAACATACGAAACGCTGAACGAAATTGATGCCGAAAAAACGCCGCTGTTTGGTGAGCAATACCAGAAGTTTGAAGAGATTGACCTCGGCATTGATCCCGACCGTTATTTCAGCGCGCTGAACCGCCTGAACGCCATTACGCCTACCAACTATGCGGTGATTAATGCCTTTGTGAAATATTACAATGCGCGCGGCATGCGGACAGAAAAAGAAACGTACCTCAAGGCGATGATGGAAAAAGTTCCGGAATATAAAGAATCGCTGCAGTGGGAACTGGAAAACGATGACAACAAACCGTTCAAAGAACAGACGGACAAAGAGCGCGACAAATACGGCGAAGAAGCAATCAAACGGATGCGCACCAACTTTTATGTATATGATTACACCGCCGCCATTGATTATTATAAAGGCAAAGGCAACACCAAAAAAGTGCTGCAGCTGTATGATGAACTGATTGAACGGTTGCCTTCGGAGTCGTACTACCGCGTTGAAAAAGCAAATGTGCTGTACAGCAATGAAAAATACGACGAGGCGCTGAAACTGCTGGATGAAGCACTGCAGATCAGTCCGTATAACGCCGGCGTAATTGAAACCAAGGGCGATATCTGGTACGACAAAGGAAAAACCAACGACGCCAATGTACAGCAGGCCCTGGCTTATTACCGGGAAGCACAGAAAATGAGCAGGGGCGGTTACAATTCATTGGACGAAAAAATTGAAAAAATAGCGGGGCAGAAAACCTATAAACAACTTTTTGCAACCAAAGGGTTTGAGGAAGTACAGAATATCACCGACTGGAAATTCAAATACCCCGACGAAGAATCGGTGGTGGTGATGTACACGCGCGACATTATTCTGAACGATCAGAAAGACATTGAAGTGTATCAGCAGTTTATGGTAAAAGTGCAGAACGAAACCGGTGTAAAACGCTGGATGGAATACAACTTTTCGTTTCTCGGAAATGTAACGATGGTAAAGGTGAAAAAACCAAACGGGACGGAGTTTACGCCCGACCAGCAGGGCGGTTATGTGGTGATTAAAAACCTGGAACCCGGCGACCTCATTATGCTGGAAGGCATTTACACCTGGTCGCGGTACGATGAGCAATTGGACACCGCTTTTTCCATGACGCACTACACCATGTTTGATGTGCCGATCTGGTATAAAAAATTAGAGGTAGCGCTTCCGGCCGGCGAACAGCTGAACCACAGTGCGCACCTGGTGAAAGACGAGCCGCAGAAAACGACACACGACGGGTATGATTTTTACCGTTGGGAATTTAACGATGTGAAGAAAGTGGAAAACGAGGAAGCCATTCTTGATAATTACGATCCGTACGGCACCATCAACCTGAGCACACTCACCGACTGGAGCCCGGTGGTGAAATGGTACCAGGACAAAACCTACCGCAAGTTTGAAATTACGTATGATGTGCAGGAAGCGCTCGACAGCATTATTAAACCGGGCATGAAACCGCAGGAAAAAGTAGATGCTGTTTACAACTACCTCACCCGCGAAATCAAATACTCGTATGTGTCGTTCCTGCAATCGGGTTACATTCCGAAAAGCCCGGAACAAACGCTTTCGGCACGCATCGGCGATTGCAAAGACGTGGCCACGCTGATGATTGCGATGCTGCGTGCGCTGAACATCGAGAGTTATTATGCGCTGGTAAAAACCAATTCGTTTAACCACCAGGACATGCTGCCATCGCTGGCGTTTGACCACGTGGTGGCCTGCGCGATTATTGACGGCGAGAAACGGTTTTATGATCTTACCACTGATTTTTACCCGTCGTTTGTTCTTACCGAAAATGACATCGGTGCGTATTCGCTGCTGATTAAAGACGGGGAGAAGAACCTGTTCCTGCTGCCGTTAGACGACCTGAACGAAAAGAAAAACAAAATCCAGTACACCATCCAGGCGCAGCTGAATGCGGCCGGTACACTTGACCTGCAGGTGAATTCGGAAATGACCGGCATTACCGGTGGTTCGTGGCGCGAGTATTTTGCGGGCGGTGTTTCTGACCTGGAAAAACGCAACGTGCTTACATCGGCCATGGGTTCGGGCAATTACCAGAACCTGACGCTTACGGATTATTCGTACGAAAACGCATCAGCCATTACCGAACCGCTGCGCGGCAAATTTACGTTCAAAGCGGAAGAATATACGGACGAAGTGGTGGGCCTGCTCATCTGCCCCATTCCGTGGATGAACAGCCTCCGCTCCAGCCCGGCCATTTCAACGCCCACGCGCAGCAACCGCCTCGATGTATCACAGATCTGCAACACCGATCCGATGGTGCAGAAAGTGATTCTGAAAGCGCCGAAAGGGTACAAGCTGATGAAAGTGCCGCAACCGGTTTCAGTAGAAACGAGCTTCGGCAAATATGAACTGAAATTTAAACTGCTGCCCGACGGCAGTCTGCAGGCGGAAAAATTCCAGCAGTTTAAAACACGCACCATCACGCCGCAGGAGTTTGATGCATTTAAAACCTATTACCTGAAAATTCTGAAACTCGACCGGATGAAGATTGCGTTTCAGCAACTTTGATTTATGATCGTTTTAAATGAATCGTTTTCCTGCACTGTTGCTGTAAAATAGTACCTGTTTCAGTGGCAGCAGCAGCAGGCAGTGGCAGTCGAATTGTTTTTTCATTTCAGTTCGTATAAAATAAAAGCGGCCGACAACAACGTTGTCAGCCGCTTTCTTTTTTTGACTGCCACTGCAGCCTGCCACTGCCACTTTTAAAGGATCTGTTTTAAACGACCAGTCCTTGTTTGCGGAGCTACTTTATACTTAGTTTTTAATCAATCGTAAAACCGCCTGTTTATCGTTGGCCTTGATGGTTACAACGTAAACGCCCTGCGGCTCTTCCATGTTCATGTTGATGATTTGCGCGGCTTTTTCACGCTCTGTTGCAATTACGCGGCCGGTGAGGTCGGTAACGGTAATCACTACATCGCTGAACGAGCTGCCGAGGTCAATGGTGTAATTTCCATTGGTCGGGTTCGGGAACATTTTAATGTTGTTCGCGAATGCGTTTTCTTCCACGCCGCTGATGATAACCTGCTGGCAGGCCGAGGTATCGGTACAACTGTTTTCAGTAACAATTACTGCATAGTTTCCGGTTACAGTTGCCTGGTAAGTCTGGCTGGTAGCACCCGAAATAATTGCAAAGTTCGGCGTGCAGGTTGCCCACTGGTAAGTGGCTCCCGATGCTGCCGCAGTGCACAGGCCGAGTCCGTTATCCGTAAACGCAGTATTCACTGTGGTAACAGCAAGTGTAATCGTAATCACGCTGTCGCATCCCTGCGTATTCGCAATAAAATCCACGTAAGTACCGGCCGTGTTATAGGTTGCTCCGCTCGGGGCGGTGTAGGTTGAACCGTTGCAAATGGTTGCACTCATCGCCGAAGCAGTTGGGCTGTTGAGTGTGAGGTTAATCGTCATCACACTGTCGCAACCCATCATGTTCGCAATCGTGTCCATGTACGTACCGGTAGTGGTGTAAACGGCTCCGCTCGGGGTGGTGTAGCTGCTGTCGCAGGAAAATATATTCATGACTGCAGTAGTCGGCGTGTTAAACGTCAGGTTGATCGTCATCACGCTGTCGCAGCCCATCATGTTCGGAATGGTGTCCATGTAGGTGCCAGATGTAGTGTACATCGCGCCGCTTGGAGCCGTGTATGTGCTGTCGCACGAAGAAACGCTCATGCTGCTGCTGCTCGGCATGTTGATGGTCAGGTTAATGGTGATGACGCTGTCACAACCCATCATGTTCGCAATCGTGTCCTGGTAAGTACCCGAAGCCATATACATCGCGCCACTCGGGGCCGTGTACATACTGCAGGCAGAAGTGGTGATGCTGCTGCTGGTCGGGGCGTTTACGGTCAGGTTGATTGTGATAACGCTGTCGCAACCCATCATGTTCGCAATTGTGTCCATGTACATGCCTGATGCCATATACATCGCGCCGCTCGGGGCCGTGTACATATCGCAGGTGCTGGCGGTAATGGTGCTGGTGCTGGGCTGATTGATGGTGAGGTTCACGGTGATAATACTGTCGCAGTTCGCCACGTTCGGAATCGTGTCCATGTAGGTGCCTGACGAAATTGCGGTTGAACCTCCCGGCAGCATATAACTGCCGCAGGCGCTTGCTGTAACGCTGGCGTAGCTGCGCAGGTCGCCGATTACGATGGTATCGTTACCGCTGCCGCAGTTGCCTGTTACCGAAACGGTATACGTTCCCGGTGTGGATACAGTAATCGCCGGTGTTGTTGCAGTTGTTGACCAGGTTACTGATCCGTAGGGCCAGTTGGGTAAGCTCAGCTGCGTAGCAGAACCGGAGCAGATATTGGTGTTCGCGCCCAGGTAGCCACTCGGAGTAAACGGGTTGTTGAGCTGTGCTACTTCAGATGCACTTAATGCACGGCTGTACACCCGGAATTCATCGAGGTGGCCGTTTGCAGGCATGCCCACGTTGGCGCTGTAACCGACTACTTTGAGCGGACCGGTTCCGGTAAGGTTGGGGGCGGTCTGCGCAACGGTGGTAACAAGCACACCGTCCAGGTATCCTTTTACGTTATTCAGCGTGGCATCATACACAAACGCACACATGTGCGGGGCAACGGTTGCGCCACCATTGATGTAGATGTCTGTTAGGCCGGCTCCGCGTAAAATCCAGTTGTTTGCGCCGGCCACACCGTTTGTAAAGCAACGGAACGAATTAGTACCCACATCTCCGAAAATGTAGAACAAGGTAGACGATGGTGTAATGTTCTCGGTACGGAACGCAAAGGACCATGAGCCGGTACCGATGCCCGGTGCCCAGCCCGTGTTTACATAATCGGTTGTGGAAGAAACTCCGCTTCCGATCATTGTTCCCTGGCAGATGCTGGTTCCGCCCTGGGTAAGGCCGCCCATAATGGTTGCTGTTGCTGTGCCCGGAGGCGGTGCGCTTGCCAGGTTGGGCACCGAAGTGCCGCTGCCGTTAAAGTCATAATACAGCACTTCCGGCGTAAGCAGCTGGGCAAAAGCGCTTCCCGAAAAGGCCATAATAATAGCGGTGAATAGGTGTGTAGTTTTTACTCTCATGTGTTTTTTGTTTTGTTTTAGAGCATAAATATAATACAAAACTTTTTGTACAATCGCTTTAACCGCCTGCTGTTGTTAGCATGCCGAACGGGGGCTGTGGACAAGAAGATCTGTTCTAAAACCCGCACACCACCGCATACGCACCCTTAATCACTTCGGCCATGCGGCCATAATCAAGCGAAGCAGGAACATCGCCGGGCTGGTGGTAGTTTTTGTTGCGGTAAAAAGCCGTGTTGGTAATCATCACCGCTTCGTACCCGAAATTCCAGTAACTGCGGTGATCTGAAAAATCAATGCCGGGAATAAATTTCGGTGCGTTGATGGATCGCACATTAATCGCACAGCCGCGCTGCATGTTCCGTTTCACCTTGCGCACCAGCGCGCCCTGCCCGAGTTTTCCGACCACGGCAATGTAATCGGCTTTGGTGGGATAAAACAGTTTGAGCAAACCCACCGGGTACTGCTGCGATTTCGGTTTGTCTGAAAAATAGCCGATCATTTCCAGGCACACCATTGCTTTTACTTCAATGCTGCTGTCGCGCAAACTTTTTGCATGGCGAAAGCTGCCCATGTCGGGCGTATCGTAACTCGGCGGTTCTTCAAGCGTGTAAAAAACAAGATCAGTGCGGTATTTCAGCGCGGGGTTGTTTTTTTTCAGCAGGCGCGCCAGTTCGAGCAGGCCCACCGTTCCGCTGGCATTGTCATCGGCCCCGGCCTGGTCGCCGCACACATCGTAATGCGCGCCAACAATTACGCGTTTGGCCGTGCGCGGTCCGAAGGAGCAAACGATGTTGCGGTAGGTTTTTCCGTTCACCAGGTATGTTTGTTCCCACGAAGCGATTCCGTCCTGCTTCAGCTGCGCAGCAATCCAGCGCGCAGCTGAATCAAGCAGTTCGGGATGGTCCACATTGCGCGGAAATGGCGTGTTGGCGAGCCAGCTTACTTCGGCGCGCAGGCGTGCGGTATCCACAGCAGGCGCAGCTGTACCCTGTCCGTAAAACAGCACGGGATTGGTAACAAAGCCAAGAATGATGAATACCGCAACGGTTGCGAAAAACGTATTGCGGGCAAAGAGCCTGTTAAGGACTAATACTTTGGTTTTGTTATGCGCCATTTTGTTTCATATTTCGTTGGCCTTTTTGACCAGATAATCTCCGATATGGCCTGCAAAGTCCGCCTCATCTGAATCAAAATGGCATCATAACAAATTCCAAAAACAAATCCTCAACAGGCTCTAACCGTTTCATTTATTTGCCGGTATCAGCCGCAGCCGGTTTTGCAGCAGCCATGGTTTCGAGGTCGCGGTCGAACAGGTACAGGCCGCCGCGTTCGCCACCGATCAGTTTCAGTTTGTCGAGCACCTGGCGGGCGAGCGCTTCTTCTTCAATCTGTTCCGAAACGTACCACTGCAGGAAGTTGTGCGTGGTGTAGTCGCGTTCTTTCAGGCAGATTTCAACGAGGTTGTTGATTTCTGACGAAACGAGCACTTCGTGTTTGAGGATGAGTTCGAACACGGCCTGCACCGACTTAAATGTTTTGGGAGGCTGTTTGAGTGCGGGAACCACGCCGTGACCGCCGCGTTCGTTTACAAACTTCATCAGCTTGAGCATGTGCTGGCGCTCTTCGTCGGCGTGGGTAAACAGGAACTGCGCAACGCCGTTCATGCCCTGTGTTTCGGCCCAGGAAGCCATTGCGAGATAATATTGGGAAGAATCGCCTTCGAGCACAATCTGTTCGTTCAGCGCTTTTTCAATTTTCGGAGATAACATGGTGGTGTGTTTTAGTTGATACAAAGATAAAAACATTATTCCGCTGGTTTTTGTTCTGCAGGCGAATTGTGTGCAGATCTGTATTTGTGGAATTTCCCGGGAAGCGACCCTATCAGGATGAAACCATAACCATAAAAAAGACCTGTATATGAAAAAGCTCCTCACCTGCATCGCCCTCGGCTCGCTGCTGCTGGCTTCCTGTTCCACCACCAAACGTGCCGAGGCGTATTCTTCTGCTCCCCGTTACAACACTGAAAAAGTTGCAGGAAATAACGCAGAACCGGCTAGCCCCACACGGCTTGTAAATTTTGATGCCACTGTTCGCCTTGATACCAAAACACCCGATACGGCCATGGTGCAGCTGGGCGGCATTGCCAAAAAATACGGAGGATATGTGCAAGCCATGAACGGCGATGAATGCACCATCCGTGTGAAGTCCGATTATTTTATGACTGCACTCAGCGATGTGGGCATGCTCGGCAAAGTGATTGACAAAAACATCCGCAGCACCGATGTTACCGACAAGTACAACGACCTGCAGGTGCGGCTCGACAATGCAGAAAAAACACGGCAGCGTTACATGGAACTGCTTCAGAAAGCACATACCATTGACGAAGTGCTGCGTGTGGAACGTGAAATAGACCGCATCACGCTTGACATCGAACAACTGAAAGGCAAACTGGCCGTGCTTAACGACGAGGTTTCGTTTTCGAGCATTACAGTTAATATCCACGAAAAAACCAAACCGGGTGCAGTAAGCTACGTGTTCATCGGGCTGTACAAAGGCGTGAAATGGCTTTTTGTGCGGGGATAATTTTTAATCCGGGGGCTGTTTAAAACTTTTCGGGAAGGTCATTTTATCCCTTCCGGTTTTTTAATTTCTTTGACTGTAACTAAAAAGGAAAACATGAAAAAGATACTCTTCGGTACCACGTTGGTTTTTGCCCTTGTGCTTAGCTCGTGCAGCACATTTAAGAAAGTGGATATTGTAAAGCGCCATTACAACAACGGATATCATATTGCTATCCGCGATCAGAAAACAAAAACAGAACCGGTTGCGGTTGTAAAAGACAAACAGAACCCGGAAGCGGTTGCTACCGTTACACCGGCAAACACGGTAACCGGAACCCCGGAACAGCCCGTTGTTCAGCCGGTAGCAGTGCAGGAAAATGCGCCTGTGGTTACTGCTCAAAAAACAGGAACAACAACCGGATCGAAAAAAGAACGCGCTTCGTCTTCACCGGCAATTGCATCGGTTATCAAAGAACGCACAAAACCGGCACACACCCTGCGCACGCCGCAGCTGAAACCGAAATCATGGTCCACAAGCCGCAGCAGTTCAGGTGGCGATGTGGATCTGATCATTCTTGTTATTCTTGCAATCCTGTTGCCCCCGCTGGCTGTTTACCTGGCCGAAGGCATTACCGGGAAGTTCTGGCTCACGCTTATTTTATGCCTGCTCGGTGGCGGACTTGCTTTAGGAGTGCTCGGGTACATTGGCCTTTTGTGGTTGATCGCTATTATTATCGCCCTGCTTACCGTACTGAAATAGATTAAAAACACATCCGATAAACCGGCCCGTTGTAAACGCAACGCAGCCGGTTTTCTTTTTTTATTTTTAGCACATGCTTGAACAGATTGCTGCTCATACCGCTTCGGTTTTAATCGGCGATGCACACGGGCGTTATACCGGCACACAGCTGCTGGAAGCAGGCGCAGGAATTTCGTTGCTGCTGGGCAACCGCACAAACGAGCGCGTAGCCCTGCTTGCAGCTCCCGGGCTGTATTACGTTGCGGGAATGGTCGGCTCGTGGCAGAGCGGGGCAGCGTATGTGCCGCTGTGTCCTACGCATCCGCCCGCGGAGCTGGAATACATCATCCGCGATTGTGAAGCAACGGTGGTGCTGGTACAGGATGAATTAAAACACCTGCTGCCGGAATTACCCGGCGTTCGTGTAATTGATCTTATTATTAATCCGCAAACGCAAACCGTTTTCCGATGCGATCCGGAAACGGATGCGATGCTGCTTTACACCAGCGGCACCACGGGCAAACCAAAAGGCGCGGTACATACGCACCGCAGTCTGCTCGCACAGGTAGAGTGCCTGCTGCAGGCCTGGGAATGGAAACGCAGCGACCGCATTATGCATTTTCTGCCGCTGCATCATACACACGGCATCATTAACAAATTGCTGTGTGCGCTGGCTGCGGGAGCTTACTGTGATCTGCTGCCGAAATTCAGTGCGGATGACGTGTGGGAAAAATTAATTGCTGAAAATTATTCCGTGTTTATGGCGGTGCCCACCATTTATTCGAAACTGATTGAACATTGGGAAACAGCAACAACTGCACAGCAGCAAAAAATGTCGGCCGCATGTAACGCGCTTCGCCTGATGGTTTCCGGATCGGCGGCGTTGCCGGTTCCGGTGCTTGAAAAATGGAAAACCATCAGCGGGCATACGTTGCTCGAACGTTACGGCATGACTGAAATTGGTATGGCGCTTTCGAACCCGCTGCACGGTGAGCGCCGCCCCGGTTTTGTGGGCCTGCCTTTGCCGGGTGTGGTGGTGCGCGTGGTGGATGAAAGCGGAAACGACATTACTGCCGAAGGCTGTATGGGCGAACTGCAGGTGCGCGGCAAAAACCTGTTCCGCGGCTATTACAACCGGCCGGAAGTAACGGCAGAAAGTTTTGTAACCGATGAACACGGCCACCGCTGGTTTAAAACCGGCGATATGGTAAACATTGAAAACGGCTATTACAAAATCGCCGGCCGCATAAGCAGCGACATCATCAAATCGGGCGGGTATAAAATTTCAGCGCTCGAAATTGAAAATGTTTTATTGCTGCATCCCGATATCGCGGCCTGTGCTGTTGCAGGATTGCCCGATGAAACCTGGGGTGAAAAAGTTGCCGCCGCACTGGTATTAAAACCCGGGAAGACGATTACAATGGATGAACTGAAAACATTTCTGAAGCCGCACCTTGCGCCGTACAAACAACCTACGGTAATAAAAGGAATGGAAGATCTGCCACGCAATGCGATGGGGAAGGTGCTGAAGAAAGAACTGGTTGCTCTTTTCTGAATAACAGGGTTCTTTTTCCGGAAGCGCTTCCGAAATAGTTTACATTTACTGTATGCACAACACAGCATCGGATAGCGGGAAAGCCCAATCATCGAAAGCCAATGCAAATGGCTTTTCCGGTGCAGGGCAGAAACAAACTTATGCCCCTCCTGCATTCGTTTTCGATACCGGGTATAACGCTTTAGCAGATGCAACCGCCGAAAACGGCGCCGCTTTTTTTGGCAGGGCCGAATACGCCTATCCCACATTGGGGTTTACAACAACCATTCGCAATCATGATGGACCTGAAATTAATTTCCGGACGGTCAGAAAACAAAATCAGTGGTATTCAAAACCGATCCTGGAAACGCCTTCGCAGGAAGGCGATAATGATTCATGGGCGCTCGATACCGGAAACCACCTGGTACCAAACCTACAGGAACAGGGCAAACCGGTTTATTCCGTTATTTCTGCACCAATAGCAGCTCAAATTATAGCAGCCGAAAACGAGCACGTTGCTGATTACCGGTATGCAAAAAGCAAGATACTGGATGTCGCTGACAACTGGCTTACACGCGAAGTGCGGCGATATGGCCACAACGGTGAATTTGGCCCTTCACGAACAAAAGATGATGTTATTGCGCTTGCAGAAGCTGGTATTAATCCGCCGCTGAAAGCAGCAATCGGTTTAACCGGGGTTGAAGATTTTACCTGGGCAAATATCGGAGCCTACTACAAACATGCTGCTGATCAGACGCAAAAACGGGACGAAAACGACTGGCATTCGTTTGATTCAGATGAAACAGTTCTTGATGATCGGGTTAACAAAACCACTACAGCCGGAACGACCGAAATCGGGACGCATGGTTCTGCAGATGTAATTGATCTTACAGAAGTAACGGACTAAAATTGTCCGCTTTCGCTTACTTAATCCCCTTCCACTCGCGCCACACCTGGTTAAATGTTTTCGGTGCGACTACGGGCAGTTCGCGGCGGTCGCCCCAGGTTTTGCGGAAAAACTGGCGCAGCATAAAGTTTTTCAGCTTCGCGCCGCCCTTGTCCATCTTGCTGCGTTTGAGCATGGCGGTTTTCCAGAAAAACCACATCATGTTTTCGGTTTTGCCCGATGTGCCTTCCTTCACCGCATCGCGACGGTTAAACAGCAGCAGGTTGTGCAGATCAATTTTTACTGGACATACTTCGGTGCATTTGCCGCACAGCGAAGAGGCGTAGCTGAGGTGTTTGTATTCATCCAGGCCTTTCATCAGCGGCGTAATCACCGCACCAATCGGCCCGCTATACACCGAACCGTACGTGTGTCCGCCAACGCCCTGGTAAACGGGGCAACCGTTGAGGCACGCGCCGCAGCGGATGCAATTTAATGCACGGCGCTGTTCTTCTTTCTCCAGCACATTGGTGCGTCCGTTGTCAAGCAGCACCACAATCATTTCTTCGGGACCGTCTGTTTCGCCCGGCTGTTTCGGTCCGGTAAAAACCGTGTTGTAAACTGTAAGCTGCTGCCCGGTACCGTGTGTTGAAAGCAGGGGCAGAAACAGGTCGAGGTCGCTCATGGCGGGAATTACCTTTTCAATTCCTGCAACTACAATATGTACGTTCGGAAAACCAACCGACATAATGCCGTTACCTTCGTTTTCACACACCACTACGGCGCCGCTGTCAGCCACCAGGAAATTGGCCCCGGTAATGCCGGCTTCTGCTTTGCTGTATTGTTCGCGGAGCAGTTCGCGCACATGCAGTGTTACCTGCTGCGGCGTCCAGTCGGCCGGCGTGCCCATTTTTTCATGAAACAGTTCGGCCACATCTTCTTTTGATTTGTGCATGGCCGGTGTAACAATGTGGTAGGGCGGTTCATCATCAAGCTGCTGGATGTATTCGCCGAGATCGGTTTCGTAAACGGTAATCTGTTCTTTTTCCAGCGCTTCGTTCAGGCCGATTTCTTCGGTAACCATTGATTTGCCTTTCACCACACTTTTGGTGCCGGCGGCCTGCAGTATCTTTTTTATTTCAGCAACAGCTTCGTCTGCATCCTGCGCCCACACCACTTTTCCGCCGCGCCTAATAAAGTTTGCTTCAAATTCAATGAGGTACTTGTCCAGGTTCTCAATCACCTTCGTACGTAAACCTGCTGCGCGGCTGCGGGCCAGTTCGAGGTTGCTGAACTGCTCTTTACCGTACACCACTTTTTTGTCGTACTGCGCAATATTAAACTGCATGGTCTTCCGGTGTTTGTCATCAAACACCTTTTGCTCGGCAGCTTCGTTAAAGCGCGTTGACTGGTCGGCCATGGTACTTCGTTTTATTTTCCTTTTTTATCTACCACAATGCGTTTGTCGCGGTTGGCCAGTTCCCAGGCGGTATAAAAAACCAGGCGGGTTCGTTTTTCCATCGCGTC
This sequence comes from Chitinophaga pinensis, assembly GCA_943372645.1. Classification (GTDB taxonomy): domain Bacteria; phylum Bacteroidota; class Bacteroidia; order Palsa-965; family Palsa-965; genus VBWE01. The sequence continues at coordinate 212,502 of CALRZN010000002.1, read as the reverse complement.
AAAATCAATTTTGCTTACTTCATCGGTTTCTTTGTGATAGTCTTTATGTACCCCGTTAAAGTAAAAAATTACCGGCACATTCTTCTTCACAAAATTATAGTGATCGGAGCGATAATAAAACCGGTTCGGGTCTTTTTCATCATTGAATTTGTAATCGAGCACCAGTTTTGTTTTGCGTTTATTGGCTTCTTCGTTTATCGCCTGCAGTTCCGAACTCATTTTATCAGCACCGATAATGTAGAGGTAATTCGCATCGTTTGCATGCGCTTCATCCACGCGCCCGATCATGTCGATGTTCAGATCACAAACCGTTTGCCCGAGCGGAAACACGGGATATTCCGTGTACCACTTTGAACCGAGCAGTCCGCGCTCTTCGCCGGAAACAGTCATAAACAACATGCTGCGGCGCGGACCATGTCCTTCTTTTTTTGCTTTGGCAAATGCCTGCGCCATTTCAATTACAGCAACTGTTCCTGAACCGTCATCATCAGCGCCGTTATACACCACATCGCCTTCTTTACCGAGGTGATCGTAATGCGCCGTTACCACGATGATTTCTTCTTTCAGATCCGATCCTTCCACAAAGCCGAGTACGTTTTCAGCGGTAATTTTTCGTTCCTGGCGGGTTACATCCACATGCACCGGCGATTTTACCGTGAATGAATGTGGTTTCTTTTTATTCCGTATCCGCGCGATGAGTGTGTTCAGTGTTTCTTTGCTGCCGCCGTTCAGCAGTATGGTTTCGGCCATAGCCGGTGTGATGTAATAAAACGGAGCGGAAACACTTTTTTTGCTCGTATCGGGAATGTCGAGGTGCATCGCAATTTTTTCGATGCTGTGTTTCATTTCCGTTTTTGTTTTCTCGTAATCCGGGCAGATGATGAATACTGCAGCAGCTCCGCGTTTACGTGCTTCGGCCACTTTTACCTGCCGGTCGGTTTTCCAGGATTTCGGTTCGTAAGCAAAAAGCGGTTTTCCTTTTTTATCGCGAGGCTCTCCGTCAATCAGCATTACCACTTTTCCTTTTACATCGGTATTTTTATAGTCATCGTATTTTTTATCGCTGATGCTGTAACCGGCAAATACCACTTCGGTGAGTTGCATGTCCAGGTCATCAATAATAGAATTGTAGAAAAAATCAGCACCGAAACGGAACGTGGTCGTACCTGCTGTAATAGTTCCCGCCCCGGGCAGCTTTTCAATCAGCGGATATGTTTGATAATACCCGCCTGCAGCCAGTTCCGGGATACCGTTCGCTTTAAACTGACCGGAAATGTAGGCCGCAGCCATTTTCTGTCCCTTCTGCCCGGTTGAACGGCCTTCGTATTCGTCCGAAGCCAGTATTTCCAGGTGGGTGCGCAGATCAGCTGCAGTGATGGTTTCGGCATAACGGTCGGAAAAACCGTCGTTTGGTGCTTCAAACGCAGTTCCTATTATAAGGAGCAGCGTAAGGAAAATAAAATTTCGGGTATTTTTCATGTACTCTGTTTTCAGGTAAAATTAACCCGGGTAGATCGTATTGTCTTTACCGTTTATATAATATACCCGGTTCAGCAGGAAATTTTATTGACGCGGTTCTGGTGGCGGCCGCCTTCAAAAGCGGTGTTAAGAAACTGGTCCACAATTGCTTTTCCTTCTTCTTCCGAAATAAAGCGGGCAGGTAAGGCCACAATGTTTGCATCGTTGTGCTGCCGGGCCAGTGTTGCAATTTCCGGTATCCAGCAAAGCGCTGAACGTATGCCCTGGTGTTTGTTGGCTGCCATATTAATGCCGTTGCCGCTGCCGCAGATGAGAATACCTTTCGGAAATTCGCCCTGTTCAACCGCCGATGCCACCTGGTGCGCAAAATCCGGGTAATCCACACTGTCGGCAGAATACGTACCGAAATCTTTAACTTCGTAACCGGAAGCAGTTAAATACGTGCGGATCTGTTCTTTTAAGGTATAACCGGCGTGGTCACATCCAATAGCAATACGGTTTTCTGACATGGTTCCTGGTTTAAAAAGGCAACACAAAGGTAGATAACGGGATTGGATTCGTGAAAAAGCACCGCTTATAAATACTTTATTAACAAACCTACGGTTGTGCGAAAAAAGGAGTGCTGAAAATGAGGTGAATACGAACCAAGTTTTGAACAGTCTTTTTATGAATAACAGTGTATTTCTGTTCCTAAGTTTCTGCAAAATAAATTTTGATATCCCGATCCTGTATCCGTATATCAAAAAGGTTTAAAACTGTATGCGTTGTGAATAAATTTATAGCGGGTAAAAATGAACAGCGAAATCACCCAAAACAGGTGATGAAAGCGTTCACAACATCCTGTTCTTTCCGTTATAAACAAGATGTTAATAACCTTACAGAAGCTTATTTTTCAGATGTTTGTAAAAACAATACTGTTGATAACGTGTTATTGGTATTTAAAAACTCAGAGATGCAAGGATAAAGGCATTTTTTTTCCAACCAAACTAACACGCTAATAATAGTAATAGATATTATAATTAAAATAGTAAACTGTTATAAGTATGAAAACAGAGGAACTTGAATTAAGGGGTTTTTTAGACATCCGTCCCGATCCCACACTTGACCTGTACGAAGCCATCCGCCAGCTGAAAAAAGAAAAGAACGCAGTGCTGCTCGCGCATTACTACCAGGAAGGCGAAATACAGGACATTGCCGATTACGTGGGCGATAGTTTGGGCCTGGCCCAGCAGGCTGCATCTACTTCGGCCGACCTTATTGTTTTCGCCGGCGTACATTTTATGGCAGAAACCGCTAAAATTCTGAACCCGGATAAAAAAGTGGTGCTGCCCGATTTAAAAGCCGGCTGTTCGCTGGCTGATTCGTGCCCGCCTGAAGAATTTGCGGCGTTCCGGGCGAAGTACCCGGACCATATTGTGATTTCCTACATCAACTGCACGGCAGGAATAAAAGCGCTTTCAGATATCATCTGTACGTCCACCAATGCAGAACACATTGTAAACAGCGTTCCGCCCGATCAGAAAATCATTTTTGCGCCGGATAAAAACCTGGGTCGTTACATCGCACAGAAAACCGGCCGCGATATGGTGCTCTGGAACGGATCGTGCATGGTGCATGAAATTTTTTCACTCGAAAAAATTACCCGTCTGAAACAACAACATCCGAACGCAAAATTTATCGCCCACCCGGAATGCGAAGAACATGTGCTGAACCTCGCCGACTTTATAGGTTCCACCACGGCGCTGCTGAACTACACCGTGCGCGACGATGCGAATGAATACATTGTGGCTACAGAAACCGGCATCCTGCACCAGATGGCAAAAATGTCGCCGCTCAAAACATTTATCCCGGCACCGCCCACAAACAACTGCGCGTGTAACGATTGCCCGCACATGAAACTGAATACACTCGAGAAACTCTATGTGTGTATGAAATATGAATTGCCCGAAATTCAGCTGCCGGCCGACCTCATGGAAAAATCCGTGAAACCCATCCGCCGCATGCTCGAACTGTCGAAAGGACTGAAAGGCTGATTGTTCAGCAGAAAAGCTGGTTTTAACAGGAAAGACCCGCCATCCTGGGCGATAGCCGAAGGAGGCGGGTCTTTTTTTAGCTTTAGCTATGAAAAACCCGGATGAAAAGGTAAATTTGTAGAACAGCCTCATTTCCTCAGGCCAATAAGTAGATCTATGAGAACGTTTTTGCTGCTGCTCATCCTGTTTTTAACACTGCGCGGTATTTCACAACCTGCGCAAACAGGAGATGTTAACCCAAACGGCTACAATAAATTTTATCACAGTAACGGTAAGCTTTCAAGCGAAGGTACTATGCGCGACGGGAAGCCGGATGGCTACTGGAAAACCTATTACCCGAACGGTAAATTAAAATCAGAAGGCAACCGCAGAAATTTTGAACTCGACAGCACCTGGCGTTTTTTTACAGAACAGGGAAAAATAAATATTGAATACACCTACAAAAACGGGAAGAAGAACGGACCGAAACGCAATTACGATGCGCTGGGCCAGCTCGAATCGGAAGAACAGTTTGTGAACGATGTGAAGCAGGGAGTAAGCACTTATTTTTATAAATCGAACAAGGTGCAGAAAACTATTCCCTTTGAAGTGGGAAAAGAACAGGGCACCGGTTATGAATATGATACCACCGGCACAATCATAACCATTACCGAATACAAAGGTGGTTTTGTAAAAAGCACCGACCGCATTAACCGCCGCGATGCAAACGGCCTGCGGCAGGGCATGTGGAAAGAATTTTATGTAAACGGCAAAACAAAAATTGAAGGCCGTTACCTCGACGATAAAAAGAACGGGTATTTTAAAGAATTCAATGAGTTCGGTAATATGATCAACATCGTGAAATATGAAAACGGTGTGCTCGTAAAAAATCCGCCGGAGCTGGCCAAAGTGGAAACACGAACCGAATATCATGAAAACGGGAAACCAAAATATGTAGGTGTATATCGCGACGGCGTTCCGGAAGGAGTTATCCGTGAATATTCACCCGAAGGAAAAATTGTAGGTGCAGAAGTGTTCAAAGACGGCATTAAAATCGGGGAAGGCATTTACGATGAAAAAGGAAAAGAACAGGGCAAGTGGAAAGAATATCACGAAACCGGTGAACTGAAAGCGGAAGGCGAATATGTGAATGGTATAAAAATCGGCGTGTGGACATTTTACCACCCGAATGGCAAAACCGATCAGAAAGGAAAATACGATAAAAAAGGCCGGCCCGTAGGCGACTGGAAATGGTATTACGAAGATGGAAGCCTGCTGCGCGAAGAAGCCTATACCGACGGTTTACGCAATGGCATGATGACCGAATACGATGCCAAAGGAAACATCATCACCAAAGGTGAATACATCGACGGGCTGAAAGAAGGTACATGGGTTTTTGAACTGGAAGATTACCGGGAAGAAGGAGTGTACAAAGCCGATCTGCGCGACGGGGTGTGGAAACATATTTATACCGCAAATAAAAACACCCGTTTTGAAGGTGCTTTTTTAAATGGCGTGCCTGACGGACAGCACGTGTATTATTATGAAAACGGTAAAACATGGCAGTCGGGCAAATTTATTTATGGCCGCAAAGAAGGCGACTGGAAATACTATGATGAATTCGGACTCCTGGTGCTGACGATCACATTTAAAGACGATGTGGAAATAAAATTTGATGGCGTAAAAATCAAATTCGAATCTGATAAAAAGAAAGAAACTCCAGCCGGTTCGAATCCATGAGCGTATTAAAAAACAAAACGAAAAGCGAACTGATTGAAGAAATCAGCCGGCTCCAGGGTATTATTGACGGTATTGAAGATAACATCAGGCAGATCCGCCGGGTATCGGAAAGCGTCGATTTTCAGCCCGACACGATTTTAAAACACGATTACGAGACCATCGAAAAGATGCTGGCCAATATCAATGAGCTGGTGTACTTTGTTGATGTGTCGCCGGATAAAAAAAGAACGGTGCGTTATATCGGTCCGCAGGTGGAACGCATCATGGGCATTCGCCAGCACGAATACGGGGAACTGCTCGACAGCATTGTTGAACGCTGCCATCCCGATGACCTGCCCGGTATACTCGATACGTCCATCCAGCTGAAAGAATTCAAAACGGCACGCACATTTACGTATCGCTTTTTTCACGTCATCCGGAACGAATACATCTGGATTGAAGAAACAGTTTATCCCCAGTACAACGAATCCGGTGCACACATTGCCAACATCGGCATTACACGCGACATTACCGATAAAAAACACGCCGAGCAGGAAATACGCGAAAAAGAACAATCGCTTTCCCTCATCCTCAACAACATCGGCGAAGTAATTTATTACATCGCATTCCCCGAACCGGGAAAACGCAAGGTGATGTTTATCAGCGACAGCATCACACGGGTGTTTGGCATGACCAAGGATGAATATGTCAATAACCTGGATAACCTGATAAAATATTGTCACCCCGATGATCACGGGGCAATAAAAGAAACATCAAAAAAAATTGTAACGGAAAAAAAACCGGGTGTTTTCAAATACCGTTTCCGGAACCTGGAAACAGGCGAGTGGCGGAACATTGAAGAAAAAGTATATCCCCGTTACAACGAAAAAGGACAGCACATCGGTAATTTCGGGATCACCCGCGATTTAACCGATGAATTTAAAACCACGCGTGCACTTTCACAAAGCGAGAAAGCGCTGGCCATGGTGCTGAACAACATCGGCGACCTGATTTACCATGTCGATTTTTATTCCGACCGCACAAAAGCAGTGCGCTTTGTAAGTGAAAACATCGAGCAGATCATCGGGCTGAAAAAAGAACAGTTCAATGCCAACGATACCAGCTTAGTTGATTTTTGCCACCCCGAAGATCTGCCGGCGCTGATTAAAGCGATTGAAGAAGTGGTGGCGAAACGCACCCCGAAAACACTGGTGTACCGTTTCCGCCATGGCATTTCCGGGAAATACATCTGGGTGGAGGAACGTATTTTTCCGTATTCGGATGATGAAGAAAAAGTAGTAAGCCTGTTTGGTATTGTGCGCAATGTGGATGCACTGCGTAAAGCGCTCGATGACCTGCAGGAAAGCGATAACCGGCTGATCCAGATCAGCGAATCGTCGCCCATCGGTATTTTCATTACCAACAATGTGGGCAAGCTGGTTTACATCAACAAAAAAGTAGAAGAAATTTCCGGCCTCAATGAAGGCAAAATATTTCAGCACGCCTGGTTCCGGCGCATCCACCCGGATGATACCGACCGGCTGATGAAAAAAATACGGACCGCGGTAAGCAACAAATCAGCGTATGCGGATGAGTTCCGCATGTTCAGCGACGTAAACGGTTCGCAGCGCTGGCTCCGCATCCAGGTAAGTATTACACATACGCTCGACAACCAGTTTATGGGCTGGGTGGGTACGCTCGAAGACATTACCACCACCATTGAAGCGGACCGGAAAATACGCGAAAGCGAAATGCGTTTCCGGATGCTTGCAGAAAACGCAAGCGATATTGTTTACCGTTACATGCTTTACCCCGAGCCGCGTTATGAATACGTGAGCCCTTCGGTAAAAACCATTACCGGTTTTACGCCCGAAGAATTTTATGCCGATCCGTACAAAGGTTTTTCGCTGGTGCATCCCGAAGATGTGGAACTGCTGAAACAATCGCAGGCCATTATACAGGACCATGTAAAAGTAAGCGGAATAGATTCTGAGGCCGGCCTGGTGATGCGCTGGATACGTAAAGACGGCGAAATAATATGGACTGAAACACGCAACAAACCCCTGCTGAATGAAGACGGGATTATTATTGCAGTGGAAGGCATTTCGCGCGACATAACCCCGCAGAAAAAACACGAAGAAGCACTCCGCGAAAGCGAAGAACGCTTCCGCCTGCTTTCGCAGGTGGCCATGGAAGGCATCGTTTTTCTTGAAGAAGGAATTATTGTGGATGTGAACGACCAGTTCGCCTCCATATTCGGATACAATACGCGCGACGAACTGATCGGCAAACCCATCGGGCTGATTTTTGAACCGCAGAAAATTGGGGAGAAGGCCCGCCGCGAAAATGCAACGTATGAAATAAAAAGCCGGCGCCACGATAACGATAAAGAAATCTACCTCGAAGCGCGCGGGCAGGACATTCCGTTCGGCAACCGCATGCTGCGTATTCTTACCGTTGTGGAGATTACCGAACGCAAACTGGCTGAAATAGCGCTGGCCGAAAGTGAACGTACACACGCCACGCTGATGGCCAACCTGCCGGGCATGGCATATCGCTGCCTGAACGACGACCTGTGGACCATGCTGTTTGTAAGCGGGGGCAGCGAAGCACTCACCGGGTACAAACCCGCAGAGCTCATCAACAATAAAAAGAGATCCTATGTTGACCTGATTCATGCGGCTGATAATGGAGCAAACCGGAAAAAAATACAGGAGGCCATTAAACAGCACACGCAGTTCGAGATTCAGTACCGCCTGATGGACAAACACGGAAAAGAAAAAAATGTGCTTGAGAAAGGCGAGGCTGTATTTTCAAAAACCGGTGAATTCCTTTTTCTCGAAGGATTCATCATGGACATTACCGAGCGGCAGAAATTAGAAAAGGAACAGTTACGTGCCCAGCTGGCGGAAGAAACAAACAAACAGCTTAAGGCCGAAATAGAAGAACGTAAACGCGCCGAACGCCTGCTCGAAGCCAACCAGAAATATGTACGCCTGATGATCGACAGTTCGCTCGACATGATCTGCGCGTCTGACAACAACGGCATCATTACCGAATTTAACCGCGCGGCGGAAAAAACATTCGGGTACAGCGCCGAAGATGTGCTGGGCAAACACGTTTCATTTTTGTATGCCGATCCCGATGAGCGTATGACTGTAATGGGTGTGCTGCTGGAACAAACCGGTATGTTCTCGGGCGAAGTAACCAACGTGCGCAAATCGGGCGAACCGTTTACCGCGTACCTTTCGGCCAGTGTGCTGCGCAACGAAAACGGCGAAGTAATCGGTGCCATGGGCGTATCGCGCGACATCACCGAACTGAAAAAAGCCGAACTCCAGCTGCAACTGCAGGCTGCCAAAATAAAATCCATTTTCCAGAGCAGCTCGCACCTCATCTATACCATTAACCGCAATAATGTACTTACGTCATTCAACGAAAACTATGCGCAGAATGCATTGGAAAATCATGGGGTTAATGTAGCGGCCGGGATGACCGTAGAAAAAACCCGGATGCTCGATATGGGTGATCACAGGGAGCCTTTCCAGGATTATCACAACCGGGCATTACAGGGCGAACGGCTGAAATACACCATACAGGTAAAAGCCAGCTCCGGAAAAATACGCTGGTACGAAACCAGTCTCGACCCGATTGTGATGCAGGACGGAACCATCGAAGAGGTTTCATACATCTCACACGAAATTACCGACAAACGGAATGCGGAAGAACAGATCAAACTGCAGGCTGCAAAACTACAGGCCGTATTTGAAACCAGTTCGCACCACATCTGGACGATGGATCGCAACTACTGCATGACGTCGTATAACCAGAACCAGGCAAACTGGCTGCGGCTGCAGTACGCCGTGGAGCCTGCGGTTGGCCTCAGCCTCGTTGTCGGCAACATGGTTTCTTCCGGCGAATACAATACGTTCTGGAAAGAAAAACTCGACGAAACGCTGAAAGGCAACCCGCAGCATTTTGAAACAGCCACCCGCAGCAAAAACGGGGTGGAAGTGTGGCGTGAAATTTACCTGAACCCGATCCTGGATGAAACCGGTACACCGATTGAAGTCTCGTGTATCGCGCATGACATTACCGATAAAAAAAATGCGGAAGAACGCCTGAAACAATCGGTAAAGGAAAAAGAAGTGTTGCTGAAAGAAGTGCATCACCGCGTGAAAAACAACCTGCAGGTGATCTCCAGCATCCTCAACCTGCAATCGTCATACGTGCGCGATCAGAAAACGCTGGAACTGCTGCGCGAAAGCCAGAACCGCATCAAGTCCATGGCATTTATCCACGAAAGCCTTTACCAGACCAAGGACTTTTCAAACATCAACTTCTCGGAATACGTGGAGAATATCAGCAAGAACCTGGTGCATTCTTATTCCGGACCGGAAAACCCGCCCGAGCTGCACCTCGAAACCGGCAATATTCACCTCAACTTAGATACGGCCATTCCCTGCGGACTCATCATCAACGAAATTATTTCCAATGCGCTCAAATACGCGTTCCCGGATAACCGCAAAGGAAACATCTATGTGTCAATGAAAGAAACCGATCGGGCCATCTGTATTTCAATTGCCGACGACGGTGTGGGGCTGCCCGATCACGTGGATTACCGCAACACCGAATCCCTCGGTTTACAGCTAGTTGTTACCCTCGTTGAACAAATCAATGGAAAAATACGGCTTGACAACAAAAAAGGCACTAAATTCGTCATCGATTTCATAAACCATACACAATCATAAAAAACATGTCCAAAACAAACATACTTATCGTTGAGGACGAAAGCATTGTTGCAAAAGACATTCAGATGAGCCTTAAAAAGCTCGGGTATAATGTCGTAGCCATTTGCTCCAACGGGGAAGACGCCATTACGGCGGTTGAAGAACATGCACCTGAGCTCGTTCTCATGGACATCATGTTAAAAGGAAACATGAGCGGTATTGAAACGGCTGAACAGGTTCGGGCCCGCCACAATATTCCGATTATTTACCTCACGGCTTATGCCGATGAAAGTACGCTGAGCAAGGCAAAAATTACCGAGCCGTACGGATATATCATCAAACCGTTCAAGGAAATTGACCTGCGTACCTCCATCGAAATGGCGCTTTACAAGCACCAGAAAGAAACCGATGTACGTAAAGAGCGCGACTTCCTCTATTCCATCGTTGAAAACAAAGACAGCAAGGACATCATTTTTGTAAAGTCCAACTCGCGCCTCGTAAAAGTGCGTACCGCTGACATCTATTTCATCGAAGCGCTGAAAGATTACGTGGTTATCAACACCTCGAACGCACGATACACCATTCACTCTACCATGAAAGACATTGAGCGCAAACTGTCGCCCAATGAGTTTGTGCGTGTACACCGTTCATTCATCGTACGCATTGATAAAATCGTTGCCATTGAGCCGCCGAACCTGCTGCTCGAAGACGAGAAAAAACCGATTCCGATCGGCGGATCGTACAAAGACGAACTGTCGAAAAAAATAAACCAGGTGTAATTTATCCGGTTCATACAAAAAAAGAAATCCCGTTTCGGCTCAGCCGAAACGGGATTTGTGTTTATAACAAAATTACCTGCGGCGCTTTTTACTTTTAAAGCTGTGTTTTTCTTTTTTCATACTGCCGCTGTGTTTGCTTCCCCGGTTTTTTCCGCCGCCCTTGCTGTTGTCGAAACGGGAAGGCGATTTTTCAACCATTTCTTCCACCACAAAATCAAGTTGTTTCTTAATGATGTCGGCGTTTTTCAGGCGGACGAGAACGCGGTCGCCGAGCTGGAAAATACGCCCGGTACGCTGTCCGCAGATGCGGTGGTGCCGGTCTTCAAACACATAATAATCGTCATTCAGCGAGCGCATGTGTACCAGGCCTTCGCATTTGTTACCGATCAGTTCCACGAAGAAACCGTATTCGGCCACGCCTGAAATAATGCCTTCGAACAATTCGCCCACGCGCTTTTCAAGAAACTGCACCTGTTTGAATTTGATGGAAGCGCGCTCCGCTTCGGCCGCGGTTTTTTCACGTTCCGAGCTGTGTTTGCACTGCGATTCGAGTGCGGTTTCAGAAGGAACGGTTGCGGGTTTGTTTCCTGCATCTGCGTCAATATAAACCTGCAGCAGGCGGTGCGCCATCACATCGGGATAACGGCGGATCGGTGATGTAAAATGCGTGTAATATTCAAAACCGAGTCCGTAGTGCCCGATGTTTTTTGTGGTGTAATACGCTTTCGCCATGGTGCGCACGGCCAGCGTTTCAATCAGGTTCGCTTCGGGTTTTCCTTTCACATCCTGCAGCAGTTTGTTCAGCGAAGCGGCGATGGCTTTGTCGTTGCCAACATCCATGCGGTAACCGAATCCTTTTACAAATGCACTGAACTCTTCCACACGCGAAGGATCGGGCGAATTGTGTACACGGTACACATATGGCCGGCGCAGGTCGCGGTGCTGCGGTTTCACCGGCTCACCGGCTTTACGGCTCAGGGCCACATATTCTGCCACGCGGCGGTTGGCCAGCAGCATAAAATCTTCAATCAGCTGGTTTGAGTCTTTCATCACTTTGAAAAATACATCCACCGGGTTGCCCTTATCGTCGAGGCGGAATTTTACTTCTTCCTTGTCAAACGTAATGGCGCCGTTGGCAAAGCGTTTTTCACGCAGCTTTTTCGCCAGTTTATTCAGCAGGTGCAGTTCTTCCGAAAAATCGCCTTCGGCGCCTTCCAGTATTTCCTGTACCTGCTCGTAGGTAAATCGCCGGTCGGAATGAATGATGGTGCGGCCAAACCATTCGCGGATAATTTCGGCACGGTCGTTCAGTTCGAAAACGGCCGAGAAACACAGTTTGTCTTCTTTCGGGCGCAGCGAACACACGTAATTCGAAAGTACTTCCGGCAGCATCGGTACCACGCGGTCAACCAGGTAAACCGAAGTTGCGCGGTTCAGCGCCTCTTTGTCCAGGATCGAATCGGGCAATACATAATGTGAAACGTCGGCAATGTGTACCCCGATTTCCCAGTTGCCGTTTTCGAGTTTGTTTACTGAAAGCGCATCGTCAAAATCTTTCGCATCTACCGGGTCAATGGTAAAGGTGGTAATGTCACGGAAATCGCGCCGTTTAGCGATTTCATGTTCCGTAATCGTAATGTTGATGGCCGAAGCGGCTTCCTCCACATTTTTCGGGAAAACCGGCGGAAGGCCGTATTCGATCATAATCGCATTCATTTCGGCGGTATGCGAACCGGGCAGCCCGAGCACTGAAACCACTTCGCCCGAGGGCTGTTCCGAAAACTCGTCCCATTCCGTCAAACGGAAAACCACTTTTTCGCCGGTTTTTGCAGTGCCGATGGCGTCTTTCGGGATAAAAAACTCGGGCAGGCGCGGGTTATCGGGTTTGATAAACGCATTTTTACCGTGCAGCGAAATAACGCCCACATATTCCATGCGGCCGCGGGTAATAATTTCGATCACTTCGCCTTCTTCCTTGCCGTCGCTGCGTTTGCGCGGAAACACTTTTACCTTCACGGTATCACCATGCAGCGCACTGGAGGTGTTCCGCGGATTGATGAAAATATCGGTCTCTTTGTCTTCAGAAATCAAAAACGCAGCTCCCGACTGGGTAAAATCGATGGTTCCGATCACCACCTGCTGGCTGTATTTGAGCGCATACTTTCCGCGTTCGGGTTGTTCGGCCAATCCCTTGGATTCCAGGTCGGTCAGAATCGCAAGGATGGCGCTCCGGTCAATCTCATTTTCAACCCCGAGTAGCGACGCTATTTGTTTGTAGTTCAGGGGGTTGCCCTGCTTGCTGCGAAGTGCGTTCAGCACCTCTTCAAACAGGTATTTTTTGGGTCTTTTTTCTTTTTTTGCCATAATAAAATAAAAAAGGCAGCAAAACCGGTTAAGTACCGGGTGCCGCCTTATATAACACGAAAGTAGTCATTTTTCTCCAGGTACCACGAAAAAAGCAGAAAATGTTAGCAAAAAGAGAAAAACTTTTTGTTACTTTGGCGTTATAGAATACGAGGCGTGGGCAAACACGCAACCAGAAGCACAACAAAAAAATAAACAAACAGCAATGAAACAAAGCTACAAACGCTTTATTGTCGGAGCATTAAAAGCAGTTTTTCTCTCCGGCCTGCTTTTCAGTTTTACCCCCGAAGCGAAAGCCTGTCACGGCCTGCCGATCGTAAACTTTTTGGCAACCATAAACCCGACAAACATCACGTTGACCGGCGAGTCTGATGCGTCCACCTGTGGTTGCGGGCCCTACATGATGCAGGTAGAACTTGCATGCAACTCCTCCAGCTTTACCAACGCACCCCCGGTATATACTTCGCCGTCGTGGGGATCTTACCCGTGGTTTCAGTCGCAGCTTATTGCGCCTGTTCCCAATGATGCCTGCGCACAGGAATTTTATAATCCGCTTGTTATTCCGTTCTCGCAGCTTTGCCCCGGAACAACCTACTATTACCGTGTCCGGGAGTTTGTTGCAACAGGGACTACTGCCGCATGGGGACCAACACTATCATTTACAACACCGGGACTTTCGCCCCAGCTTACCGCACAGGTAGCCAACTCCAACCAGTACACCGTTTGCGTAGGTGCACAGGTGCAGTTAAACGCTTCGGTAACCGGCGGCTGTTCGGGCGGGTATCTTTACTCCTGGGCACCATCCGGAGGCCTTAACAATCCGAACATCGCTAACCCGGTTGCTACCATCAGCGGCCCTACGACATTTACATGCACCATTACCGACGTTTGTGTTGGTTCTCCGGTAACAGATACCGTTCAAATTCAGATCGGCGCTCCGCCGGTTGCGGGAACGGCTTCAACCGTGCCTTCTGCAATTTGCGCAGGCGGTTCAGCAATGGTTATTTTAACCGGCCAGCAGGGCAACCTGCAGTGGCAGCAATCGCCTGACGGCATTAACTGGTTTAACATTGTTGGTGGCACAAACGATACACTCAACGTTGGTCCGCTTAACTCTTCGCTTTATTACCAGGCTATCGTTACCGGTACCGGCTGCGGCACTTCGGTTTCAAACATCACCGTTGTTACGGTTGCCCCATCACCCACGGTAAACGCAGGGCCTAACCTTACGATCTGTCTTGGAACACAGGATACACTCATTACAACGAGCACAGGGCTTACTTACCTGTGGTCGCCATCCAATACGCTGAACAGCGCAACAGCACAAAGTCCGCTGGCCGCACCAACCGTTACAACAACATACACGGTTACAGTAACAGATGGTAACGGATGTACTGCAACCGACCAGGTAACCGTAACAGTAAGTACCATTACAACGAATGCCGGTTCCGACATTACACTTTGTTCGGGCAACCAGGCTACCATCCTTGCAAATGCAAACGGCGCAATATCCTATTCGTGGTCGCCTTCTTCAGGTCTTTCAAGTGCCACTGTGCCGAATCCGGTTGCAGGACCAGTATCAACAACAACGTACGTTGTTACTGCTACAAACCAGTTCGGCTGTGCTGACAACGACACTATTGTTGTAAACATTACACCGGCTCCGCCGATTTCAGTAAGCAACGACACGGCAATGTGTGCCGGCGGTATTGCACAGCTTGTGGCATCGGGCGCACAGTCGTATACCTGGAGCCCGGCAACCGGCCTCAACAGCACCACCATCGCAAACCCGACCGCATCGCCGCTTACCACCACAACGTATATCGTTATTGGTAACAATGGCGGCTGCCTCGATTACGATACCGTAACCGTAAGCATTACACCGCCACCTGCAGCATTTGCAGGACCTGATTTTTCGATCTGTGCTGGTGCGCAGGGAACACTTAACGCAACAGGCGGCGTACAGTACACCTGGTCGCCGACTTCCACCATCATCGGAAGCCCGAACCAGGCCAGTGTAGTTGTTGCGCCAACAACAACTACAACATACAGCGTTGTTGTGGTGAACCAGGGCGGATGTATTTCAACCGACCAGATTACTGTAACCGTTAACCCGCTGCCGACAGTAACAGCGAACAGTAACGACTACACCATTTGCGCCGGCAGTTCAGCCAACCTTTCGGCTTCGGGCGCAGCAGGTTATGTATGGTCGCCTTCAACCGGCCTAAGCAGCACCATTTCGGCAGTACCTTCTGCAACACCGGGCAACACGACTATTTACACCGTAACCGGAACAGATGCGAACGGCTGTACAGATACAGATACAGTTCGTATTAACATCGTTCCGCTTCCTTATGCAGATCTTTTATACGGTAATCCGACGCTTTGCGGCGATACCACCGGAACTATAAGCATCGGAACAATTGTTGGTGGCCCCGGACCATATACGTATACGGTAAACGGCGTTCCATCTACACCGGTTAACAACACATTCGGTGTTTACGGAGCAGGAACTTATACCGTTGTAATTACAGATGCAGCAGGTTGCCAGGGCAGCGGTACTGCGCTGATCTGGGTTGATGCCTCACAGCTCGGTATCAATGCTTCGGCTACACCGACAATCGGCGTTGCTCCGCAGTTTGTGAATTTTTACAGCACGGTAAGTGGCGGTATCAATAATTACACCTGGGATTTTGGTGATGGCGGACCGAATGCAAACGGACAGAACCCGACTTACACCTACACCCAGCCCGGAACGTATACCGTTACTGTTATCGGTTACAACGACAACCCGGTATGTTCAAGCACCGATACCATTGTAATAGACATCTTCCCGGATATTATTGTAGTTACTCCGAACGTGTTTACGCCGAACAATGACGGCATGAACGACCTGTTCCTGTCGCAGCTGCAAGGCGTAAAAGACATCAAGTACACGATCTATAACCGTTGGGGCAACATGATCCGCGAGGTGGAAGGAATTACTACCGGCTGGGACGGTAAAAACAAAAATGGCAGCGATGTAGAAGACGGCACGTATTACTATGTAATTCTTGCAACCGGCTACGACGACACAACCAAAGAGATTGCCGGCTTTGTTCAGCTCATCCGCGCACCGAAATAATTAACAGGGAAATTAAAAAAACCGTCCCGGTTGTTCCGGGGCGGTTTTTTATTGAAAATAACTTTCAAAATATTTTGAAAGTTCAAAAACATGAAATATCTTTGAATCATGAAACTCGACGAAGCAAAAGAAAAATTCATCCAGGCCTGGGGAACGCTCGGTTCCAACTGGGGCATAAGCCGCACCATGGCACAGGTTCACGCCCTGCTGCTGGTGTCGCCCGAACCCCTGAGTGCTGAAGATGTAATGGAACAGCTGCAGATATCGCGTGGTAATGCAAACCTGAATTTACGGGCGCTGATTGACTGGGGCCTGGTGCAGAAAGAACTTCGTCCCGGAGAACGCAAAGAGTTTTTTGCGGCCGAAAAAGACATCTGGAAGGTTTTCCGCCAGGTAGTAAAAGAACGCCGTAAACGCGAACTGGAACCCATGCTGGAAGTGCTGCAGACGCTGAGCAAAGTGGAGGGCGACCGCCGCGACCGCGAGGTGAAAGCGTTTACCGACAGCGTGGATGGCATTTACAAGTTTGCAGGCAAAGCCGACAAAACACTCGAAAAACTGATACGTGCTGATGAAAACTGGTTCCTCGGATCGGTAATCAAACTGCTGAAATAAAAAAAATTTTAAAGAAATGTTTCAATATTTATTGAAACTATCGAAACAACAAAAAAATAAAAGCCATGAAAACGTTCCACAAAATTGATTTTTACCTGCAGGTGGTCATGTTTGTTCTTGCCGGGGTCTGCATTATAACAATTCCTTTCGGCGGACTTATTTACCTGCTCTTCCTCCAGTTTTTTGTTGGATGCTGGCAGCTGCTCAGCGCCATATTATCAGGAACAACACATTGGAAAAGCGACACCGGGCGGTTCAACATCCGTTATTACTGGATGGGCGTGGCGGTGTGGATGGTGATAATGGCCCTGGTGTTTGTGTTGGAAAAAGGAGGGAATGACGCGATGGGATCAATTGGGTTCGGCTGGTTACTCGTAAGCTGGGGACTTGCGGTGTATTATTTCCTCATCACCCGCAAATATGTGAAACAAACCGCAAACGCTTAACGCCATGAAAACCGCAGCCACCAAAGCCATCATTTACGACGACCAGTGCCCGATGTGTGTGGCATATACATCCGGCTTTGTGAAATGGGGCGTACTTAAAAAAGAGAACCGGGTTGCGTTTTCAACCCTGCACGCAACCGGTTACACCGCGCAGATTGACCCCGACCGCTCGCGCCGCGAAATTCCGCTGGTGGACCTGAACGGCGGAAAAACACTTTACGGCGTTGACGCATTGCTTTACCTGCTTTCGCAACGCATCCCGCTCATTAAAACCGTGGGCGAATGGAAACCGGTCTATTGGTTTGTGAACCGCATCTACCGCCTCGTTTCATTTAACCGGCGCGTAATTGTGGGCAGCCGTTTTGCCGCAACACAGGTGGACTGCGCACCGGCATACAACGTAAAATACCGTATCCTGTTTCTTCTTTTTGCGGCGCTCGTTGCCATCGGCATAACCGCGTTGGCCGGTAATGCGCTGGCAGAAGCGCTGGCCATTCCCGCCGCGGTATCGGTGCGCAATGCGTTGCTGGTGTGTGGGGCTGGCTGGGTGCTGCAGGCTGCAATTGCAATGCTGCTTTTGCGTGGCGAACGCCGCCTCGAATACCTCGGCCACCTGGCGGTACTGCAAATCATCGGTGTGTTTCCGCTGCTGCTTATTCTTTTCGGTTCATCGGCCGGTAGTCTTACCATGCTGGCCATTATTGCGGTGGCTGTAAGCGCGGCATTAATGACCTGGCAGCATTTCCGCAGGATGAAAAACAATGACTTTCCGGTTGCCTGGACCATCGGCTGGATTTGCAGCCTGGCCGGAACAGCGTTACTCCTTGTGGAAGTACTTTATTAAATGAACGAACAATGAACGCGTTTAAAAAAATTCCGATCTCGTATTCCGGCTCACTGCACGATATCCGCATTGTCAACTTTTTTGTGGACATGGACGAAGTAAAGGAACGTGTTCCGGAACAGATCTGCATCCGCAGCTTCGGCGGGCGGGCAATGATTTCGCTGGTAAACGTAATGCTCCGCAACATGCGCCCGCAGTTTTTACCGCAAAGTCTTGGCTTCGACTACCGCCACATTGCGTTTCGCCTGCTGGTGGATGATGCGCCGCTGAATAACGGCACTGCAAAAGGATTGTATTTCCTCGATTCGTTTACCGACAACCCGTTTGCGGCAACCGCCGGAAGCCTGTTTACCGACTACCGCCTCGGCCGTGCGCAGATCAATGCGATAGACAACATGCTCGAATTGCAGCAGGGCAACCGTTACCTGAATTATGCCCTTGATTTTCACGGCGAGCCGGTGTTTGCCGAACAGCAAAAACTGACCGGCCAGCTCGACCGTGCATACGCGGTGCTGGAAGACGAGCTGCGTATGACAAAAATATGCCGCACGCAGTGGCCGCTGAAACCCACCACGTGTTACCTGTTTGAAACCAACTTTTTTGAAACAGCAACGTTTGCTGCTGCGTTTCGCATTACCGAAAAAATAAACTACCAATGGATGTCGCCACAAACCATCGCCCGTTGCGCATAATTGTGCTCGGGGCCAACGGGCGTGTCGGCCGCGCGGTGTATGAGGCCGCACTGCACCGTTTTCCGCAGGCCGAAATCGTTGCCTGTGTGCGTCACCGCCACCTGCATTTTGAAGGATGCACCGGCGATACGAAACACCGTTCAGTCGTTTTTGATGTGTTTAAAGACGACTGGAGTAAATTAGGCCAGGCCGATATACTGGTGAACTGCATCGGGGCCATTGCCGCAACGGAAACCGATTCGCTGCATAAAATACATCATACCCTTGCGGCGCTGATCTGCAGCCACCGGCAGCAGATCGGCAACCCGCGCATCATCCAGGTTTCGGCACTGGGTGTGGATGTTAACAGCGCATCTGCTTTTCTGCGCACCAAGGCGCTGGCGGATGAACTGCTGCTGACACAACCCGATACGTTTGTTGTGCGCCCTTCGGTGGTTTGTTCGCCCGACACACTGATCGCCAAAAAACTGCAGCAAACGGCGCGGCTGTTGCGCTGGTCGTTTAACCGGCTCCCGGTTCCTAAACAGGTCTTGCAGTTCCGCATAAGCCCGGTGATGCCGCACGATCTTGCTGCTGTTGTGGTTAACACGATGGAAGGCAATCCGCCGCAGCGCATCATTCCTGTGGCCGGTCCGCAGCAGTACAGTTTTAACGACCTGCTGCAGCTTGCTCGTCCCGGCGCAAAGCTGGTGGTGGTGCCCGGCCCGGTATTCCGTGTGCTGCATACATTGCTTTACCCGCTGGTGAAAAACCTGTTCCCGCGCGAAGAACTTGCACTTATCGGAACAGACAGCAGTACTGCGGAAACCGGAAATAGCGTATTTTCCGAAACAAAAATGTTCTGGACTACCGTCCTGGCCAACAAACACGTACAGCATGGTGTATTTTGAACTGGTAACGGATATTAAAGCGCCCCGCGAACGTGTTTTTGACCTGGCGCGCAGCATTGACCTGCATCTCGACAGTGCCGGCGATACGCGCGAAAAGGTGATTGAAGGACGGAGCAGCGGCTTATTTGCGGAAGGCGAAACCGCAACGTGGGAAGGAACGCATTTCGGTATGCGCCTGCAGCTGAGCAGCCGGGTAAGCGGAATAATTTACCCGGAACAATTTCACAGCGGCATGGTAAAAGGCAATTTCAAAAAACTGGAACACGGTCATTTTTTTGAAGTAACAGCAGAAGGAACGCGGATGACTGACAAATTCTGTTTTGAAGCACCGTTCGGCATTTTCGGGCGCATGGCTGAAAAACTGTTCCTGCGCAGCCACTTGAAAAACTTCCTGGAAAAACGAAACCGGGTAATCAAACAAACCGCCGAATCGGAAAAATGGAAAGCCATTCTCGACCCCGCAACGTATTTATGACCGCCTCGTGGAAACGGCTGATCAACATGACCTATGCCGTTTCGCCCGAGCTGCTGTTGCCGCACCTGCCCGCAGGCGTAACGCTCGACTGTATTGACGGGAAAGCCTTTGTGGGCCTGGTTCCGTTCAGTTTCGAAAACGTGGCCATGCATCGCTTGCGCATTCCGTTTCACCGGGCTTTTCCGGAAATCAACCTGCGGTTTTATGTGAAACACAAACTCGGCCGCGGCGTGGTTTTTATCCGCGAATGTGCGCCGAAACGTGCGGTGGTATGGCTGGCCCGGAAAAAATACAACGAGCCGTACTGCTGCAGAAAAATGCAGGAAAAGGTACGCATGTTTACCGACGGTACGTTTTCAGTAACGCACACGTTGTTCACCAACGGGATAAAAAATACAGTGGAAGTAACCGCACGCACAACACCGGTTTTCCCGGATAAAAACAGCTACGCGCATTATTTTAAAGAGCTGGAACTGGGTTTCGGAATTGCACATAACAGACAAACGATGCTGTACCGCGTGCACCATCCCGAGTGGGCGGTTTTCCCGGTCGTTTCTTACGCCCTGAACATGAATTTCGGAGCTGTTTTTGGTGAAAAATGGGCCTTCCTTTCGGCTGAAAAGCCTGTGGAGGTGTCGCTGGTCAAAGGATCGGCGGTAACTGTTGAGCCGATTACCCCGTTGCCGTAAAACGACGTCAGTTCGATATCAAAACCTTATACGATTTTCGCGTACCGTTTCCGAAATCAATGGAGATGAAATAAACGCCGCTTCTCCAGTTATCCACATTGATATATCCCGGGTGCATTTCGTGGCGGTAGATCACTCGGCCCGTTGCATCGTGTGCAGTAACGGCACGGATTTCCAGTTTGTCAGGCGGGGGAAGCATCTGCAGCAGTTGACCTTCTACATTGTAAATAAAGTAAACGTTGGGCGGTGTAACGCGCGGTTTGTCGCCGCCGTCGCCGGTGGTTACACTGTCAATGCGCAGGTCTAAAGCAAGTGTATCGTGCGTGAACAGCACGGTTGACGTAACCGAATCCGTATAGCGCGTAGGCCATATTACAACAGGGTTATTTCCGATTCGCAACGGGCCCTGCGGGTTGGTGGTTTGGGTATGAATGATCCAGGGAAAATAAAGCGGGATGCTGTCGCCGGCGCCGATGTAAAAGTTCTGGATAAACGCAGAGTCAAGCGGAACCAGGGCCTGCAGCAAACTGTCCTGCAAAAAGGCATCGAGGAAAAAGCTGCCTGAAAACGGGCTCGTTCCTGTGTTCTTGATAATGAAGTTTACAAGCACCGTATCGTATTCATAAATGGTGTCGTTCGGGTTTACGAGACCACCTGAAACCGATAGGTGAACCTGGGCATTTGCCTTTTCGGGCGAACCGATGAAGCCAAGCAGGAGGGAAGCTGCGAGGAGGAGGTTCCGGAAGATATTCGAGGTGTTTTTCATGTGTAGCGCATGTTAACTCAAACAAATATAATTCTTGTAATTGAAAAAAAAATCTAATTTTGAAATAATCTTACGCGTTCAAAAAGAGATAAAAATGAAAATATTACAACATGTGGCAGGCATCATGAACAAGGAAGAGGTGCGTCATCTCAAACTTTTCATGGGACGAACTGCCGCCGGAAGCGACCGGAAAGATGCCGAACTTTTTGACTTTATCCGTAAGCATTACCCGGACTATCCGGAAGAAAAGATACAGAAAAAACTCTATGAAAACAAGGATAAAAATGCGCTGTACCGCTTAAAAAACCGCCTGCTCGACGATATCGGCAAAAGTTTAGTGCTGCAATACTTCGATGAAAACGAATTCAACGACATCGTACACAGCATTGTGCTGGCCCGTTTTTTCCAGACCAAAGCACAGCCTAAAATTGCAAAATATTACCTCGCCCGCGCAGAAAAGAAGGCACGCGATACCGACCAGATTGACCTGCTGGATGTGATTTACAGCGAATACATCCGCCTCTCGCAGGAAACGCTGGAACTGAATCCGACCGAATACATCCGCCTGCGGAAAAACAACCGGGAACTGCTTAACAACCTGCAGGAAATTGACGACATCCTGGCAGAAGTGGTGTACCACCTGCGCACCGCCCAGAATTTTTCGGGACAGGATTACAAAATGATTGAAACGCTGCAGCAGAAAGTAAACGCGTTTTCGAAACAGAAAACCATTCGCAACAGTTCACAGCTGCGGCTGAAAATTTACCAGTCGGTTAGCCGTATCATTCTGCAAAAGCAGGATTATCCCTCGCTTGAAAAATACGTTTTGCAGACATTTACAGAGTTCTCGCGGCAGCTCTTGTTCAGCCGCAACACACACGACACCAAACTGCAGATGCTGACGTATCTTACCAACGCGGCATTCAAAAATAAAAAACATGAAACGTCGCTGGAGTATGCCGCAAAACTGAAGGAGGCGATGGCTGAATTCGGGGGCATGCTGCACGACAAATACCTCGTGTTTTTTTACAATACATTGATCGTAAACTATTGGAAAAAAGACTTAAACAAAGCCATTGAAACGCTTAACGAAGCGAAAGACAACCCGGTGATCAAAAAGCTGCCGCACTATGCGGTGTTTATTTATGTGAACCTCACAATAAGTTATTTCGAACAGAAAAACTTCAAACAATCCATCCGCAACCTGGTAAAGCTGATGATGGAACCCGGCTATCCGAATATGGATGCAACGCTGCGGCTGAAGCTGGGTGTGGCGGAACTGATTATCCGTTTTGAACTCGGCGATTTTGATATCCTCGAACACCGTTCCGACCAGCTGCGCAAAGAGTTCGGCGACCTGCTGAAAACAAAACCGGTGCGGCGCCAGCAGGACATGATGCAGCTGATTGCGCAGATGGTAAATTCCGCTTCGGTGAAACGCGAAAAAACACTCGTTATGAAAATCGAAAAACTGATTGACAGCATGCCGAGCGAAGAAGCCGCGGAAAGCGACCTTATCAACTACCACGAATGGCTGAAAAACAAAATCGCGTAACGGTTAGTTATTCTGCAGCCACTTCTTGCCTTGCCCTTTGGGCGTTTGCCGCTCGATAATTTTTTTCTGCGACTTGTACATGCTGTCGTAGTATGCGGCTTTATCATTCATGTGCATCTTGCTGAAGTAGCGCGCCATGTTTTCGAGCCGCTGGATGTTGCGCGGATTTTTGTGTGCGGCCATTTCCAGCGCTTTGGCTGCGAGGACAGTGTCTTTCGGCACTTCCATCAGCAGGCGCGAGAGGTTGATGTACGGCAGATCCGAAACGGTGTTGTTTTTGGTTCCTTCGCGCAACACTTTTATCGCCGATTTGTAATCGCCGCGCTGCACATAAATGCGGCACACCTGTTCGTACGAACCGATGTACGATGAGTCTGCTTTGATGCCGCGCAGGAAACAGTATAACGCCGAATCGCTGTTGCGTTTGTTGGTGTACGCCATGCCGAGGTTAAACCAGGCCTGCTCGTAATCAGGATCTACGTTTGCCGCTTTGCGGAAATAAAACTGCGCGGAATCGTATTCGCCGAGAAAATAAAATGTGGAACCGAGGTTGCTCCATGCCGTAGCATAATCGGGAACAATTTCAGTTGCGCGGCGGAAGTGGTATTTTACCACCGTGTGCAGCGAATCAAGATGCCGCGACGCCAGCGAACGCGACGAAATAAGCGACGCATAAAGCATGTGTGCCTTGCCCGAATCGTCGAGGTATTCCATATCGTGTTCGTACAACGTTACCTTGTTTTCCCAGTCTTCGTTACGCGCAATACTGCGGATGGCAAACACGGCAATGAGCCCGATAAGCACATAGCGCATGTTGCCCGATTTCGGCCAGCTGAACTCTTCGGGCGAAACCTTGAACGCTTTGAAAATAAGCCACACCGCGGCTATGCAGAAACCGATGGTGGACGAAAACGTAAAACGTTCGGCCATCAGTCCGGGCGAGGGCCGCAGCAGGTTGGAGAACATGGCAATGTTGGCCAGGTAGAAAAAGATCGCGAACGAAAGCAGCGTTTTTTTCTTCAGGTTGAGCAGCGCATAAACACCAAGTGCAATGTGCACCAGTGCGGCAAGAATGGCAATGAAGTTGGACCAGTCAACAATCGGTACATACTCATACCCGTAATAATACACCAGCGGATGGGGAATAACATGCAGCAGCAGGTAACGGCCCATCACATACGCCGAAGTTGCCGAACGTTCGTTAAACGTATGTCCTTTGCCCGAAAGCGGGTTTTCATGGGTAAGCAGTTCGCGCTGCGATTTCGGAAGTACTTTCTGCTGGATAACGCCCGTGATGATCATCGGAACAAACAGCGGCAATACATACACGCCGATGCGCCACCACTTGATGTCGGTGAAAAAATAAAACATCATCGGCAATATGGCCAGGTAGGGCAGCATGGAGTGTTTGGACAGCATGGCAAACCAGAACGCCAGCGGGTACAGCAACCAGTAAAACCATTTGCCCGTTTCGTAATGTTTCCACGCAAAATAAAGCGTGCCGAGTGCGCCGAGCATACACAACAGTTCGTCGCGGCATTTGATGTTATCAACGACTTCGGTATGTAACGGATGCACCAGGAAAAGCACACTTACCAGGAATGCAAACCACGGGCTGAGTTTCGGAAACCATTTGCGCAGCAGTTTAAACAGCAGCACCACGATGAGCGCATACAGCAGTACATTAATAAAGTGGCTGACCGTAGCGCGCTGGCCGAAAATGGCATGTTCGATGGCAAAAACACTGGCCGTAATCGGGCGGTATTCGTAACCCGTTCCGTCGGCGTTATAAAATGTGCGTGATTTAAAAATCTCCGGGATGGCTTTGATCCCGTTCATCGTCATGCCATTGCCGCCGTTGGTGAAAAACTCATCGTCAAGCGCATACCAGTTAAAAATCGCATTTCCGAAAACGATAAAAACCAGCGCAACAAGACCGAGCACAAAACGATTGCGTTTTACAAAACCGGGAGGAGCAGATTGCTGGGCAGAAGACTTTTTTGCTGGTTTGGCCACAGGATTTTAATTAAGGCACTAAAGGTAAAAAATGATTCCAGAAAGAGGCAGAAAACCCGCCAGCGATCCGTTTGCCATCCACCGCCTGGCGGAAAACGGCCTTTTTATAGGATTTTTTAGGCCAAAAACCCGCCAAAACCGGATAAGAAAAGGTTATTTTTAAAAAAAGATATATATTAGCCGTGCAAATTTCTGCACACATGAAAAAACATTTACGTATCACATTTGGTCTTATCGCCCTGTTTACCGCGCTTCTGACCAAAGCGCAGGTCTGTCTGCCCACGTACTCCGTGTATTGTTCCAGTTCAGACTATATCAACAACTTTTCCACAACAGGCGGTTTCACGAACATTACGAACCTGAACTCGGGTTGTAATGGCACGGCTCCGAACAACTACATTGACAACTCATCAACCATGATTGTCAGTTCGTCTCCGGGCAACACGTTTAACTTTACGGTTCAGTCGGGATCGGCATTCAGCCAGGGTTTCCGCATCTGGATTGACTACAACAACAACTCCAGCTTCCTCGATCCGGGTGAAGATGTGTGGAACTCGGGTTTCGCATCTACTTCGGCATTTACAGGAACGATCACAGTTCCGCTTACCGCTTCAGGCTTTGTGAAAATGCGCGTGCGCTGCCAGTATGCAGGCGTACCCGCTGACCCCTGTAACGCAATTACATTTGGCGACTGCGAAGATTACGGCGCGCTTTTCTGCACCATTCCGGCAGTACCAACAGCAACCAGCCCGGTTAACGGCTGTCTCGGCAGCACTGCAACATTAACGGCATCCGGTACGGGCACTATGGCCTGGTACACACAGGCTACGGGAGGTACGCCTGTCGGAACCGGTAACTCATTTACAACACCTGTCCTTACGGGCAATGTGACGTATTACGTCGAAGCCGTCAACAACGGGTGCGTCAGTCCGTCGCGAACGATTGTGAACGTCATCGCCAACCCCCCACCAACACCGCTGTTTACGAGCACATACACGCAGTGCGGCGATACCGTTGCGCTTGATGCGGGCAACCCGGGCAGCGTTTACCTCTGGAGCACCGGTTTCGGTGGCCAGGTACTCAACGTAACACAGACCGGCTTCTACACGGTAACCATTCAGTCGCCGCTCGGATGTATCGGCAGCGGATCTTCTCTCGTAACAATCAACACCCCGCCGAGTTATACACTTGGTGCTGACACCGCGCAGTGCGGAGGAACAGTTACCCTGGATGCGGGCAGCGGATTTACCAGCTACAGCTGGAGTTCGGGCGACACCACACAAAACAGTTCTGTTTCAACAACGGGTAACGTTTATGTTACCGTTACCGACTCACAGGGCTGTGTACTCAGCGATACAGTTGCGGTTGCAATTAACTCGGCTCCGGCAGTTGCGCTGGGCGCAGATACAACCCAGTGCGGCGGTTCAGTTACAATTGATGCCGGTAACCCGGGCATGTACTATTTCTGGAGCGACAACACCACCAACCAGACCACGCAGATAACTTCAACAGGAACCTATTCGGTTGATGTGGTTTCGATTGACGGCTGTCATGGATACGACACCATCCTCGTTACCATTGATCCGGTTCCGCAGGTGAGCCTTGGTCCTGACACGGTAGTTTGTACCAGCAGCTATCCGCTGAACGCAGGCAATTCGGGAAGCACCTACCTGTGGAATACCAACCAGACTTCGCAGAACATTACGGCCAGCTCAAACGGCCAGTACGATGTAATTGTAACCAACCCGCAAGGTTGTGTAGGCTATGACACCGTAAACGTAACGCTGAGTGTTAACCCGACCATTTCGGCCGGCGCAGACCAGACGATCTGTATCGGCAGCAACGCAGTACTCAACGGTACCGGCGGTAACTCGTACATCTGGAGTACCGGGGCAACCACACCGAGCATCAGTGTTTCGCCAACGGTTACCACTACGTATTATGTAATCGGAACAAACGTTTCGGGTTGTGATGCAACAGACGTGGTGACTGTTTATGTTATGCCGCTGCCAACCGCAAGCTTTACGTACACAACAGTTGGTGTTACCGTTACATTTAACAACACATCAACCAACGGATCAACCTACAGCTGGAACTTTGGCGACAGCCAGACTTCTACGCAGCAGAGCCCGATACACACCTACACTGCAAACGGTACTTACACCGTAACACTGACTGTAACTGGTCCGTGCGGCGTACAGACCTTTACGCAGACTGTTGTGATCAGCGGTGTTGGCATTGCTGACGAATCGCTTGGTCTGAACATGAACCTGTATCCGAATCCGAACGACGGTCAGTTCACCCTGAACCTGGAACTTGCAACAGAACAGGATGTGAAAATCACGATCCTCGACGTACGCGGTGCAATTGTTTACAGCGAACAGCTGAACAATGCCAAATCGTACAACAACCAGATCAGCCTGCAGGGCGTTGAATCAGGCATGTACTTCATCCAGCTGCAAACCGAAACCGGTGTGGCGATACGGAAGTTCCTGATCCAGTAAGGCAACAAAAGCACGATAATTAATAAGAGGCTGTCTCAAAAGGGGCAGCCTCTTTTTTATGGTCTGGATTAAAAAGCAAAACAAGTATACAGGCTGGTTATTTGGGCAGCAATGCAACGTATTTTTGCATTGAAATATGAACCAACACACAAAAGCATGAAAAAGGTATGGCTTATTACCGGTTGTTCCACCGGCTTCGGGAGAGCACTCGCTGAACGTGTATTGCAGCAGGGCGGAATCGCCGGTGTTTGTGCACGCAACACGGCAGATGTAAATGACATTATTGCTCCGTTCCCGGAAACGGCAATGGCATTGCAGCTTGATGTAACCAAACCGGAAGAAATACAAAACGCGGTAAAACAGTTGCTCGAAAAATTCGGACGCATTGATGTGCTGGTGAATAATGCCGGCATTGGTTATTTCGGGGCCATTGAAGAAAGCGAAGAAGCCGAAGTGCGCCGCATGTTCGAGATCAACTTTTTCGGGCTGGCAGCCATGACCAATGCGGTGCTGCCGCAGATGCGCAAACAACGCAGCGGACACATTATAAACATCTCATCCATCGGCGGATTGATGGCTTTTCCCGGCATCGGTTTTTACAACGCCACGAAGTTTGCGGTTGACGGCCTTTCGGAATCGCTGGCGAAAGAGGTGGCCCACCTCGGCATTAAAGTAACTATTGTGGCACCAAGTGGTTTCCGCACCGACTGGGCCGGGCGCTCAGCCAACGAAAGTCCGATACACATTGAAGACTATGCGGAATCAGCCGGCGCAAACCGTAAAAACATCCGGGGCTATCACGGCAAACAGCCCGGTGATCCGGCCCGTGCGGCAGCAGCCATCATGGAAATAACAACCGTTGAAAACCCGCCACTGCGTTTGCTGCTGGGCAATGCAGCGGTGAACAATGCGCAGAAGAAGATGGAGCAGCTGCAGGTTGATATCAATGCGTGGGAAGCGGTTTCGCGCGGAGCGGATGGGGAGTGATTTTATGAGCAGAAAAGGCGCAATTCGTGGAGGAGAGAATTAGTACACCTGGGCTTCGCGCCTTCGGCGCGATAAACTTCTCGCCCAGTGTTATAAACACAAACGCCACACGAAAAGTGTGGCGTCTTTGCTCCCCCTCCTGGGCTCGAACCAGGGACCCCGTGATTAACAGTCACGTGCTCTAACCAGCTGAGCTAAGGAGGATAATAATGCTGGTTTCAATCGGAAACGGACGGCAAAATTAATCGTTTGGAGCAAATAAACAATATCTTTGCACGAAAATTTATAAAATTCCCGTTTATGTCGTTATTAGTCGTTGGTACAGTGGCGTTTGACGCTATTGAGACTCCGTTCGGAAAAACCGATAAAATCATTGGTGGTGCAGCAACCTACATCTCGCTGGCAGCTTCGTATTTCACCAAAGAACTGTCCATCGTATCTGTTGTGGGCGGCGACTTTCCGAAAGAATCCATTGAAATGCTGAAGTCGCACGGTGTAAATACCGACGGCCTGCAGATCAAGGAAAATGAAAAATCGTTTTTCTGGTCGGGCCGCTATCATGCCGACATGAACTCGCGCGATACATTAGACACGCAGCTGAACGTGCTCGAAACATTTGACCCGGTGGTTCCGGAAGCCTCCAAAACACCTGACTTCCTGATGCTCGGCAACCTCATGCCCTCCATCCAGGCGAAAGTGCTGGCCCAGCTCACCAAACGCCCGAAACTGATTGTGCTCGACACAATGAATTTCTGGATGGACATTGCGTGGGACGACCTGATGAAAACACTCGCGCAGGTGGATGTGCTTACCATCAATGATGCAGAAGCCCGCCAGCTTTCAGGCGAATACTCGCTGGTGAAAGCCGCGCAGAAAATACTGGAAATGGGCCCGAAAGTGCTCATCATCAAAAAAGGCGAACACGGCGCGCTGCTGTTTAACAAAGAGCAGGTGTTTTTTGCACCGGCCCTGCCGCTGGAAGATGTGTTTGATCCGACCGGCGCCGGCGACAGCTTTGCAGGCGGTTTTATCGGCTACCTGGCCGAAACCAAAGACATTTCGTTTGAGAACATGAAACGCGCCATCATCTTCGGCTCGGCCATGGCCTCGTTTACCGTTGAAAAATTCGGTGTGGAGCGCCTCGTGGGCCTCACGCAGGAGCAGGTGGATGAGCGTGTGCAGGAGTTTATTGACCTGGTGCAGTTTGATATTTCGCTGGTGTAATAACCACACATAAAAAGAAACGAATCCGTTTCGGTTCCGATAGCTATCGGAAAGCCGGGACGGATTTTTTTTGTGGCTTTATGGCGCGGAGGGGTTATACAGGTAATGAAAACGCTCCGCCTTTTCTTGTTTTTCTGTTTATGCTGGAATGTGTCTGGACTTTTCGCCCAGGAAACAGACCCATGCAATAACGCGGTAACGCCCCGGAACGGGCAATACACGAACTATTTTCAGAACGGAAAAATTGAAAGCAAAACCTACTTCGTAAATGGCCGGGCAGAAGGAACGTGGGTTTATTATTATCCGGATGGAACATTGAAGGAGGAACGAAACTACAGGTACAACAGCCAAAGCGGCAAAAATGTGTTTTACTATCCTTCCGGAAAAATCAGGTTAATTATACATTACCTCGACGGGGAAAAAAACGGGGAGGAATTACTGTACTACGAAAACGGACAAATAGCATCACGACAGTATTTGATTCCATTTGTTGATGAAAACAAAAACCGCTTATTTGTTCCGGAAGACACCGCTACTTACTGGCATACTAACGGAACGAAAAACCGCCAGGTAGTTTACAGGCACGGCACACCGGTAAGTACAGAAAAAGTATGGTACAGCAACGGGGTTTTGTGTGAAGAAATTGACTACGTAGGTAAAACGCCGTACAGCAACGGAATTCACACCGTATATGCTGCAAACGGAAAACAGAAAGAAAAGAATTCATATAAAAACCACGAACGTAACGGACGTTCATGGCAGTATGATACCATTACCGGGAATTGTATTAAAGAGCGTTATTATTTCAGAAATGAACTGCACGGCGATCAGCGATTACTGGATAAAAACGGAATGGTGATACAAACCGACCGGTATTATTTCGGGAACTTGCTGGTTACAACAGTTACAGATAAAGCGGGAATTAATAAATGGTCAAGAACTATTGAGCCGATGCAGGCCAGGAAAGACAGGCACAAAACAAAACCGATCCGGATTACCGGGACAGAAAAGAATGGTATTCGTTATTATGAAACAATTACGGACGAACGCGGAAAAAAACTGATCAGCAATGGCAATGGTTATTTTGAAGGACTGCTGGCAGTGGTTGGAGATATTGATGACCTGATTGGCGACACACTGTTTCGGGATATCAATTATCGCCCGATGGAACATGAAACCAGAAGCAGCAGGGATCTCGTTTCTTCGCTTTCGTGTCCTTTTGTTGATGGAGATGGTCGCTCGGTGTTTGGTTACCAGCGTTATGCCGAAGGAAAAATAAGAAACGGACTAAAAACGGGCTTCTGGAAAGAAGGCATTTTATACCTGGTTGACCAGGAAGAAGGAATAAAAGAGAAAATGACCCTGGATACCCCTTTCGAAAATTACGCCACCGGCAATTATGTAAACGGAAAACGCGAAGGCCATTGGGAAATACGACTTGAAGACCGTGTATTTGAAGGCAATTTTATAAATGGAAAACAGGAAGGAAAATGGAGAACCCGCTTTCTGGAGTTCCCGGAATTTTCAACGGAATGGAAAGAAAAAGAAGAACGGCTGGGCATGCTTTTCGGTTATGAGCGCATTCCGAACCCGTTGTTTGTGGAAGGCGAATTTAAGAACGGAAGAGCCGAAGGAAACTGGAAAATCCGGTTTAAAAAAGACAAGCTTCCTTTAAATGAAATCGGGTTCAACAATGGGCTGGAAACAGGATATAAAAAAATATGGTACAGGAACGGAAACCCTTCGGCGGTTTACCGGTCATTAAAATATGGCAGCAACGCAGACAGCGCCTGGACACCTGCAGGAGACCTGATAACACCTGAATTAATTGAGCGGAGGGATCTTATTAAAAAAGGCATTCCAATCGAAATTTCAGTAATTCACCCGGATATAGAATTGAACCGGAACCAGTTGAATGTTTTCTGCGAAATGAAATCAGGTGTGTTGGATGGACTGGTTTATTTATGGGATATTGAAACCGGGGCAATACTTCTGCAGGGATATTTTAAAAACGGAAAAGCCGACAGTACGTGGAAATGTTCCTTGGCAGAATATCTTTCCGGAGAAACGAGATTATTCGCAACGCTGAATTATAAGAACGGCATATTACATGGGTACTGCAGCAAACAGAGTTATTACAATAAAGAAGAAACAGAAGGCTACTACGAGAACGGGAAAAAAACAGGAACCTGGAAGGTGAAGAGTCCGGATCGTATAAACGAAACGATTATTTACAGAAACGACAGCACCCTGCTCTGGGAGCGGGAAGAAAACGGGATAAAACAGCTGACAGCCGGGAGCGGGCAGTATGCGGTAAGAAGGAAGGCGTATGAAAATGAAAATACGCCCTACATGATCCGTTACGATTATGCCCGCGGAGCGCTTTTCAAAATCACGACCTTTTATGACGATACTACGGTTTTAAAAGAAGTGTACAAAACCGACTTCGGCGATTCGGTTGCGCAACTCAGCAGTAAAAAAGGATCGCAATGTGTACAAAACGGTTACGGGTCTGTTTCGGATTACGATGCGTACGGCCAGAAAACAAAAACAACGTTTTATGAAGAAGGTTATGTCCAGAAAGAAGTATTGTACTATCAGGGAAAGCAAACAAAAGAAGTTGTCTTTTTTCCGAGCAAGCTGAATGTGCTGCAACCGGACACGCTGCCTTACATTGCAAGAACCGTCGTTCAGCAGGATCGTTACAACGTTTTTATTGTAACAGAAGTGGTACACAACGTTCCGCCTGCAGCCGGATGTGCGTTATACGTAAAAGATTATTACCTCCGGATAACAGCAATGCCTGGCGATCCGAACAGTGTCTCAAAAGCAGGTAAATACTATCGCATTGGAAACGGAAAAAGGAACGACGACGGAACGGTTTCGTTTACGTATTGCCTCGAAGCGTTTCCGCGGAATCACTACGATCCGTCGTTTGCGAAAACATATTCTTTCCCCTCGGAATATGCTGTTTCGGGGCAGAAAACCGTACTGGCAACATTTGACAGCAGGCGCCTCCGCATTTATCTGCGCTGAACAATAGAACCGGCTTTTTGTAATCTCCCCCGCAATTCGCATATTTGAGGGCGAACAGCACCGCCATGATCATTACCAGCGACAGCGAAAAAATTTTCGAATTCCTGTATGAACAGCACCGGCTGCCGAAAGATTTTTCGGCAGATGATCTGCAGGTGATTGAACACGATCAGAATTTTCACATTGCGTATTACGCGTCGGCTGAGGACAGCAAAGGGTTTACAATGTATTCGGTGGTTGATTTTCAGAACAATCCTACTGCCATGCAGCAGCTGTTGCAGCACCTGCAGGACAACGCAGAAACGAGGCTTCCGGAAAAATTCCGCGAAAAAGCATTGCGCGAAGTAGAAAACCGCATTATCGCCCGGCCCGGCGGAACCCTGTTTTTCGACGGCCACTAAGCTCCTGCCATGGCATTCAGCAGCATTCTTTTTCTCGTTTATTTTCTGCCGGTTTTCCTGCTGCTGCTCGAACTTATTCCTTCGCGTTTTGTAAAACCGTACCTGCTTGTTGCGAGCATCTGTTTTTATGGCTGGGGCGCGCCGGTGTTTTTATTTTGCCTGCTCGGTATAACGGCGCTCAATTTTTTCCTCGTTCGTTTTATCAATAATGCCGCATCAGAAAGACGGCGAAAAATATGGCTTGCGGCGGGCGTTATTCTGAACCTGGTGCTGCTGTTTGTTTTTAAATACTTCAACTTTTTCTTCGGCATTTACGAAGGATTTGTGTTGCCCGAAGGCGAAAAGGTGCCGGAAGAATTGTTCCACATCGCGCTGCCCATCGGCATTTCGTTTTTTACATTCGAAAGCCTCACGTACATCATTGACGTGTATCGCCGCGAACAGCAGCCGCTGAAAAGTTACTGGGAGTTTCAGCTCTACATCATCTACTTTCCGAAACTCATTGCCGGTCCCATTGTGCGTTACAAGGAAATTGCGCCGCAGCTGAGTCCGCAACTGGTGCCGGCTAACTTTCAGCAGAAGGTGCAGGGCCTGTTTATTTTTTTCATTGGGCTTTCGAAAAAAGTAATCATTGCCAACACGCTGGCCCCGGTTGCCGACCGGCTCGAAAACTTTTCGCCGCTGGCCCTCGCGCCGGAGCACATCTGGATTTGTGTACTCGCATACACCTTCCAGATCTATTTTGATTTTTCGGGTTACTCCGACATGGCCATCGGCATCAGCAAAGTCATCGGGCTCGAGCTGCAGCACAACTTTAATAATCCGTATGCGGCAAACAGCGTAACCGAATTCTGGAAACGCTGGCACATCAGCCTCACCAGCTGGTTCCGCAACTACCTCTACATTCCGCTCGGCGGCAACCGGGGCAAACCGTGGAAAACATACCGCAACCTCGTGCTCGTATTTCTCCTCT
Source organism: Chitinophaga pinensis (assembly GCA_943372645.1). GTDB lineage: Bacteria > Bacteroidota > Bacteroidia > Palsa-965 > Palsa-965 > VBWE01. The sequence continues at coordinate 178,182 of CALRZN010000002.1, read as the reverse complement.
CCGGCCTGTGGCACGGCGCCAGCTGGAACTACATCATCTGGGGCGGTTACCACGGGCTGTGGCTGCTCATCGAACGCGTGGCGCTGCACAAACTGATTGCACGGTTGAAACTGTTTTATGTGCCGGTAACGTTTTTCATCGTGGCGGTGGGGTGGCTCATTTTCCGCGTTGAAAACACCGAAAGCCTTGGTATGCTCGCCTCGCGTATGTTCGGCATGGATACGTTTATGGCCTCGAAAAGCATTATGAACTTTAAAATTGAAAACGATTTTATCATCATACTTTCAGCCGCCGCATTGTTTTCGTTTGCAGCCATCAGTAAACGCGTGGTGACCATGCAGCAGCAGGTTTATAACATGCAGCCCGGTGCGCGTGTGGCAACAGTAAACTTAGTGTGCTGCCTCGGGCTATATGTGTTGTGCCTCGGTTTTATTGCCGGCGGAAGTTTTAACCCATTCATTTATTTCCGGTTCTGATGCGCTACATAAAAACCGCCTATCTCGTTTTCCTCTTGCTGCTGCTGCTGCCGCTGGTGCAGCACGTGCTGCCGTTTGTAGACGAGGGAGGCATGTACGGGCAGGTGATTGAAACACCGAAACCGGAACTTACAACGTTCAGTTTTAACCAGCTGCTTTACCAGGATGCGATGGAAAAATACATGAGCGAACGGTTCGGCTTCCGCAAAACCGTTTTGCGACTACGCAACCAGGTGTATTACTCGGTTTATAACCAGTCGCCCGATGCCAAGCTTTTTCTCGGCAGCAACAAAACCGTTTATGAAAACCTGTACGTGGATGAATTTTTCGGCAACACCTGGGCCGGGGAAGATTACGCGCGCCGCATGACCGCCGATATGAAACGCCTGCAGGATTCGCTGGGGCATCACCACAAAATGCTGTTTGTTGTAATCGCACCGTCAAAAGCGTTTTATGCATCTGAAAATCTTTCTGCTTCGCGTGATATGACGCCGGACAATCCGAACCGCAATTACGAAGCATTTCTGCGCCAGGCCAAAAAACAGGGACTGCAGTTTGTTGATTTTAATGCGTGGTTCCTGCAGCAGAAAGGAAAAACAGAACACCCGCTCTACCAGCCCGGTGGCTCGCACTGGACGATTTACGGGGCATCACTTGCATTTGATTCTATCTACCGGCAGATGCGGCATCACTTTGCGGTAAACGAACAGAAAGATTTTCCGGAACTGAACATAAAACGCTTTTATGCCTACGAAGAAGGCAACGGTGCCGATTACGATGCGGTAACACTTTTTAACCTGCTGTTTCCGCCGCACAAAGAGCCTGCATTTTTCCCGGAATTTGAAGTGCAGAAAAAAGGGAAATACATTCCGCGTGTGCTTGGTATAACCGACAGTTATTATGGTACAATGCTCCTCACGCGTTTGCCCGACTCGTGTTTTGCCAGTCCCGATTACTGGTTTATGAATACGAAACTGATGCCGGAAACCAAATACGATACAATACCCCGCGGAGAAAATTTTCTCGCAAAACAGCTGCAACAACATGATGTGGTGTTGTACATCTTTACCCCGCACAACATCCTGGGCGCAGGCTGGGGTTTTACAGAAAATGCATTGCACCTGTACGATCCGTCCGACAGCAGCCGCACGCTGTTTGATTTTCTCGCCGAGAAAAAGAAGATTGAAAGCGACCAGTACATCCGCTCTGACAAAAACTGGCTGCACACCATCCTCCTGCTGGCGCGGAAGGATGGGCGGAACGCGGATACATTACTGGAACAGAATGTACGCGCAGTTTCAGGAAAATAAACCCGTTTACAAAAACTCGTTGGCTAAGTTGGCCAGCTCGCTGCGCTCGCCTTTCAGCAGCGTGATGTGCGAATAAAGTGCCTGCCCTTTCAACCGATCGATGAGGTACGAAAGGCCGTTTGATTGGGTATCGAGGTACGGCGTATCAATCTGGAAAATATCGCCCGTAAAAACAATCTTCGTGTTTTCGCCTGCGCGGCTGATGATTGTTTTTACTTCGTGCGGAGTCAGGTTCTGCGCTTCATCCACGATGAAAAAAACATTACTCAGGCTGCGGCCGCGGATATAGGCAAGCGGGCACACCACGAGTTTTTCGTTTTCCACCATTTCGTTAATCTGCTTCAGTTCCTTGTCTTTGTCGCTGTACTGGCTTTTGATGTATTTCAGGTTGTCCCACAGCGGCTCCATGTACGGATTAAGTTTCGATTTGATATCGCCGGGCAGGTAACCGATGTCTTTGTTACTGAGCGGAACCACCGGGCGCGCCAGGTAAATCTGGTGATAGTTGCGCCGCTGCTCCAGCGCACCGGCCAGCGACAGCAGCGTTTTGCCTGTACCCGCAACACCTTGTATGGTTACTAAGCGAATGTCAGGGCGCATAATGGCTTCCAGCGCAAACGCCTGCTCGGCATTACGCGGCGTGATGCGGAAGGCAATCTGTTTGCGCACGCGCTCAATCATATTGTTGTTCGGGTTGTAATGTGCAAGCACCGATTTCTGCCCGTTTTTCAACACATAAAAATGATTCGCAATCGGTTTTGCTTTTTTCAGTACCGATTCGGTAGAACAGTTTTCAGCTTCGTACAATGCATTGATCGCAACAACCGGCACTTTTTCTAATGTAGAATTGCCGGTGTACAATTCGTTTGTGTCTTTAATCTTGCCGGTTTCGTAATCCTCGGCCTGCAGTTTCAGCGACTTGGCTTTAATGCGCAGGTTGATGTCTTTGGTAACAAGAATAACTTTGCGTGTGGGGTATTGTTCCGACAGGTATAGCGCGGCGTTGATGATACGGTGGTCGGCTTTGCGTTCGCCGAAAATCTTTTCCGCATCCATCTTTTTCGCCTGGTTCATTTCTATTTTGAACATGCCGTGGCCTTTGCCATTGATGTTCACCCAATCCTGCAGCGTATTGCGCCCGGATATTTTATCAATGTAGCGCGTGAATTCGCGTGCCGCAAAGTTTTTGGTGTCGTTGCCCTTTTTGAAATTGTCCAGTTCTTCCAGGACGGTGATCGGAACAACCACATCGTGTTCCTTGAAACTTTTTATGGCCTGGTGGTCATAAATAATTACAGACGTGTCGAGAACGAAAATCTTTTTCTCACTGCTGGTGTTTGCTTTAGCCATAGAACAGGATGCTTATTCAATTTTCATAAAGCTATGCAAATGAAAAATCCATTTTCAATCTGCCTGGTTCAAAGTAATGAACACGGACCTGTTATCTTCCCGGTCGGATTGCTGAAGTCCTTATTCCGCGGGCACTCTGAAAAAATAAACAGTAGTTTTTTAACACCCGCATGTTATCAACTCCCTGTTTTTTCAACCGCCGGGCCTTTTCATTCAAAAGCGGGCGCAAAAACAGGCAAAACAGACCAATAGGTAGCGGGATTTGTTTGGTCGCACGTATAGCCGGATTCATCTAAAAAAATTGCTTTTTGCCGGGGAATCACGTATTTATGTAAGCTGTACAAAAACCAGTTTTGCTTTAGAAAGCTGATTTCCGGTTAAAAAAAGATCGCCCGTTTTATGCAAAAAGCCATGAAACCGGCCCAAGATAATTGCTACCAGAATTACCAAACACACCAAATGAAGTTGAATATGCAGAAGAAATACCTGTCTTCACTAGCCGCGCTTGCGCTTATTTCAGGAAGCCTGTTTGCGCAGGAATGGCGGAAAATGAACAACAATCCGGGCTACACGTTTTACGACGTAAAGGCTGATTTCTATCAGACCTGGGGCCAGAAAGAACAGCAACTGTTCCAGGCCCGGCAGGATGAAGCTCTGATGACCAGCAAGTTCGGTTCACAGCAGCTGATTGCGAATCCGACACCGATGCCGTATATGAAAGGCGGCTATAAACAGTTCAAACGCTGGGAGGCGTTTATGGAGCCCCGCGTTTACCCGAGCGGCGATATGTCGCTTACCGGTAATACATTCCCGAACTTCCTGCAATACCTTTCACAAAGCCAGGAAGCCCGTGCGCAATACTACGCAACCTACGGCGGCAACCCGGTTTCATTAGGAAACAGCACCAATTTCCTGAACTCGAATCCGGGCAATCCTTCGCTGATGAGCACCACCTGGCAGCTCATTGGTCCGGTTGGTCCACCCGCCAACGGTGGAGCCGGCCGTATCAACCGGGTTATTATTGACCCGGTTTTGAATACCACGGTCTACGCCTGCGCTCCTGCCGGCGGCCTTTGGAAATCTACCAACTCCGGTGGTGCGTGGTCAATTATCGCCAGTACAGACGCGCTGGCTTCTGTCGGATCTACCGACCTTGCAATTGACCCGACAAACACACAGGTGATGTACCTCGCAACCGGCGACGGCGATGCGGGCGACACTTACAGCATCGGGGTTTTAAAATCGACCAACGGCGGAACCACGTGGAGCACCACCGGCCTGAACTGGACGACCAACCAGGGCCGCACCATCAGCCGCCTGCTCATCAACCCGACCACGCCTACTACACTGATGGCATTTACCAGCAACGGTATTTACAGAACAACAGACGGCGGAACCACCTGGACACAGGTTCAAAATACAAACGCATTCCGCGATGCAGAATTTAAACCTACCGATCCGAACACCGTTTACGCAACCGGAACCACGTTCTGGAAATCAACCAATGGCGGCGCTACCTGGGCACAGGTAACAACAGGTCTCCCGGCTTCGGCCAGCACCGACCGCCTTTCGGTTGCTGTTACACCGGCAAACGTAGCGTACGTTTATATTCTTGCCGGAAGCGCTGCAAACAATGGCTTCCTGGGACTTTACCGTTCAACAGACAGTGGCACCACATTCACCACCCGCTCTACCACGCCGAACATCATGGGCTGGTCGTCAACCGGAAGCGACACCGGCGGACAAAGCTGGTATGATCATGGTCTGGCCGTTTCTCCGACCAACCAGGATATTGTTCTTGTTGGTGGTGTTAACGTATGGCGTTCGACGAATGGCGGAACAAACTGGGCCATTCATGGTCACTGGACCGGGACAGGCGCCCCTTATGTGCATGCAGACATACATGACATTACATTCCTTCCGGGCAGTGCTACCACCTATTATGTAGGTTGTGACGGCGGGGTACATAAAACGACAAACACCGGAACAACATTCCCCGATCAGAGTGTAGGCATGGCCATCGCACAGCCTTACCGCATCGGTCTTTCGGCACAAACAGCAACGCCGAACCTGTGGATTACCGGTCACCAGGATAACGGAACAAACCTTTATAACGGCACCACCTACAGCGAAACAATGGGCGGTGATGGTATGGATTGTTTTATTGACCGCACGAACAACAACGTAATGTATGGTGAACAGTATAACGGCTCGCTGAACCGCTCGACCAATGGCGGCGGCACATGGGCAGCAATCAACACCGGCCTTACCGGCACTGCGCCCTGGGTAACACCGTGGTACCAGGATCCGACAACAGCCAATACCATTTATTGCGGCCGCACCAACCTGTTTAAATCAACCAACCAGGGCACAAACTGGACACAGCTGACCGCACTGCCTGCATCACCCGCGGGAACCATTGTTGATTTCCGTGTGGCTCCGTCGAACAACCAGGTTATTTATGTGGCCCGCTCGGGCGGTTTATTCAAAACCATCAACGGCGGTACTTCCTGGACAACTGTAACCGGCACACTGCCTGTGGGCTCGGCTGCCATTTCCCGCGTATCTGTAGCTCCGAACGACCCGAACACGGTACTCGTAACGTTCTCCGGTTATTCTTCCGGCAACAAAGTGTTCCGCTCTACCAATGGCGGTACTTCCTGGACAAATATTTCAACCGGCCTGCCCAACCTGCCGGCAAACTGCGTTACACACATGCCCGGTTCAACTACCGGTGCGTTTTATGTGGGCATGGATATCGGTGTGTATTATATTGACAACACGTATACATCGTGGCAGCCTTATTTTGTAGGCCTTACCAACGCCCCGATTTTCGACCTGGAAGTACACCAGGCTTCAGGTAAACTGCGTGCAGCAACCTATGGCCGCAGCGTTTGGGAAGTAGACATCTTTAACCCGGGCAACCTGCCTCCGGTAGCTGCATTTGCAGCAAGTTCGACACAGGTTTGTTCCGGCACACCGATTAACTTTACGGACCAGACCAGCTTTACGCCGACATCATGGAGCTGGACATTTACAGGTGGAACCCCGGGAACATCTACCGCACAAAACCCGACCGGTATTGTTTGGAACACTCCCGGAACATATAACGTTACACTTACCGCAACCAACGCGAACGGAAGCAGCAGCACCACACAGGTAATTACCGTGATGGGTGTAACACCCGCTCCGCTGGTAGAAGGTTTCCAGCCCACCACGTTCCCGCCCACGAACTGGGTGAGCAACAACATCAACAACGATGGTATGTTCTTCGTGCGTACAGCTGCTGCCGGAGGTTTCGGAACCAGTACGGCCAGTATGAAGTTTGATAACTACAACAACAACGTGGCCGGGGCAAGAGATGAAATTCTTACGCCGCGCATCAACTTCACCGGGTACACCAACCTGCAGATGACTTTTGATGTGGCCTATGCGCGTTACGATGCAACGTACTCCGATAGCCTGGAAGTGCTTGTTTCAAACAACTGCGGAACATACTCACAGGTGTATATCAAAGGCGGTGTTGCGCTTTCTACTGCGCCGGATCAGACCGCAACAGAGTTTGTTCCGTCAGCAGCACAGTGGCGTACGGAAACCGTTTCGCTCACTACGTATAATGGTACAGGCAGCCTGCAGGTTATTTTCCGCAACCGCGGCCGATACGGGCAGTCGTATTATATTGATAACATCAACATCTCCGGTACGCCTGCGAGCCTGCCGCCAACGTCTGCTTTCACCGCCAGCGCAACAACCGTTTGTGCCGGAACACCGGTGAACTTTACAGATGCATCAACCGGCAGCCCGACTTCGTGGAGCTGGACATTCCCGAGTGGAACACCCGGAACGGCCACAACACAAAACGTAACCGGTGTAGTATGGAATACCGCAGGAACGTATACCGTAACACAGACCGCTACAAACGGTAACGGCAGCAACAGCTCAACCGTTGTGATTACAGTGAACGCACTGCCCACTGTTGCAACCACCACCACAAACGCAACCATCTGTAACGGATCGAGCACATCGATGACTGCTACCGGTGCCTCAACATACGTGTGGAATCCGGGCAACCTGAGCGGCGCAACAGTAACCGTTTCACCGACAACAACAACTACCTATACAGTTACCGGCACCGGATCGAACGGCTGCACAAATACATCCACCCGAACGATTACAGTAAACGCGTTGCCAACCGTTTCAACCACTACCACAAATGCAACCATTTGCGCAGGAGCAAGCACTTCGCTGTCTGCAACAGGTGCATCAACGTATGTTTGGAACCCGGGCAACTTAACCGGCGCAACCGTAACGGTATCGCCGACTACAACCACAACCTATACGGTAACCGGTACAGATGCGAACGGTTGTACAAACACTTCCACGCGCACCATTACCGTTAACAGCCTGCCGACTATTGGTTCGTCAGCAGCCAGCGGCACCATCTGCACCGGCGGCAGCACTACGCTCACCGGTACAGGCGGCGTAACCTACACCTGGAACCCGGGTAACTTAACCGGAACAACCGTAACCGTATCTCCGACCACCACCACCACTTATACCGTAACCGGTGTTGGTTCAAACGGCTGTACGAACACGAGCAACGTAACCGTTACTGTTACAGGCCTTCCGACAGTAACTGCTTCTGCAAGTACTTCGACCATTTGTAACGGATCAAGCACCACGCTCACCGGCACCGGCGCAACTACGTATGTGTGGAACCCGGGTAACCTGAGCGGAACAACCGTAACTGTTTCTCCGACCACAACAACTACTTACACTGTAACCGGAACAGCTCCGGGAGGTTGTTCAAACACCGCACAGGTAACAGTAACTGTAAACACGTTGCCGACCATCAGCACTACTACCACCAATGCTACCATCTGTGCCGGTTCGAGCACTTCGATGACGGCTACCGGCGGTGTAACGTATGTTTGGAACCCGGGCAACTTAACCGGCGCAACGGTAACTGTTTCTCCGACTACAACAACTACTTACACTGTAACGGGTACAGGCTCCAACGGCTGTACAAATACATCAACACGTACCATTACCGTGAACACGTTGCCGACGATCAGCACCACGACCACCAACGCAACGATTTGCGCCGGTTCGAGCACATCGATGACAGCTACCGGAGGTGTAACGTATGTGTGGAACCCGGGTAACTTAACCGGCGCAACCGTAACGGTATCACCGACCACCACAACAACATACACAGTAACAGGAACGGGTTCTAACGGTTGTACAAACACGTCCACCCGCACGATAACCGTAAACAGCCTGCCGACCATTGCTTCGTCAGCGGCCAGCGGAACCATCTGTACCGGCGGAAGCACCACGCTCACCGGCACCGGCGGCGTAACGTATGTGTGGAACCCGGGCAACCTGAGCGGCACAACCGTAACGGTATCGCCCACCGCAACGACTACTTACACCGTAACCGGCACCGGCTCGAACGGATGTACAAACACGAGTACGGTACAGGTAACAGTAGTGGGAACACCAACCGTTACAGCAACAGCGAGCACCACCACCATCTGTAATGGTTCAAGCACTACGCTTACCGGCAACGGCGCTTCAACGTATGTATGGAACCCGGGCAACCTGAGCGGCGCAACCGTTACAGTTTCTCCGACCACAACCACTACATACACCGTAACCGGAACAGCTCCGGGCGGATGCAGCAACACCAGCCAGGTAACTATTACAGTAAATGCGTTGCCGACCATCAGCACGACAACCACAAACGCAACCATCTGCTCCGGTTCGAGCACTTCGATGACTGCAACCGGTGGCGTATCGTATGTGTGGAACCCGGGCAACTTAACCGGCGCAACGGTAACTGTATCGCCGACTACAACGACTACCTACACCGTAACCGGCACCGGCTCGAATGGTTGTACAAACACCTCCACCCGCACCATTACGGTAAATACATCGCCGACCATTGCTTCGTCAGCAGCCAGCGGAACCATCTGCACCGGCAGCAGCACCACACTTACCGGCACCGGTGGTGTAACGTATGTGTGGAACCCGGGCAACCTGAGCGGCACAACCGTAACTGTTTCTCCGACCACCACCACAACGTACACCGTAACCGGAACAGGTTCGAACGGTTGTACAAACACCAGCACAGTAACTGTAACGGTTGTGGGTACGCCGACTGTAACTGCAACAGCAGGTACATCGTCCATCTGTACCGGATCGTCAACGACGCTCACAGCAACAGGCGCATCAACGTATGTATGGAATCCGGGCAACCTGAGCGGCGCTACTGTAACCGTATCGCCGACAACTACAACAACTTACACCGTTGTAGGAACAGCTCCGGGTGGATGTTCGAACACACAGACTGTAACCGTAACAGTTAACGGCCTGCCCACGATTGCTGCTTCTGCCAGCACACCAACCATCTGTAACGGTTCTTCTACAACACTTACCGGCACGGGTGGCGTAACGTACACCTGGAACCCGGGCAGCCTCAGCGGAACAACAGTAACAGTTACTCCGGCAACAACAACAACCTATACTGTAACCGGAACCAATGCAAGCGGCTGTTCGAACACAAACACCGTAACAGTAACTGTAAACAGCCTGCCCACCGTTACTGCTTCTGCATCGAACACTACACTGTGTAACGGCAGTAGCACAACGCTTACCGGCACCGGCGGTGTAACTTACACCTGGAATCCGGGTAACCTGAGCGGTTCGTCTGTAACTGTAACACCTGCTTCAACAACTACATACACTGTAACAGGAGTAGGTTCCAACGGTTGTTCAAACACAGGCACTGTAACTGTAACCGTATCAGCATTACCGACCGTAACTGCATCAGCGGCTTCTGCTTCCATCTGCACCGGCGCATCAACAACGCTTACCGGTTCAGGCGCATCAACGTATGTATGGAATCCGGGCAACTTAACAGGAACAACAGTAACCGTAACACCGGCATCAACCACCACATATACCGTAGTGGGAACAGATGCAGGAGGTTGTTCAAACACACAAACGGTTACAGTAACCGTAAACAGCCTGCCGACCATTGCAGCTACGGCATCTAACAGCACCATCTGTATCGGCGGTAACACCACGCTTACCGGTACCGGCGGCGTAACCTATACCTGGAACCCGGGTAACCTGAGCGGAACTACCGTTACAGTGAACCCGTCAGTTACTACCACGTACACCGTAACCGGCACCAACGCAAACGGCTGCTCGAATACAAACACGGTAACGGTAACGGTAACCGGTTCACCGACAGTTACAGTAACAGCAGGAACAACCAACCTGTGTGCAGGTTCTTCAACCACACTCAGCGCAACCGGTGCAACCAACTACACCTGGAACCCGGGCAACCTGAGTGGTGCAACCGTAAACGTATCGCCTGCAAATACAACAACGTACACTGTAACCGGAACTGTTTCGGGCGGCTGTTCGAACACACAGACGATTACAGTAACCGTAATTGCGCTGCCGGTTGTAACTGCAACAGCAGCATCAACCACCATCTGCGATGGCAACACCACCACCTTAACCGGCAGCGGCGCGTCAACGTATGTATGGAACCCGGGTAACCTGTCGGGTATTACGGTATCGGTTGCTCCGAACACGACAACGACCTACACCGTAACCGGCACCAACGCCTACAACTGCAGCAGCACGAACACTGTTACTATTACAGTGAATGCTGCACCGGCGGTAACGCTGGCGCTTGCGGCAGATTCGGCTTGCCTGGCAGACTCTCCGACCACACTCAGCGGCGGATCGCCTGCGGGCGGAACATACTCCGGAAACGGGGTGTCGGGCGGCGTATTTACACCGGCAACAGCAGGAGCAGGTGTGCATACCATTACATACACGTATGTTGATGTAAACGGATGTACAAACTCCGCGACACAAACGATTACGGTTGATGTATGTACCGGTATTGCTGCAACATCGGCCACTGAGGCCCTCGGTCTGAAAGTGATTCCGAACCCGAACAATGGTGAGTTTACACTCAACATGATGCTGGGTGCGCGCGACAATTACCGTGTTGAAATTTTCAATGCGCTGGGCCAGGTAATTTATGCCGAAGACCTGAACGGTGTTTCCGGAACGCTGAATAAAAATATAAACATCGCTACTTTCGGCGCAGGTGTTTATATGATCCGCTTATCAGGACATAACCACGAGGCAGCTACGCACGTGATGACCTGGTAACCTGTTTTTGAATTGCACGAAACAGCAGGCGGCTGACCCGGAAAAGGTCAGCCGCCTTTTTTTTCATGCGTTTCCGGGAATTATTTTGAGAAACGCATTATCTTTTTCAAAAAGCGGCATTATGAAGCAAACGTTTTCCAAACCGGCTACATGGTAAATGCAAACAACCTGCTGAAAAAAGGAACCTGGTTATTGATGGGTTGTTTTGGTGTGGCATGCAGCAGCCCGGAACCGGTAGCAGAAAAGGAGCAACTGGCACAATGCGAAAACCGTTATCCGAACGGGGTTGTCCGGGTAAAATACCAGACCCTGAACGGATTAAAGCACGATACCGTTTACGAATACGATTCGGCCGGAAAACTGAGCGATAAAATACCATACCATAAAGGATATGCGCAGGGAACAGCTTCCGGTTATTATGCAGACGGGTCGTTGCGTTACCTCGCAAATTATTCGGATGACCGGGTTAACGATCGCATCGTGTTTAATGAAGCCGGCGACCCGGTGCAATACCGCAGGTGGGAAAAATCCGGTTTTGATGGCGGCATTGTACTCGTTCAGTATATTGATTTTTTACCCGGCGGCTTGCCTGATCTGCGAAAGGACGCCTGCCTGTATTACCGGGCCAGTGTAAGCGATACCATCCTTTTTTTAGAATTACGCTGCCCGCAAAACCAAACCCTGAAGCTGGTTGCCGGAAACCTGGATACTGCTTTTGCCCCACCGAAAGGAACGGTGCCCGATACGTTTAACATCAGGTACGGCAAAAACCACGTGCGCTTACGTCAACCTGTAACGGAAAAGGAATTCAGATGCATCATACTTGTGCCGGACACGCAGCGCCTCATGCAGACCGGGCAGATAAGAACCGGATTCGCGCTCTCGTATTGTACTGTACGCCGGGAATAATGTCTTCCCGCTAAAAATTTAACTGCCCGGGGTTACCTGATAACAGCCCGGTGTATTAACCTGAAAAACGCAAAAAAAATGAAACCCGTTAACCGTTTATCTGTTGCTGTTCTGCTTGCAGGAAGCATGATCATACTGGCCGGCTGCTCTGCCGGTGGAAAAAAAGCCCAGGCACTTGCTGTTGATCCGCCCTTCCGGAATGCGGATGTAGCAAAAAATAATTTTGAAATTGATCCGGAGCGCGGCGACACCATCAGCACACCCACCGGCTCGCGCATTTATATTCCCGCGGGGGCGCTGGTTGATGCAGGCGGAAACCCGGTTACCGGTAAGGTGAACATCAGCTACCGCGAATTTCAGAAAGCAGCTGACATCATTGCTTCCGGAATTATGATGACCTATGATTCGGCCGGCGTAACAAAAGATTTTGAAACCGCAGGCATGTTCGAAATCGGAGCTGCTACTGCAACAGGAAACAACCCCGTGTTTATCAAAAAGGGAACACCGGTGAAAGTAGATATCGCTTCGTACCGCGACGAGAACAACTTTAATTTTTATGTGCTCGACAAGGAAAAAAACAAATGGGTTGAAAAAACAAAAAGCCTTCCCGCTGCTGAAAATCAGGTGCTGAAAGCCGCGCTGGATGAGCAAAAACCGCTGCCCCCGCAACCCGCAGAACCCCTGCCGTATGACGGAAAATCGCGCGTATTTGAACTCGATATGAATTATGACAACTACCCGGAACTGGAGGGCTACAACGGCATTGTGTGGCAGGCCGCAAAAGCGTCGGATACCCGTAATCCGGAAACCGCGGAAACACCGGATTGGGTGTATACCGAGCGTTGGACCGGCGTAAGCATTGAACAGGAAAACGCCGTAAAAATGACCTACCGCATGCGCCTGCGCAATCCGAAAAAGACATACGAAACCATTGTTAAGCCGGTACTCAGCGGCAACAACCTGGAAAAAGCCCGCCGGAAATTTGCACTCAAAAAACGCGAATATCAGCAGGCCGATTCAGCGCGCAGGGCCATGGCCGCAACCATGAATTATGGTCCGTACCAGCGCAGCGTAAGCATCGATTATTTCGGCATTTACAACTGCGACCGCTACAACAACATGCCGGCCGTTGTGCGCACAAAAGCATCGTACAATTTTAATATTGATGCGTTTGATGAATCACCGGGAAAGGTGCGTGTGTTCCTGCTGGCCGGAGCACAAAAAATTCCGATCCGTTTCGATGGTACTGGCGACCGCATTGTGTACAGCGAAAGCGAAATAAATAAAATGATCGCCATACTTCCGGGAACAAATAAAGTGGCCGTTGTTTCGGCCGCCGATTTCCGCAAAGCGGCGATGAGCGCATCTTCCGAACGCATTTCCATCACATTTCAGCCACGCCAGACTGTGATTGAAAATATTGAAGACCTCCAGTTCATTATCAACGAACTTTAACCGCAACAGGCATGTTCCCCCGCACGATCATATTAATCGTATTGCTGCTGGCCGGGCGTTATGGCAACGCGCAGCAACTCTTTCCCGTGAAAGTGGACGGGAAGTGGGGGTACATTGATACAACCGGGAGCGTAGTAATTGCGCCGCAGTTTGATTGGGCCTCGTTTTTCGGGGAACAGCATGCAGTGGTGGTGCTCAACGGCAACGCCGGGCTGGTGAATAAAAGCGGCAAGCTGGTGCAGTTTAAAGGGACCACCATGCTCGAGCAGCTCGACGATTCCACGTTTGCATTCCAGGAAAACGGGCTGTGGGGAATACGTTTACTGAATGGCGAAACGGTGCTGCCCGCCGATTTTCACGAAGTGCGGCGCATCGACCGGCGCGTGTTTGCATTCCGCAAGGATACACTCTGGGGGTTTGCCGGCAAACGCGGAAACATATTGCTGCCCGCCATTGCCGACACCGGATACATTTACATGGGCGTATTGCTGCGTTTTGAAATCAAAGACAAAATAGGCGTTGTTTCCCTGCGCGGAAAAAACAACCCCGTGCTGCTCGATGCCGTTTGCGATGACGTGTTTCGCACAAACGACTCCGTTATTTTTTATCGCATCGGCAACCGCTGGGGCGGCAAAAAACTGGATGGCAGCGTGCTCTTTAATCCCGAATGGCTTTCGTACCGCATGCTGAGCGGACGATTTGTAATTCTGCAGTGCGACAGCAGCGCGGCGCTCGTAAATATTGCCAGCGCAAAACAAATTGCCGGTTGTGTGTACAATGATTATATCCGCATGGACAACCGCATTCTTCTAACCCGCAAAGACAGCCTGTTCGGGCTGATGGACACCAGCGGAAAAATTATTTTCACTCCGCAGTTTGATGACCTTCGCCCGCTCGAAACCAATACCTGGCAATATACACGTAACGGCAAAGCAGGATTACTGAACCTCGACGGAAAAATTGTAACCGGGGCGTTGTATGATGGCTTTGCAACTTTCCGGAAAGGATTTGGCCGCGTGTACACGAACAAAGGCTGTGGCATAATAAACAGAAGTGGTGTAATGCTGGTGCAGCCATGCGATGATTCAATAACAATCAACAAACAAACCATCCGCGTAAAAACAAAAGCAGGCGCAGTAACCATTATTGAACTGGATGCCAACGGAAACCTGGTGGATAACAATGTGTATGCGGATTTGAAAACCATACGCATCGGCAGTGGTGCACGCAGCTATACCGTTGATAATACAGCACCCGCGCCGCCGCCGGTCATTGCGCAGCCGCAGGACACCATCCAATGGTTTTATGTATCACGCACCGGCCGCTGGGGATTGCGCAACTCGGCAACGGACGATACGCTGATCAAACCCATTTTTACAGATATCGTGGAATACCCGCAGCTCGGTTATACCGTGGTGCAGCGCCGCATAAAAAGCAATGTGGTGTACATTGACGGCAAACCGCTCACGTCCGATTACCGGTACGGGGTGTATGACAAACGCCACCTGCGCTTTATCGTACCGGTAAAGTACAGCGCCATCCGTATGGATGATCTTACCGACAAACGCCTCACAGGAATTATCCGCTGCATCCGCGAAGACGGCCTGCCGGGATTTTTATACCTCGACCGTCCGGATGCATTTTACCCGGTTAGCTATTTTGAAGACCCCGTAGAAAATGTTTCCCGCGTTGCGCTTGGTGGAACATGGCGCAATGTAACCTCGCGCGACAGCGCTACCTGTTCACTGTACAACATGCTCAGCGATTTTGGTTTCCGAATCTCCGATTTTCGTACACCCAACGCCGTTTACGGAAAAAAGATCCGGCTCGAAAAAGCGGGCTGGTGTTTTATTAATCCACAGGGCGGCTTTATGCTTTCACCGAAATACGATGGCGCACGCACCTATTTTGACGGGCAGGGCATTGTGTGCAAAAACGGGAAATGGGGCGTGGCGTATGAAGACAAACTGTACGGCGAAAAATTTAAAATAGAGCCCGTGTACAGCAAAATCGGTTACATCAGCCCGGAGAATAAAAGCCTGTACCTCGTGGAGCAGTTCAATCCGCGGCAGGGATTTGTAAACCGCAGCGGCGAAATCACTGTAAGTGCATCGTACGAAAAATGCCAGCCCTTCAGCGAAGGCCTCGCAGGCGTGAAAAAAGACGGGCGCTGGGGCTATGCAGACAGCATGGGCAACGTGGTGATAGCGATGGAGTACAACGATGCAAAACCGTTCAGCGAAGGACTTGCGGCCGTGAAAAAAAGAGGGAAGTGGGGTTTTATTGATCCCGCCGGCAACACCATTGCCGAATGTAAATACGAATCGGTTACACCTTTTACCGACGGCTGTTCGTTTGCGCGTCTGCAGGGAAAAACGCTGGTGCTGGATGCTTCAGGCAACGAACTGCCTTTTGAAAAAAACCAACGCATCACCGGTTTCATCGGCGACAAACGCATTGTAAAAGGCAAAAAAGGACTGGGATTAACCGATGCTTCCGGCAACTGGATACTGAAGCCGGTGTATCATGCCGTAAAACGTTTTTCGGGCGATTCGCTTTTCCTGGTGCGTAAAAAACAATATGCCGGAATCGTAGATGCAAACGGCAACTGGAGGCAGAAAATAAAACTGGGCCGCGTGGGTGAATTTGCGGAAGAGCTGTGTGCGGCACAGTACGAGGGTAAATGGGGATTCATCAATCGTTCCGGGGCCTGGGAAATTGCGCCGCAGTTTTCGGCCGTGGTGCCCTTCAGCGAAGGAACAGCAGCAGTGAAAAAAGCCGGGCGGTGGGGTTATATCAATAATGCCGGTGCGTGGGTACACGAACCGAAGTACATTGCAGCGGGAAAATTTGTTGCAGGCAAAGCCTTTGTGGTTGCAAAAAATTTCACCGGCTTTATTGATATGCAGGGCAAGCTGCTGATTGAGTTGCCGGCCGGATCAAAAGCCAATCCGTTTGCAGAAGGCCTTGCGTTTGTTACTGAAAGTTATGGCAAATGCTATTACATTAACACCGAAGGCCGCACGCTGTTCGGAAAAACGTTTACCGAAGGCATGGATTTTTCAGCCGGTGTTGCCCGCGTACGAACAACATCTGGCTGGGGCATGATCAACCGCCAGGGCATGTACGTAATTGAACCCCGCCTCGAACGCATCGGTGATTTTAACGGGCCCATGGCCGTATTCCAGCAGAACCAGTTTTTCGGTGTGGTTGACCGCAACGCGCACCAGCTCATCTATCCCATCGCCGATGAAATTAAGCAGGTAAACCGGCAAATCTTCTGCATCCGCAGCGGCAGGCAGATCGGGTATATGAAAACCGATGGCACCTGGTTGTGGGCACTGAAACGTTAAAAAATCACGACCATTGAAGTTGTTAATCCGCGATGCGTCGCGGATCCGGACCCAAGACCCCTGGTTGTGGGAACTGAAACGCTAAAAAACCACAACCGTTGAAATAGTTAATCCGCGATGGATCCCGGTTTAACAAAATAGTTGCGGGACATGTCCGACACGTCGGATGTGTCCCGCGGAGTTGCCCCAATCCCAATAAAACCCTATTTCCGGCCAATCGGCAATTGCCTGAACCCCAAATGATGCGTATTTTGTGCCCGCCCGAAACAGAACCGAATGAAAAAGTTACGCATCCTTTATGCAGCTGCGCTGCTGCTTTGTTTACCTGAAATTGCCGCTGCACAGCAATGGCTGAAAACCTGGCTTAATCCGCAGGCCAATTTTTACACCGTGCGCGATGCTTTTTACAGCGAAGAACGCCGCGATGAAAATCGCCGCGCAAACCGCCGGGGCCGCGAAGCAGAAGGGCCGTGGGAACACTTCAAACGCTGGGAATATTTTATGGAGCCCCGCGTTTATCCTTCGGGCGACCTTACACTGCCATCCAACAACTACCGCCATTTCCAGGAGTACCTGGCACAAAACCCGGATGCTGCCGCACGCATGCGCGCGCCACGCTCTAATTTTTCATGGAATGAACTCGGTCCCATTGGCGCACCCACATCGTTCGGCGGTGCGGGCCGTATTAACGCCGTACGATTTGACCCGGTAAACAGCGATGTGATTTATGCCTGCGCCCCGGCCGGCGGCCTCTGGAAAACCACTGACGGCGGCGGAACCTGGACCAACAACAACGATTTTTTGTCCGTCATCGGTTGCAGCGACCTGTGCATTGATTATACCAACCCGCAGGTGATGTATCTCGCCACCGGCGATAACGATGCGGGCGATACGTACAGCATCGGCGTATTAAAAAGCACTGACGGCGGCCTCACCTGGAACCCCACCACACTGGCGTGGACGCCCGCACAATCGCGCCGCATCTATCGCCTGCTGATGGATCCGACAAACGCGCAGACGTTATATGCTGGTACAAACAACGGGATTTACAAAACGCTCGATGGCGGAACCTCCTGGTCGCAGATTTCCGGCATCAGCGTAACCGATATGGAATTTAACCCGGCCGATCCGCACACGCTGTATGCCTGCGGACAACGTTTTTACCGCTCCAACAATTCGGGCGGCACGTGGACGGCAATCACCGCCGGAACGCCCTCTTCGCAACTGGTTTCGCGCCTGGCCATCGCAGTAACACCGGCCGACGATCAGGTCGTTTATCTCGTTGCAGGTTCTTCCGGTAACCAGGGTTTTATGGGCATGTATCGTTCAACAGATACCGGTCTTTCGTTTTCACTGACGGCCACCACGCCCAACCTGCTTGGCTGGGATGTGAACGGCGGCGACAGCGACGGGCAGGCCTGGTACACCCTTTCGGTAGCGGCTTCACCAACAGATCCGGATGCGGTGGCTGTGGGCGGAGTAAACATCTGGTATTCCGGCGACGGCGGCTATAACTGGAACATCAGCGCACACTGGTACGGTGCAAACGGAACGCCTTATGTGCATGCTGATATTCACGATCTGATTTTCAAACCGGGCTCGGGCACGGTTCTTTTCAGCGGTTGCGACGGCGGCGTTTTTCATACCACCAACCTCGGCGCCAGCTGGAACGACATCAGCGGAAACATGGGCATTGCGCAGATTTACCGGTTCGGATTGTCGGCATCAACAGCAGGAAAAATTATTACCGGCCACCAGGATAACGGAACAAACTTTATGAACGGAACCGCCTGGGACCGTGTGATCGGCGGCGACGGCATGGATTGTTTTATCGACTGGTCAGACGACAACACGATGTACGGCGAACTGTATTACGGAGCGTTCAACCGTTCTGACGATGGCGGACAAACCTGGGGTGGTATTACAAACGGCCTTACCGGAAACGCGGGCTGGGTAACGCCCTGGACACAGGATCCGGAAGATCCGAATACACTCTATGCCGGTTACACGCAGATTTTCAAAAGTACCGACCGCGGCGATAACTGGTCGCAGCTGGGAACAGCACCATCAGGAAGCACATTTGTTGACATTGTGGTTGCTCCTTCAGATAATAACGTGATTGTGGCCGCAACGCCGTATAACCTGGTGCGTACCAACGACGGCGGTCAGACCTGGCTGAATGTAACTACCGGTTTGCCTACATCTTCTGCAGCTATTACACGTGTAGCGGTAAGTGCGTATGATGCCAATAAAATGTGGGTAACGTTTTCAGGATATGCCGCTGCAGCCAAAGTGTTTGTAACCAACAACGGCGGCGTTACCTGGTCGAACATTTCAGCCGGGTTGCCCAACCTGCCGGTGAACTGTGTGGCCTACATGCCGGGCACTTCGTGCGATGCGGTTTTTGTGGGATGTGATGTAGGTGTTTATGCGTTCAACGGTTCAACGTGGATTCCCTATTTCAACGGCCTTGCGCATGCGCCTGTATTTGACATCGAAATATTTAAACCCACGTGGAAATTACGTGTAGCCACTTACGGCCGCGGCGTGTGGGAATGTGCTATTGATACCACGCTGTTTGCGCCCCGCGCCGATTTTACCGCCGGCAGCACGCTGCTTTGTCCCGGCCAGTCGGTAACGTTTACCGACCAGAGTACGTTTAATTTATCGTCCTGGTCGTGGATTATGCCCGGCGCAACACCTGCTTTTTCAAACGCACAAAACCCGACAGTTACCTACAGCACGCCCGGCATTTACCCGGTAACGCTTATCGCAGCAAACACGCAGGGCAGCGACACAAAAGCACAAACGAATTATATTTATGTAGGCGCCACGCAACCGGCACCGCTCAGCGAAGGATTTGTTTCTTCCGTATTTCTCCCTGCGGGATGGTCGGCAGCAGAAAACAACAGCCTTAACGAATACTGGAAACGCAGCGCCACCGTTGGCCACAACAGCAGCGAATCGGCGGTGTTCAACAACTACAACAATGCACTGAACGGCGGCACTGCGGACCTGCGCACGTCCATGCTCAATTTCAGTGCGCAGAACAATTTGTCGCTGCAGTTTGATGTGGCCTACTGCCGTTACAACAACACACGAAGCGATACGCTGCAGGTGCTTGTTTCAACCGACTGCGGACAAACCTTTACGCAGGTGTATCTGAAAGGCGGAACGAACCTGTCTACCAAATCGGACCAGACCTCGGCTTTTACACCAACGAACAACCAGTGGCGCACCGAAACCGTTTCGCTGGCCGCTTACAATGGTTCGCCTTCGCTCCTGATCGCATTCCGCAACCGCGGCCATCACGGGCAGTTCCTGTATATTGACAACATCAACATCACCGGCACACCCACCGGATTGCCGGTCGCGCAGTTTTTCGCCAGTCCGCCCAATGTGTGTTTAAATGCACCGGTTACGTTTACCGATTTGTCAGCAGGCGCGCCCAATGCGTGGAGCTGGTCGTTTCCCGGCGCAAATACAACTGCATCAACCGCACAAAATCCGGCCGGTATTTCCTGGTCAGTTCCCGGAATGTATAATGTACAGCTCATCGCCACAAACGTAAACGGCAGCGACACGCTCACACAAACCATAAACGTATTGCCTGCTCCCGCAGCTGATGCCGGTGCTGATACCACCATCTGCAACGCAACGGTATTTCAGCTGGGCGCATCCGGAGGCATTGCCTACCAGTGGCAGCCGTTTAATTTCCTGAGCAATCCCGGCATCGCCACCCCGCTGGTGCAGCTTACTTCGGCGCGGACCTACACGGTTACGGTAACTGACAGCAGCGGCTGCACGGCCGTGGATTCGGTACATCTCCTGTTGCACCCGATACATTCGTTTTCCGTTTCCGGTCCCATCAACATTTGTTCCGGCGACACCACGCTGCTCGTTTGTTCCGATTCCACGTTGAGTTATGTGTGGAATTACCTGCCCACCATTTTCCCGCTCACCGGCGATTCCGTGTATGTATCACCCATGAGCAACACGCCCTACATTGTAACCGGTACGGATTCCAACGGCTGTGTGGTAACGGTTCAGCGTTCGGTAAGCACCTATCCGGCAGTAAATGCACCGGTTATTACGGTTAACGGAAACGTACTCACGTCCAGCGCCATTACCGGCAACCAGTGGTACCTGAACAACGTGGCCATACCCGGTGCAACCGCACAAACCTACACCGTGCTGCAGCAAGGGTATTACACCGTAATCGTAACGAATAACGTGGGATGTACCTCGCTGGCATCAGCGGCCATCATTGTATCGGTGCAGCAGCTGGCAGACAATCCGGTTCTGCTGCAGATTTCACCGAACCCGGGCGAAGGGCTTTTCCGGCTTTCGTTTGAACTGGCATCGGCGCAGCATTGCCGCGTGCGGGTGTTTAACCTGCCGGGACAGGAAATTCTCGCCCAGGATTTCGGCCTGTGCAGCGGCCCGCAAAACCGCGAAATCAGCCTCGAAAAACAGCCGGCCGGTACGTACCTGCTGCAATTTGAAACAGACGAACTGCGTATTACGCGTCGCGTTGTAATCAAATAGCCGGAATTTTGGTCGTTCCGTCAGTATGGTCTGCCGAATATCCGATTTTGGTAAAGATTATTCACTAAATTTACCGCCGTTCCGGTGAGACCGGTGTCTTTCCGGATTTCGAGCATACCATATTATTAACGCGAAAAAGCGCCTTTTTATGAACGGTTCTGCAGTGGATTATTTCCCGATTATCATCACATTTCTTGTGGGTCTTGGTTTTGTGGTTACCACGCTTATAGCCACACACTGGCTGGGGCCGAAACGCAAAACAGACAAAAAACTCGAATCGTTTGAGTGCGGTATCGAAGTACAGGGCAATGCCCGCGTACCATTTTCGGTAAAGTATTTCCTCGTTGCTATCCTGTTCGTTCTGTTCGACGTGGAGGTGATTTTTATGTATCCCTGGGCGGTGAATTTCAAAAACGGCAACTGGGTGTATTTCGCAGAAATGATTTCGTTCGTGGTATTCCTGATGATCGGGTTTTATTACGTGATCAAAAAAGGCGCCCTGAAGTGGGAAGATTAATAACCAGTATATAATCGTACACATGGCACTTACCGAAACAAAACGCACCAAACTGGAAATGGCTGAAAAGCCCGACGGCCTTGAAGGTCCGGGGTTTTTTGCCGGCAAACTGGAAGACCTGGTTGGCATGGCGCGTAAAAATTCCATCTGGCCTTTACCGTTTGCAACTTCCTGCTGCGGTATCGAATTTATGGCCACCATGGCTTCGCATTACGACCTCGGCCGCTTCGGTTCGGAGCGCCTCAGTTTTTCACCACGCCAGGCCGACCTGCTGATGGTGATGGGAACCATTTCGAAAAAAATGGGCCCGATCCTGAAACAGGTGTACATCCAGATGGCCGAGCCGCGCTGGGTACTCAGCGTGGGTGCCTGCGCTTCGAGCGGTGGCATTTTTGATACCTACAGCGTACTGCAGGGCATCGACCGCATTATACCGGTTGACGTTTACGTTCCCGGCTGCCCGCCCCGCCCCGAGCAGATTCTCGAAGGCGTAATGAAAATCCAGGAATTAGTTGAAAAAGAATCGTTCCGTCGCCGCCAGTCAGCCGAATACAAAGAGCTGCTTGGTAAATACGGAATCGAATAATAAATACCAACGGCATGCTGAAGCATACGAGCAAACCGGCCGACGAAAAAACCAAAGCCCTGTGCGATGCGACCTTCGCAAAGCTGCAGGCCGCTTTCGGTAGTGCCATCGAAAAAGCCGAAGTCGAATACGATTTCCCGGAGATCACGGTCAGCCGCGATAAAATTTTCGAAATCCTGAAATTCCTCAAGGAAGACAAAGAGCAGGATTATCATTTCCTTACCACCATGTGCGGGCTGCATTATCCCGAAAACAAAGGGCACGAATTCGGCCTGATGTACCAGCTCCACAACATGCCGCAGAACCGCCGCATCCGCATCAAAACCTTTTTCCCGGCTTCTGACCTGGAAATGCCGACTGTAATTCCGCTGTGGGATTCGGCCAACTGGATGGAGCGCCAGGAGTTTGACTTTTTCGGTATCCGTTTCAAGGGGCATCCGAACCTGAAACGCATCCTGAATATGGAAGACATTGATTTCTTCCCCATGCGCAAGGATTTCGCACTCGAAGATCCGACCCGCGACGATAAAGACGATTCAATGTTCGGACGATAACAGGAACGACCTATGAGCGAAAACCATAACAACGAAACAATGGCCACGGCCGAAGAAAAAGTGTATTCCACACTTAACCTCGGCCCGACGCATCCTGCTACCCACGGCATTTTCCAGAATGTACTGCACATGGACGGCGAAATCATTATTGATGCCGAGCCCACCATCGGGTACATTCACCGGTCGTTTGAAAAATTAGCTGAACGCCGCCCGTTTAACCAGATCACACCGATTACCGACCGCCTCAATTATTGTTCGTCGCCGATCAATAACATGGGCTGGCACATGACCGTTGAAAAACTCATCGGTGCCGAACTTCCGAAACGCGTGGAATACCTGCGTGTAATTATTATGGAACTGGCGCGTATTGCCGATCACATCATCTGCAACAGCGTTATCGGTGTAGATACCGGCGCGCTTACCGGCTTTACGTACATCTTCCAGTGGCGTGAAAAAATTTACGACATCTACGAAGAAATCTGCGGCGCGCGCCTCACCACCAACGTGGGCCGCATCGGCGGTTTCGAGCGGCAGTGGTCGGAAAAAGCATGGACGATGATTGATGCGTTCATGAAAGAATTTCCGAAAGGACTCAAAGAATTTGAAAGCCTGCTGGTACGTAACCGCATTTTTATGGAACGCACCATCAAGGCCGGCCCGGTAAGTGCCGACATGGCGCTCAGCTACGGCTTCACCGGCCCCAACCTGCGCGCTGCCGGCGTAGATTACGATGTACGCGTGATGAACCCGTATTCATCGTACCAGGATTTTGATTTCATTGTACCCATCGGAACACAGGGCGATGTGTACGACCGCTTCATGGTGCGCCAGGAAGAAATGTGGCAGAGCATGAGCATCATCAACCAGGCCATCGCAAAAGTGGATAAAAAGAAAGGCGAATTCCACGGCGACGTGCCGGAGTTTTACCTCCCGGAAAAAGCCGACGTATATAACAACATGGAAGCGCTCATCTATCACTTTAAAATTGTGATGGGCGAAACCGATGTTCCGAAAGGCGAAGTATATCACGCCGTGGAAGGGGCAAACGGGGAGCTTGGTTTTTACCTCATCAGCGACGGAGGCCGTACACCGTACCGCCTGCACTTCCGCCGCCCGTGTTTTATCTACTACCAGGCATACCCGGAAATTATCAAAGGCGGCATGTTGTCAGATGCGATTCTGACCATGTCGAGCATGAACGTGATCGCAGGTGAATTAGACGCATAAACGCATATACGATGTCGAAAGAGATCAGATTTTCAGACGAAACGATGACGCTGGTGAATAAAATCATCAAACGTTATCCCGAAGGAAAACACAAGTCCGCTGTTATTCCCATCCTGCACCTTGCACAGATGGAATTCGACGGCTGGCTGAGCCCGGAAACCATGGATTATGTGGCTTCCATTTTAAACATCCAGCCCATTGAAGTGTATGAAGTGGCTTCGTTTTACAGCATGTTCAACCTCAAACCGGTTGGCAAATGCCTCATCGAAGTATGCCGTACCGGTCCGTGCTGGCTGCTCGGTGCCGAAGACCTCGTGCGCCACATCGAAAAGAAATTGCACATCAAAGATGGCGAAACCACTGCCGACGGTATGTTTACCCTGAAAACGGTGGAATGCCTTGCCTCGTGTGGCACCGCGCCCATGATGCAGATCGGTGAAACCTATCATGAAAACCTCACCTGTGAAAAGGTGGACGAGATATTGAACGACTATCGCAGCAAAGGCGAACGCGTTACGCACTGGGATAAAAAACACGTAAAAGCACAGTAAGCACATGGGCAAAAAATTACTGCTCGAACATATTGATGTTCCCGGTATCGACAAACTGGAAACATACCGTGCACACGGCGGTTACAAAGCGCTTGAAAAAGCGCTGAAGATGAAACCCGAAGAGCTGGTGGAAGAAGTGAAAAAGTCGGGCCTCCGCGGACGCGGCGGTGCGGGTTTTCCCACCGGCATGAAATGGAGTTTCCTCGCCAAACCGGAAGGCGTTCCGCGCCACCTGGTGTGTAATGCCGACGAATCGGAACCGGGTACGTTTAAAGACCGTTACCTCATGCAGCACAAGCCGCACCTGCTTATCGAAGGCATGATTATCGGCAGTATTGCGCTCGGTGCAAAATCGTCGTACATCTACATCCGCGGCGAAATGCTGTATGTGTATCATATCCTCGAACGCGCTATTCAGGAATGTTACGACGCCGGCCTGCTCGGTGAAAACATCATGGGCTCGGGCCTGTCGCTCGACCTGTATGTACATCCCGGCGCAGGTGCTTACATCTGCGGCGAAGAAACAGCACTCATCGAATCGCTCGAAGGCAAACGCGGTAACCCGCGCATCAAGCCGCCGTTCCCGGCCATCGCCGGTGTATGGGGCCGCCCGACCGTTGTAAATAACGTAGAAACCATTGCGGCCGTTGTTCCCATCATTAACATGGGCGGCGAAGAATATGCGAAAATCGGTGTCGGAAAAAGTACCGGTACCAAACTCATTTCGGCCTGCGGACATATCAACAAACCCGGCGTTTATGAAATCGACCTCGGCCTGCCCGTGGAAGAATTCCTGAACTCGGACGAGTACTGCGGCGGTATCCGCAATGGCAACAAACTGAAAGCGGTGGTTGCTGGCGGATCATCGGTTCCGATTCTGCCGGGCGAACTGTTCCTGAAAAATGCAAAAGGCGAAGACCGCCTGATGACATACGAATCGCTTGCTGACGGCGGCTTTGCAACCGGCACTATGCTGGGTTCGGGCGGTTTTATTGTGATGGACGACAGCACCAGCATCGTGAAAAACCTGTGGAACTTCACACGTTTTTATCACCACGAAAGCTGCGGCCAGTGCAGTCCGTGCCGCGAAGGCACCGGCTGGATGGAGAAAGTGCTGCACCGCATCATCGAAGGCCACGGCAAAAAAGAAGATGTGGATCTGCTCTGGGATATCCAAAGCAAAATAGACGGCAAAACCATCTGTCCGCTGGGCGATGCTGCATCGTGGCCGGTGGCCAGTGCCATCCGCCATTTCCGCAAGGAGTTTGAAGAATACATCAATAATCCGGCAACGATTAAAGATGTAAAACACTATTACAGGTTAAACAAGCAGCCCGAACCGGTTGCGTAATGATAAAGCGGTAAAGAAATGCCTAAAGTAACGATAGACGGACATGAGATTGAGGTACCGAAAGGCACCACAATTCTGCAGGCGGCCCGCATGCTCGGCCCCGAAGTAGCACCTCCCGCGATGTGCTATTATTCGAAGCTGAAAACCAGCGGCGGTTATTGCCGTACCTGCATCGTAAAAGTGACCAAAGGTTCGGCACAAAACCCGAACCCCATGCCCAAACCCGTGGCCTCGTGCCGCACCGAGGTAATGGACGGCATGGAAGTGGCCAACTTTACTTCGCCCGAAGTGCTTGAAGCACGCAAAGGCGTGGTGGAGTTCCTGCTCATCAATCACCCGCTCGATTGCCCGATATGCGACCAGGCCGGCGAATGCGATCTGCAGAACCTCGGCTACGAACACGGTGCAGCAAAAACCCGTTACGATTTTGAACGCCGTACGTTTGAAAAAATTGACATCGGTAAAAACGTGCAGCTCCACATGACGCGCTGCATCCTGTGTTACCGCTGCGTGAAAACAGCCGACCAGCTTACCGACAAACGCGTGCACGGAGTACTCAACCGCGGAGATGTTTCCGAAATCAGCACGTACATCGAAAACGTAATCGAAAACGAATTTTCAGGTAACGTAATTGACGTGTGCCCGGTAGGCGCACTCACCGATAAAACATTCCGCTTCAAAAGCCGCGTATGGTTTACCAAACCCGTGGATGCACACTGCGACTGCAAAAAATGCAGCGGCAAAGTGCGCCTGTGGTTCAAAGGTGCCGAGGTGCTGCGCGTAACCGCCCGCAAAGACCAGTGGGGCGAAGTAACCGACTGGATCTGCAACGAATGCCGTTTCGACAAGAAAAAAGTAAGCGACTGGACCATCGAAGGCCCCTCGCATATTGACCGCCACTCGGTGATTTCGCAGAACCACTACGAACTGGTGAAACTGAAACTCGACACCGGCAAAAAACTGAACGAGCTGAACGAAGCCGGCGCAAAAGACAAGGCTAAAAAAGTGACTTCCAAAAAATAAGATATGTTACTGATTGCAACCGGATTTATTATTACCAAACTCATCCTTGCGGTGGCAGTATTCCTGCTGTCGCTGGGTGTTGCGGCTTACGCTACTTACGGCGAACGCAAAGTTGCTGCGTTTCTCCAGGATCGTATCGGTCCGAACCGTGCGGGGCCGTTCGGCCTGCTGCAGCCTATTGCCGACGGCGTGAAAATGTTCATGAAAGAAGAAATCATTCCGAACGTTTCCAACAAGGCATTATTCATCCTCGGGCCTTCGCTGTTTATGATGACTGCGCTGATGACCGGCGCTGTTATTCCGTGGGCTCCCGATCCGGGCATAAAGATTGGCGGACAGGACCTGCACATCCAGGTAACCGACATCAACATCGGTATTCTTTACCTGCTGGGCGTGGTTTCCATCGGTGTTTACGGCATCATGATCGGTGGCTGGGCTTCCAACAACAAATACTCGCTGCTGGGCGCATTGCGCGCTTCATCGCAAATGATCAGCTACGAAATTGCAATGGGCCTTTCGGTAATTGCACTCGTAATGGTTACCGGCACACTCAGCCTCCGCGAAATTGCAGAACAGCAAACAAGCTGGCATTGGAATATCCTGCTGCAGCCGGTGGGTTTCCTCATCTTCTTCATCTGCGCACTGGCAGAAACCAACCGCGCTCCGTTCGACTTACCGGAATGCGAAACCGAACTTGTTGGCGGTTACCACACCGAATACAGCTCGATGAAGCTGGGCATGTTCCTCTTCGCAGAATACATTAACATGTTCATTTCGTCGGCCATTATGTCCACATTCTATTTCGGCGGATACAACATGCCGTTCATCGGCCGCTGGGTGCACGACCCGGTTTGGCTTTCGGTACTCGGCTTTGTTTTCCTCTTCGCCAAGATTGTAACATTCATCTTTATTTTCATGTGGATCCGCTGGACCTTCCCGCGTTTCCGCTACGATCAGCTGATGAACCTCGGCTGGAAAATCTTGATACCTTTGGCTATCGTTAACCTGGCTGTGCTTACACCGCTCGCCATGTGGATCGCCGGAAGACTACACTTTTAAGCTGACAACAAAAGAGATAACGCAACACCATGCAGTCACTTACCAACCGGTCGAAAGTCGTTGTAAATAAAGAGCTCTCCTTTATGGAGAAACTTTACTGGCCGACCATAAAAGGACTTTTAATCACCATCAAGCACTTTTTCCGCAAAAAGGCAACCATCCAGTACCCGGAAAAAACCCGCCCGATCAGCAGCGTATTCCGCGGCCAGCACACACTCAAGCGCGATGAAAACGGCGCTGAACGTTGCACCGCCTGCGGCCTCTGCGCCGTTGCCTGCCCGGCCGAAGCCATCACCATGGTAGCCGCCGAGCGCAAAAAAGGGGAGGAGCACCTCTACCGCGAAGAAAAATACGCCTCGGTTTACGAAATCAACATGCTGCGCTGCATTTTCTGCGGCCTGTGCGAAGAAGCCTGTCCGAAAGAAGCAATCTTCCTCACCGACCGCATGGTAGCCACCGAATTTGAACGCGCCGATTTTATTTACGGCAAAGACATCCTCGTGGAAGGCATCGAAAACACAAAACGCATTGATGTAACCAAACGCCAGGCAACAGAAACACTGGAATTCAAAAAGCACGGCGAATACGGCCACAACCAGCTCTGGGATCCGAAAAAAGGACTGGAAACCAAAAAGAAAAAAGCACATTAAAATATAACGCGACATCATTCGTATGCAGCATCTCACGCTTACCCATGTTCTGTTCCTCATCCTTTCTGCTGTGGCATTGCTCAGCGGACTTATGGTGGTGCTGAACGCCAACCCGATCCGCAACGTACTGCTGCTGATCGTTTGTTTTTTCGCCATCGCCGGACATTATGTATTACTGAATGCACAGTTCCTGGCGGCGGTGCACATCATCGTTTATGCAGGCGCCATCATGGTACTGTTCCTGTTCGTGGTGATGCTGCTCAACCTGAATAAAGAAACCGAGCCTACGCGCCCGGCCTGGGAAAAAATAGTAGCCGTAATTGCAGGTGGAATTTTCTGCATCACGCTGGTTGGTGCATTACGTGCGGCCGATACCATG
This sequence comes from Chitinophaga pinensis, assembly GCA_943372645.1. Taxonomy (GTDB): domain Bacteria; phylum Bacteroidota; class Bacteroidia; order Palsa-965; family Palsa-965; genus VBWE01. Next base: position 148,682 of record CALRZN010000002.1, on the reverse strand, counting down.
CCGATGCCGGATGCAAAAGGAATGGATGTTAACATCGGGCTGGTGAATCGCCTCGGCGCAACCTTATTCGATGAGTTCCTCGTGCCGTTCGAACTTTCGTCGGCCCTGTTCCTCGCTGCCATGGTGGGAGCGGTTCTTCTCGGTAAAAAAAGCAGTAAATAAAAAGAGACTATGTCAACACAGGTTATCCCGATCGAATGGTACATCACCCTCAGCGCGCTGCTGTTTTCCGTAGGCGTGCTTGGTGTGCTGTTCCGCCGCAACGCCATTGTTATCCTCATGTCGGTTGAACTCATGCTCAACGCAGTGAACCTGCTGCTGGCCGCGTTCTCCACCTATCACAACGATCCGAAAGCACAGGTTTTCGTATTCTTCATCATGGCCGTTGCCGCTGCGGAAGTCGCCGTGGGCCTCGCCATCCTGATTATGATCTACCGGAACATCCGCACCACCGATGTGGATTTCCTGAACAAACTGAAATGGTAACTGCAACTAAAGCATAAGGTAGTATGATTCAATACGCATGGTTAATACCGCTTCTTCCGCTGATCGGCTTTACGATCATCGGTTTCGGGGGTAAAAAACTTTCCAAATCGCTCATCGGCCTCCTCGGCAGCGGATCTGTTCTTGCCGCGTTTGTGATGTCGGTACTCATTTTCACCAACGTTCACGAAGGCGATAAATACATCGTTAAAGTGTTCGACTGGTTCTCGGCCGGATCGCTGCACCTCGATTTTTCATTCATCATCGATCCGCTTACGTGCCTGTTCCTGCTTATCATCACTGGTATCGGGTTTTTAATTCACGTGTATTCTACCGGGTACATGCACGATGACGAAGGCTTCCACCGCTTCTTCGCGTATCTCAACCTGTTTATCTTCTTCATGCTCCTGCTCGTTATGGGCAGCAACTACGTACTCATGTTCGTAGGCTGGGAAGGTGTGGGACTGTGTTCGTACCTGCTCATCGGCTTCTGGTTTAAGAACACCGCTTACAACAACGCCGCCAAGAAAGCATTCATCATGAACCGCATCGGCGACCTCGGTTTCCTGCTCGGTATCATTCTCCTTTTTGTAACGGTTGATTCACTCAGCTTCGCCGATGGCGGTGTGCTGGATAAAGTGAGCGCGGTAGGCCGCAGCAACCACGGCACCATGGAACTTGCGGCCCTGCTGCTGTTCATCGGCGCCTGCGGCAAAAGCGCGCAGATTCCGCTGTTCACCTGGCTGCCCGACGCGATGGCCGGTCCAACCCCGGTTTCGGCACTCATTCACGCCGCAACAATGGTTACAGCAGGTATTTACATGATTGCCCGTTCGCAGGTGGTTTACACCATGGCACCGATGGCGATGGAAACCGTTGCGATTGTGGGTGCACTCACCGCCATTTTTGCCGCAACCATCGGCCTGTTCCAGAACGACATTAAAAAAGTACTCGCATACTCTACCGTGAGCCAGCTCGGCCTTATGTTCCTCGCACTTGGTGTGGGAGCAACCACCGGCGCGGTGTTTCACGTTACCACGCACGCGTTTTTCAAAGCGCTCCTGTTCCTCGGCGCAGGCAGTGTAATACACGCCATGAGCGGTGAGCAGGATATCCGCCGCATGGGCGGCCTCGCGAAAAAAATTCCGATTACACATGCAACGTTTTTAATCGGCACACTGGCCATTTCCGGCATTCCTGTATTATCGGGCTTCTTCTCAAAAGATGAAATCCTCGCTCACGCGTACGAACACAACCCGGTTTACTGGATCGCGGGTATCATCGCTTCGGTAATGACAGCCTTCTACATGTTCCGCCTCTATTTCCTGACGTTCAAAGGTAAATTCCGCGGCACACACGAACAGGAGCACCACCTCCACGAATCACCGAAAAGCATGACTATTCCGCTTATGGTGCTTGCGGTACTTTCAGTAATCGGTGGTTTCATCGGTATTCCGCACCTATTTGCACACGATGCACACTGGCTGCACCATTTCCTCGGCTTCGGCGATATTCTTACACTGAGCACCGATACCGAATGGGCGCTGCTGGTATTAACACTGTTTGTAGTTGGCGTTTCCATTTACGCAGCATACCGCGCTTATGTTAAAGAAGGCCGCCTGCCGGCAGAAAAAGAAGAACAACTGAACCCGGTGCAGCGTCTCATCTACAACAAATATTTTGTGGATGAAATTTACGACACACTCATCCGCAAACCGCTCGACTGGATTTCCGAAAAATTCTACCAGATTGTTGAACTGCAGATTATTGACGGCGTAGTAAACGGCGTTGGTGCAGGCGTAAAATGGGTGAGTTCCGTAGGCAAATACGCACAATCGGGCAGCGTGAGTTTTTACGTGCTCGCAATGGTGCTCGGTGCAATTGCAATTGGTCTGATAAAACTGTGGTAAAAAACGATGCCGCTTATCCCGATAACTATCGGGAAATGCGGCACAGTAGTATAAAAATATGATTACAGCATTATTAATCGGTCTGCCCCTGCTGGCAGGAATTTTAACCCTCTTTGTAAAAGGAGCGGGTGCAAAACGCATTGCACTCGGGGCCACCGTGCTCGAGTTTCTCTTATCGCTGGTGGTGTTTTACATGTACCGGCAGAACCCGGACGACAGCAACCTGTTTATGCTTACGCCGTGGATTACTGCGTTCGGCATCAACTTCCACCTCGAACTGAACGGCATTGCGTTGCTGCTGGTGATGCTTACCACATTCCTCACGCCGCTCATCATTCTCAGCTCATTCGGCCGCGAACACAAAAACCCGTCGCTGTTTTACAGCCTCATCCTGTTTATGCAGATGGCGCTCGTGGGCGTATTTGTGGCGCATGACGGATTCCTGTTCTACATCTTCTGGGAACTGGCACTCATCCCCATCTGGTTCATCTGCCTCATGTGGGGCGAAGGCAAAGACGTGGGCAAAATCACCTTCAAGTTTTTCATCTACACACTCTTCGGCAGCTTGTTCATGCTCGCCGGTTTGATTTACCTCTACTACCATTCACCGGAAAATTCCTGGGCCTGGGAAAACCTGGTTGCGGGCGGACAGTCGCTCACCGTTGGACAACAGTCCATGGTGTTCTGGGCCATGTTCCTCGCCTTCGCCATCAAAATGCCGATCTTCCCGTTCCACACCTGGCAGCCGGATACGTACGTTTCTGCGCCCACTTCCGGCACCATGCTGCTTTCGGGTATCATGCTGAAAATGGGAACTTTCGGGCTGCTCTTCTGGCTCATGCCCATGACCCCGAAAGCGGTAGACAAATGGGGCATGGTAGCCATGGTGCTGTGTGTAATCAGCATCGTATATGCCTCGTGCATGGCCATTGTGCAGAAAGATTTTAAACGCCTCATCGCTTATTCTTCAATAGCACACGTCGGCCTCATCGCTGCAGGTATTTTTGCTTTCAATGTGCAGGGCGTAGAAGGTGCGGTAATGCAGATGCTCAGCCACGGTGTAAACGTGGTGGGCCTGTTCCTCATCGTTGACATTGTTTCGTCCCGCACCGGCACCCGCGAACTGGCGAGCCTCGGCGGCATACGCAACGTGAACCCGCAGTTTGCCGTGCTTTACCTCATCGTATTGCTCGGTGCCGTGGCCCTGCCGCTCACCAACGGCTTTGTGGGTGAATTCCTGCTCATTAACGGCGTGTACCAGTACGGTGCATGGATGGCGGCTTTTGCAGGCCTCACCATCATTCTCGGTGCGGTGTACATGCTGCGCAGCTACCAGGCCGTTATGCTCGGAAACACAAACAGCATCACCAACGGATTTACAGCACTGCAGGCACACGAAAAAACGGTGCTGTTTGTAATTGCTGCTGCTATTCTCATTCTCGGTGTATATCCGAAACCGCTGCTCGATGTGGCGGAACCGGCTGTACTCGACTTGATCGGCAGCATCAAAGCAGGAATTTAAACAACGCGAACAAAAAAAATAGTCAGGCCGCTGGCCCATACATTCAGAAGTAAATATGAAGGCAATAATCGTTTTATCGGGACTGGGAGTACTGGCACTGTTGGCCGAGTTATTCCGATTCCGCAAAATCCTTTACCCGCTCGTGCTCATCGGCCTCGCGGGTGCTGCAGCAACAGCAATCAGCTACGTATGGTACGATGACGCGTCGCAATGGACTGCGCTCATGAAAAACATGATCAGCTTCGATCCGTTTGCCATCATGATGTCGTCGGTGATCATCATCACCGCACTGCTCTGGCTGCTTTCGGCACAGGGGTATTTCAAAGACGAAACAACCAGGACCGATCACTATGCGCTCATGCTGTTTGCGCTTACCGGCGCAGTAATCCTCACCTGTTACAGCAACATGGTGATGCTGTTCCTTGGCGTTGAAATGCTTTCGATTCCGCTGTATGTAATGGCCGGAAGCCGCAAAGACAACCTCGCATCAAACGAAGCCGCCCTCAAATATTTCCTGATGGGCGCATTTGCCACCGGTTTCCTGCTCTTCGGTATCGCACTCATCTATGGCGCAACCGGCACATTCGATCTTGGCGAACTGGCCACATTTGTAAACAGCAGCAAAACAGGCATGGGCGGCATTTTCCACGCCGGTATCGTAATGTTACTCGTGGGTCTGCTCTTCAAAATTTCAGCATCGCCGTTCCACTTCTGGGCGCCTGATGTGTACCAGGGAGCGCACACCAACGTTACCGCGTTCATGTCAACCGTGGTAAAAACCGCAGCCATTTCCGGTTTCGCACGCCTCTTCGGTTCGTCCATCCTCATCAAAGATTATGAGTTCTGGGCACCGCTGCTGGCCTGCTGCGCAGGACTTACCATCATTGTCGGTAACGTAATGGCCGTAAACCAGAACAACGTAAAACGCCTGCTTGCTTTTTCAAGCATTTCACACGCCGGTTTCCTGCTCATTGCCGTAGTAACCGGTTCCCTCAAGGGTGTGATGTTTTATGCGGCGGCGTATTCGCTCGCTTCGCTTGCGGCGTTCGTGGTGCTGCAGATCATTCAGAACCACAGCGGCGACGACACCATCGAACGGTTTAACGGACTCGGCAAACGCAGCCCGCTGCTCGCATTCACACTCACGCTTGCGCTCCTGTCGCTTGCCGGTATCCCGGTAACGGCCGGTTTCTTCGGTAAGTACTACCTGTTCATGCAGGCATTCAAAACAGGGCATGCGTGGCTGGCGGTAATCGGTATCATCGGTTCGCTCATCGGCCTGTATTATTATTTCCGCATCATCATTGCCATGTACTTCCGCGAAGCCCCGGCCGATGCGAAAAGTGCACCTGCGGCAAACGACCTGCAGCAACTGCTGCTGTTCATCACCGCGCTCGGCATCATTGTAATCGGTATCATGCCCGACCTGCTGCTGAACCTGCAGCCTTAAACGCGTAACAAATGAAGATCAGCATCAGGAGCCTGTCGTTCTGGATTTTTGTCGGCATGCTGCTGGGCGTTCTTGCGGGCTGGTACGCCTACGAAAACATCGAGAGTAATCTGCAGGCAAACGAAGCAGTTCAGCACAGTTACGATGCGAAACTGAAAGCGGCCTGCCCGAAACACCTCGATACGCGCGTACACGAATTTGTAGCCGCCAAGTTTTCCATCTGGAGCAAAATTTTCCTCAGCCTCATTAAAGTAATCGTTGCGCCGCTCGTGTTTTCGCTGCTGCTGGTGGGCATGGCCAAGGTGGGCGATTTTAAAGCGGTGGGCCGCATCGGCGGAAAAACACTGCTCTATTTTACATTCGCCACACTCCTCGCGCTTTCGCTCGGCCTGCTCATCGTTAACATCGTGGAGCCCGGCAAATCGCTCGACATTGCACACGCCTGCGGCAAAATTGTAGAGCCTACACCATTCAACCTCGAAAAATTTGTGATGGGCATTTTCCCGCACAACATCATCGAGGCCATGTCGAAAAACGAAATATTACCCATCATCGTTTTCACCATCCTGTTTGCAGCAGGAACAGCCGCGCTGAAAGAAAAAGGCGAAATCATCATCAAATTTTTCGATGCCATTGCACACGTTATGCTTAAAGTAACCGGCTACGTGATGTATGTGGCGCCGCTGGCTGTGTTCGGTGCGGTGGCTGCGGTAATCACCAAATTCGGACTGGGCGTGTTGGGCGGGTATGTCAGCCTCATTCTTTCATTCCTCGGCGGACTCATCATTTTTATGTTCGTCATTCTTCCGCTCATCTGTTTCTTCCTGCGCATCAACGTGTGGAAACTCTACCGCCTCATTTTGCCGCCCATGTCCATCGCCTTTGGTACCGCCAGTTCCGAAGCCGCCATGCCCAAAACGATCGAAGCGCTCGAAAAATTTGGTTGTTCCAACCGCATCATTGGGTTTGTGCTTCCGCTCGGGTATTCGTTTAACCTCGACGGTTCCATCATGTACATGACGTTTGCAACGGTGGCCATGGCGCAGGCGTATCACATTGATCTTTCCTTCGGGCAGCAGATTACCATGCTGCTTATGTTGCTCGTCAGCAGCAAAGGCCTGGCCGGCGTGCCGCGTGCATCGCTTGTGGTTATTGCCGGTATGATGGCCGCATTTAATATCCCGGAAGAAGGATTGTCCATCATTCTCGCGGTTGACTGGCTGCTCGATATGGGCCGTTCGGCAACCAACGTGGCCGGAAACGCCGTAGCCACCGCCGTGGTTTCGCGCTGGGAAGGCGAACTAAAAACAACCTGAGTTGTTTCTGTAATTAAACCGGAACAACAGTTCCCGGTTCATCAGCGCTAAAAACACAACTATGGAAACCTGGGAATTTCTGAAAGACCTGACCAATCCGGAGTCCATCATCCGCGTGGGCGGTGTTGCGCTCCTGCTGGTGGTGGTGTTTGCAGAAACGGGATTGCTCATCGGTTTTTTCCTGCCGGGTGATTCGCTCATGTTTATTGCAGGTCTGTTGTGCCGCACCCGCCCGGACCTGATCGGCATAAATATTTTTGTTTTGATTTTGCTGCTGGTGGCCGCCGCCACATTGGGCAATATGACGGGTTACTGGTTCGGTAAGCGGGTCGGTCCCGCGCTTTTCAAGCGCGATGATTCCTGGATTTTCAAGAAAAAATACATCGAAGTAACCCGCAGTTTTTACGAACGCCACGGCGGAAAGGCATTGGTAATGGGCCGTTTTCTGCCCATTATCCGCACTTTTGCACCTATTCTTGCGGGCGTAATTGCCATTGATTTCAAAAAATTTATGGTCTATAATGTGGTGGGAGCGGTGCTGTGGATCGGCACGCTGGCTACGCTCGGATATTTTCTCGGCCAGGTGGCCTGGGTGAACGAAAACCTCGAAAAAATTGTGATCGGGCTTATTATCATTACGTTAATACCGGTTATCACGACGTGGCGCAAAGAACGCAAACTGCAGAAACAGGACAAAACCCGGCTGTAAGCCCCTGAAAACATCGTTTTTGCCCGCCAATTGCGGACTTTATCAGACCAACTTTACAGGAGAAAATAACCACTTGCAAAAAATGAGTTGGCAGATTTGTGCCTTTTTCCCTTTTTTGCGTCCTAACATTCGGAATTCAGAGGTAAAAACCCGGATTCCCGGCGCTGCCGGCTTTCACAATTAAGGAAGTTTTGCTATGTTTGGCGGCCTGTAAACGGGGGAAAGATTACTGCTCGTCGTTTTTCCGGATGCAGGGGGATGCCAGGTCGGGCATCCAAAAACAAAACGCAACGTCTAACTAATACAAACTAAAAACGAAATCCATTATGAGCAATTCTGGAAAAACTGATGGCGGCTTCAAATCGCTTTTTACAATTCTTGCAATGTTGGTATGCTTCGGCATCGGTGTCGCACTGTATTTCCTGTTCGGTGCTATCGGTGTTGACCCGGTTACACATAAACCGCTGAATACCTTTGGTGCGATATATGACGGTGGTGTTATTGTACCTATCCTGATGGGTATTAACCTCATTGTAATTACCTTTTCTATTGAGCGTGCCATTACCATTTTCCGTGCAAACGGCCGTGGCAACATCGCCTCGTTCGTGCGTAACATCCGCAGCCTGATTGCAAACAACCGTGTTGACGAAGCTATTGCAGAATGCGACCGTCAGCGTGGTTCACTTGCCAACGTAGTTCGTTCGGGCCTCGTGAAATACAAAATGGTTGAAAACGATGGTTCTATGGACAAAGAAATGAAACTGCAGGCCATCCAGAAAGACCAGGAAGAAGCCACCGCGCTCGAACTTCCGATGCTTTCGAAAAACCTCGTTATCCTTTCTACCATGGCTTCGGTATCCACACTCGTTGGTCTTATCGGTACTGTATTCGGTATGATCAAAGCGTTCTCGGCGCTTGCAAAAGCAGGTGCTCCTGACGCAAACGCACTCGCAACCGGTATCTCGGAAGCTCTCTGGAACACCGCATTCGGTATCATCGGTTCGGCCCTTGCTATCGTAATGTACAACGTGTTCTCGACCCGTATTGATGCGCTCACTTACGGTATGGACGAAGCGAATTTCAGCATCATCCAGACCTTCGCTTCGAAACACGGCGAAAACAAGTAATTTATTACGGAACAGTTCACTAAAACAATTTAACTATGCCGAAGATCAAAGCACCCAGAAGCAGCCCGTCGCTGGATATGACACCGATGGTGGATCTGTTCTTCCTGCTGGTGACGTTCTTCATGCTCACTGCCACGTTCCGGAACGAAGAACCGGTAATGGTAGATACGCCGAAATCCACTTCGGACAAAATCCTGCCGGACAATACGATGCTCATTACCATCGACACCGCGGGACGCGTATTCTACACCATTGACGGGCAGGAAGTACGCTACAAGCTGATCTCCGACCTCGGCACACAGTACAAGGTTCCTTTCACAGAACAGCAGAAAATTACGTTCTCGAAAATGACCTCAGTAGGTTTGCCCGTAGCGGAACTGCCAGCGTACATTGACATGAAAGCGGATAAACGGAAGGCCATTGACAATGCCTCGAAAGGCATCCCGATGGACACGGCACTCACCGAGAAGAACCAGCTTGCATTCTGGATCAACCTCGGTCGCCGTCACCACGCTGCCATCCAGGAAAACAAAGTGAATGAAGATCCGAACTATAAAAAAGCGGATCTGCGCTTTGCCATCAAAGCCGATGGTGCAACTGCTTACAAAAAAGTGAAAGATGTGGTTGCGATTTTTAAAATGCAGGACATCTACCGCTTTAACCTGGTAACCAGCCAGGAAGCGAAGTAAAACAAGAACGGACAGGAGAGAAGATCATGGCTGAAATCATGCAGAGTGAGTCGGGAAAGCGCCGCGGGAAGAAACGCCGCAGCGTACGTGCAGCAGGACGTGTGGATATGACACCCATGGTTGATCTCGCTGCCCTTTTGCTTACGTTCTTTATGCTCACCACTGTCTTCACCAAATTCAAGGTGATGGAAGTGTCGTTCCCGGCCGAAAAAGGCCAGCCAACACCATGGCCGAAAGGAACAATGACGGTTCTTATTGATGCCCCCGAAGAAAAAATTTACTATTACTTTGGGAAGTTTGAGGATGTTTCGCGTCTTAAGCATGTAAGCCTCTCCAATACGGGGCTTCGCAAACTGCTCTTTGAAAGAAACAACCAGGTAAACGATCAGGTAAAAGCGCTTCAGGGCGAGTTTAAAAATGGACGTTTATCGGAAGATGCATTGAAAGACCAAATCGACGCGCTTTATGCGGATCATACCAAAGCGTTTCCTGTAGTTATCAAAACAGGCGACAAAGCAAGGTACGAAACCGTGGTGGATGTGATTGACGAACTGAACATCACCAACGTGAAACAGTACGCCATCACCGACATGAGCAAAGCAGAAACGGAAATGCTGCACCGGGAAGAATTAACCGCGCAGAAATAACTAAACAGAAACGTTCAATCATTTAACGATAAAAGAAAATGGCAGAACTCAATACCGATGATGGCGGTGGACATGGTAAAGGTAAACACCAGAAGAAACGCGCCAAGAAATCATCGACCCGTGTGGACATGACACCGATGGTGGATCTCGCCGCACTGCTGCTGACCTTCTTCATGCTTACGACACAATTCTCAAAGCCCAAAGCCATCGAGATGAGTGTGCCGAAAGACACGAAAGACCAGGAAAAGCAGTCGAAGGTGGACGACGATCTCGCGATCACCCTGCTGCTCGATTCGACCAAAAACGACAAGGTGTTTTATTACACCGGGAAGTTTGTGCTCGAAACCACACAGCTTACCGAAACCGACCTTTCTGCGGAAGGATTCCGTAAACTGCTGCTGAAACGCAACAAAAACGTTGTTGACAAAATCAACGACCTGCGTATGCAGTTTGCGCGGAAAGAACTGACGCAGGAACAGTACGACGAAAAACAGGCGAAAGTGAAGGAAGAAGATGTGAAAGCGCCGTTTGTAATCGTAAAAACAACAGGGGAAGCGCCTTACCGCACCGTGGTGGATGCGATTGATGAACTGAAAATCGCAGACATCGGTCGTTATGCACTGGTTGACATTTCAGTTGCAGAAAAAATTGTGCTCTACCGCAAGCTGGGAAAACCCATTACCGGGTTGGTTCCTGAAGCAGCAGCAGCGCCCGCAAAATAAAGAAACAGTTAAACAAAAAATCTGATCAATCATGGAAACATGGAATGATGCAGTAACCGGAGAGCGGAATGAACTCGTGTTCGAGGGTCGTAATAAAAATTACGGCGCATTCCAGCTTCGCAGAAACTACCATGCCGCGCTGCTCATCGCACTCGGTATCGGCTGTTCGGCCATGCTGATCGGTGCAGGAACACCCATGCTGATTACACTTTTCGGCAGCGGTGATGACGAAGCACCGGAGCTCGTTACCATTACAAATGTAAACCTGACGGAACCCCCTCCGATGGAGAAGGAACCGCCGCCACCGCCACCGCCGCCACCACCGCCACCACCACCACAGCAGATCGAAACGATCCAGTTTACGGTGCCTGTGGTTGAAGAAAATGTGGAAGAACCGCCTCCAACACAGGAGCAGGTAAACCAGACCAACGTTGGCGACAAAGACCAGGAAGGCGACAAAGATGCCAAAGTGGACGAAATTGTGGAAACCAACAACAAGGTTGAGGAAGAAAGCAATGAAGTGTTCATGGCGGTAGAAGATCCGGCCGGTTTCCCCGGTGGTGACGCTGCCCTGATGAGCTACCTGCAGAAAAACATTACCTATCCGGGTTACGAAAAAGAAAACCAGATACAGGGTACTGTTTACATCTCGTTCGTTGTTGAACGCGATGGCAGTGTGTCGGATGTGAAAGCAATTAAAGAAGTAAAAACCGGCCCCGGCCTCACCAAAGAAGCAATCCGCGTAATCAAAGCGATGCCGAAGTGGCAACCCGGTAAAATGCAGGGCCGCCCCGTTCGCGTATCCTGCAGCGTTCCGGTGAAGTTTGTGCTTCGTTAATACCGTATAAATTGACATACAGAAACCCAGGTTTCGGATCGCCTGCCTTATTGCTCGCTGCAATTATGGTTGTTGCATTCCTGAGCCTGGGTTTCGTATTTTTGTTTACGGAACTGATGATAGACACCGTTCCTGCTCCCAACCGCTATTATGTTGGGGTTGGATTAATCGTCTGGTCCGTATTACGCGCATGGCTCGCCTGGGAAAAGGAAAAACGCCGGCGCCAGGAGGAAGAAAATGAGGAACACCATACGGACAATAACCGCAGGCGCCGTTAGCGTCGTTTTACTGCTCACCGGCTTAAGCGGCTGCCTGAGCAGCGGAAGCGACAACCTGCCCACCATGGGCATCGGGCGGGTGAGTATTGACGAGTCGGTGCAGCCCGTGTTCCAGTCCGAAATTTATACCTACGAAAGCAGTTACCCGCAAACGCATTTTGATGTGGCCTACATGCCCGAAGGCGATGTAATAAAAAGCCTGCTGAAAGATTCCCTGCTCGAAACAGCCGTCATCTGCCGCGACCTCACTCCCGAAGAAAAAAAATACATGGAAGGCCGCAACCGCACGCCCACCACGATAAAAATAATGGACGACGCCATTGCCGTGGTAGTGAATCCGAAAAACACAAACACGAAACTTTCAACCGAACAAATCAAACGCCTGCTGCTCGGACAGGATACGGCCTGGAACCAGATCAGCGATACCTCAAAAGCCGGAAAAATAACCGTGGTTTTCGACAATAATCGTTCGGGCAACTCCCGGTATTTATCCGAAAAATTGTTAAACGGCAAGCCTTTTTCGCCCAACTGTTATGCGGTAAAGTCGAATAAAGCCGTTATTGAATACGTGAGCGAACATGCCGGTGCAATCGGTTTTGTGGCCGTAAACTGGATCAGTGATAAAGACGATTCCACCTGCCGTGCCCTGCGCGGAAAAGTGAACGTGGTTTCGCTCCGGAGCAGCGACACGGCGCAGTTTGTACCGCCCTGGCAAACGTTTATCGGCGACAGTACTTATCCCTTCCGCCGCGAAGTATGGATTGTGAAACCCGGCGTTTATACATCGCTTGGCACGGGCTTTGTTTCCTTTGTATCAACGGAACGCGGTCAGCTCATCATTCTGAAATCGGGATTGGTACCGGCGCGGCAACCAGAGCGTAAGATTGAGATAAAAGCAGATTAACATCAATTTTATTAGCTTTGTTTCCCGCAAAGCCACGACCACAGGAGGTTCAGCGAATCGCACAAACGACAAATAAGTGAAAAAGACAACTATGAAAACGCTCATAAAGACCGCAGTGCTTTTACTGGCTGCCGGTCATGTTCAGGCGCAGACCTTACAGGATGCACTGAAACTTACCGATAACGAACGTTACAGCATGGCCACCGCGGCTTACAAAAAGCTGGTGCAGGCCGAACCGAATAACGGCGATTATTATTTCTGGTATGGTGAAAACTACATCAAATCGGGTTACAACGACTCGGCGCTCATCGTTTTCAAACAGGGCGATGCACTCAACGCTTCCAACCCGCTTTCGAAAGTGGGACTGGGTCGTTATTATGCGTATACCGGTAAAAACACCGAAGCCACAAAATATTTCCAGGAAGCCAAAATGCTTATGCAGACGCAGGCGAAAAGTATTCCTGCAAACAAACAGGCCGTGGTTTACCTCCAGATTGCAGAAGCATGGGTAAACGGCCCTACCAAAAACCTGGAAGAAGCAAACAACCTGCTTGCGGCCGCTGAAAAACTGGATGCAAAAAATGCAGATGTGCACATGCTGCGCGGCGATGTTTTTGCGACCGATGTAATGAACGGATCGAAAGCAATTGCTTCGTATAAAAAAGCAAAAGAAATCAACCCGAAACTGTGCCAGGCCGATTACCGCATCGGTATTCTCTGGATCAACGCGAAAAACCTGGTGCTGGCCATTGAAGCATTTGACCAGGCCATTGCCTGCGATCCCACCTATGCCCCGGCATATCGCGGTAAAGCAGAAGCACTCTACCGTCAGAAAAACTACAAAGGCGGCGTAGAAAACTATGAAAAATACCTGAACCTGAACGCCGGCGACCCGGATGCATTAGGCCGTTACGGTACATTTCTGTACCTCATCGGGGAATACGAAAAAGCCATTGAAATGATTTCCAATGCCCAGCAGCGCGACTCTTCGGTAGTGGTGTTGTACCGCGTACTCAACTGGTGCCAGTTTGAAACCGGCAAGTACGACATGGCACTGGTGAACAACGATAAATTCCTGGCGAAAGCCAAAGCAAAAGGCCGCCCGGCAGTAATCAGCGATGACTACGAATACCGCGGTAAAATTTACTCGAAGCTGAAAAAAGATTCGCTCGGTATAATCGAACTGAACAAGGCATACGAAATGGATTCTACCCGCAAAGAACTGCTTTACACGATGGGTGTGATGTCTTTCACCGCCAAGAAATACGGCGATGCCGTGAATTACATCCTGCGGAAAAAGAATGCAGGAGCCAAGATGGCTGCAAACGACTACAACTACCTCGGTCGTTCGTATTACTTCCTTGAAAAATATGTGGACGGCGACAGCGCCTTTGCAAAAGTGGTTGAGCTGAGCCCGACGTACATCCAGGGGTATTACTGGAGAGGCCGCTGCAACATGAAGCTCGACCCGACCAACAAAGAAGGCAAAGCCCGTCCGTACCTCGAAAAGGTAGTTGAACTTGGCGCTGCTGACGCGGTGAAAAACAAACGCGAGCTTACCGATGCGTATGGTAACCTGGGTCAGTACCACTACAACAACGGGAACTTCGGCTGTACCAAAGCATACATGGAAGCCCTGCAGAAAATTGATCCGGAAAACGCCGCTGCGAAACAGATTCTCGGCTACGATAACGTGAAAAAAGCAACCGCGGCAGACCTCACCACCTGTGTGCTGCCCCCGGCTCCAGGCAAGTAATTTCAAAAAAGAATAAACAGCAAACGACGATCGGAAACGGTCGTCGTTTTTTATTTGCGCAGGGCTGCTGCAATCGTTTCGTTCACAGCGTCCGGGCATTCGTACATGCACAGGTGGCCTCCGCCTTCAACGGGCTGAATGCTTTCCAGACCGAGCAGTTGCTGGTGGTATCGACCTTCTTTTTCAAAAGCAGCAACGTTGTTTTCTTTGCCCCACAGCAGCGTTACGTTACCGGTATCAAATGCAGGCTGCAGAAAATCAGCGAGCGTAAATGTATCTACATCGAACAACATTGCGGCGCGGCTGCGTGTGATGAAGGGGCGGGCAAAAGTCGTGTTATACATTTGCACGAGCGGATCGGACGCGTTGTAGGTTTTACCAAACAGGATGCGCGGCGATTTGTTTTTCATGGGCGGGCGTGGCAGCAGGAATGCGAATACGTTTATGCCTGTGCGCCGCAGCAATTTCTTTTTGGAAATACCGCGGAAGATTTTTGCGGCAAATGCATTCGGAAAAATACGCCGGCCCGGGCAGATGTTTTGCACTATCAGTTTGTTCACGCGCTGCGGATGCAGTTGTTTATACTGAATGGCTACCGAAGCGCCGATGCAGTTGCCGATGAGCGAAGCGTTTGAAATACCGAGTTGTTCAAGCACTTCCTGTAAACTCCGTGTATAAAAATCAAGTGTAATCGCTATTTCTCCGTGCGGTGTGGATTTTCCGAACCCCGGCCAGTCGAATGCAATGCAATCGTGTGTTTGTGAAAAGTACCGGATCTGTTTTTCCCACGATTGCCAGAAACCGCCGCCGTTGTGCAGGAACACGAGTGGCGAACCTGTTCCGCAGCGCACGTAATTGATACGCGCGCCGTTTATTTCCACGAATTGTTCGTGCAGCGGTTCCATCAGCCGATTTCGTTTTTATACGGACCATTGATTACAAAATCAAGTTCGGTTCGTATCTCGTGTTCATCAATTCCGGAGGCGGTATCGTACGAGTGCCCGCTTTTATAAGAATCTGCTTTTTGCTGGATGCTTTGGAAAGCCGCTTTGCGCAAGGCATTCACCGGCACATGCAGAAACTGATAAATCGTCTCCAGTTCGTTTTCCGGCTGTTTTGAAATGCGCCCGAACGGAACAATGCGGTAGTTGTTTTCCGGCATTTTACGCAGTGCGGCATCGGCCATTTTGTACCAGCGGATCACCGCGTTTTTTGTTTCGTGCTGCAGCGGGTATTTTTCCGGCAGATGTGAAAATGCGCTGTAAATGTTTGCATTCAGGCTGATGGTTGCGGGAATGGTGCGGAACGGCGTGCGCAGCGTGTACAGTATTTTTGCTTCCGGGAAAAAAAACGGAACGGTTTCCATCTTGCATACAAAAGCCGGGTTTTTCGACAGAAAATATTTTTCATTGCGCCGGTTAAATACCAGATGGTGGCGCTGCACACAACGGTAATAAAAACGCATGATGCGTTTCCGTTTGTTCAGCGGAAGCGAGGCATCAAAAAAAAGCAATTCGTCCGCCGCAACTGTTTCCGGGAAAAAATACGCGAGGTAGGCCGATGAAAAACACCAGAGCAGCAGCGCTTCGTCTTCTTCCGGCTTGCCCAGGCCCATATTATGTATGGCGCGGAAGTTTCCGAAAATCCATTTGTCAAATAAACCGGCCAGGCGGCGGAACGGTTTGCCAGTATAACGATCAACAAACAGCAGCCCGCGGAAAAAATATTTCTGGATAACCGACGGCGCAAACACGAGCTCCCACAGGCGGAAGCAGGTAAACTGTTCCCGGTCGGAAGAAAGGCTTTCGAGCAGAAACGTGGTGGCGGTGCGCGGTACACCAACAATGAAAACGCTTTTCGGAATTTTCACCCACAGGAAGTGCGGAAAAAAAACATAATCGAGTAAAAGAAAAACACTGTTCACCATAAACAACACGGTAAACAGCGGAAACAAAAGCAGCAGCCGGCCGATGCGTTTGCCCGAAGGATAACGCAAACTTTTACGGCTTGCCGAAAATGTTTTCGGAAGCAGGCGGAACAGCAGTGTGATGTTGAAGTACATAATTCAGGAACAAAAAACAACCGTCAGTTCGAGCGGTACTCGGGAAATTAATATTACCGTCAGTTCGAGCGGCAGTCGAGAACAGGTTTTATACATTCATTATTCAAAAACAAAAAACGAACGCAATGTTACCGACTGCTGCAAAAGAAATTCTTTTTTAAAGCCGCACTAAAACTCCTCCAATAGCAAATCCCGCCGATGTGCCGGAAAGCAGGCAGGTCATACCCGGACGCAGTGTTCCGTTTTTTACAAAATCATAAAACGTCATCGGGATGGAGGCCGAAATGCAGTTGCCGTGTGTTTCCAGGTTGCCGAGAATCTGGTCGTCGCGGAAGTTGTACATCTTGCGGAATATTTCAACACCGGTGCGGCTGGCCTGGTGCGGAATGATGTAATCAACCCCGGTTACATCAACCGGCAGTTCGCGGAAAAAATCATTCATAAAATCCGGGATCCGTTCTTTGGCAAGGCGCAACAGCATTTTGCCGTTCATGTAAAACGAATGCAGTTCGCGGTTGTACGGATGTTCTTTAAAATAAAACGAATTGCCGCCGCCGCGTATCATGGTGTGATCAAAACCATCGGACCACGTTTTCATGTGTGCGTGAATAAGTCCCGCTTTTTTTTCCGGATCATATTCCATCACCACTGCCGCAGCGCCGTCGCCGAACAGCGTGGCCGTTTCCCATTGATCGGGATTTAATCCTTTGGATGCAATTTCGGTGCTGACCACCACGATGCGGCGGAACCGTTTCCCGTCGAGCAGGGAAGACGCAAAATCAACAGCTGTTACAAAACTCAGGCAGGTGCTGTCAATATCAACAGCAGGAAACGTAAACTTAAAATCCGGATCGAGTTCTTTTTTTATTGCTGAAGCCTGGTTGGGTAGCGGATAATCAAATGAAGCTGCCCCGCAAAGTAACAGGTCAATATCGGCGAGTGTTATACCCGCCATCTCAAGCGCTTCGCGCACGGCAGCCGCGCCCATGCCTGCGCCGGTTTCGGTGGTTACGTGGTAGCGCGATTTTACGCCGGAGTAGCGTTGCGACCAGCCGGGCGGTATACCAAGTTGTTTTTCGAGTACATCGGATGTAACACAGTTCGCGGGCAGTGCTTTGCCGGCACCGGTGAACTTAAACGGGTTTCTGACTTGCATTGCGTACACGCCTCCTTTTTTTTCCGTGCTCTTCTTCCGGGAAAACATCCCTGAAAATTACACGTACGTTTTCTACCTGGTAATGCTGCAATAAAGATACAATGTTGTTTATGGTTTGCCCGGAAACGGTGGATAACTCCCCATCGCTGATTTTCAGAAAAATGGAAATTTCTGTTAACCCGCTCTGCACCACTTCATACGCGCTGATGTGTTCAGATGCCAGCATTACCGCGCGGCGGATGAAGTCAGGGAATATGATTGCTTCTTTTCCGTTGCGGTCGGTAAACCGGAATACATCATCCGAACGGCCTTCGATGGCTTCAATAGCCAGGAACGGCGACCCGCAGGAACAGTTTTGTTTTTCAATAATAAGGTCGTTCAGTTCATAACGCACCACGGGCTGGCTTTCGCGGAACAGATCGGTAATTACCGGGTAAAAACGCGTCTGCGCATCGTCCACATATTTTTTCTCAATCAGCAAAGTGTCTTCGTTAAAATGCAGCGTTCCGTTTTTACAGGTCGTTGCAAGAAAACCTTCCGTGGCCTGGTACACCTGGTGAATGGTTTGTTTGAACACCCGTTCGAGGTAACGGCGGTCAACCGGTTCAAGCACTTCGGCCACGGAAATAATTTTTGCAGGCGCGATGTGCAATTGTTTTTCCTCCACTGCTTTCGCCAGCAGCAGCAGCACCGACGGCTGCGCCACAAGAATGTGCGGCTGTTGTTCCTGCAGCTTTACTAGGTGATCATTAACCGGGAAAAGAATATCATAAAACCGGAACTGCAGCAGCGATGAATTTACCGATTCGTACAGGTTGTTATTTGCACGCAGAAAAAATGCAACGCGCCGTTTGCGCAGCGAAAAACCGATTACGCGGTGCAGCACAGCCGCCACCCACAACGCCCGTTCTTTTTCCGAAGCAAGAAAAATACCGCGGTTGCCCGAAGTGCCTGACGAAAGCCCGATGGAAATGCCGTGCCAGTCGGGTGCAAAATCGCGCGAAGTTTCTGCGCGTATGGCAATGGCAAACGCGTCTTCAGTGGTGATGCCCACGGTATTGATGCGGCTGAAGGATTCCATCATCGCGGCCTTGTTCATCAGCGGGTAAGTCGTAAGCGGCGCACCGGTTGCTGCAAGTTCCCGGTAAAACGGGGAGCGGATTAAAACGCGCGTCAGTTTTTTCAGCCGCCGCTGCTGCACGTGCATAACGGCTTCGCGCGTGCGCGGGGTGAACAAACGGAACCGTAAAAAATAAACGAGTATCCGCAGTTTAAAACGCATCTTCTTCCTGTGATTTAAAAACAGCGTCCATCGTTTCGCGGCAGTGGGTAGCAATGATTACCGTTTCGGGATTGGCCATGGCATATTCATGCACTTTGCGCAGCGATGTTTTAAAATCGCGCCACGAATCGAAAATGAGTCCGGCCAGGCGGTTGGGCATTACAAACTCCTGCCACGATTTGCGCACCCAGGCGGCATCCGCGATCAGGAAAACGGTTCCTTTGTGTGTACGCAGCAGCGCTCCGATCATGCCCGCGGCATGGCCGGGAACGTGTACGAGTTTAATGGAACCATCTCCGAAAAGATCAACAACCTCGCCCCAAAGGGAATCAATATGCACCACGCCGGCATCTTTGCCAATGATGCGTAAACGCGTTTGGATATCATCGGGGTGCAGCTGCGGCAGTACGCCTTTGCTTACCGCACCGAATCCGCGCAGCGGCAAGGCTTTTGCGGCAGCCACTTCGGAGCAATAAATTACGGCTTCCGGAAAATCGCGCAGGCCGGCCGTGTGATCGGCATGAAAATGCGAGAGGATAATTTTTTTCACATCACCTGCTGCAATGCCGAGTGCTTTCAGCTGCTCCACGGCTTCTTCCTGTTTTTCAAGAAACACCTTTGTAATTTTTGCATACAGGCGTTCCGGGTATTTTTTCGTGGCATCAAAAAAACGATGCGAGTACCCGGTATCAAAAAGAATAACGCCCTCAGTCGGGTGTTTGATGATGCCGAAGGTGGCGTAAAAACGGATTTCTTTAAAACGCCCGCCTTTAATGGCAAGGAACTCGGGCGCGTTGCAGTACCCGGCACTGCAGTAACGGAACTTTACGGTACTCATGCGTTTTTGTTTTTATACCAGTCGGCAAACTCCTGCATGCCTTCTGCTACGCTCATGCGCGGGCCGTAACGCAGTTTTTCTTTTGCCTTGCGGATATCCATCGTAAATGAAGCGGCCAGCGTGCCCACACTGTAACGGGTAAGCGCAGGTTCTTTTCCCGGCATAAAATTACGATAGAACCATTCCATCGTACCGGCAATTTTATACGCCGTTCCTGCGCTTATTTTTTTTGCCGGCGGTTCAAGGCCGAGCGTGGTGAGCATATCGGAAATGGAATCCCACAGTTTCACCGGGGTTCCGTTGGTGATGTTGTACGCCTGTTTTAATGCATTGTTTTCTGCCACCAGCGCGCAGGTTATGGCATCAGCAACATTGGCCACCGGCGTAAGGTCGGCCACATTGGTTCCGCTGCCGATGATGCGCAGACGGCCTTCTTCGTAAGCGCGGATGAGGCGCGGCATAATCACAATGTCGCCGCGCCCGATCATGGCACGCGGACGCAGGATGACATAATCGAGATCGGTTTTGTGCAGCAATTGTTCCGCCTCAAACTTGGTGCGCGCATAGTCGTTTACAAATTTTGCGGGCAGCGGCGTTTCTTCGTTTACATCAAACCGGTCGCTGAAATCAAAATAAATACTTGGCGAGGAAATATAAACGTACCGCTTTATGCCGTGCTGCTGCGCTGCACGAATGAGGTACTGCTGCGAAAGCACATTGGATGCGTGAAACCATTCTTTTTTGCCCCAGGGCGACGACAGCGAAGCGCAATGCACAATGGCATCCGGTTTTTCATCTGCGAAAAGCGACTGCACAAAAATTTCGTTTTCGAGTGAACCGAGTTTGTACGCGATGTCTGAATGGGTTAATGTCAGCTCCGGTTTTAATGTGCGGCCGGTTGCAATTACACGCACACCTTTTTCCAGCAGCAATTCGGCCAGGCGGAAGCCGAGGAAGCCGGTGGCGCCTGTTACGAGGACTGTTTTCGGGAGTGGCGTGGTTTGCATTGGTGGTTACAAGATACGGGGAGTTTTTTACATGCGTTGACAATGAAATTATTGTCAGTTACGTATGGCAATAAAACCATTGTCAGGATGACATTTCTCATCCTGCGCACCCTTTTTCGCCCCGAATAAATTATCTTTCGGCAAATAATAAAAACACACTATGCCGATCCGAATTGACCGCGATAACGAAAATTATTCTCCCGACAACAGCAACGGCAACCGC
This sequence comes from Chitinophaga pinensis, assembly GCA_943372645.1. Lineage (GTDB taxonomy): Bacteria > Bacteroidota > Bacteroidia > Palsa-965 > Palsa-965 > VBWE01. Next base: position 127,763 of record CALRZN010000002.1, on the reverse strand, counting down.
CCGCGATTTACAGGCGGCGGTGGTGGAGGCGGTGGCGGACTGCTGATGATGCTGTTGATGTTTCTGCCGCAGATCATCCGGTTTTTGTTCCGCAATCCCAAACTGGGGGCGGTGGTTGTGCTGGTGCTCATCGGGCTCTGGTTTTTCCGCGACCGCATCGGCTTCGGTGGCAATCAGCCCGCATCATCTGCCTACAGCCGCGGCTGTTCTATGAACCAGGATTTATACGACCAGGCGATGGTGTATGAACCGCTTGCGGATAATATTAAAAACCCGATGCCCGAACGTGTATCGCTTTTGCAGTACGCACCCAAACGCCTCAACCAGGGCCAGCAGGGTTCGTGTGTGGCGTGGGCCAGCTCGTATGCTGCGCGCAGCATTATGTACGCACGCGAAAGCGGGAAAAATCCGGATGAGGTTGCGTTCAGTCCGTCGTTTTTGTACAACCAGATTGCGCTGGAAGATTGCCAGGGCTCGTACCTCATCCGCGCCATGGAATCGCTGGAACAAAAAGGCGATGTGGATTTTGACAAGTTTCCGTACAACGAAAATTCGTGCAGCAAAGATCCGGACGGCAGCCTGCTCCGTGAAGCATCCGCTTACCGCATTAAAGGATTTACGCGGCTTTCATTGGATGGCGAAGATTACAAAGTGAATATGCTTGCCATCAAACAAAACCTCGCGGCCGGTGCGCCGGTGGTGATCGGTATGCAGGTGGGCGGCTCGTTTATGCGCAGCATGGATGGCAAAAAAGTGTGGATACCCGAAAGCCGTGATTACGACATGAGCGGTTTCGGCGGACACGCGATGTGTGTAATCGGATACGACGACTATTTAGAAGGCGGTGCATTTCAACTGATGAATTCGTGGGGGCCGGAGTGGGGCGATAACGGCACGGCATGGGTGCGTTACAAAGACTTTGATTTTTTTGTGGTAGAGGCCATGGGCCTGCACCCGATGGGCGAAGCGGGCAAAGCAGCTCCGACAACATTTACCGCGTCGTTCGGTTTACAGAACCAAAACACGAAAGCGAACATTCCCTTCGGACAGAAAAACGGCAATGTGTTTACAAACCGCAACGCGGTAAAAAAAGGAAAAGCAGGAACGCCGTTTAAAATTGAGTTTACGAATAACACGGAATGTTACACGTACCTCGTTGGACTTGAAAACAACAACACGACGTATGTGCTTTTTCCGTACACAAAAAAACACTCGCCGTATTGTGGTGTAACCGGCACACGCCTGTTTCCGAAAGACCACACGCTTTATCCCGACGATGCGGGCACCACCGACCAGATGGCAGTAATCATTACGCATGAACCGATTGATTACAACGCGCTGAACGCAAAGATCAGTTCGGCGACGGGCAGTTCGCTGGGCGAAAAAATAAACAAGGCACTTGCCGGGAAATTATCGGCGCAGGCAAAATTCAGTACGGATGCAAACGGCAACGTGCGCATTGAAAAACCGCTGAATGATAAAGGATATGTTGCCGCAATACTCGAAGTAAAAAAACAATAACACAAACACCGTTTAAAAACAGCAGCGGCCTCGGTTTAACAGAGGCCGCTGCTGTTTTGATGAGGCAATTCAGACGTGCAATTAGTGCTGCACAAGCAACTGCTGGCTTACGCGCGTGCCGTTGCTTTCATACGTAATCATGTACAGGCCGTTCGGCAGGTTGCCGGTGCTGATAACAGTTACCGGTCCTTCGCAGCGCTGGCTCTGCACCATGGTTCCGTTGCTGTTGAACACCTGGATTTTTCCGCCGAGATCAGAAGCAGCCAGTTCAACGGTTACGTTGCCGCCGGTCGGATTCGGGAACAGCTGCATGATGTCGTTTTTGTTGCCGGTTTCCGGTTTAACAGCAGGAGCCGAAGGAATTACCATTTCGTTTGCCGGTTGTTCGTCGTTCAGCTTAAGCGCCTGCGGCGATCCGGTGCTGGTGCAGGTGGTGTTTTCACAAATATTGCAGTCGGCATCAATGTATTCCACGTTGAAGCAGTAATCTACTTTGTTTGCGCAACAGCTCAGGTTTAACACGCCCGGGAAACGGAGGTTGAGCGTAACGCTTCCGTTTACAACAGCAGGCGTTGTGAGTGTCCACGAAATCTGTTTCGACCACGATGCAACACCATTGGTGGTGGCAGGAGCAAGCACGCCGGTAACCGTGTTTACAACCGGGGTGTTAGTGATTGTACCGAATTGCGAAGCGGCATTCATTTCACATTTCAGGCATTCAGGAGTTACGGACTGCGTAAAGTTTACGAGCGTAATTTTTAAACGGCGGACGAGCATTGTTCCGCTGTTGAGCGCGAGGGTTGCTGTTCCTGTTCCGTCTTTAAGCAGAGTTGAGCCGGTAATGGTTGCTGATGAATTGCACACACACCCTGTCGGGCCTCCGTTTCCTTCGCAGGGGTTGTTTACAAGCACCGTAGGAAGGCCAAGGCGGCACTGACCTGCAATGGTTACTCCTCCCGAAACATAAGTACAGCCCGTACCAGACGTATTCGGACTCTGGATAACGTCAAGAACGGTGGTTGTATTATTCGGCTGACGTGCAACGTAAATACGCTGATCGGGGCCGAGCTGCAGGTGACCGAAATTATAGTTCGTAGTAGATGTGGCAAGTGTTGTGCGAACATTTGTAAGAAGATCGAACTGGTAAACGTTTTTCGTAGAGCCGGCGTATGTTGTTGCTACATAAAGCATATCGCCATTTGGAGAAAACTCCACGCCGTAAACCGTTGCTTCCGTCCCGGCAAAATTGGTAATTAATACCTGGTTGGTGATGGCACCCGTTGACTGGTTGAAGTCATATAACTGAACCTCGCGCAGCATACCCATTGCAACTGCAAGACGGCGACCGTCAGCACTCAGCTTCATCTGTCCCTGTGTATAAAAAATATTGCTTGATCCGTTCGTTGTTAAATACGGATGGATGCAGGATCGGTGAGTGCTGGCCGGGAAATTGATGGCTGTTGCCGTGAGCGATCCAATTGTTGTTGTAGTGTTTGTTACGTGTACGCGGTAAAAATTGCCTTCGCCAAGTGTATTCAATGGTGTACCGAATGAAGCCGCGCCATAGGTTCCGCACCCGTGCGCAAGTACCCAATAACCGCCGTTACCATCACTCACTGCGGTAAGGCGTTCCGACATCAGGGCGCCCCCGGTATTGATCAGCTGGTTCCGGTTTGCAGTAGTAATTGTAACTGTAGTGCTTGGTGCTGTTCCGGTAACAGTGGCCAGGGAAACCCGCAGCCCGTCACTTACACCGGCAACACCATAGTTATTCTCAACCGATTGCGTGGTGAAAATGAAAAAGTTGTTACAGGTCTGATCCGGAACAGGAATAATCAGCGCAGTTTGCGATGAAGATATCGTACCGGCAAGTGTGCCTGCCGTTCCCGACTGGTTAACATGGTTTCCGTTCCAGATATTCGCACCGTCTGTATAAAACTCTACATTGTTCAGCGCATCTACAACGCCTGCGCAACCTTCACTGGTATTGATCGGCGAACCTGCAATCGGATTAGTGCCAGTGTTTGTAAACTGTAATCCGCCACCGTTTCCGAAATACCAGACCCCGGTTTGTGCATGGAGAAGACCTGTGCCCAAGGCCAGCAGCGAGAAGAGTGTAATCAGCTTTTTTTTCATAAAAATTGTGTTTTGGTTAGTATAAAGTGCATTTCAAAAAAGACAATACTGTTTCAGCCCGGCAAAAAACCGGGATGCGGCAAGCGCTGTGAAATAGCGGATCGGTATCGCACACCAGCGATGTTTTATTCACCGCGGATTGTGCAACGGATTAATTTGATACGAATGTATAGGCTAACCGAAAACCATGAGGCAACAAAAAGTTATCTGACCATGTTCATTTAGTAAACGATTTTCAGGAAATGCGCCGAAAAGCCTTGTAAAACAGCTGTTCTGTAACGATTTATCGCGTGTTTATTTTTAAAACAAACCGGCAGACAGGTGAAGCAGGAGTTTTTGAAAGATTACTTACATTGCATAACGCTTACAAAAACGATATAAAATAATTTAATTCGCACGAACATGTTTTCAAAACACAGACTCACGGTTGCCGCACTGTTGCTGCCGCTTTTTTCTTTCGCCTGGGGAAGCCAGGGCCATCAGTATGTTGCAGAAGTTGCACGCAAAAACCTCGACAAAGGGATTGAGGCAAAAGTGCAGCAGTACCTCGATACGTTTTCATTTGCAAAAGCGGCAACATGGATGGATGATATAAAGAAAACAGATCATTCGCTCGATTACATGAAACCCTGGCATTATGTGAATATTGACGAGGGTAAATCATACAAACGCAGTCCGAAAGGCGATGCCACCTGCGTGCTCGATTCCATCATCAATGAATTGCGCAACTATAAAAACATGAAAAATGCCGATGTGCAGCGCGATCTGAAAATCCTGTTTCATTTGTGCGGCGATATTACACAGCCGCTGCATGTGGGATACGGAACAGACCAGGGCGGAAACAAAGTAACCGTAAAGGTTGGAAAAGATACCACCAGCCTGCACAGTTTCTGGGACAGCGGAATCATCAAAGACAAAGACATTTCACTGCGCCGCTGTACACGCATTGTGAGCGGGTGGAGCAAAAGTGAAAAGCTCACCATCGGCCAGATTAACCCGACGGTGTGGATGTACGACTCGCGCGAACTGCTGGCGAATGTGTACAATTTTAAAAACAAAACCATTCAACCCGAGTACCTCGAATGGAACAAGGAAGTAATCGAAACCCAGATTGCCAAAGGCGGCCTGCGGCTGGCTGCGGTGCTGAATGACATTTTTAAATAACCCGCAATGAAACAATAAAAAAACCGTCCCGGCCAGGCCGGGACGGTTTTTTTTCACCTGTATTTTTTTACCGGCTGATCACAAGTCGTTTGCTCAGGCGTTTCATCCCGTTTTCATACGAAACAATATAAACACCCGGAGGCAGCACGCCGGTTTGCAGTGCGGTAGTGGTGCCTTCGCAGCGCACGCCCAGCACGAGCTGCCCGATGCTGTTGAACACGTTTATTTTTCCCCCGTCGGGCCGATCGGACAGCACCACATGCGTAACGTCGTTGCCGGCCGGAATCAGCTGCATGGCATTGTTTGCATTGTCGCTGTATTCGTTACCGATGGAACTGAACTTATCACAGGGGCTGTAAAACACAACCGTTGGTAAACCAAGGCGGGAAAAACCACCTATAGGAACCGCTGCAGAAGCATGGTTGCATCCAAGGCCCTGGGCATTCGGATTATTAATCACATCAAGCGATCCTGTTGAAAGTGTGGGCTGTTTCGCAATGTAAATCTTGCCGTTACGGGCGAGCTGCATCTGTCCGAACGCATAATTACCCGGAATCGAATCAATGGCTACGCGCGAAGCCGCCACATTGCTTGCCGTAAGGTCGAACTGGTAAATATAATCGTACATCCCGCCAAACGTAGTTGTTACATACAGCAGGTTTCCGTTTGGTGAAAACTCAAGTCCGTAAACTGTGGCTTCGCTGAACGGGTCAAAAGCAAAGTTTGTTCCGTTCAGCAATACCTGGTTTGAAACGGCCCCGGAAGAAGGATTAAAGTCATACAGCTGCACCTCGAAGCCATAACTCATAGCAACTCCGAGACGCGTTCCGCCCATGGTTGCTTTCAGTTGTCCCTGGGTAAAGTATGCATTCGAATTTCCCGGATACGGATGTGAATAAGAAACATGCGGTGATGGCGTAAAAGAGGTGGAGTTAACAGATAAAGACGCCACTGTTGGTGTAGCGTTCGTAATGTGAACGGTGTAAAAACTTTTTTCTCCCGCGATGTTTATAGGCGAGGTCGTGTTCGGATTCGAATACGTTCCGGCTCCGTGCGCAATCACCCAGCAGCCGTTGCTGCCGTCATCAACTGCGGTGAGCCGTTCTGACATAAGAATGCCGGGCGTAAGATTGACATCCCGGTCAGCAGGCAATATGGTAACTGTTGTGGATGGTGCTGTTCCTGTAACTGTTGCGAGCGAAACACGCAGCCCCGAACTGGAGGCCAGGTTGTTCGGGCCGGCAGTTACTCCGTAATCCGATTCCACCGCCTGTGTGGTGAAAATAAAATATTTGCCGCAGTTCGGAGAAGGCAGCGGAACGATAAGTGCAGCCTGTGTGGACGATGGGTGACCGCCAAGCGAACCTGCGGAGGATGATTGCAAAACATGTGCGCCGTTCCAGATATTCACGCCGTCCGTGTACATGGCCACATTGCCGTTAAAATCAACAACCGTTGCGCAGCCTTCGCTTGTGTTAAGCAGTGAGCCGCCTGCCGGTGTGGTGATTATACCGTTAAAATGCAGCCCGGCTCCGTTACCGAAATACCAGGTGTCGTTTTGGGCAGGTAGTTGTGCCGCAGCAAGCAAGGCAGCACAAACAAAGGGGAAAAGGTTTGTTTTCATGGGATCGGTTTTTAAAAAGGGATGATCGGATATCAAAGTTAAGCTAAAAAAGAATGCGCCGCCAGGTGCGTTCCGGCAGAGGTTACCGCCGCTTTTTTGCTTTGCGTCCGGCAAACGAGCGTTTTTCTTTTTCTTCGACGGCTTTTACTTTCTGCAGCATTGCATCGGCTTTTTGCTGATCGCCTTTGCTGCTGAAATATCCTGCGAGGTTGCGCATCAGTTGTACGTTGCCGGGTTTAATCAGCATTGCATCTGCCATAAGGTAAGAAGCGGATGACGTATCGCCCTGTGCGAGGGCAATGCGCGAAAGTGCTTCCAGCGGAATGTTTGCTTCGGCCGGATTTATTTTCGTGGCCCGCTGCAGCAGCGCGATCGCTTCCGGTGCCTGTTTTTTTGCGGTAAGCAATTGCGCCAGTCCCTGGTATGCCGGCATGTAGGCCGAATCAACTTCTATGGCCGAACGGAAACATTTTTCAGCCACCGAATCGTTTTTCAGATTTACAAAACACAGGCCCATGTTGGTCCATGCCACATGGTTTGCCGAATCGCGCAGAATACTTTTTTTATACGTTTGAATCGCGCGTTTGTAATCGGCCTGCATGTAGTAATAACTGCCGAGGTTATTCCATGCTTTGGTATAACCGGAATCAATGCTGATGGCGCGTTCCATCCGCGCTACACCTTCGCGCAGCATCGAGTCGGCGCGGTTGTAACGGATTTGTGCCTCTGCGCGCAGGCCCTGCGCTTCCAGCTGCTGTGCTTCCCGGTTCAGTGCGATGGAGCTTTCGGCAAGATGCCCGCCCAGCATCAGGTTGGCTTTGGCCGACTCTTCGAGGTATTCAATATCGTTGTTATACAACGTCATTTTATCGAACCAGTCGCCGTTACGCACCAGTGTCCGTATCCCGAAAAGCAAAGCCACACCTGTAATTATATACCCGGCGCGGCTGCTGTTCCAGGCAAACCGTTCAGGATTGTTTTTCAGCAGGTAAAACACCAGCCACACCAGCGCAATGCAAAAGCCCAGCGAAGCGGAAAGGGCGTACCGCTCCGCCATCAGTCCCGGAGCAGGGCGCAGCAGGTTTGAATAGGCCGCAATGTGTAAACCGAAAAACAAAATGGCAAAGGCCCAAATTGTTTTTTTGCGGAAGCCTTTGAACGCAAGAAATACGAGCGCACCAAAAACGAGCAGCGAAAGAATCGCGAAGATGTTGTCAAAACCAACCACTTCCACTTTGCGGTAGCCGTAATAAAACAGCAGCGGGTGCGGAAACAGTTGCAGCAACAGGTATTTACCACTGATGAGGCTGGCCGTTGCAATACGCGAACCCAATCCGATATGTTCGGTATAAAACGGGTTTTCCTGCAACTGGAATACACGGTCCTGCGGCGGCAGCCACAGCTGCTGAATCGCCGCCGTGAATAATGCAGCCACCAGCACCGGCAGCAGGTACAGCAGGATCTGTTTTATTTTCAGGTCGCTGAAAAAATAAAATGCAAGCGGAAACGCAGCGATCCAGGGAATGATGGTGTATTTGGAAAGCAACCCGGCAAAGAAAAACAACGGGTACACCACCAGGAAAACGATTTTTTTGGTTTCGTAAAACCGCCACGCAAAATAGAGGCAGCCGATGCCGCCCAGCAAAGCAAGCAGTTCGTCGCGGCACTTGATGTTGTCAACCACTTCTGTATGCAACGGATGCACCAGGAACAGCAACGCAATAAAAAATGCAAACCAGTCGCCCTGCGCCTTAAACCAGCGCCGCAGCAATGCAAACAGCAGCACCACGATTACGGCATACAACAGCAGGCTGATGAAATGACTCAGCTGCGGACGCTCTCCGGCCAGTGCATATTCAACGGCAAATGTGGCTGCGGCAACGGGGCGGTATGATGAGCCTCCGCCGTCTTCACCGAAAAATGTACGCGATTTGAAAATGGCAGGAATACCGCTGAAGCCTTGCCGGATGTGATCGTTGAGCGGCGAAGATCCGCCATTGGTAAAGTACTCGTCATCCATCGCATAGTTGTTGCGGATGGAGTTACCGAAAACAATAAAAACAAGCAATACCAGCAACAACGGGAAACGCTGCTGTGTCAGGAAACTGGTTTTACCGGGAACGACATCCGGCGCTTGGTTTTTTTTCTTCGCCACGGGACGTGAACAGTAAAATGATTACTGCGGCATGAGCGCTACCTTTTGCAGGGCGATCAGTTGCTGTGTGCTGTTGTAAAGCGCCACATAATAAAATCCGTCGGCCAGGTTGTTGCGCGAAACAGTGAACTGATTTCCATTTGCAGCCTGTTCCGACACTTTTTTGCCGGAAGCATCAAACAAAATAAGCATTGCGTTTTCAACCGCCTGTTCGAGCACGATACGTACTTCGGTAACGGCCGGGTTCGGAAAACAATCCATGGCCTGCAGCGGAGCAACATGCTGCGGAATACCGAGCGAAGAAGGAACAGCATAAAAAACCACGTTGTTCGCATTGCCCGAATTCGGAATACCGATGGAATCGCCGGCCGCGTTAATGTCAATATCGGCCGGGCTCGAAAGTCCGGTCATTACACTGGTTGGTGCGGTTGAAAATGTAGCATCAAACATCCGCAGCGCATTGCCGCCCCAGGTGGTGATGTACCAGTTGCCCTGCAGGTCGCGGGTAATGCCGTCAATGTTACTGGTTGCTGTGGTGTATAATGTTGATACCGTAGAATCGGCCAGGCTCATGGCCTGCACACGGGCCGTTGAACCCCAGTTTACAAATACGCAGCGGTTGTTTGCGCCGTCGTAATAAATACCGTTGGGTGTGTAGGTGGTGTTGGTCATCAGGTTATACGAACTGGTATTTGTATTTACCCGGTATATTTTTTTCGCAGTGAAATCAGTCGTGAATAAAAAATGCCCGCCGTCGGAAGTAAGTCCGTTCAGAAACGTTGCGCCGAGGTTTACATTAAACACCTGGGCGCCGGTGGTGAGGTCAAATCCCTTGATGGCATTGCCGTCGCAGGCATACAACGTGTTGCCGAGCACTTCGAGGCCGTGCGGTCCGCTTGGCAGCGTGGTGCTTCCCAGCTGAACCAGCGAAGAAGAGGCAGGGCTGTAAATGTGTATAATGCCGGAGCCGTTCTGGCCTACAATCCAGCGGTTGTTTACGCCGTCGTATTCCACACTTTCAGGAGAACTGAAGGTTTGTGCCTGGAGGGCGTACATTGAAAAGAGGCAGCAGGAAGCGAGTAAAAGTTTTTTCATAATGCAATTATTTCCTCCAAACATACGGAAAACAGCCGGTTTTCCGAAGCAAGAACACATAATATGTTATATTTGAAATGCAAACCATGAAGACCCTTTTTACCATTGTACTCGCCTGCTCCGCGGCCCTCTGCTTTTCGCAGCCCGCAGCAGTTAAACAACGCAGTGTGGCCCTGCTTGATTGTACGGCGCGAAACAACGAAACCTCCGACGGCGAAATTTATTCTGCCCGGCATTTTCTGAAACTGGCGGGCATCCCGTTTGTTGTTACGACGAATGTGGACACGGCCATGCAATATGGGATGATCATTGCCTCCTCGCGTCTGCAAAGCAGCACCATGAACCAGCCCGAACGCGATTCGTTGGCGGCGTTTGTGAGCCGGGGCGGAACACTGGTGGCGCCCATTGTTACCGATAATGCGCTGTTCAACCTGTTCGGTGTTTCGGCTGTTGCATCTGCAACCACACGTTATACCATGACGTTTGATACCGCCGCCGCGCCTGCCGAATGCCGCTGGCTGAACGATACGGCAGAAGTTAAAATAAGCCTGGGCCGTGCATCGTACGTAAATGTGATTACCACGCGTAATTATACAATTGCTTCCGGGCAAAGCCTTGGCAAATACGACGACCTTACCGATGCGATTGTGCGCAACACCTCCGGCCAGGGAACAACCTATGCGCTCGGTTTTTCGTTCAAAAGCCTGTGCCAGACCAACCAGCTGAACCTGGATTACGAAGCGCAGCGCGTTTATTCCAACGGGTTTGAACCCACATCGGATGCGGTGATGTTTTTCCTCAAAGGCATTTACACATTAAAAACCCCGCGCGCCGTGTGGCTGCATACCAGCCCCGGAACCAGCACCACCAGTTTGCTAATCACACACGATGTGGATGCAACTACCGCGTATGATACGATGAGTCATTATGCCGATTATGAATTTAACATCGGTGTGAAAAGCACGTACCTCATTACCACGCATTATATAAACGACGACTGGCTGAGTGATTTTTACAACGCCTCCAGCATTCCGAAAGTACAGTATGTGCTTGGCAAAGGCCATTTTCTTGCCAGCCATTCGGTAGGGCATTTCCCTGATTTTGATTCACCAACGATTTTCCCGCTGGGCAACCAGAACAACACGCAGGGGAATTACCTGCCCTATTATCCGACCAACGGACCCACCGCCGGGGGCAGCGTGTATGGCGAACTGCAGGTGTCGAAACAGATTCTCGAAAACGATTACGGCGTAACCATCCGCACATTCCGCTCCGGGCACCTGGCGTACAATCCGAAAATGATAAATGCGCTGGATACGCTTGGGTACACATATAACACAACCAACGCGGCGGCAGATGTGCTTACGCATTTTCCGTTTCGCGGACGCTTTGATAAAAACTCGAACGGTATGTTGTCAAACACCATCTGGGAAATACCGATGACCATTTCCGATGTGTTTCAGAGCAACCCGATTGATAACACCAATTATCCGCAGAAAGTAGCAATATGGCTGGATGTGATTAACCGTAACCGCGCCAACAATGCGGCAAACATCCTGCTCATTCATCCGAACCGCATGTATAAACTGACGGCAGAAATGAGCCTCATCAGCCAGCTGCCGGGTGGCGTATTCCTTTCTGATATTGAAACGTTCGGCGATTACTGGCGGCAACGCGATGGTGTTACGTTTACTTCGCGCCTCGATGGCGATACACTTACAGTGATTGTTCCGTCTGCATTGCTGCCGCTCGATTCGATGATCAGTTTTATTGCCGATCACGGGCAACTGCTCGATCTTGTAAAAGCAGAAGACGAAAACGGAAACCCGCTGACCGTGATGCAATCGAATTGGGACGATGACGATCTTGTTCTGCACTTTGCCCCGCAGCTTATTATTACCGGCACACCGCCACCGGAAGATGAACTGAACCTGGTGGTGTATCCGAATCCGTTGTTTATTGGAGCGGGAAACGATCGCATTGCGCTGGAGTTTGATGCACCTGCGGGAAACAAGGTGTACGCAGCCGTGCTCGATCTTTCCGGGCGGATAATACAAACCGAGCAATTTGTATGCAGCGGCGAAAAACGACAGTATTATGAACTTGCTGCCGGCAACCTGGCGGCGGGCATGTACCTCATCCGTATTGAAACAACGAAAGGCGCTGCGACAAAACGATTGCTCATTGCGCGGTAGAAGGCAAATTATTTCAGCAGCGGATGATCGGCCGTTTTTAACCCGTGCCCGGTAAACAGCGAAACCACGTTTTCTCTTGCGCCTGCAGTTTGCATGTATTGCGACAATCCTGCAATTACAGCGGCAGATGTCATTTCAATAAAAAATCCTTCGTGCGCCATTTTGCGGAACGCATCGGCAATGGCTGGTTCTTCCACACTGATGCACATCCCGTCCGATTCGCGGATGCATTCCAGGATTTGATTACCACGCACCGGGTTTGACGTTGCGATGCCTTCGGCGATGGTTGGTTTTTTTTCGGCTGCAGTAACTTCACGTTGTTTTGCATCAAATGCTTTTGCCACCGGGTTGCAGGCGCTTACCTGGATACCGATGATGCGCGGCCGTTTTTTAATGATGCCGAGGTCGTACAGTTCCGTAAAACCAATCCACGCTCCGATTACCAGCGTTCCGTTTCCTACGGGAAGCACCACGGTGTCGGGCGCTTTCCAGCCGAGCTGTTCGCACACTTCGTACGCAAACGTTTTGGTGCCGTGAAAAAAATACGGGTTCCAGCAATGACTGGCGTAATACATTTTTGCGGAAGCCAGCCATGCCGCTGCTGCTGTATCTTCCCGCGATCCGTTTACCTGGACCAGTTTTGCGCCGTATGCTTTTATCTGCGCCAGCTTGGAAGGCGATGCCGTGGCGGGTACATAAATGTCGCAGCGGATGCCGGCGCGTGCACTGTATGCAGCAATGGAACATCCGGCATTACCGGATGAATCTTCCAGGATTTGTCGGATGCCGAGTTCTTTCAGTTTACTAAGCAACACGGTTGTTCCGCGATCTTTATACGAACCGGAGGGAAACAACTGATCCTGTTTGATCCACGCTTTTTTGCTGCCGAAGGCAACGGGCAGCAATGGTGTAAAACCTTCGCTGAACGAAACAATGTTTTTGTCGTACTTCACCGGCAATGCTTCGCGGTAGCGCCAGAGGTTGTATGCCCGGCCCGCCAGTTTTTTCAGCGACAGCGCGGGATTAAAATCAAGGTCGAGCAGGCCGCCGCATTTGCAGCGCCACACGGCATCTTTTTCAGGATAGGTTGCGTAACAGGTGCGACAGATGAGCATAAACCGGGAGGTGGTATTTCTGTAAAAGTAGGGAAAAGTAATTTTACTGTGCTGCGCTTAACCCACCACGTTGTCCTGCTTCGCCATCTTCTTACGGTACTCGGTAAGCAATGTTGATTTGGAAACAAAGCCGATGTAAATGCCCTGGTCAAGCACGGGAATATTCCACGTGTGGTACTGTTCAAATTTACGCATCACATCCACCATCGCTTCTTTGATTTCTACGGTTACGTTGGGGCGCGTCATCAGGTCTTTTACAAACGTGGAGTCGTACAGCTCGGTATGGAACATGATTTCGCGGATGTTTTCGAGCAGCACAATGCCTACGAGTTTTCCGTTTTCATCCAGTACCGGGAAAATATTCCGTTTCGAATGCGCAAATGTATCGGCCAGCTGCCCGAGTGAATCTTCGGGTTTCACCGCAATAAAATCCGTTTCCACCATGTTTTTCACCTTCATCAGGTTCAGCACGTTTTTGTCTTTGTTCTGCGTAAGCAGCAGTCCGCGTGCCGCCAGCCGTTTCGTGTAAATGGAATACGGTTCAAAATACCGCGAGATGAAATACGAAAACGCCGATACAATCATGAGCGGCACAAAGAGCGCATAACCGCCGGTAATTTCGGCGATGAGAAAGATCGCGGTCATGGGCGCATGCACCACGCCGCTGAGCGCACCGGCCATGCCCGCCACGATGAAATTGGGAACCGTTAACGTGGCAATGCCCGAAAGGTTAATTGCTTCTGCAAAAACAAACCCGGTGATGGCACCCGTAAACAGCGAAGGCGCAAAAATGCCGCCGTTACCGCCGGAGCCAACAGTAAGCCCGGTGGCAAAAATTTTAATAAGAATAATGATTGCGCCCACGCCAACGAGCATCCACGGATTGGTGACGTATGATTCGTACCAGCTGCCGGAAGCAAGGTGCATGTAATTTCCTTTCAGCAGGTTTTCAATGGTAACGTAGCCTTCGCCATACAGTGCTGGCAGCAGGAAGATGAGCGAACCCAAGCCGATGCCGCCCCAGATTGCTTTTTTCCACACCTTTTTGCGTGCCTTGAAAAATCCTTCTACGCGCAGCGTAATACGCGAGATGTAAACGGAAATCAGGCCCATGATAATGCCGAGCAGGATGTAATACGGAATGGCTTTGAACACCCAGCCTTTGGTGATGAGAAAAAACAGCTGGTCTTTATAAAGCAGGTTCGAAAGCACCGCCGCCGTGGCTGCAGCAATAAGCAGCGGGATGAACGAAGGAATGGCTACTTCCATCAGAATTACTTCCACCGCAAATACCACACCCGCAATGGGCGAGTTGAACACCGCCGCAATACCCGCCGCTGCACCTGCCGCCAGCAGCACGGTGCGCTCTTTGTAGTTCATGCGCAGGTCGCGGCCCGTGTTGGATCCGATGGCGGAACCGGTAACCACAATAGGGGCTTCCAGCCCCGCCGAGCCGCCGAAGCCAACCGTAAGCGCACTGGTAATAATGTGCGAATAGGTTTTGTCACGTTCCACGTTGCTCGATTTTTTTACAATCGCGTACAGGATGTTTGCAATGCCTCTGCCGAGTTTACCGCCACGGAAACGCTGCACGTAATACACGGTGAGTAAAATACCGATGAGCGGAAAAATAAAATAGAGGTAATTCGTTCCCGAGGCTTCGCGCAATTGCTCCAGCACATACTGTATGCCGTGCACGGTGTATTTTAAAACGATGGCTGCAATGCCCGCAACGATGCCCACAAGCAAACTGGCAACAATCAGGAAATTCCTGTTGCTGATGTGACGCACGCGCCAGTCGTTTATTTTGGTGAGCAGTTGCTGAAAAGTCATTTCAAAAAATTTAGCAACTGTAAAAGTACGGAAAGGAAATTTGGGAAAAACGCGCGCCTGTTGAAGTCCTTACTGTTGGTGATTTTCGAACCACGCGCGTAGCGCCTCTGTCATTTCCGCATACACCTTTTCCTTCTGTCCGGACAGAACTCCCGAAACAATACGTCTCTGGTTGTCTTTTTTGGTATTATATATCAGTTTAGGATCTTCTGTTTTTGCCGTCAGGATACCAAGCCTTGTATTGCCCTTTTTTGTATTTTTCGGATACAACTACACAACCTTACATTATGCTTAACAACACAACGATCATCATTATCCGCCATGCGGAGAAACCGGCGAGCGGGCCGGGGCTTGCTGTTGCCGGCCAGGAACGGGCACAGGCGTATTCCATTTATTTAAACAACCTGGTCGTTGGCAAACGCGGGCTGAAATTCAGTCACCTTTTTGCTTCGGAAGATTCTCAGAATAGCCATCGCCCGTTGCTTACCATTACACCGTTTGCGAAAACCATCGGTAAAAAAATCAATACGAAATACAAAGACAGCCATTATGCTGATCTGGCGAAACACCTGCAATCAGAAAAGGAGACAAAATATGCCGGAACCGACCTCCTGATCTGCTGGCACCATGGCGAAGCGCTTGCGCTTGCACAGGCGCTGGGTGTTGATCCGTCGAAACTGCCTGCATCGGCCAACTGGCCTTCGAAATGGCATGGTGAAGTTTTTGGCTGGGTGCTGCAACTGGTGTTCGACAAAAACGGGAACATTGTCACCGCACAAACCCGATGTTACAGTGAACAACTGATGTATGGTGATTACGGCCAACAGCCGCCGATGAATAAATAGGTAGCAATCAGCGCAACCGGGCACTACGCCACGCACGCAGCGCCTCCGTCATCTCCGCATACACCTTATCCTTCAGCGCGGGCACATCGTTTATCGTCATGCCGGTGGTATCAATTACGCGCAGCCATTCGGCTTCTACAAAACCGGGCGCTAATTCTGCGGGGCGTTTGGGATGCAGCAGCGGGCCGGTGTTGTACAGCACGAGTACCGCAATGGGTGTTTGGGTGAGTACGGCAAGACGGAAAGCTCCGTCACGGAATTCGAGCAGCGGAGGTTCGGTTTCGCGGTTGCGTGTGCCTTCGGGACAAAGAAACACGCTGATGTGTGCATCCAGCGACGCTTTCATCACTTCGATGCTGCGGTTCCGGTCTTTGCGGTCGTTGCGGTCAACGGTGATGTACATTTTTTTGATGAGGTAACCGAGCAGCGGAATTTTGGTGAGCTCGGCTTTCGCCAGGAAACGGAACGTGTTGCTGCAGCTGCGCGCAAAAATCGGGATGTCGAGCTGCGACTGGTGGTTGGCAATAAAGATGTACGTCTTTTGCGGATCAACGAGGTGTTTGTTGCGGATGGTAACGCGGATGAAAAAAAACAGGAGCAGCGTTTGCGCCCACACGCGGTTGCCGGCATGTGCCAGCTGCGGTGCTTTTTTCGGAAAAAGGGAAAACACCAGCACGATGTACAGCCCCGCAATGAGCATGGTTACGGCAAAAATAAGCACCGCATAAATGCCGAATATAACACGCAACGGGCGAAGCAGCACCATAATTTAATCGTGGTAAATCATTTTGTTTTTTTCGCGGTACGCTTCGTACAGCAGGTGAATGAGCCCGTCGGCCATACCAATCTGCGGAACGAGCAGCTTGTCGGTTTCGGCGGTTTTCATCACGGTGAGAAAAATGCGCGAGGCGGGAATAATCACATCGGCGCGGTCGGGGTTGAGGCCGAGAATTTTTATGCGTTCATCCAGCGTAAACGCATCGAGCATATCGTAAATGGCTTTCAGCTTGCTGTACGAAAGCGGGCGGTTCTGCTTTTTGCGCGACATCTTGAAAATCTTATTGATGTTGCCGCCCGAACCGATGGCGATGAGCGGGCGCCGGTGGTCTTTCGTTGTTTCTTTCACCCAGTTTTTAAACTCACTCCACTGCTCGCGCGAAACGAGGTCGTTGAGCATACGGATGGTGCCGATATTAAACGAACGGGAAGTAACCACCTGCTCCCGCGAAAACAGCGTGATTTCGGTACTTCCACCGCCTACATCAATGTACAGGTAATCGTAATTTTTATCGAGCGATTCGGCAATGTGGTTGGAGTAGATAATCTGCGCCTCCGTTTTGCCGTCGATGATTTCGATGGTAATGCCGGTTTCTTTTTTTACACGCGCCACAATTTCGGGCCCGTTTACCGCTTCGCGCATGGCCGAGGTGGCGCAGGCACGGAAATCGGTTACTTCGTAAAAATTGATGAGGTGCCGGAACGATTTCATCACGGTGATGAGTTTGTCGGCCTTGGCATCCGAAATGCGTTTGTGCAGGAATGCGTCGTCACCTAGGCGGAGCGGCACGCGAACAAGATCAGCTTTTTTAAAAATGGGTTCTGCAGCACCTTCGTACACATTGCCGAAGAGCAGGCGGACAGCATTGGAACCGATATCAATCGCGGCGAACTTCAACCCGTTTTTTCCTTACCACTTTGGGCTTCGTTTTAACAGAAGCCTTTGTTTTACGTGCGAGCAATGCATAAATCGCTTCCTGTGCCTGGACGGTTTTCGGCGATTCGGTTCGCCGGTACGTATTGTCCTGGTTGCGGTTGATGATCCGTGCTTTGCGGTTATCTTTCCACTGTATTTCGAGCATTTCTTTCATCTCCTGCTGGCTTTCCTTGTTGTAAACAGGCACTGCCACTTCAGAGCGATGATCGAGGTTGCGCGTCATCCAGTCGGCCGAAGATATAAAATACTTTTCTTCGCCCCCATTATGAAATATGAACACCCGGGTATGTTCCAGGAATTTATCTACAATGCTGATGGCTTCGATGTTTTCACTGAAACCCGGCACCTGCGGTACTAACGAGCAGGTACCGCGGATGATGATGCGGATTTTTACGCCCGCGCCGCTGGCTTCGTACAGCTTCGCAATCATCTCACGGTCAACCAGGTTGTTCAGTTTCAGGAAAATTTCAGCCGCCCGGCCCGCCTTTGCCTCGTCAATTTCATTGTTGATAAGTTGGACGAGTTTTTTTCGCATGGTGAAGGGCGAAACGAGCAGGTGTTTGTAGGTGCCGTGGCGGAGGTTGTCGTTATAGAAGTCAAAAATCTGCGCTACTTCACCGGTAATTTTCTTATCCGCAGTCAGCAATGTTTTATCGGTATAAACGGTTGCTGTGCTTTCGTTCATGTTGCCGGTACCGATGTGGGCATAGTAAACGAGTTTGTTCTCTTCCTTTCGGGTGATGAGGAAAATTTTGGAATGTACTTTCAGGTGCGGCACGCCGAATATAACGTGTGCGCCTTCTTCCTGCAGGCGGTTGGCCCAGAAAATATTGTTCTCTTCATCAAAACGGGCCTGCAGTTCCATCACCACCGTTACCTGTTTGCCGTTTTTCACCGCGTTGATGAGTGCGTTTACAATGTTGGAATTGCGGGCTACACGGTACAACGTGATTTTGATTGACACAACGCGCGGATCAATGGATGCTTCGCGCAGCAGGTCAATAATGTGGTGAAACGACTGGTACGGGAAATGGAGCAGCACATCGTTTTCCTTTATGGTATCAAACATGCTTACGCCGGCAGAAAAACGCGGGTGGGGCAGTGGATGCGGAATGGTGTAGCGCAGGTCGTTATGACCGAGCGAGGGAAACGAAATAAAATCCTTGAAGTTATGGTAACGCGATCCCGGGATGATATTTTCGGAAACGGCTACATTCAGGCGGCGCAGCAAAAACCGCAGCAACTCTTCCGGCATCTGCTGGTCGTACACAAAACGTACCGGCGCTCCTTTTTTGCGTTTCTTGAGGCTGCCCGAAATCTTTTCAATAAAACTTTTCGAGAGGTCGTTATCAATATCCAGCTCCGCATCACGTGTCATTTTAATGGTGTGGGCGTGAATGGTGCTGTATTCGTGCATCGGGAAAATGTCTTCGAGGCAATACCGGATTACATCGTCTAGCAGCATTACAAACTTTTTATCGCCCGAAGCCGGCAGCACGAGGAAACGCGAATTCAGATCGGTCGGTATTTCGATGAGCGCATACCGGTGTTTTTTTTCCTTCCCGCGGCGGTGCAGCATCACTGCAAGATAAATGAGGCGGTCTTTCAGGTACGGAAAACTCGGGGCCTGGTCCAGCATAATCGGGAACAGGTTCGGCATAATGTGGTCGCGGAAATGGTTGCGCACAAAAACACCCTGCGCCGGGGTCAGCTGTTTTTCATTGACAATAAAAATCTTTTTGCGCCCGAGTTCTTTCAGGATGGTGTTATATATGCGATCAAAACGCCGCGATGAATCAATGATCTGTTTCTGGATACGATCGAGCAGCACCTGCGGGTCTTCGCCGATCACTTCCCGCGCTTTTTTACCCGCTTTGGCCATGCGGCGCAGGGTGGCCACACGCACCCGGAAAAATTCGTCGCGGTTGTTGGAATAAATGCCGAGGAAACGCAGCCGTTCAAGCAGTGGAACACCGGGATCTTCTGCTTCCTGCAGCACACGGTCGTTAAACGAAAGCCAACTGATCTCGCGGTTTACCAGCGGTATTTTTTTCAGGTTCATAAGCGAATGTAAAACCCAAATTTACGAACAAAACAGGTGCTTTTAATACTTTAACGGTTTCTTAACCTGTTGTCCGTTTGCGTTTGTGATACAAATCAGGATTGTTTTTCGTTTGTGATCAGCCGGCAATCGGCAGTCTGTTATTATTAAAATTAAAGAGCTTGCTCTTTAATTTTAATACGGAATGGGATCATAAATGGAAACGAAAACAGACTGCCGACTGCTGATTGCCGACTGATCACAAACTACACCGCAGGTGTTTTACACGAAGTTCTTCGGGTACTGAAAAAAATGCAACCCGCCGCTTACTTCCACGGCGTTGGCCCAGGTGGGCGCATCAAATTTTACACACACAATGCCGCAGGTGGGAATATTATCAAACGGAATACCGCTCAGTTCGCCGGCAACAGCGGTAAGTGTAGGGTTGTGGCCGAACAGCATCACCTTTTTCAGTTTCTGCGGCAGGTTCGAAACAATATCATTGATGGTGGACGGCGCCGATTCGTAAATGCGGCTTTTTATTTCAACAAGGTCGGCCGGGTACTGCAGCTTGCGCGCAAAAATAAGTGCGGTGGAAAGTGCGCGTACCGCCGGGCTGCTGATCATCAGTTCGGGCGTGTGGCCGTTTTTGTCGAGCCATTCGCCCATGGCATGTGCATCGCGGTAACCGCGCTCATTCAGCGGGCGGTCAATATCCGGAAGGTCGGCGTTGGCCCAGTCGGATTTGGCGTGACGGACAATGTATAGTAGTTTCATATAAAACGCTGCGCGTAGTTATCGCATCAGTTTGCAAATTTCAGTTTTACAGTTGGCAGTTTTGTTTTTATAAAGCCCAGAATCTATTCCTTTATACCCAACAAAACTGCCAACTGCAAATTGCAAATTAATTTGTCTTAGCGATCCAGTCCTCCGGGTTCAGCTTGCCGGTGCCGCTTTTCCACACTTCGAGGTGTACGATGCTGCGTTCCTCTTCTTCATCGAAGCGTACTTTCCCGATGTTCTGTTTGGTTTTTACTTTGTCGCCGAGTTTCACATACACTTCTTCGAGGCGCACGTACATGCTCAGGTATTCGCCATGGCGGATGATGACGATTTTACCTACACCGGGCACATCGCTGATGCCGGTTACTTCGCCTTCATAAATGCTGCGCACGAGTGCATTGCGGCCGGTGGTAATGTCCACCCCGTTGTTGTTTACATCAATTTTTTCGAGCACGGGGTGCGGATGGCGGCCATAGCCCATGGAGATGCGCCCCGTAAGCACCGGCCAGGGCAGCTTGCCTTTGTTGCCCGCAAAGTTGTCGGAAATAAGCTGTTCATCCGGGGTAAGGCCGAGCGATGGTTTTTTGTTTTCGTCGTTAGTGTTGGTGGCTATTTCCGGTTCTTCTTTATCCGGTTTCACCGGCGGGTTGTTCGATGCGGTACCTGTAGTGCCGGTAGCGCCTTTTACACCTTTCTCTTTTTTCTCTTTCGCTTTTTTGGCGGCGAGGGCGGCTTTTTCTTTTTTCGCTTTTTCTTCCTGGGCAATACGTTCTTTGCGTTCGCGTTCCATGCGCGCCATTTCAGCAGCGAGCAGGTCCTGTATGGCGCGGTCAATTTTCGCGGCCTGTTTTTTCTTTTCGTCCAATTCTTCTTTCAGCTCTTTTTCTTTGCCCGAAAGCGCCACGAATGTTTTTTCCTTGTCTTCTTTTTCAACCGCGAGGCTCTGTTTTTCGGTTTCTTCAATGCCAAGCAGCGATTGTTTTTCCGATTTCTGCTGGCTCAGCGCCTGTATTTTTTCATTCAGCGTGTTTTTCCGCGCGGCAATGTCAGCGGCTTTTTTGCGGCGGCTGTCGTTTATCTGCTGGATGTATTTCATGCGCGAAAACGCCTGGTTAAAATCTTCCGCGGCAAATACATAAGCCATGCGCTGGTAACTGTTTCGGTTACGGTACGCATACACAATCATACGAGCGTAATCTTTTTTCAGTTTGTCAACTTCCTGCTGCAGCGTAGTAACGGATTTGTTGTTTTCGCCGATCTGCTCATCCAGCACATTTATTTCACTGCTGATGGTGGTTATGAGTTCTTCGCGCAGTTCAATTTTTTTCTTGATGGTAAAAAGCTGGTTCATCGACAGGTTTTTAATCTGCCGCGTTTCTTTCAGCTCTTTGTCCACCTCCTTAATATCGTTCTGCAGTTTTTTCTTTTTGTTCTCCAGCACCTTTTTATCCCCGCTGCCTTTCTGGGCGTGCAGGGTTACCGGCCCGCTGTAAAACAGGCACACACTAAGCAGCAGGGCAACCAGCGGCTTAGTTTTTCTGGCGAAACTGAATGGGCTCACAGTCATCGGGAATCGAGAATGGAAATGTTAACTGTTTATTCGTGGTTACTTTACCATACTTCACATCAATAGATCCTTTTTTGGCGGCATCGGAAATGGTGAACACCGCTTTGTGCGGAAAAGCCACCGAATCAACCGGCTCAAATTCCGAATAAAGCGCATTAAAATTCCGGTTGTTTTCAAAATCGCGGAAAAGCACTTCCATAATCTTCATGCTTTTCGGATCAATGGTAATGTTCTGCAGCGGCTCTTTCGGTTCACGCTGTCCTTCCATCGTTTTCCGCAGCCGGCGTTTACGCACCGTACTCAATATGTAATTGCATTTTGCCTGGTCAACAGACGCATGCAGTTTTTCATCTTCTTCGTAAAACGCAACGCTGTTGCCCACCAGTATTGCCTGGATGATGTCGTAGTCAAGGTCGGTGTTCAGCATCTTGCTGATGTAGGCAAAATCGCCCTGGAAACATTTATTCGGGTTGCTGAAAAAGTTCACAAACTTTACCGAGTCGGGTGTTATGATGGCACGCGCCACGCGAATGCCCAGCACCGGGTCGGTAATGTTCAGCCATATCATGCTGTCGCGTTTGATGCGGAGGTTTACGTCGAACTTCTGTTCCGAACTGTCCATGTGTGCTTCGCAGTCGAGTTTGGCCGACAACGAGGTAAAGGAAAACTCCTTTTGTTTCATTTCAGCACTCAATGTGCGTGCATTTTTATTTGCAAGCCCGCAGTTGTCAGGCGTTGTAACCACGGTGGTTCCTTCCACCTGTTTTTTCGAGCGGCATGATTCTGCTGCCAGCAAAACAGTGAGCAGCAAAAGCGCAGGAACTAAAGAAACGCGCATTCGCAGCGGGTATTGCGTGTGCGACTTACTCATACAGTTTTTTTTCATTTATCTTTTTGTCAAGCAGCTCCGAGCCGCCGCCGTACGATTTGGCTTTCCGCCAGTTGTCAAGGGCCTTTTCGGTATCCCCGAGCCGGAACAGGACATCGCCGAGGTGTTCGAAAAGCGTGCCGTTTTTGGTATCAATGGCCAGGGCCTTTTCAATCCACTCTTTCGCTGCATCAAAGTTGCCGAGGCGGTAAAACACCCAGCCGTATGTATCCATGTTCGACGGGTTCAGCGGGTCGAGGCGCGTGGCTTTGGCGGCCATCTTTTCGGCCTGTTCCAGTTTCTCGTTGCGGATACTGAGGAAGTAGCTGTAATTATTCAGCACATACGCGTTATCCGGATCAAGGGCCAGGGCACGGGTAAAATAATCATCCGACTTCGGAAACTCTTTCAGCCCGTTGTATGCTTCGCCCAGCGCGGCATAAAACTGCGTCAGCAGCGGATTGTTGTCCACCACAAACGCCGCCCCGGTCTGGAGGTTGCTCACCGCATCACGGTAGTTTTTTTGCTGCGATAATGCAGTTCCATAAAAGAAATACGGCGTTGGCTGATCGGGGAACAGCTCAATGACCTGGCGTGCGTCTTTCAGTTGCGTTTCGGCATCGTTCAGCCGCGAATTGAGCAGCAGCACCTCGTTCCAGATCGCGAAACGGCTTTTGTCTAAATCAAGTGCTTTGCGGTAAATGTCGCGCGATTCGGTGAGTTTGTTAAACCGCGCCAGGAAATCACCATACACTGCAAAGGCTTTCGCTTCGTCCGGGTGAACGCGAACCAGCACACGGCACAACGAATCGGATTCGAACACAAAATTTTCGCGGCCGGGCAGCTGCGGGTTGTCAATGGCGTAATAATAGTTAAGCAGTATTTTCACTTTCGTATCCACATCCACGCCCGGTTCTTCAAAACCGGCCACCATTTCGCTGAAGGCGCGCGCATCGTCTTTCTGCTGCCGGTAATAATCGGAAAGCGACAGGTGTACAAAACCGTTGTCGGGATCAACCAGCAGCAGGCGGTTATACACGTCCACCGCTTTTTCGGGTTTGCCATTGCGCTGGTAATAATCGCCGAGCATGTTGTAATAACGTTGCTCGGTTGGGTTCAGCGCGATGAGGGCATTCAACGTTTCTTCCGTGCGCACCTTGTCGCCTTTGCGGTCAAGAATTTTCAGTTTCTGCAGCAATAACCCTTCCGTAGGGCCGGTCAGTTTTTCCAGCGCCTCGTATGTTTTCAGCGCGTCGTCTGGTTTTTCGGCATACAGTTGGGCTTCGGCCAGCGTGGCCAGGAATTCCGGTTTGTCGGGAAACGTTTTGTTCAGCTTCTGTAAAACAGTAACGGCTTCGTTGAATTTATAATTCTGCTGCAGCACGTGCGCATACAGTTGCTGGTACCAGCTGTTTTTCGGATCGGCTTCTGCTGCTGCCTGTGCGTGCGGAAGCGCGAGGCCCTGCTGTGCGCGTTTGGAGTAGATGCCGGCGATTTCGTAATGCGCGGCCCAGTTTTTCGGATCGGCCTGCAGGCACTTTTCGTACAGCGCAATGGCTTCCGGGTAGTTGCCGAGCATTTTTTCGCGGCTGGCATCAATGTACCAGGCCTGCTGCTGGAGCTGTTCAGCGGGAACCACTTTCGGAACGCTGCGCGCCGTAGCCGAAGTATTGCCTTCTTTTTCCCGCCCCGTGGTTTTGTCACCTGTTTTGCAGGCACCCAGCGCGAGAAGCACAAAAAACGTACAGTTCCGGAAATGTTTCAAATGATCAGTTGCTTTGAATCGTGTTATAATCCCCGATGCTCAGATCAGCTGCTTTTCCACAATAGGCAGCATAATTTCCGATCATGGCGTTGCTTATTACGGCATTGCTCAGCTTCGTATTGGTCTGCACGATGCTGTTTTCAATAACGCAGTTCTCTACTACAGTGTTGTTTCCGAGGGATACGTAGGGCCCGATTACAGCATTTTTAACAATTACGCCGTCGCCGATGTAGCAGGGCGGAATAATAATACTGTTTTCGTTCTGGTGTTTGCCCACCAGCGCCGCATTGCCGCGGTTAAATTCGAGTACGCGCTGGTTGGTATACACCGTTGCGTCTTTGTTGCCGCAGTCGAGCCACTCGGTTACTTTTCCCGGCGCAAATTTTACGCCTTTGTTTTTCATGTTCTCCAGCGCATTGGTGAGCTGGTACTCGCCTTTGTCGCGGATGTCGTTATCGAGCAGGTACTGCAGTTCGCTTTTCAAAAAATCGCCGTCGCGGAAATAATAAATGCCGATGATGGCCAGGTCAGAAACAAACGTCTGCGGTTTTTCCACGAAGTCGGTGATGTGTCCTTCGTCGTTCAACTTCACCACCCCGAATGCGCGGGGATCGTCAATTTTCTGTACCCAGATGATGCCTTCGGCAGCCGTATCCATTTTAAAATCGGCCTTGAACAGCGTGTCGGCAAAGGCCACCACCACTTTCCCGGTAATGGCCGGGGCGGCACACATAATGGCGTGTGCGGTGCCGAGTGCTTCTTCCTGGTACCAGATGGAACCTTTGGCGCCCATGCTGGCAGCTACATCCACAAGCATTTTCTCCACGTCTTTGCCAAACGTGGGCCCGATGATGAAGGCCACTTCTTCTACCGGTTCGTTACACACTTTGGCAATGTCTTCCACTAAGCGCTGCACGATTGGTTTTCCGGCAACAGGCAGCAGCGGTTTGGGGATGGTGAGTGTGTGCGGGCGCATCCGCTTTCCCATTCCCGCCATTGGTACAATAATTCGCATATTTCTTTTTTACGTGAGTGATTTTCTTTGTTTAATTTTTTCCCGTGTGGCCGAATCCCCCGCCCCCGCGGCTGGTTTCGCTCAGTTCATTGGTTTCTTCCCAGGTAACGGTGGCGTGTGCTGCAATTACCAGCTGGGCAATGCGTTCGCCGTCGTTAATGGTAAACGGTTCGTTCGACAGGTTAACGAGAATTACTTTCACTTCGCCGCGATAGTCTGCGTCAATGGTTCCGGGCGTATTCAATACCGTAACCCCGTGTTTGGCCGCAAGGCCGCTGCGCGGACGCACCTGTGCTTCGTAACCCGCCGGAATTTCGAGAAACAGCCCGGTGGGCACCATGGCCCGCTCTAACGGTTTCAGTGTTACCGGCTCGCTGATGCTGGCGCGGATGTCCATGCCTGCGGCCCCGCTGGTGGCGTAGGCGGGCAGTTCGTGGGTCGATTTGTTTATAATGCGTACGTTCATGGTACGAAATTACTTCATTTTTTGCGAAGCGCCGGTACTTCCACTTTCCACAGCAGCAGCAGGTACGGCACAATCAATGCGTTTTTAAGAATTACATCCACTACAATATGTCCCGTGTGAATAAACGTTGACACGACATAAAGTAACACCGCGATGCCGAGGTAGGTGAGTATGGGTCGCAGCGCATACTTCACCGGGTAATAGCGTTGCCCAAGGATATACGAAACCACCATCATGGCCGCATAACAGATGAGCGTGGCCCAGGCCGAACCCATAAAACCGTAAACCGGTATCCACCAGAAGTTGAGCGCAATGGTAACCACAGCACCGAACAACGTAATCCACGCCCCGAACATGGTGCGGCCCGTGAGTTTATACCAGATGGACAGGTTAAAATACACGCCGAGAAACAAATTGGCCAGCAGCAGCACCGGCACCACGGGCATGCCCACGCGGTAGGTTTCGCCGATCATGTATTGAATCCACGACAGGTTGTGCGCCGTGAACAGGAAGATGAGCGAACAGGCAATCACAAAATATTTCATCACGCGGGCATACACCTTTTTGTTGTCATCGTCTTTCAGCCGCGAAAAGAAAAACGGTTCGGCCGAATACCGGAACGCCTGGATGAAAATGGTCATGAGGATGGAAATCTTGTAACACGCGCCATACACACCCTGCATGTATTCGCCCACCACCGGGCTCTGCAGGTATTTGATGAGAATGCGGTCGAGCGTTTCGTTCACCATACCGGCCAGCCCCACGATGAGCAGGGGCAGGGCATACACCATCATGCGTTTCCACAGTGCGTGATCGAACACACCGGTTTCTGCTTTCATTTCCGGAACGAGCAGCATCAGCGTAACAATGTTGGCGATGAGGTTGGCCACAAATGCATAACCGATGCCCACGGCGGGATTGTAGAACGCGGCGAACATGCTGCCCGGATCGTTTTCGTAGGCGTTTTTACACAGCCCGAGGAAAAACGCGTTGAGCGAAATATTGACAAAGATGTTCACCAGTTTCATCACTGCGAATTTCTTCGCCTTGTTCTGCTGCCGCAGCCGCGCAAAGGGAATGGCGGCAATGGCATCGGTAGAAACAATGAGGATGCACCAGATCACAAACATCGCCTGGTTTTCGAGGCGCAGGCCTGCTGCAATCTGCCAGGCAAATACAATAAACGGCACCGCAAGAATAAGCGAGGAGGCTGTGAGGGAGCGGAACGCCGTGGTAAATACGTTGCCTTTGTTTTCTTCTTTCGTGGCAAAATTGAAGAACGCCGTTTCCATGCCGTAGGTGAATACAATGTTCAGAAACGAGATGTAGGCGTAGAACTCCGTATTCACCCCGTAATCGGCCGGGGCGGAGAAAATGTAGGTGTAAAACGGAACCAGCGCATAGTTGAGCAGCCTTCCCAGGATGGTGCTCAGTCCGTAAATGGCCGTTTGCCCGGCCAGTTTCTTCAGTGGATTCATGCGCATAGCGGGATCCTGTTTACTACAGGATACACCATTCTACGAAGTTGCTCCGAATAAACACGGCCCGGCTACGGCGTTTGCCGTATTTTTGAACCATTGATAGTTGAAAACAGCCGGTTTGCACCAAAAGGCATTATCTTTGTTAAATAACACGAAAAAAGACACCACCTTATGAAAAACATCCGCTTATTTGCCCTGCTTGCTGTGTTCAGCATCGCTTTTATGGGCTGTCCGTACAGTGCAGAAGTTGGAATTGACGATCCGGCTGTGAAAATTGACGAGAAACTGCTCGGCAAATGGGAATCAAAATCGTCGAGTGATTACTCGTACGATGTTACCAAAACGGACGCGAACCACTACAAAATCGAAAAGAAAAGCGCCAGCTCGGGCGATGTTACCACCTACATGGGCTTTCTTTCGAAAATTGACAACACCGTTTACATGAACGTGTATGAAGATGGTTCAACCACCAAAACGTACTATTTCTACAAAATCGAAATCAGCACCAGCGGTTCAAAATGCACCATGAGCCCGGTTACAGAAAACATCACCGAAAAATTCACCACTTCGGCTGAACTGAAAAAGTTCTTCCAGGCCAACCAGAAGAACAGTTATTTCTACGATAAAGACCAGGACGTTTACATTAAAGAGTAAGCGAATCTGCATTATAAAAGCGACCCGCTTCCGGTTCCGAAAGGAATTGGGGGCGGGTTTTGTTTTTATAATGACACGCAATTTTCAAACCAGCTCTTTCGTTTCCGCGCTGTTTTTCGTTCCCCACTTTTCCATCAGTTCAAAAACGCCGAGCAGTTCTTTGCCGGTTTTTGTAAGTGCGTACTCCACGTGCGGGGGCATGCTGTTGTAATCGGTTCGTGAAACAACGCCTTGCTCCACCAGCGTTTTCAGCGTTTGCGACAGCATTTTATCGTTTACGGCCACCAGCTCTTTTTTGAGCGCATTAAACCGTTTCGGTTCTGTCCGGAGCGCCCAGATAATTAATCCCTGCCAGCGGCCGCCGATTACACTCAGCGTTAAATCAACCGGGCAGTAAAAAAAGGTGCCGTTCAGTTTATATGTTTTCATTCCTGCAAAACTAACCGCTGCGCAGGCACTTACCAAAAAAACAGTGCTTTCATTTTGGTAAGTATGTTGGCCGCTGCTGCAAATGTTTCCTCCTTTGCAGCGAACAAATCAACAACAATGAAAACAGGTACACTAATCCTTTTTATGATGGCAAACACCGCAGCAGTCCTCGGGCAAAAACCGGCCGTGTTAATGGTGAAAGACACCCACACACAGGCCGACACCTCCAGCTATTCCGAAAACAAAAACACCGCCGTGGCCGTTTCCCGCGCCATTCTGCAGGGCGACTGGGCTACGCTGGACGGGTTGCTCGACAGCAATTTTACCTATACGGGCGACGGTTATGTTTTTACAAAAGACCAGTACATCGGTTTTATGCAGGACATGCGCGCCGCCTTTTCCGATTTCGAAATGGTGCTCGAACAGCCCGTTGTTGACGGCAACTTTGTTTCCATCCGTTTTGTTTCGCATGTGGTGAATACCGGGAAATTTATGGGAGCACCTGCGAATAAAAAACACCTGGATGTAAACGGCATTTTTACACGCAACGTAAAAAACGGCAAAGTGATGCAGGAGTGGCAAACCACCGATCTGCTCGGTACCATGAAACAGATCGGCGGCGGCGCGTTGTTTTTTTATTCCGTGTTTGTGGGCGGCTTTAATGTGAAACAACAACCGCCGGTGCGCAAACCCAACGATTTCCTGCACATCAACGGATCGGTGGAAAATTTCGATCGCCTGCCTCCCAAAGAAAAGAACCGGTACGTTAAAAAGTACATGAAGAACCTGAAGAAGTAGGCCAGCGATTGCACAACAAAAAAGAAGCCCGGACTTTCATCCGGGCTTTCCTGTTTTTATAGCTATATTATTTCCAGAACTCATACCACTTTTTACTGGTAACGGTTTTGCCGGTTTCTTCATCGTTTTCCTCAAATGCCCGCTGCGTCACCGCCATCGCATTGCCGCACATGGGGCAGAAGGTGGTGAACACCTGCATCACCGAGCCTTCGGGCAGATCGGGGAAAGCAATGCGGCAGATGGTTGAAGGCGTATCGAACAACACATCGTTTGCACATTTTTCGCAGGGCGAAATTTTCCAGTCTTTTATTTCTTCCTGGTATTCCGGCGAAACGTAAATGAGTTTTCCGCTGCCGTTCAGCTGAAACGTATGGCTTTCGCCCGCGTTAAATTTTTTCAGATTGATGGGCTGGTTCAGCAGCTCGGCAGTAAACAGGTCGCCGGTCATGCCCGTGATGCGTATCCAGACGAGTTCGGGTTTTACAGTAGCCGCACGAAAACCTTCATGGAGAAACGCCTGCGTATCGTCCGGGTAATCGCGGTGAAATTTGTCTTTCAGTATGGGGTGATTGCGCCAGTTCATTTGCTCTTTTTTTCAAAGATAAAAAATAGCTTACGCAGCTGTTTGCAATCACGCCTGTTTCAAACGCACGGGAATAAAAACCTCCTCTTCCGATTCCGGATCGTTGTGTTTGTATTTCGGACCAAGCACTTCAAAATGCGGGCGGTTGTCAAGCACATACCCCGAAGCGGGCAGCCACTCCATAAAGATTTTCCTGAAAAACGGGGCGGCCTGCTGCGGCGTTCCGCGATAGGTAAACACCGCATACAATCCTTCCGGCAACACAAACGTTTCGAATCCGGCGGGCACGGATGTAAAATCAGTTACTTCTTTCGCGGCCCACCGCTGATGCACGCTTTGCGGGGTCATGTAACCGGCCAGCGCCACAGCTGCATCATACACCTGCATGGAAATCAGTTCATCCGTAACCGCGGTTACGATTTCATTGCGGCGGGGCATAAACTGTTGCCACAATTCGGCTGTACGGTTTTCGGCCAGGGTCATGGTGATGTACATGCCTGCCAGTTTTTTTTCTGCAACGGTGCGTATTTCCGGACTCATAAATAGTTACGCGTTTGGTTCTACCCACACGGCGGTGCCGTACGCCAGCACTTCGGTAATGCCGTTGCCTACTTCGTTCGCATCATAACGCATACCGATAATGGCGTTGGCGCCCATCTGCTGTGCATGGCCAAGCATAAACGAAAAGGCCTCCTGCCGCGCTTTTTCACAAAGCTCGGTATAAAGCGAAATGTTACCTCCCACCAGCGCCTGGAATCCCGCGCCGATGTTACCGAAAATGCTGCGCGAACGTACGGTTACGCCACGCACCACGCCCAGCTGTTTTTTAATGGAATAACCTTCAATGGTAAATGTTGTTGTTACTAATGCGGTGTTCATTTTGCTGTTTATTTGTGTTAGAACTAATACAACAAGGGCCGGCCGGTTTTGTTTAAGCTCTTGTTCTGTTTTTGGTTTTATGCTTTAACAGGGGAGGGTAAGGTAGTAAAAAGGAAGAAGGGTTTTTTGTGGCAAAGCCTGCCGCACCGTGAGACGCCTGTGACCATAGGGACATGTCGCCCATGTCCCTATGGTCACAAGCGCCCCAACAATTTGATCTAAAAAACAAAAAACCTGTCCAATTAAATGAACAGGTTTAAGTCGTGGAGAATATCGGAGTCGAACCGATGACCTCTTTCCCGACGTCTGTCGGGACAAGCAAGCGCTCTAGCCAGCTGAGCTGATCAACCATTCGAGATATTTTCTGCTTTTCTTCTTTTTAATCGATTTTTCCCTTTGCATCGCCTCTTCCCTGGAGGAAAACGCTTCGGAGTATTTTAATTCCCAGTCATTGGCTTTTGAGGTGAAAGCAGATATACCGGAGATATGGTCACTGATCCGTTTTTCCATATTTTCAGTATAACCGACGTAATATTTATTAAGCTTCCCAGAAAAGATGATGTACACGAAGTATGACATAACCAGCCCACTATAAAAAAGAAAACGTTAATTTGAACATATTGGAGAGGAGCCTCAGCTCCCTTTCCCGACATCTGCCGGTAGGCACAAACGCGCCGTTTAATGGGTTAAAATAACAAAATTCGGTCACAAAAATGAACAGGTTTAAGTCGTGGAGCATATCGGAGTCGAACCGCTGACCTCTTTCCCGACGTCTGTCGGGACAAGCAAGCGCTTCCAACAAATGGTATAAAAAACAAAAAACCTGTCCAATGGAATGAACAGGTTTAAGTCGTGGAGAATATCGGAGTCGAACCGATGACCTCTTGCATGCCATGCAAGCGCTCTAGCCAGCTGAGCTAATCCCCCAATAAGATGCTGAACGGGCGACAAAAATAAGAAAATATTTTAATCCAAAGGAAGTATCCGCGAATTATCTGCCGCAGGGGCCTGCGGCTTAAAAATGAAAAACCTCCCGCATTACAGGAGGCTTTTCAAACGCGTTCAGCGGTTTTTATTGATTCGAAACAAGCCTCCCGGCCTGGATCGTTTTGGATTGTCCGGTTATTTTGTAAAAATAAATTCCGGCAGGCAGCGCACTTGTTTCAATTGTGGCTGTTTGCCCGGTGATGGCAGTACCCATTACTTCTTCACCGAGCACATTGTAAATTACCAGCTGGCAGGAGCCTGTGGTTGATCCACTGTTCAGGTTGAAAAACAACTGGTTTGTGAACGGATTCGGATAAACGGTAACGGCTTCACTGGTAGCTGACCCGGTAACCCCGATTCCGAGGCCGATGCATCCCGGGGGAATTGTAGCTGTAATAGCCTGTGTGGTTAATGTGCCTGTGGTGGTAAATACACGTCCATTGACAGTAGTGCCGGTATTGAGACTTACAGCCCCGTTATTACAAATTACAGAACCGTTGAAAACCGAATAGTCATTAATGTTAACCGCACCATCTATTTTCCAGAACACATTTTTAGCCTGCGTGCCGTTGGTTAAAATCACTTTCGAATACGTACTTGTAGAGAACGCCCCGTTCACCTGGATTACAAACACGGCATTTGCATCACCCATCGCGTTAAGGTACAGGGTGTCTGTAAGCACGGCGGCGGCATTCATAATATACGTGTGTGGTGTGAGCACAAGATTACCACCAAACTGGGCAGGATAAAGCAACTCGATATCAGCCGGTAAGGTGTTGAGGTAGGTGTAAAGCACGCCGAGATCAGCAGCACACTGTGCAGTTGAAACATCCGGTATCGGGTGAATAATTCCGGTTACATTCAGCTGATTAAAACCGGTGGTTAATCCCACGTTCGTCCCGATGTCACCGGTGGCGTAGGTAATACCTGCGTTGGTAACAGCACCGTCAGCAGAAAAGAGGGCATAACATTCGGTTGAAGCGAGTGGCGGAAAAGCAGGACCGGTGAGGACCGGGCTTCCGCAACCTACCGGTGTGTAGGCCATTGTGCCGTCAACGGTTATCGCCCCGGTTGTAGTAAGAGCACGTCCTTCCAGGGTGTCGCTGGTATTCATTACAATTGCCGCATTGTTTGCAATAATGGTTCCGCGCATAGTTGTTCCGGAAGCCATGCTCACCAGTCCTTCTACTTTCCAGAATACATTGCAGGCCATTGCGCCGTTAATGAGGTTTACTTTTGAATTGGCATTGGTTGAAAAAGGACCCTGGATCTGAAAAATGAAAACCGCATTCGGATCGTTTTGCCCGTTTAAGGTAAGGTCAAGATTCAGCGTGGCTGCGCTGGAAACCGAATAAACACCGGGAATAAGTACCTGGCCGTTTCCAAACAGCGACGAAGGGAAGAAAGTGGCAACCGTGCTGTTAAGCTGGTTGTATGCGATGAGCAGATCCGACGCACATTGTGCACTCACAAGGTCATTGTCGTGCATGTTACCGTTTACATTTCCGAATCCGGAATTCAGGCCGTTATTGGTTCCTACATTTCCGGTAAGCTGTGAAATGCCGGAGTTTCCTACTGCCCCGCTTGTGGAAAAGAGTACAAAGTTTGCAGCCGTTCCGAGCGGAGGCGCCTGGGCAAATTGTATTCCCGGCAAGGTGATTAATGCAGCAATGGTAAATTGAAAAGGTAATTTTATTTTCATGGTGTTGAGAGGGCTTCAGTTAGTTCTGCCCTGCCACAAAGGTGAGGCAGCAAGCTGTCCTTCCTGTTACACCGTGAAACCTATAACTTACATAATTGCCACATAAAGCCGGGTGCCGGTTTCACCAGTCCATCGCTTTTTTATCCATAAAAAACGACCCGGTTAACTCCTGCGCTGCCGCAGAAGCCAGCCACACCGGGGTTTCGGCGCCTTTTTCGATACTGCGCGGGGCGCTGCTGCCGCCCATGTCGGTTTTTACCCAGCCGGGATGTACCGCATTCACTGCTATTTTTCGGGAAGCCAGTTCTGCCGCCAGCTGCCGCGTAATGCTATTGAGTGCGGTTTTTGAAACGCAGTAGGCCGGCGACCAGCCACCCACGGGCTCCGACATGGAACCGCCAGCACTCGAAATGTTGATGATGCGTGCAGGCGTATTCATATACGGCAGCAGGGCCTGCGTTACGCGCAACGGACCGTGCACATTGGTGCGCATGGTTTCTTCAAACAAAGCAGCTGCATCAGTTGCCAGGCGGTTGTCGGCTTTCAGCAGGATGGCGGCGTTGTTGATGAGCACATCCAGTTTTGTATGCAGCGCCGCAAATGTGTGTGCAGCAGCAGTGATGCTTTTTTCATCGCTCACATCCAGCAGCAGCGTTTCAATGGTGAGTCCATCTGCCTGCAAAATGTTTTTGGCCTGCTGCAGTTTATCCTCGTTTCTGCCGGTGATAAAAACGCGGAATCCTTTTTTTGCCAGCTGCCGCGCAGTTTCCAGGCCGATGCCTTTGGTGGCGCCGGTGATGAGTGCGTTTTTCATTTATTCGTTTTCGCTGGAACTTTTTTCTTTACCGCTTTAGCAGCCGATACTTTTTTCACAGCGGTTTTCTTTTTTGCAGCAGCAGCCTTTTTCACTACAGGTTTGCTGCCATTGCTTTTGAAATAGGCGCAGTGCGCATTCATCACGCAGTTTGCGCAATCGGGATTTGTGGGGCGGCAGGTTTCGCGGCCGAGGAACGAAATGGCCATGCCGGCTTCGCCCCAGTCTTTTTGCGGAACGGTTTCGAGCAATTGTTTTTCTATTTTTTTCGGATCGGTGCCTTCGGCGATGCCGATGCGCGGTGCCACGCGAACCACGTGCAGATCAACGATGATGCCTTCGGCCGGTTTGCCCGCTTCGCGCATGATGACACTGGCCGATTTACGGCCGATGCCCGGCAACACCGTAAGCGTATCCATGGTCAGCGGAATATTTTTATCCGTTTTCACCGCCTGTGCAATCTGCTGCAGCCACTTCGTTTTGTTGCCAAAGTTGCGCACCTTGCGCACATACGGAAACAGCGCTTCCGCATCCGCACGCGCCAGGGCAGCCATATCGGGAAACGCCGCAAAAAGCTCCGGCGCCAGGTTGTTGATGTTTTTGTCGGAATCCTGTGCGGAAAGCACCACCATTACCATCAGCTGGTACATGTTTTTATATGCGAGCGGATGTGGTTTGTTTTTGTATTTTTTCAGCAGCGGCTGCAGTGCAGCTGTCCAGTTTGTTGCGGGCATGGTATCGTTTTTTTATACACCCGGCAGTGTTTTTTTCGCCGGACAATACAAATATGGCTTCTTTTTCCGGAAAATAATAGCACCGTCGAAACCCTTGTGCCGTGTGGTTTTTAGCCCGGCATTAA
This sequence comes from Chitinophaga pinensis, assembly GCA_943372645.1. Taxonomy (GTDB): domain Bacteria; phylum Bacteroidota; class Bacteroidia; order Palsa-965; family Palsa-965; genus VBWE01. The sequence goes on along the minus strand of CALRZN010000002.1, from coordinate 92,675 downwards.
ACGCGGAATAAAATAATTATTGTTTCTTTGGAACGGGAATTGTTAACCTACACACAAACCAACTGTTATGAAAAACATTTTTACTACACTAACGCTTCTTGTTGTTACGGCTACTGCTTCCACAGCACAGAACTGCACCGCGCCCGCACCGGACGTGATTTACCAGAATGGCTTTACACAGATTGCCATACAGCAAAACAACCAGGCCAAGTTCGATAAAGCCGTAGCGCTCCTGAATAAAAACTGTTTTATGAGCGGACAGGTGAAAAACATCGCACTGCTTTTTAATGATGATGCGTACCGCCTCGAATTCTGTAAACAGGCCTATTCACACACGGTTGACCGTGCCAACTTTTATGATGTGTACGATGCGTTTGCCGCATTCTCCATGGCTTTCCGCCTGCACGATTACATCGGCACGCTGGCGCAGCCCACACCTCCGCCGCCTGCTTCCGGACCCACATTTCCGACCTGGGCGTACCCGGCAACTGCGGGTTATACCGGCACCAAAGGATGTCCCGGCCCGGTAATCAGCGAAGACGAATTCAAAAAAATTGCACAGAACGTTTTCAGTCAGCCCACCGACGAATCGAAATACGTGGCCATTGATCTTGCATCGGCACAATCATGTCTCGGTTTTGCACATGTAATGAAACTCGCTTCGCTGATGCAGGCAGAAACATTGCGTATGCGCACACTGATGAACACCTTCCCGCGGGTGTATGACCAGGGCAACTACCAGAGCGGCATCGTATTGTTCTCAACCGTATCAGCACAAAACGAATGGATGAGCTACGCGAAAAACGTACTGGCTCCGCCGCCGCCACCGCCTGTTTGCAAAGTAACTGAGCAGGAGTTTGCTGAAATGATGAAAAACATCCGCGCGAAAGCATTCACCAGTGAAAAACTGCCGGTGATTACGCTGCTCGAAACCAGCAACTGTTTCAGCGTTGAACAACTGCGCACCATGTCGAAAGAGTTTTCGTTCGGCGAAGAAAAACTGACCGTGTTCAAAGGCGGCTACGCCAAATGCCCGGACCAGAACAACTTCTACAAATTAGTGGATGAACTGACTTTTGACAGCGAAAAAAACAACCTGCGTACGTTTATCAAAAACGGCGGAAAATAAGCTTCCGGCAACGCACAAAAAAAGTGCGGCTCCGTTACGGGGCCGCACTTTTTTATATGCGACGTTAATGCGCATCCATCTTTTTCCCGAAACGATACAGGAGGTTGAGGCTGATGAGGTAATCGGCAAAAGCCGCATCGCCGTGGCGTTTGCCGGCAGGGTCGGCCAGGTCGTACACGCTTTTTACGCGGTTGCGGTACAATGCAACAGGCACATTGAGTGCAATGTTCAGGTTGTTGTGCAGCCACGAAATACCGGGATCGGCCGATACGATGTAACCCGGGCGGCGGAATCCTTCACTGCTGCCAAACACATCGTGCGCAGGAACGCCTTCAAAACGGCTTCCGAAACTGCCCAGCAGGTTTATTTTTTTCACAACGGGAAATGTAACACCCATACGTGTGCTGAACTGGTCGGCAATGGAATGATTGATGATCAGCGGATCGGTCGCCCCGCGCGTAACGGTTTTGTTTACGCCCATCGGGTTAAACAGGTAATACCCGGCCGCATACAGCCAGCAGTTTTTTGAAACTTTGTAGTACCCCTGCAATTCCAGTGTGGCACCCCAGCCTCCATCGCCGGGCTGGATAGACTGATCAACAGAAGCAGTGATCACCGAATCGCGCCCGTCTGCGGTGCGTTTATGAAAATCATCGTTTACGTTGGAATTACCGCTTGGCGTTTTCACACCAAGGCCTACGGCGATATTGCCGCGGAGCGAATCCTTGTCCGGGTTAAACAGCCAGTACGTCCCGCTGATGCGGACATCGCCCAGTCCTGCAGCACTGGTATGAAAACGAAGCTGGTCGGGATTGGCGGTGAGGCTGTTGCCGTAATGTTCATACAGCGATGAACGGTCGTAATAAATCACCGGGATATTTATACCCGCGCTCAGCCGGTTCGAAAGTCCGTATGCGAGGCTGAAATCGGCCGAATGTGCAATGTTGATTACTTCAGTGCCGGCCTCCACGCGCTCTTCCTGTTCCGAGTCGCCCCTGAAATGTTTGTACGATTTAAAATAACGGTAACTGGTACCGGACTGCCATTGGCCCTTATGAAGTGCAGGCGAAGAACCGGAAGATCCCGGTGCGGCACAGCTCATCGGGCGTACCGCCACACAGCCCTGCGCAGATGCAGCGCCCGCAGCAGCAATACACGCAGCAGTAAAAAGTAGTTGAAATGCGTTCATGTTTTGTTTCTGTTTGCAGCGCAAATATACTGCAGTATTGCGCCAACAGGCAGGCGGTTCGGAATGCCAACACTGCCCGGAAAAACAAAACGGGCAACAGGAATGCTACTTTCCTGCTGCCCGTTATCAATAAACAGGTAAATCAATTGCCTTCTACACGCACTGCCCATATCTTCACCTTGTCTTTTACCCGTTTTACTTCCAGTCCGACGCCTACGCGGGTAGCGTCCGTTCCCTGGCTGTCATTTTCCCACATGGTACGAATGGCTTCGGCCAGTTCTTTTTCATTGAACCCGGCGGCCGGCACTTCCATGTAGGCAACGCTTTCGTTTATTTTCAGTTTGCGGTAGCGTATTTTATCTAATCCGCTGGCCGCCGCGCGTACGCGCTGTTTCGCGTCTTTGCCGGTATAATACACTTTGCCTTTTTCCTGGCGGTGGCCTTCGCTGCTGGTATTGGCTAAGTAGCGTGCATGTTTTGCAGCGGCTTCGGCAATTACTTCGTCTTTGTATTTTTTACGGTCGGCATACAACAGGTCGTACAGTTTTGCGCGCGATTTGGTGGCGTTAAATTTCTGTACAGAAGCGGTCGGTGTTTTATCCGAACCAGTAACAGTTTCCTGTTTGGTAAATTCTTCTTTCGATGAACTTACCGGAACTGCTTCACCATACGGCCGGCGGGCAAACAGGTCAACACCCCAGGTGCGGTCGTTTTCTTCATCAATCACAAACGCTACACCGTGAACCGCGCTGCCTTTGTTCAGCATGTTTTCATTGTGTCCGGGCGAATTCTGCCACTGACCAAATGATTTTTCAGCAATCATTTTGATCCGCGTCTTCATGGGAGAATAGTTGTGCGAAAAGTTGTACAGCGCATTTTCGCCCGACCAGCTGTGGCGGCCCTTGTTGTTTACCACATAGTTGTAACGGTCACCGGGACTGCCGCCGGTAAACAGCGGGGAGCCTTTTGCCTGGTGGTGGGTCAGTTCGTTCTGTTCCATCATCCACACGCAGTGGTTGCGCGAAGCCAGCCACAGTGTATCGTTCCAGGCGAGTGTATCGGTATTCTTTTCGCGGCGGTATTCGTTGATGAGTTTGTGAAACAGCATGGCTGCGGCACGCTCTTCATAAAGCGCCGAATCGGTTTTTGCTTTCTTAAGCAACTCGGGCAGCTGGGCTGCGGTGTAAATTTTACGTGGTGCGGTGGAGCGCGCCTCCAGGTTCGGGGCGGCCAGCAATACGGTCAAAAGCATGAAGTACCTCATAACATGTGCGGTATAGGTGCAGGTAGGTGTTGTTCATCAGTGCTTTTGTTGTGCTTTATGGATGTATAACGCGTAAAGTGACGATTCGTTGCAAAATATCCCGGATTTTTTCGGACCGGTTGATTTAACCGGCCCGAAATCATCCTTCGTTCAGTGTGTTTTAAAAGTCCGGGTTGTCCTCGTTTTTGGCGTCGGCATCAACGCGTACAGCCCATATCTTAACAATGTCGCGGGTCTTTTTAACTTCTATGCCGTAGCCCACATACGTCGGTGTTTTTTCGCGTTCGCGGGCACCGGCTTCGAGTGTTTTGCGCAGGCGTGCGGCGATGGCTTTTTCGTTGTATTCACTTACCGGCATTTCGATGTACACGATTTCCTCGTTGTAGGTCATCTTGCGGTATTTGTGTTTATGAAACGTTTTGGCTGCATTTACCACCCGGCTCTGTACATTTTTGCCGGTATAATAGGACTTGCCTTTTTTCTCTTCGGTGCACGAGTCTTTTGCGCTTGCCAGGTATTTGGCATGGTTGGTTGCAGCCAGCGCCACCACATCTTCCTTCTTTTTACCCATACCGGCATACAGCAGGGGCAGCAGGGCCTTGCGGGCTTTCATGGTGCTGAAGTTTTCGGCACTTACCTGTTGTTCGTAAACCACCGGTGCAGCATTTTCCACACTTGCCACGGGTTGTTCTTTGGGTGTGCCCACAGCAACCGGCGTGGTTTCCACCGGTTCAATTGCTGGAGCCGGTTTGTTTGCAACGGGTGCCAGCGATTTTTTAATGTCGCGTGCATACACATCTGCAACCCATACTGTGCCGCGTTCATAATCAACGAGGAACGAAACCCCGTGATGCAGAAACGTCGCCGGGTTCAGCATGTTTGTTTTGTGATCGGCTGAATTTTTCCAGGTACCGAGGGCCCATTCGGCCATGTCCCACACGCGGGAGTTGCGTTCACCGGCAGCAGAAACACCGCCACGCGCAATGTTTTCAGAAGCACACACCAGGCGGGTGTTTTTGCCGCGCACTATAAAATCGTAGCGGGAATACATGGTTTCGCCCGAAAACAATTCGGAACCGCTTTTCTGCCGGTGTTCCAGCGCGTTGTTGCGTTGCATCCACACACAGTGGTTGCGCGCAGTAAGCCAAAGCGAATCGTTGAACGGAATAGTGTCTAAATTATTTTCTTTCCGGAAACCGTTCAGCAGGTCGTGAAACAGCATGGCTGCAGCACGTTCTTCTGAAAGCGCCGTGTCTGTTTTTACTTTTTTAATCAGGGCCGGCAGTTGTGTGCTGTTGTACACTTTCTGCGGAGTAACCGAACGCGCATGCAGCGCATCAGAAACGAGGAACAGGACAAGCGGAACAAAAGTTTTCATAAGCCATGCATTTTTGAACAGGTCGTTCACCAACTGCACATTAAGTGTCTCTCTACAACGTAAATCCGAACCCGTTGTTATGTTATTAACACGTTTTCAGATCAGACTTTGCAAAATGCAGGCCGTTTTTGTTTTGCGCATGCCCGTAAACACGCCTGCCGGCGCGGGGAGCATTGTTCTAAACCGTTTATGCGGAAATTACTTTTTTTCGGAAATCAGCACCAGGTGCGTGGCGTTTCCGGGGTAGCTGATGCGGAATTCCTCCGTGCTGGTAAACCCGTTTTCGGCCAGCGCGCGGAGCAGGTATTCCGCTTCGTGGCAATAAATGTATATGCTGAATTCGCCGTTGCTGCTTACCTGCATGCGCGAGTTTTCGTACGCATCTTCAATCACACTGCAGTACAAAATACCGCCGCTGTTTAATTTTAATGCGCTGTCGCGGATAAACTGCACGCATGCTTCTTTTGAAAGATAAGGCATCGCAAAACCGCAAACGATACCGTCGTACATTCCGGGAAGCGATCCGATGTCGCGGCAATCCATCAAACGGAACGAAGCGCCGGGTACATTTTTTTCTGCCAGCGCCAGCATATTCGGCGCAAGGTCAGTAGCCTCCATCTTAAAGTCGGGACGTTTGTTTAACAGGTAACGCGTAATGTTGCCCGGCCCGCAACCGACTTCGAAAATGGATGCGCCCTGTTTGCTTACCCGGCTGCAGAAACGATTGTATGTTTCATTGTACAGATCCATGTCCATGAACTTGTCCTGGTAAATCTGCGCAATCTTGTTGTAGGTATCAACCGAGTGCTTCGTCCGGTCGTGTTGCTGCTCGTCCATGTGAATTGAATTCACCGAAAGATAACTGAAAATCAAAAATTACCGCCGAATTCCTACTTTTGCGTCAACATGAACGATTTCTTCAAACAGTTTTTCAAACTGTTCCTCGACTTCTGGCAGTACCTCATCATCATTGTGATGGTGGGCGGCTACTTTTTGTTTTTCGGATAAGAGGTCATTAAAAAATCCGCGACACACAAGGTTTTGGGTTCCTGTTGCATCGCGGATAAACAAACTTTTATTTTGCAAAAACAATGTTCGTGGTTCATCCGCGAAGCATCGCGGATCTACACACGCTCTTTTTTATTCCTTGAAACGCGCAGTTTCGCATATCAATAAATGTTTTTTATTCCTCACTTTCCTTATCCAGGTACTGCTGCACAATATCAATCGCATTCGTAACCACGTCGCTCAACGCCACGATAAACGAACCTTCCTGCGCCGTGCTGATGGCGTGTTTGATGGCTTCGGTTTCTTTCGGGATGATTTCGTAGGTCACTTCCTTGTTGGCGGCTTTGATGCCTTCGAGGATGAGGTTGATGATTTCGTCTTCGGTGCGGCCGCGCAGGTGTTTTTCCTGGCGGATGATGAGGTGATCGAACATGCGTGCAGCAATTTCACCGCAGTCGCGGATATCACTGTCGCGGCGGTCGCCCACGCCGGCAATAATGCCCACCTTGTGCGGCGAAGGAATGTTCTGCATAAAATCCTCAATGCCGCGGTAACCGGCCGGGTTGTGTGCAAAATCAATCATCACCTTAAACTTTTTGAAGTTAAAGATGTTCATGCGGCCCGGCGTTTGCGCAGCACCCGGGATAAACGTGGTGAGTGAAATCTTGATGTCTTCGGTTTTAAACCCATACAGGTACGAAGCCAGTGTTGCGGCCAGCACGTTGGCAATCATAAAACGTGCTTTGCCGCCCATGGTGAGCGGAACATGCGAGGCTTTTTCCACGCGTATTTTCCAGTCGCCTTTTTTAATGGTGATGAATCCGTTTTCGTAAATGGCGGCAATGCCTCCCGCGCGGCAATGTTTTACTATCGCATCGCAGTGTTCGTTTAAGCTGAACAGTGCAACATTGCAGCTGAGTGATTCCGCAATTTTGAGGCACCACACATCTTCGGCGTTGAGGATGGCCCAGCCATCCTTTTTCACGCTCTTCACCACTGTGCTTTTTACACGGGCCAGGTCTTCGAGCGTATCAATATCGCTGAGTCCGAGGTGATCTTCCTGGATGTTGGTGATGATGCCGATGTCGCAGCGGCTGAAACCGAGGCCACTGCGCAGGATGCCGCCGCGCGCGGTTTCGAGTACGGCAAACTCAACGGTCGGATCTTTTAAAATAAACTCGGCGCTGATCGGACCGGTGGTGTCACCTTTTTCAAGCATGTGGTTCTGTACATAAATACCGTCGGAGGTGGTGTAACCGACTTTGTATCCGTTGTATTTTACAATGTGTGCAAGCAGGCGCGTGGTGGTTGTTTTTCCGTTGGTACCGGTAACCGCAAAAATCGGGATGCGGCTCGGTTTGCCGGGCGGATACAGCATATCGAGTACCGGCGCAGCCACGTTGCGCGGCAGGCCTTCGGAAGGCGCCAGGTGCATGCGGAATCCGGGAGCCGCATTCACTTCCAGAATAACACCGCCGTTTTCTTTCAGCGGCTGCGTCAGGTTTTTGGCCATGATGTCGATACCGCACACATCCAGTCCGATTACACGCGCAATGCGTTCGGCCAGGAAAATATTTTCCGGGTGCATCATGTCGGTTACATCAATGGAAGTGCCGCCGGTGCTCAGGTTTGCGGTTGATTTGAGGTACACGATTTCGTCTTTGGCCGGAACCGTTTCAAGCGTGTATTCTTTTTTCGAAAGCAGGTCGAGCGTATCGCGGTCAACCGAAATTTCGGTGAGCACGTTTTCGTGTCCGTACCCGCGGCGCGGATCTTTGTTCTCTTCGTCAATGAGGTATTGGATCGTATTTTTACCGTCGCCTTTTACGTGAGCCGGAACGCGCTGTGCTGCTGCGACTACTTTGTTATCAATAACGAGTACGCGGAAATCGAAACCGGTGATGAAGCGTTCCACAATTACACGGCGGCTGTATTTTTTTGCGAAAGCCAGTCCGGCTACTGCATCTTCCCACGTGTTCACGTTAATGGAAGCGCCTTTGCCGTGGTTGCCGTCGAGCGGCTTAATCACAATCGGGTAGCCGATGCGTTTGATGGTGTTTTCAAGATCTTCTTCATCCACGCAGATATCGCCTTTGGCCACCGGAATGCTGGCGGCGTCGAGCATGCGTTTGGTATCTTCTTTATTGCAGGCGATGTCAACCGCAATGTTGCTCGTTTTGCAGGTAATGGTGGCCTGGAAACGCATCTGGTTTACGCCGTAGCCAAGCTGTACCAGCGAGTTGGTACCAAGCCTGATCCACGGAATATCGCGGGCCACGGCTTCGTCAACAATACTTCCCGTGCTGGGTCCGAGGCGCACATCTTCACGTATTTCGCGCATTTTTTTCAGATCGGCCTGCAGGTCGTACGGCTCGCCGCTGATGAGTGCTTCGGCAATGCGTACCGCTGATTCAGCGGCAAACAGGCCGACTTTTTCTTCCACGTAACTGAACACCACGTTATAAATGCCGGGTGTGTTGGTTTCGCGGGTGCGGCCGAAACCGGTTTCCATGCCGGCCAGGCTTTGTGTTTCAAGTGCGATATGTTCAATCACATGGCCCATCCACGTGCCGCGTTCCACCCGGTGAAAAAAGCCGCCGCGATCACCTTCCGAGCAGCGGTGCTCAATCATGGTGGGAAACATGGCTTCCAGCCGTTCCCGGAAACCGGGGATTTTATCGGTCGGATTTTGTTCCATGTCTTCCAGATCGAGACGCATCTGGATCAGTTTTTTTCGGTTTACACTCCAGATATTCGGTCCGCGCAAGGCCTGAACGCTCAGAATCTTCATAAATCAGTCGGTTTTTTCGTGTTTTGGTAAATTTATCAAAAAAAGAACGGGATTTCCTATTGCGGCCGCATGCACTGTTTTTTTATCGGGCAAAAAGAGCAGGCCGGAAAAAGTTGCATTGTACTGCCGAACCGGTTTACCCTGTTTTTACGAGGTTAAAATTCAATAGCTTTGTGCCTGCATTTTGTTCCATAAAACAACCTGCTATTTATCTCAGCAATGGAAAAGAACATCAAAGAAGAAGAGAAACCCCAGAATTTTCTCGAAGAAATTATCGCCGCCGACCTGGCATCCGGGAAACATACGGCTGTATTAACCCGTTTTCCGCCGGAGCCGAACGGGTACCTGCACATCGGCCACAGCAAAGCCATCTGCGTTAATTTCGGACTGGCCCAGAAATTCGGCGGTAAAACCAACCTGCGTTTTGACGATACAAACCCGGTTACCGAGGATACGGAATACGTGGAAAGCATTAAGGCCGACATCAAATGGCTGGGTTTTGAATGGGCGAATGAATTTTATGCGAGCGATTATTTTCCGCAACTGTTTGAATTTGCGCTTACGCTGATACGCAAAGGACTTGCTTACGTGGATGATTCCACGTCGGAAGAAATTGCCGCGCTGAAAGGAACACCTACAGAGCCGGGCAAAAACAGTCCATACCGCGACCGCACGCCGGAAGAAAACGAAACGCTGTTTGTAAAAATGAAAAACGGCGAGTTCCCGGAGGGCTCCAAAACGCTGCGTGCCAAAATCAACATGGCCGATCCGAACATGATTATGCGCGACCCGGTTATATACCGGATCAAATTTGCGCATCACCACCGCACCGGCGACAAGTGGTGCATTTACCCGATGTATGATTTCGCACACGGGCAGAGTGATTCAATTGAAAATATCACGCACAGCATCTGCACGCTGGAGTTTATTCCGCACCGCCCGCTATACGACTGGTGCATTGAGAAACTGGAAATTTACCCCTCGAAACAATACGAGTTTGCGCGCCTGAATCTGAATTACACGGTGATGAGTAAACGCAAACTGCTGCAGCTGGTGAATGACAAACACGTAAGCGGCTGGGACGATCCGCGTATGCCCACACTTTCAGGCATGCGCCGCAGGGGATATACGCCGAAAGCGATCCGCGATTTTGTAGATCGGGTAGGTGTTGCCAAACGCGAGAACCTGATTGATATCGGCCTGCTGGAATTTTTTGTGCGCGAAGACCTGAATAAAATTGCACAGCGCCGCATGGCGGTTTTTAATCCGCTGAAAGTGGTAATTACCAATTACCCCGAAGGACAAACCGAGCAGCTCGTGGGTGAAAACTATCCCGAAGGCGAAGCAGCCGGAACACGCCTCATTCCGTTCAGCCGCGAAATTTATATTGAGCAGGACGATTACATGGAGAACCCGCCTAAAAAATATTTCCGCCTGAGCGTGGGCAAACAGGTTCGCCTGAAATACGCCTACATCATTACGTGCAACGAAGTGGTGAAAGACGAAAACGGAAATGTAACCGAACTGCATTGCACCTACATTCCCGAAAGCCGCAGCGGCAGCGATGTGTCGGGCCTGAAGGTACAGGGCACGGTACACTGGGTTAATATCGCAGATGCTTACCCGGTGGAAGTGCGCGAATACGACCGCCTGTTTAAGGTGGAAGATCCGGCCAACGAAGAAGGCGAGTTCAAAGCATATATCAATGAAAACAGCCTGCACGTAGTTCCTGTGGTGTATGCCGAACCTGCGCTGAAAAATGCGGCAGCGGGCGAGCACTTCCAGTTTCTACGCAAAGGGTATTTCTGTCTCGACAGGGATTCCGCTCCCGAAAAAGCGGTGTTTAACAAAACGGTTGGACTGAAAGATTCCTGGGGCGGATAACTGCTTGTTGAGAAATGAACGTGTAATTGTGCATTAACCGGGTTAAGAAAAGGCGCAAGCTCTTAATTTGTTCTTAACTTTGCGGCCATGATTCCAAAAGGAAAACTCGTCATTATTGGCGGAGCGGTTGACAAAGGAAGTTTTACCGAAAAAGATTTCGACCAGCAGGTTGAGAAGAACCTCAACTTTTTTGAGTCGGGCATTTTAAAACGGATTATCGTTGAATCGCTGCACAAGGAAAAGTCGCAGATCGAAATCGTAACCACGGCATCTAAAATTCCACGTGAAGTGGGACCGGAGTATGCGCGTGCATTTAAGTTTCTCGGCGCCGAAAATGTGGAAGTGATGCACATCGAAAACCGGGAACATGCGATGGATCCCGATCATGTGGAGCGCCTGAAAAAAGCCGATGTGGTGATGTTTACCGGCGGCGATCAGCTGCGCCTTACATCTATCCTTGGCGGTACGGAGTTTCACGACCTGCTGATTCATAAATACCAGAACGAAGAATTTATTTTTGCCGGAACTTCTGCCGGCGCCGCTGCCGCTTCAAACAACATGATTTACCAGGGTTCGAGCAAGGAAGCGTTGCTGAAAGGCGAAGTAAAAATTACCGGCGGACTCGGACTGATTGACGATGTGATTATTGACACACACTTCGTACACCGCGGACGCATCGGCCGTTTGTTCCAGGCCGTAGTGGGCAACCCGCGCATTCTCGGTGTCGGTCTCGGCGAAGATACCGGGCTGCTGATTACCGACGGGCACCGGATGGAAGCCATCGGTTCGGGACTGGTGATTCTTGTTGACGGACGTGAAATTAAAGACACGAATCTGACGCAGGTGGACCTGGGCGAACCGATTTCGATTAAACACCTCGTGGTGCATGTAATGAGTATGTACGATCGGTATGACCTGCGTACGCACCACATGGTGATTCACGATAAACAGCATGCGTAGCATAGGAGCTTGCCGGCGCGCCAACCAACCTGATTTTTGATTTTCGATTGTTGATTTTTGATTGGGATAGGATAAAATCAAAAATCAACAATCGAAAATCCAGACTAATCTATCCGAAGGAATATGAAAATCATCATACACGGCGGCTTTTTCAGCGAATCATCAACCAGTGCTGAAACCAAAAAGGCGAAGCAGGATGCGTTGCAGCGCATTATAATGGAATCATACAACTACCTGCAAACGCACACGGCTTTTGAAACGGTGATTTATGCGGTGGAGCTGTTGGAGAATGATACGCTGTTTAATGCAGGTACCGGTTCGCAGATTCAGCGCGACGGGAAAATTCGCATGAGCGCGGCGGTGATGGACGGGGTTACCAAAAAATTCAGTGGCGTTATTAATATCGAAGACGTGAAGAACCCGATACGCGTGGCCGAAAAATTATTCGGTTACGATGACCGCGTGCTGGGCGGGGAAGGGGCAACCAACTTTGCGCGTGAAAACGGATTTGATTTTTACAGTCCTGAAATTCCGCAACGCCGCAGCGAATACGAAGCCAAACTGGCCGCAACCGGGGTAGGCACCGTGGGCTGTGTAGCGCTTGATGCACACGGCAACCTGGCTGCAGCTACTTCTACCGGCGGCAAGGGTTTTGAAATTCCCGGACGTATTTCTGATTCCGCAACCGTGGCCGGCAATTTTGTAAACGCACATTGCGGCGTAAGCACCACCGGCGTTGGCGAAGACATTGTGAGTGCCGCATTAGCCACAAAAATTGTAACACGTGTAACCGATGGTTTTCCGATTGCCGATGCGTTTGCAAAATCGTTTGACGAACTGAAGGCTTTTGATGGTTTTGCAGGTGCCATTGCGATTGATAAAAACGGGAACATCTTTCACGCCGATTCGCACCCGAGTATGGTTTTTGCAGCGTTTGACGGAAACAACGTTACTGTTTTCAATTAAGGTCTCCGGTTTTTTTAAAACAAAATAATCCCGCAATTTGTTATTATTGCACTGATGAAAAACCTGTTCCTTCCCCTCGCGTTGTTTTGCGCAACCGCATTAAACGCCCAAACGGACTCCTCCAAAACAGAAAAAAAGATCCCGGTAACTTTTGATGGTTATGTGGACGCGTATTATGCGTGGAGTTCTCCCAAAACAACTTTATTCGGCAACTACATCCCCGGTTATTACAGCCATGCACGCCGCAACGAAATAAACATTAACCACGCGCTGCTTACGGCGCACTACAAAACAGATAATGTGCGTGCCAACCTCGGCCTCCATGCCGGAACGTATGCCAGTGCCAACGGACCGGATATGGTGTATGAAGCCAACGCCGGGTTTAAACTGGCGAAAGGGCTTTGGGTTGACGCGGGCATTATGCCTTCGCACATCGGTATTGAAACGGCCATTTCGAAAGACAACGCCACGCTTACCCGCTCCATTGCGGCGGAATACAGTCCGTATTATGAAACCGGTGTAAAGCTGACATACGAATGCGGGGACAAATGGACTTTTGCCGGCCTCTTTCTGAACGGCTGGCAGAATGTGTACAAAAGCGGCAACTCCATTGCCGGCGGCACGCAGATCACGTTTAAACCGAACGACCGGCTGACATTTAACTCAAGCACGTATTACGGGGAATCGCCGGACTTTATTTCGATCCCGTTTTACAATGTTCCTACCCGTTTTTTCCACGATTTTTATTTCACCTGGAAAGTGAACGACAAATTTGACCTCAGCGGGCTGTTTGATATTGGTTTTCAGCAGCAGAAAATGCCAACACTAACCCGTAAGGAGAAATGGATGACTTCCGCGCTCATTGGCCGTTATGCGTTTTCCGACAAATGGAAACTGGCCGTACGGGGCGAATACATTAACGATGAAATTGGCGTTCAGGCGCGTTTTCAGAACACGATGGCGAGTTCGCTCAACCTCGATTACAGCCCATACAAAAATGTGTGGCTGCGCGCGGAAGGTAAGTACCTGAAGTCGGATTACCTGGGCTATTTCATTCCGAACAGCGACATGCTGATTGTTACCGGCTCGCTTTCGGTTGCGTTCTAGGCAATTATATTATCATTGGGATAACAGCGGCTGACTTTCTTTCGTGTACTTTTGTCATAGCTACCAGTGACAAAATTTCGCCTTGATATTGAATACGATTACGACTTTTTCCTGGCCGGCATTGCCTGCCATGAAAAGGACTACCGGCTTTGCTGGGCGGTGAATACGGCGCTCGGCATTGAAATGGAACGCATTGCCCCGCTGGAAATCGTGCTGAAAAAAGACGAAAAACCGGCATCGTTTACGTTGTATATGTATGAGAACCTGGAACACGACACCGCCTGTTATATCGTGAATAACCGCAGCGAAGGCGGGCTGCTGATTCCCGAACAGAAGCAGGCCGACTGTTTTTTTGTGGCCAAAGGGCCTTTCGGTAAACAGGAAGAGGAGCGGATGCTGCAGGGCATAAAAAACATTCCGTTTGTACTTATGGCTTTTCCGCTTATCCCGGCGCAACTCAGGTCAAAGCAAAACTTAGTATTTTAGCCTTTTAATAACCCTTTATATAAAACAAACAATTTGAAATTATGCTTACAGCCCCCCAGAAAAAAACGAAAATGAACGAACAGGCAAGTGCCCAGCGGATTACGTATAACCGAACCAAAATAGTGGCCACCATTGGCCCGGCGTCTTCCTCGGCGGAAGTGCTGGAAGCCATGGCCCTGGCCGGTGCGGATGTGTTCCGCATAAACTTTTCACACGGCGATTATGCGGTGGTGGAGCAGGTGATTAAAAACATACGCGAAGTGAACCGCAAACTCGGTACACACATCGCCATACTGGCCGACCTGCAGGGACCAAAGCTCCGCATCGGGGAAGTAGAAAACAACGGCGTGGAACTCATTCCCGGCAACGAACTGGTGTTTACCTCCGAAAAAGTAATCGGAAATGCGCAACGCGTTTTTATGACGTACCAGCAGTTTCCGAAAGACGTGAAAGAAGGCGACCAGATTCTGATTGATGACGGCAAACTGGTTTTGCGTGCTGTTAAAACAAACGGGAAAGACGAAGTAACCGCGGTGGTGGAACACGGCGGAATACTGTCATCAAAAAAAGGGGTGAACCTGCCCAACACAAAAATTTCGTTGCCCTGCCTTACCGAAAAAGACATCAAAGACCTGCACTTTGCACTGCAGCATGATATTGACTGGATCGGCCTTTCGTTTGTGCGTTCAGGCGCTGATATTATTGAGCTGAAACACCTGATCAAAGAAATCAATCCGAACAGCACGGCAAAAATCATTGCCAAGATTGAGAAGCCGGAAGCGGTAAGCGATATTGATCCGATTATCCGCGAAACGGACGGACTGATGGTGGCGCGCGGCGACCTCGGCGTGGAAGTGCCGATGCAGCGCGTGCCGGTGATTCAGAAAATGCTGGTGAAAAAATGCCTCGAAGCCTCGAAGCCTGTTATTATTGCCACGCAGATGATGGAAAGCATGATCACCAACCCGTCGCCCACCCGCGCCGAAGTGAACGACGTGGCCAACTCGGTGATGGATGGTGCCGATGCCGTGATGCTGAGCGGAGAAACCTCCGTAGGCAAACACCCCGCGCGCGTAATTGAAGCGATGTCGAAAATTATTGCGCAGGTAGAAGAAGAAAGCCACATCTACCACATCGAACAGCCCGCGCTCATGAGCCAGAACGACCGCCTTATTTCAGACCAGATCTGTTACTCGGCCGGACAACTGGCGCGGCAGACGGATGCCACGGCGATTATTACGATGACGCATTCCGGTTACACGGCGTTCCGCATTTCGAGCTACCGCCCGAAAGCCAGCATCTTTGTGTTTACCGGCAATTACGCCATTCTTACCCAGCTGAACCTGGTGTGGGGCGTGCGCGGATTTTTCTACGATAAAAACATCAGCACCGACCATACGATTGCGGATATCAAATTCATCCTGAAAAAAGCCGGGTATGTCATCAAAGATGATTTTATCATCAACGTGGCCAGCATCCCGCTGAGTGAAAAAGGGAAAACCAACATGATCAAACTTTCGCAGGTGGAGTAATTCTGCCGTATTTCAAACATACATTTGCACAATGGCAATCAACGTTAAATTACTCAAACAGATCTGCGAAGTTGCAGGCGCTCCCGGGCATGAACAGCGTGTACGCGAGCTCGTGATGAAAGAAGTAAAAAAATTAGCTGACGAAGTTCGTATAGACAACATGGGCAATCTGCTCGCCATCCGCAGGGGCAAAGCGCCCGCGGCCAAACGCAAAAAAGTGATGGTGGCTGCGCACATGGATGAAATCGGTTTTATCGTCACACATATTGACGACCGTGGTTTCCTGCATTTTATCCCGCTGGGCGGTTTCGATCCGAAAACACTTACCGCACAGCGCGTAATTGTACACGGACGGAAAGACGTTATCGGTGTAATGGGCAGCAAACCCATTCACATGATGGGCGCAGAGGAACGCAACAAGGTGGTGCCGATCAAAGATTACTTTATTGATCTTGGTTTGCCGAAAAAAGAAGTGGACAAACTCGTGCGCGTGGGAGACACCGTTACCCGCGAACGGGAGCTGATTGAAATGGGCAACTGCGTAAACTGCAAATCGCTCGACAACCGCGTGTCGGTTTTTATCCTGATCGAAACACTGCGCAACCTGAAAAACCAGCCGTACGATTTGTACGCCGCATTTACCGTGCAGGAAGAAGTGGGCATTCGCGGCGCCATGGTAACGGCGCAGGAGGTGCAGCCCGATTTTGGTTTCGGCCTCGATGTTACCATTGCATTTGATGTTCCCGGGGCAAAGGCACACGAAGCGGTTACCCATCTCGGCAAAGGCACGGCCATTAAAATTATGGATGGTTCAACCATCTGCGATTACCGCATGGTGGAGTTTATGCGCCAGACCGCAGAAAAAAATAAGATCCCGTACCAGATGGAAATTCTGCCTGCCGGCGGAACCGATACCGCAGGCCTGCAGCGCCACACCGCGGGCGGATCCATTTCGGGCGCCGTGTCCATTCCCTGCCGCCACATTCACCAGGTAATTGAAATGGCCGATAAAGACGATATCGAAAATTCCATCAAGCTGCTCACGCGTTGCATCGAGTCGCTGGATAAATATGATTGGTCTTTTAAGTAGGCTCCTTTTAATTTTCAGGATCATACAATCAGTTTGCAATTTGCAGTTAAGCAGTTTGCAGTTTTGAATTTATAAGGAACAAGATCTGATTCCTTGAAACAAACAGAACTGCAAACTGCCGACTGCCGACTGCAAACTCAGCACAGGATTTATTTTACGGAAACATCCTTTGTCCCTGGGCTATTTTACAGCAAACTACTCCGAAATCAACTTCCCCTGCTGCACCAGCTTCCCCGCTTCGCTGATGGTGTAGAAATAAAAACCTTTTGCTTTTCCGCGCAGGTCAATGGTGCACGATGCGTTGCGCGCAACGGTTTGTGTTACGATGCGGCCGGTGATATCGGTAATGGTGATCGTGGGTTCGCCGGGAATTTCTGAAAACAGGAACAGGCCGTTGCCGGGATTGGGCGTTACACGCACCGGGTTTGCAGCGGCATACGTTTCAATGCCAACACCGGAAACAGAAAAATTCCAGGTCGGTGAAAACGCACTCGTGTCGCCGCCGTTGTTGCTTTTTACGCGCCAGAAGTATTTGTTGCCCATGGTGAGTCCCGTTACGGCATACTGGTTCACACCGATATCGAGTGAACGGTACGTGGTTGCAAACGTAGAATCCGTAGAAACATCCACATGATAAATAATACCATCGCTTTGTGCGGCCCATTTTAAAACAGCAATCGTTGCCGTGGAGAATGAATTGTTCAGCGGCGCCGTAAGTGCCGGAACAGTTGCCAGTGTGTCGTTCGATCCGAGGTACGTAACAAACATTTCAATTTTCAGCAGCGGGTTGTCGTTCACATCGCGCGGTTCGTTTACGATGGTATCTACAATGTTCATTCCTGCAACAACACGCCCGTAAACCGAATACTGGTTGTTGAGCCACGAGGCCGGTGCCACGCAGATAAAAAACTGCGAGTTCGCACTGTTGATGCCGGTATCGCGCGCGGCGGAAAGTGTGCCTCGGATATGCCTTGCCGCTGTAAACTCTGCATTCACCGTAGGCTGGCTCGTATCGCCGAGGCCCCAGGTAGAAATCGGTCCGCTGCGTGAATTCGGATCACCGCCCTGGATCATAAACCCCGGTATCACGCGGTGAAACGCCGTGCTGTCGTAAAACGCCGTGCTCACCAGGCTGTCGAAGTTGGCCGTATGTAACGGCGCAATGGCCGGAAAAAGTTCCACCGTTGTTGTGCCGAGGTAAACGCCTGCGCGTTTGGTCAATATCTGGTAGATCGGTTTACCGGTAAACGAACGCGATTGTGCAGACGCAGCGGAAGCCGCTACGGCAAGCAGAACAAAAAGCAGGAACTGTTTTTTCATAAATCAAATATAGATAAACCATGCCGCACTGCAATCGGTGATAGATTTGTTAAGGAACAAAAAAGGCTGTTTCTCCTTTCAGAAAAACAGCCTCCGTTAATTAATCCAGCGTTTCGCGGAACACCTTCACCGCATTGCCACGCTCCAGCGAATGATGTTCCAGCCATTGCGACTGCTGCTGCTGATTGCGGGCTTCCACCTGTAAGCCGAGCAGTTTGTTTTTCAGGCGTTCGGTGGCGGCTTTTTTGTTCATCGCCTGCGAACGTTCATCTGACGCAGTTACACTGATGCCCGTGTGCAGGTGTGTGGCGCGCACGGCTGATTCGGTTTTGTTTACGTGCTGCCCGCCGGGACCGGAAGCGCGCATGGTCTGATACACCACATCTTTTTCATTCCACGCCGGGAAAGAGGTTACATCATAAACGGTGATGCCCGCGAACCAGTTTTTGCGTTTGTGAAATTTCCGGAACGGACTCTGCGCAACCCACTGGATGGTGCCTTCCCAGCTTCTGCAGAACGCACCGGCGCCTTTGCCTTTGATACGTACAAGGGCAGAGAGGAGCGTGTCGTCCGGTTTGCCGTGTACTGACTCCACGTGTTCAACGAGGAGTAGTTCGGCAGTGGCGGCTTTTTTGAGTTTTGTTAAAAGCCTTGCCACTACGCGTTCACATTCGGCCGGCCCTTTGCCTGAACTTATTTGTAAAAGAAATTCATCCATGTTAAAAAGGATTCTTTTTTGAGAAGTAATAAAATTGATTTTTCACTCCGTAGCAGAATAGAACGGAGGAGGCAGGTTTTCTGCCGATATTACGCCTGCTCCGGCGTTGATATGTGATGTTGTTCCTTCATGGCTGACCTCCTTATCGTTTTGGGTGAAAGAGGTACAGGGTTTGTGCGGCAAAGATAAACGAAATGCAATTCGAAATGAAAGCGGTATGAAATCTTAGGCGTGCAGGCCATTTGTAGGTTTTACAGAATAACTTTATTTTGTGCGGCAATAGTTGCCTTTGAATGAATTACGCCGGTACCCGGAATCTCCGCTTTCTTCGCATTGCAGCGCTGCTGCTGGGTTTGTCCATTTCTTCTGGAATTCATTCACAAACGACTCCTGCCGATTCGCTGAAAAAAGAACTGGTCAGGGCGAAGCATGATACCACGCGCATGCAGCTGATGAACAACATCGGGCTGGCGTATTTTAATGTGAATAAAGACAGTGCGCTGAAATGGTGGACAGCCGGGTATAAGTTTGCTGAAGAAAAAACGCCGAAACACACCGGTACCGCCCGCACGAGCCTGATGCGCGAGTCGGGAAGCATTACGGGCAACATCGGGTTCCTGTATGTAACCCGGGGCGCCCTCGGTATGGCCCTCGATTTTGGTTTCAAAAGCCTGCACATCCGCGAAAAAATAAACGACAAACACGGAATCGCCGAATCGCACAACAACATTGCATACCTGTTTTCGCAGCAGCACGATACCGCGCAGGCCCTGATTTATTATGCAAAAAGTGCCGCAGGATATGAAGCTATCGGCGACAGCGGGGGCGTGGCGTACACGCAGATCAACAGTGCAAAAATTTACATGCAGCAGCATAAAGACAGCCAGGCCATGGCGCTGTTTCAGCAGGCCATGAAAAAACTGTCGGATAATGCGAAACAGTACCGGGGACTGAGTTCGTGCCTGAATAACCTCGGTGTGTTATACGCCCGCAGCGGCAACTATAATGACGCTTCAGTCTTCCTTCACCGTGCGCGGGCACTGCGGATGCGTTATGCTGATAACGCTGCTGTGGCAGGTTCGTATGTGGCCATTGCCCGTATGCACCAGGTGCGTGGTGCAACCGACAGTACTTTTTATTATGCGGAAAAAGGATTTCAGCTGGCGAAGGAAACACGCAACGCCGAAGAAATCATTTCCAGTGCTGCGCTGCTTGCGGAACTGTACAAAGCAAAAAACGATTTCCGCAAAGCGTTCGATTATTATTCCATACACATCAGCGCACGCGACAGCCTGGCCGATGTTGAAGCCGGTAAAAAACTGGTGCGCCAGCAGATGGGTTATGAATACGCCAAGAAAACCACGCAGGACAGCCTGCAGTTTGTGCGCGAAAAAGAAGTGGACCAAATGAAACTCGAACGCCAGCGCGATTACACCATCGGCGGATTTACCGGCCTTGGCATTGTGGCGGTGCTGCTTGTTTTTGTGTATCGGCAGCGCAACAGCATTTCGCGCGAGAAAAAACGCAGCGATAACCTGCTGCTCAACATCCTGCCCGCCGAAACTGCCGAAGAACTGAAAGAAACCGGCACCGCGCGCACCAAAAAATACGAGCAGGTAACAGTGATGTTTACCGACTTTAAAAACTTTACACAAACCGCCGAGCAGCTGTCGGCCGAAGAACTGGTCGGGCTCATCAACACCTGTTACGGTGAATTCGATCGCATCGTATCGCGCCACAATGTGGAAAAAATCAAAACCATCGGCGACAGTTATATGTGTGTGGGCGGACTGCCCGTTGCCAACAGCACGCACGCAACAGATACCGTTCATGCCGCACAGGACATGCTGGCGTTCATCCGCAGCCTGAATGACGAACGTAAAAAACAGGGCCTCCCGTTTTTCGATATCCGCATCGGGCTGCATACGGGGCCCGTGGTGGCCGGCATCGTGGGCATCAAAAAGTTTGCGTACGACATCTGGGGCGACACCGTAAACATAGCCTCGCGCATGGAAAGCAGCGGCGAACCCGGTCGCATCAACATTTCGGAAACCACGTATGCACTTGTAAAAGAAACCGTTGCCTGCACCCCCCGCGGCAAAATCCAGGCAAAAAACAAGGGCGAGATTGAAATGTATTTTGTTTCGGATTCCGCTTTAAATTAAGCACTGCCGTTAGGATTTTCTCCGCCGTTTAGAACGTGTTAAGCAATTGTTTCCCGGTAGTTGCACATTTAAATAGTTATATTTGCCAACTATTTACGTTGCAAAACGATGATCAACGAAAAAAAGAAAATTGCGATACCGGTAGGAACGCAAACCCTGATTGTTTCAAAACACTATTATGGGGTGCTTTCCAAAAGCCTGGAACACATTGGTGTGGAACGGTATTATTCCATCCTGTATTACATCCTGCACAACGACGGGCTTTGCTGCCAGCAGGACATCTGCGACAAACTGGCCATTGATAAAACCGCGATGGTAAAAGTGCTTGATCACCTCGGTAAACAGGGGCTGGTGGAGCGCAAGGTAAATCCCGCCGACCGCCGCCAGCATGTGATCCGCCTCACGAAAAAGGGGAAGGAACAAACAAAAATCATTTCCGGCGTGTTTGCATCACTGGAGAAGAAAATGTTTAAAAACGTTTCTGAAGGCGACCGCGAAACATTTTCGCGTGTGCTTGCCCAGGTGAAAACAAACCTGCAGGCCATGCCTTCGAACGATTTGTTTTTCAACTATAAAAAAACACATTAATCCGATAACTGCATATTACGCATGAAAAAGGTTCCGAACTGGTTAATCATAATAATTGTGCTGGCGCTGCTGGTAACAAGTAAATTCCTGTTTTTTGCAAAAGAAGAAACAGCCGGTGGCCCCGGCGGCGGCGGCACGCAGGGCAAAAACAAAGCCCCGGTTGCTGTGAACTATATGGTGGTACAGGAAAGCACACTGGCCGACAACGTTTATACCACCGGCAAAATCGGTGCGCTGAATGAAGTGGAACTGCGCCCGGAAATTTCCGGCAAAATAACGGCCATTTATTTCCGCGAAGGCGAACCCGTTTCTGCCGGTGCCGCGCTCGTAAAAATAAACGATGCCGACCTGCAGGCGCAATTGCAGAAAAACAAACTGCAGCTTGATCTTGCCGGACAGAAACTCGCCCGCCTGCAGAAACTGCTTGCCATTAACGGCGTGAGCCAGGAAGAAACCGACATCCAGCAGAATGAAGTGAATACGCTGAAAGCCGACCAGGCGTTCATCCAGGCCCAACTTGCCAAATCAATTATCACCGCGCCGTTCAGCGGAACCGTGGGGTTAAAAAACATCAGCCCTGGTGCATACGTGAGCCCGGCACAGGTCATCGCAACACTGGTACAAACCAAACCGCTGTTCGTGGAATTTTCGCTTCCTGAAAAATACAGCAGCAGTATCCGCAAAGGCGACAGCATAACATTTACTGCGCAGGCCGGCAAAAACGAACAACCCTATAAAGCGATACTGTATGCAATTGAACCGAAAATAGACGACGCCACGCGCACCTTCCGTGCCCGCGCCATGTACAGCGGTCCCGAACTGTTTTACCCGGGCAGCTTTGTGAAAGTGTATGTAAACACCGGGAGCAATGAAAAATCGCTGCTCATTCCTACACAATGTGTCATCCCGATTCTGAAAGGACAAAAAGTATTCATCGTTGAAAACGGCGCGGCCAAAGAAGTAAAAATTATGACCGGCATACGCACCGACGAAATGATACAGGTAACAGAAGGCCTCCGTGCCGGTGACACCCTGCTCACCACCGGGCTTATGCAGTTACGTAAAGAAACAAAAGTGAAACTGATTAAACCGAAAAACTGATGGGCCTCGCAGAACTCAGTGTAAAGCGCCCGGTACTTTCGACGGTTTTGTCGGTGGTTATTGTCCTGTTCGGACTTATCGGGTTTCATTTTCTCGGCGTGCGCGAATACCCGTCGGTTGATCCGCCCACCATTACGGTGCGTACCAACTACACGGGTGCCAATGCCGATGTGATCCAGTCGCAGATTACCGAGCCGCTTGAAAAAGCGATCAACGGAATTGAAGGCATCCGTTCCATTTCGTCGTCGTCCAACCAGGGATCGAGCATCATCACCGTGGAGTTTAACCTCTCGGCCAACCTCGAAGCGGCGGCAAATGATGTGCGTGATAAAACCGCGCAGGCTGTGCGTCAGCTTCCGCAGGACATTGACGCGCCTCCGGTTGTTACCAAAGCCGATGCGAACAGCGATCCGATTATTTCGATGACGCTGGTGAGCAACACGCGCTCGCTGCTCGAAGTAAGCGACTACGCCGAAAACGTGGTGGGGCAAAACCTGCAGACCATTCCCGGTGTGAGCACGGTACAGATCTGGGGCCAGCGCAAATATTCCATGCGCATCCGCATCGAACCGAAAAAACTCGCCGCGCAGCAACTCACACCGCTCGATATCCGCCTCGCGCTCAACCGCGAAAACGTGGACCTGCCTTCGGGCAAAATTGAAGGCGATGCCACGGAGTTAACGGTAAACACCATCGGCCGCCTGAGCACCGTTCCGGAATTTGAAATGATTATTGTAAAAGAAAACGGTTCCGACATTGTGCGCCTGCGCGATGTGGCCCGCGTGGAACTCGGTCCGGAAAACGAAGAAACCGTGCTCAAAGAATCAGGCACGCCCATGGTGGGCATTGCACTGGTGCCGCAGCCAGGGGCCAATTACATTGACATCTCGAACGAATTTTACAAACGGTTTGAGTTGCTTAAAAAAGAATTGCCGGCCGATTACACCATCAACATTGCGCTCGACAATACACGCTTCATCAAAAAATCAATTACCGAAGTGGGTGAAACATTGCTCATTGCGCTGGTCCTAGTTATTGTAATCATTTACCTCTTTTTCCGCGACTGGCTTATCGCGTTCCGCCCGCTCATTGATATTCCCGTGTCGCTCGTCGGCGTGTTTTTTATTATGTATGTGATGGGGTATTCCATCAACGTGCTTACGCTGCTGGCCATTGTGCTGGCAACGGGGCTGGTGGTGGACGACGGCATTGTGGTAACGGAAAACATTTTCAAAAAATTAGAGCGGGGCATGAAACCCGAAGAAGCCGCCATTGCCGGTACGCGCGAAATTTACATGGCGGTTATTTCTACATCGCTTACGCTGGCCGCGGTGTTTATGCCGGTTATTTTTCTCGAAGGGTTTGTAGGCCGCCTGTTCCGCGAATTTGGCGTAGTGATTGCCGGTTCGGTTTTGATTTCCGCATTTGTTTCGCTCACGCTTACGCCTATGCTCAACGCGAAACTCGTACATAAAGACCCGCACAAACGCAGCCGTTTTTATGTATGGAGCGAACCGTTTTTCCAGGGCATGGACCG
Organism: Chitinophaga pinensis; assembly: GCA_943372645.1. Taxonomy (GTDB): domain Bacteria; phylum Bacteroidota; class Bacteroidia; order Palsa-965; family Palsa-965; genus VBWE01. The sequence continues at coordinate 68,462 of CALRZN010000002.1, read as the reverse complement.
CTGGTTCCGCAATTCGGTAACGGGATTTCTGCAGAAACGCTGGTGGGCTTTTGTGATCCTGCTTGTTTCCGGGGGCAGTATTTTTTACTTCGGATCGCAGCTGCAGTCGGAACTGTCGCCGCTGGAAGACCGCAACTGGCTGCGCCTCAGCGTTACCATGCCCGAGGGCACTTCGTTTGAAGCAACTGATGCCCTGATGGATCGTGTTTCCGGTTTTGTAACGGATTCCATCGCTGAAAAAAATGTGTGCCTTACGGTAACGGCCCCGGGCTTTGCCGGATCGGGTGCGGTGAATACGGGTTTTGTTCGCCTCGCTTTAACCGAAGCACAAAACCGCAAACGTTCGCAGCAACAGATTGCCGCATACCTCAACAAAAACCTGGCGCAGTTTCCGGAAGGAAAAGTGTTCGTGATCCAGGAACAGTCCATCTCGTCGGGCGGAGGCCCGCGCGGGGCACTGCCGGTACAGTTTGTGCTGCAAACCAACGACTTTAAAAAACTGCAGGAAAAACTGCCGAAGTTTCTCGAAGAAGCAAACAAAAGCAGCGTGTTCCAGGGCGTTGATGCCAACCTGAAATTCAACAAACCCGAACTCGTGGTGGAAATAAACCGCGAAAAAGCAAAAACACTCGGCGTTTCCATTGTTGATGTGGCGCAAACCATTCAGCTTGCGCTGAGCGGACAACGTTTCAGTTATTACATCATGGGCGATAAGCAGTACCAGGTGATCGGGCAGGTGGACCGTGCAAACCGCGACGATCCGTCAGACATCGGGGCGCTGTATGTGCGCAGCAGCAAAGGCGAAATGATTCAGCTGGACAACATCATCACCGTGCGCGAACGCAGCAGCCCGCCCCAGCTGTATCATTACAACCGGTATCAGTCGGCCACCGTTTCGGCGGGACTTGCGCCGGGAAAAACCATCGGCGATGGCATTACCGAAATGAACCGCATTGCGAAAGTGGTGCTTGATGAACGTTTCACCACCGCACTCACCGGCGCCTCGCGCGACTATGCGGAAAGTTCGTCAAACATTTTGTTTGCATTTCTGCTGGCGCTGCTGCTCATTTACCTGTTGCTGGCTGCGCAATTCGAAAGTTTTGTGGAACCGCTCATCATCATGCTTACCGTTCCTACCGCGCTGGCCGGCGCTATTTTCGGGTTGTGGTATTTTAACCAGACGCTGAATATTTTCAGCCAGATCGGTATGATTATGCTCATCGGTTTGGTAACGAAAAACGGCATTCTTATCATCGAGTTTTCGAACCAGTTGCGCAAACGCGGCATGGGTGTTCGCGAGGCGCTGATTGAAGCGTCCACCGCGCGCCTGCGCCCGATCCTGATGACAAGTCTTGCCACCATTCTCGGCGCGCTGCCCATTGCCATTGCGTTTGGCGCGGGTTCCAAAAGCCGTATGGGCATGGGTATTGTGATCATCGGCGGACTGCTGCTGTCTATGATCCTTACACTGTATGTAATTCCTGCGATCTATTCCCTCTTTATAAAAGACAAAAAAGATGCGGCATAACCTGTTCCGGCTGCTTGCAGCTATTCCTGTTCTGGTTGCCTGGTGCAGCGCACCGCTTGGGGCGCAAAACCTCAGCCTGGAAGAAGCCATTAAAACCGGCCTTGAAAATAATTACGCGGTGAAAATGTACCGCAACGATAAATCCATTGCAGCGCTGCAGAACACGGCCGGCAATGCAGGCATGTTGCCCACCGTTTCACTGAACGGAAGCGTGGGCTATGCCAATGCCAATTCGTACCAGGAGTTTGCTTCGGGTGCGGTGCAGGACCGCAAAGGCGCGGTTTCCGACAATGCGGCCGCTTCGCTCAACGTGGGCTGGATTGTGTTTGACGGCATGAAAATGTTTGCCGTGAAAAAAATGCTCGATTACGCCGAACAACGCAGCGACCTCGAACTGAAACAGCAACTGGAAACCACGGTGTATGAAATTGTGGTGGCGTATTATGATGTGGTGCGCATACAGCAGCTGATTAAAACCGCGGAACAAAACCTTACGTTGTATGCCGAACGCAAAAAAATTGCGCAGGCGCGTTTCGATGTGGGTTCCGAAGGCAAGGTAGATGTGCTGCTGCTGCAGACCGATGAAAACCGCGCACGCACCGATTTGCTGCGCCTGCAGCAACAACTGCTTGCCGCAAAAGTGACGCTGAACGGATTGCTTGCCCGTGGGGTTGATGTTGATTTTTCAACCACAGACAGCATTACAACAAATTACAATCCGTCATACGAGCAATTAAAATCAACGGTTTATAAAACGAATACCGGCCTCGGCATTTTTGCGCAAAGCGAACGCATTACCGAACAGAACATCCGCCAGGCCAAAGGCAACCTGCTGCCGCAGATTCAACTCAACGGCGCATACAACTTCACCGCCAGCGAAAGCCAGGCCGGGTTTGTAGCCCTTAACCGGCAGAACGGATTTAACGGCGGAATCACCGCATCGTGGGCGCTCTTTAACGGCATGCGCAATAAAAATTTAATCGCGCAGCGTAAAATCGAATTGCTTTCGCAGCAGCAGGCTACCGCGCAGTACAAACAAACGGTGGATGCGCTGGTGTATGTGGACTACAAAAACTTTACGATGAACAAAACGATCCTGGACATGGAAAAAGAAAACCTGAAAGCAAGCGAACAGCTGCTGCAGATTTCCATGGAACGGTACCGCAGCGGCAAAGCCAACCTGCTCGAAACAAAAGAAACACAGCAGAACCTGGAAGACGCGCAGGCCCGTTACATCAATGCGCTGTTTGAAGCCAAGAAATCGGAAACCCAGCTGCTGCGCCAGAACGGGGAACTGCTGAAGTAAAGGCTGCGAAAAACAAAATAAAAAAAGGCGACCATTTCGGATCGCCTTTTTTATGCGCTGAACTTTAAAAATGTTCGGAAAAAGTAAACACCGCATCATCGTAAAACTGCCCGCCGTACGGGAATGTTACGTCAATCACGGTAGTATCGTACCCGCCTTTTACAATAAAAGACACGGTGCGGTCGTCGCTGAACCAGCCGTTTGTCTGGGTAACACCATCGAGAAGCACATTGGCATACATATCACTTCCCCAGGTGGAGGTGGTAACAAATTTGAGCTGCAGCTCAATCACCGAATTGTATAAGTTGATGCTCGCTGAAAAAATTTCATACAAACCTGCAGGATTAGAACCGAGGTTGCCGCGCTGAATTTCAAACACCTCCATTTTGCTTGCACCGGCCGGGGCGAAGTTCTGGCTGCCGGCGTTCCAGGCATAATTAAAATTTCCGTTGGTAGTGAGGGCCCACTCCAGCGAACCGCCGTTCATTTTATTTATAACGTAGGCCGTTGAAACATAATAAAGTTGCTTATCGCAGGTGTAGGTTTCATCAAGCGACTGGAATGTAACGGGGATTTTGGCACCACGGCCTTTTACAGTTGGTGTGGTTTCGGCTGCCGGATTTTTAATTGTGTCTGACATACAAATGATTTTTGAAGATCTGCCTACTCGTAGGGTCCAGCTTTTCGGCTTCCGCTGTTTACCGGTGAAGTGTAGTTCGTTCCGGTGGCTGCAAAACAACAGCAAACCCGACCGCCAAAACAGCAGCAAAACATGTGTTTTTAAAAACCGGATAGAAATACCCGGTTTTCAGGAACAATTAACTGTTTTTCGTGAATTTCAGGGAAAACCTTGATTTGCGTATGGTTTTGCGCGTATTATTGCGGAAACCAAAAAAACTTAGATCCTATGCCTACCTACCTACCTGTTTCTTCAGATGGCCTTTCTGAAAACGAACTTAAAAAGCGCGTTCCCTACACACATGCAATGGAAGACATCGCACGCTACAAAGCAACAATGTCGCAGCTTTGGGTTCGGAATGCGGAAGGGCAGTTTGTCAAATATTATACACAGGCGAATTTGCTCAAAGGCTATGAAATTCTTCATGCAGATATTGTTCAGTTACTCGGTGAGGCTGGCAATATGAATTTTCCGCAAGATCATTTCAGAGCATATATCGGTATGAGCGAAGACCCGACAGACCCTAATGGAGTTTATAAGTTATATATGGTACCGATGATTACTAATCAACACGAAACAGATTCCGAATACATTCCTGTGGGTGATGTATACATTGATGATGTTATTGTTCCAAACACCCCGTTTGCGTACGACTTCAGCGCACCCTGTCCGAATACCTGCGACGTGAACAGCGATCTTTATAAGGCCGGAAATATACATATCCCGAATGCCTAGTTCAAAATGGTTAATACCCATTTCATGCATTCCTGAATTTATTGTAACGGGATATGCCATTGCTATCTATGGGAAACTGAAAAATGAACTGCGCCTCTTTTGCTGGTTCATTTTTCTTTCCTGTGCCGTAGAACTGGCAACGGTTTTATTATGGTGGTTTCATAAAAACAACCTGCCGCTTCATCATGTGTATGTGCCTGCCGGGTTTTTTATCCTGCTCTGGTTTTTTAAATCAGTTCTGCGCAACTACATTGATCCGCGGATCTTTAATACGGTACTCATCCTGTTCCTGGTGTTCAGTATTATTAATTCCTTTTTTATCCAGGGGTTGTTTACATTCGACTCGAATGCCCTTACTGTTGAATCGGTGCTGGTAATTATCCTTTCGTTTTTCACACTCAACATCGCGCAGAACGAAGCGGTGAAAGAAGTTGCCGACGGGAAATTCAAAAGCATAAACTGGATCAATGCGGGCCTGCTGATTTATTTTTCATCGAACCTGCTTTTGTTTTACTTTGGTGATGTAATCAACCGGTCGTTCCCGATTTACCTGAGTCAGTATTCCTGGATTGTTCACGGTTTTTTCTCCCTGGTCATGTACTCTTCTTTTTTTATTGGATTATGGAAACGGCCAACGACATAAATTTTTTATCCGCACTGCTGCCACTCACCGGCGTGGTTTTCCTGATTGTATTGGGCGTACTGCTGCTTAACCAGCAATTCAAAAAGAAGCTGCTTACCCAAAAACTCAAACAGGAAAAACTAAACGCACAGCACCAGTTCGAGTTACTGCAGGCCAGTATTGCGGTGCAGGAGGAAGAACGCAAACGCATTGCCCGCGACCTGCACGACGAACTGGGCGCGGCGCTGTCCATGGCGCGCATGCACCTCATGCACATTGAACAGGAAACGGCCCTGCAGCCGGCGCAGATCACACACATGCAGCAGGTGCGCGGCATGCTCGAAAACGCGCTGGCCTCCACGCGCCGCATCAGCCACGAACTGATGCCGCCCCTGCTCGAAAGTTTCGGACTCGCGCAAACGCTCGAAGCCATGGCCACCGACCTGAACAAACTAGGCAAACTGCAGCTGGAAGTAATTACCGGTAATTATTCGCACCGCCTGCCGCTTGCCGCCGAACTCGGGCTTTACCGTGTATGCATGGAACTGGTAAATAACACCATCCGCCACGCGCAGGCCACGCACATCCGCCTGCACCTGCAGCAGCAGGCCGGAAGCGTAATATTACATTACAACGATAACGGCAAAGGTTTTGACGAAACCAACCTGAAAAAAGGGATCGGGCAGCACAGCATCGAAACCCGCATACACGCACTTAACGGAACCGTAACCATAAAAAACAGCGAACAGGGCGGCATCGCCGTAACGGCAGAAATACCATTAATGGGTTAAAAGAAAAGAATACATTGCGTGACATTGCGCAAAACATTGCGTTACATCGCGGTAAATAGTTTACGATCATGGAACAAAAAATAAAAATAGGTCTCATCGAAGACCAGTTTCTTTTCCGCGAAGGCATGAAAGCCCTGCTTTCGTTCTGGGACAAAACCACGGTGATGTTTGAATCGGAAAACGGTTTTTCGGCCGAAGAAAAACTTTCTGCCCTCCCCGAACTGCCCGATGTGCTGCTGGTTGACCTCTCGCTGCCCGCTGACGGCGACCGCGAATTTTCAGGCATTGACGTTACCGACATGGTGCTGCGTAAGTTCCCGTCCATTAAAGTGCTGATTCTTTCGGTACACCAGGACGAAAGTTTTATCGCCAAACTCATCGAACACGGCGCGCACGGCTACCTCGTAAAAGACTGCGATCCGAAAGAAGTGCGCGAAGCCATCGAAAGCGTCCACACGAAAGGCTCGTACATCAACGAACGCACGCTGCGCGCCATACAGGGCAACCTCGGCAAAAAAACAAAACTGAAATCGCTGCACACCACCAACATCGAGCTCACGCGCCGCGAAGAAGAAATACTCAGCCTCATCTGCAAACAGCTTACATCGGAAGAAATTGCCGAAAAACTGTTCATCAGCGTGAAAACCGTAAACGGGCACCGCAACAACCTGCTGCAGAAAACCAATTCGCGCAATGTGGCGGGGCTGGTGGTGTTTGCGCTGAAAAACGGGCTGGCGGATGTGGATGCGTAACCGCATGGCGTTTCACAGCAGCCGCACATCCAGCGGATTGTGCCGGAGCAATGCCATGTAATTCGGTTCCGGTTTTTCAAGGTGTATGCGCCAGCGTGAGTTCCAATTGCTTTGTCCCCGTGTAAGTTTCCACCAGCGGCCATAGATTTCGCCGGAAAATAAAACGTTTTCGAGTTGTGCTATTTCCTGTTTAAGCAACGAATCAAAAACACGCACCTTTGTAATCAGGTTTGGCTCTGTTTTCAAACGGTAACGCCACGGTTCCTGGAAAACATAAATTTTCTTCCATTCGTGCCGGCGGTGTGTCGGTTCAATCACCTCGGCAAAACACATGCGTTCGCGTTCCGTCAGTTTTAAACGTGTCAGTTCCCATTCAGACAATGTTTTAAGGTATTGCGGGCGCTCTACATGTACTTTCCGGCCGCGCCTTTTTTTCTTCTTTTTAAAATCGCGGCGGTAGCTGTATTCCACGGTGTTTATTTTTTTAAGCAGTTCAATATAAAACGCAGCATCGCGGCTGCGCTCAAATTCTTCGCGCAGCACAAACGAGCGTTTCCACCCGCGCTGTATGGGCGGAACCAGCGCTTCATAACCGAGGTTACGATCGCGTTCATACAATGCATCAAGCTCACGATGCATTGCCAGCAGTTTTTTATCGTTGTATTTTATAACGAGTCGTTTGCGCCTGCGCGCAGTTTTGATACGACTCACGCGGGCATAGTCTGCCCATCCGGCTGTGGCCATAGTTGAAAAAGTCAATTGTAAAACAGGAAAGAAAACGACCGCAGTCGTTTACCTGCACAGCAAACAGCAACAGGAATCACACAGCGGGATGCGCTGCGATTATTGGTTTAAAAAAAGGAAAAAGGATTCCCCGGCGGCGGTTACGCTGCTACAGGCTTTCGGTAAAGGGTGTACGACTTTTCATGATGGCCCTCCTTTTCAAAAAAAAGATGGAGTGCTTTTTTTATTGTGCGGCAAATGTAAATGAATCCGGATATAACTTCCAAATTATTTTTCTTCGGCTGCGTCGTATTGTTTTTTCAGCCACGATATCCGTGCAGCCATGCGCTTCACCAATTTCTTCGGACTAAGCACCTGCAGGTGTTCGCCGAAGCCCAGCAGTTCACGCTCCACTTCAAAGTTCCAGATCACTTCGATGGAAAACAGGCTGCTGTTTTTTTCCTGTTTCAGCAATTTCTGGCTGCTATGCATCGGCTTGGTGAGCAGGTAAGGGGCGTGTGCTTCTGCAACGCGGAATACAATCAGCTGCGGTTTCTGCCCGTGCATTTTGGTAACGCCGATGGTGTCATCATAAAACGTAAACACATCAAAATCCGGTTTTACATATTTTTCGCCGGGTGCTTCTTCCACGCTCACCATGCGGTCGAGTGCCAGGTTTATCAATCCTTTGGGCGTGGCGCCGAGCATAAACCAGCGGTTGCGGTATTCTTTCAGCAGGTAGGCAAACACCACCATGCGCGTGGCTTCACGTGCCTTGAACGATTTGTAATGAATGGCCAGCGTTTTCTTTGCGCGGATGGCCTGGTGAATCGGATCAATAAACTCCAGTCCCTTCAGCAGTTCGTTTTTTTCAAAGTCAATGTACGATTTGCCTTTGTGCTGCTGCTTGTACAGTTTGTCTTCCAGGCGCGTTACCATGCCGTTTATTTCCTGGAAATAACCAAACCCTTTAAACTGTTTAAGTACATCCAGCACTTCATTTAACGTGCCGAGGTCCTGCTGTGTAAGCGGCGTATTGGTAATGCTGAATCCCTTTTCTTCGTAGCTGTAAAACTTTTTGTCAGTTACAATAATCGGCGCATTGTAGCCCAGTTTTTCACTGCGCATGTTCTGGATGTCGAGCTGTATGGTGCGGCGGCTGATGCCGCGGGTAATGCCTTCGTATTCGTACAACGCATCGCTGCACGCTTCAATCAGGTCTTCCAGCGTCCACTTGCGGAAACGGTTCTGCAAACAGTTGTCAATGGTTTTGTAGCGGATGAGCGCCTGTTTGTTAATGGGCATAACGGTGCTTTTTAGGAACGGATAAATATAGCGGCTTTGTTTTTACTGCGCAATGTATTTGCGCAGATGAATTGAAAACGGAGGTTTAAACAAAATTAAGTTCCTGATAAACAGCAAAATAGACAAAAGCGCAACAAAATGAATTTACTGCGCATAACGGTTGCGCAGTTGCACAAACATCTTTGCATCATCAGAACGGTCAAGATTAAGTTACTTCTAAACTCTCTTTGGTAGAAAACGCACTTTTTCAATTACCGCCTGATTTTTTTTTTAAAATCAACAACAGCTTAGCACCGGTAAACTACCGCTGCAGGCTGTTTAAAAAATAACAAGGTCAACAGCAACTTACTTCTCTTTTTGGAATAAAGCAGTTTCTGGATTACCTTGAATAATTAAATAAAGTTAAACTGGTCAAGCTGTGCTTACTTCTTTTTCCCTAAAAAAACAGCACTGCAATTACCACTTTTAAAAACAACACCCATGAACACCACCCTGTTAACCGTAGCCTTCCGCCAGCAAGCCCTGTTTGTTCCTGCTGAAGCACAAACTGCAAACCGCACAACCCTGGCAGGACCAACTGCCGTGCTGGTTGCAAACATTTCCAAACTTGGCTTCCAGGTTTCGGAAGACCTGTTGCATGCACTCAACCAAACCAGCCCTGCGTATCACCTGCAGGTATTGAACCGGCTGAAAACCCTGACCGGTGTAAATAAAAACTGGACCCCGCTGGTGAAAGGCTGGGATACCCCAACCGGTGAATCGGCTACCGATCACATCATGACGTTTTTCGCCAACGTGTTTAAAGCACGCGGTACAACCCTGGCCTGCGGACACATCATCCCGCACGGTACATTTCCGCTGGAGCGTTACAACGGTTGCCCGTTCTGTGGTACCCCGTTTGAAACCAACAAACTGGTATTGCTGAACCAGGGAAGCAAAAAGAAAGTGCTCGACCTGTGGACTGAAAAGGAAGCAGCCACATACTTCGCTGACCTGCTCCGCTCGAAAACCGCGCTGGATGCTACGCAGATTGATTCGCTGAAAATGCTGATGAAGGAATTGCCGCTGCCGGAAGTGAACGTGGGTATGAAAGAAACCCTGATGACCGTAATTGACCTGTACGTGCAGGCCGGTGAACCGGAAAAAGCACAGGCCATACTCACATCGCCTACCGACGTGATGCGTTACCTCTGGTACAAGCATACCGGGTTCCTGCAAATCATTGAACCGAAAACCATCATTAAACGACACACACGGAACAATGTGCATATTGTTTATGCAAACGGAAATCCTAACCAGGCAAAATTTCGTTCGATTGCAGCGCTAAAACTGCGCTTCTCACGGAAAGAATGCACAATGACTGCAGGCTGGCTGAATGCAATGGAACTGCCGGCCGAAAAAATGTGCGAAATCATGCACCCGAAGCGAAACATGTGGGTGCGTTTTATCCGCGCCCTGCGCCTGGCGGAATACAGCAAGCGCGCCGGTTTCGAAAAGCTGCGCGACGTACTTGATGTTTTCTACAACGAACGTTACGACGTATGGCAGGGCCGTGTAAACCACTTCCGTCTGCGTGCGCAGGCCGATGAAACATTTGCACTGCTGAAACAACGTCCGGGCCTGTTTGCACGTTCGCTGTTTGCCAACATGCTGTGGTTTGGTGCTGATGAAGCCGTTGCCGCATTTGCAGAAGTGATTGATAAAGTACCGGCACGCCTGGTATTTACACTCAACATGTATGCAGCGCGTTACTTCGATAAATCGGGGCGTACCGTGAAACCGCTTGGTGGAAACGCCAAGAACATTGCGGGAAACGCCATGCTCGAAATTTACAGCGACGAACAGCTCGACGCGATGAAAGATGCCGTGAGCGGGTTGTGTATCCTGGCCATGAAGAAACGTTTCGCGGCCATTGAAAACACAAACACGTCCATGTACATTGAACCGGGCCTGTTCAACATCCCGGTATCCATCGGCGACCGCAGCGACAATGTGCAGGACCTGCCATCGGCGCTGATGGGAACCCGTTTCCCGGTGGATGGTGATCGTGTGCGCCTCTTCATGCAATGGGGAACCGGCATGAAAGCACAGCACCTGGATATGGACCTGAGCTGCCAGGTTGTGTTTAAAGGCCATGTTGAACTGTGCGCGTTTCACCAGCTCACTGCAACCGGCTGCAAACACAGCGGCGATATCCGCAGCATCCCGCACATGGTGGGAACTGCAGAATACATCGAAATCAACCTGCAACAGCTGCGCGCAGCACATGCAAAGTTCGTGGTGTTTACCTGCAATGCGTACAGCAACGGAAGCATGACCCCGAACATGGTGGTAGGCTGGATGAACAGCGAACACCACATGAAGATTTCGGAAACAACCGGCGTGGCTTATGACCCCTCGTGTGTACAGCACCAGGTGCGCATCACCAGCTCCCTGGGCAAGGGACTCGTGTTTGGTGTGCTTGATGTGGAACAAGGTGAAGTGATCTGGCTCGAAATGCCGTTCGGTGGCCAGCTTGCTGCAAACCTGTCGTTCCGTACCGTGTACGACCTGCTCGGAAAGCTGAACAGCAAACTGAGCATCGGTACGCTGCTGCAGGTGAAGGCAGATGCGCAGGGACTCTGGATAACCGATGTGCCCGATGCGGACGAAGTATATACCACGCAGTGGGCGCGGAACACCGCCGCAGTTACCCAACTGCTTGTTGACTGATAACCCGTATGAACCCCCGGATTTGTATTATACGATCCGGGGGTTTTCATTTTACAGAACGTGTTCCTGCCTGAAATAGGATGCTCATAAACTCCGGAATGTTTTATTTATTTGCGGGCAGTCAGTTCGAGTGTTTCTTACTGATTTTTCATCAGTAAAAAATGTATCGGAGTTGTAATCCATTTAAATTATTGCGGGCAGTCAGTTCGCGTGTTTCTTACTGATTTTTCATCAGTAAGAAATGTATCGAGAACGTGCGCTGGCCTCCTCCCGCACGTTCTCGATACACCTTCCATTACACCATCCATCCCGCACGGCATCCGAACTGACCACGCACTTTTTGTTGTTTCAAAAATAGTTTGGAAGTGTAAAAAGGATTAAAAAAGAGCCCGGCCAGATCGTTGAATGAATCAATCCGATTAATTGATACAAATTCAGCCGTTTTTCTCAACCACCGGGCTTCTTTTTTGAAATCCGCTTATAATTTGAAGCGAAGGATTACGATGTATTGCTGACAAATTTCTAAATTGTCGGCATGGAGGCCAATACAACGGAAAGCGAAACGGCGCTGCGGAAACGCATTGCGGAGCTGGAGCAGGAAAACAAAACGCTGCGCGAGACGATTTCCCGTTTTGCGCAAACGGGACAAACGGTATCCGTTCCGGAACATTTTAAACCGATATTCGATAAAGCACAGGAAACGGTAAAGGCCTATTTCAACGACATTGATTTTCGTCCCGAACAGGGAACCATTGAAATAAACGGCGACCGTTACGTACTGGTTCGCGCCGCCACGCTTTCCATCGATTTTTTTCACAAGCTGCTCGATCTGTATGCCGACCGCGGAAAAGAAGAGGCGATAGCCATCGGAAAAAATTTCCTTTTCGATATTGCGCACGTAATCGGGCTGGAAGATGCGCACAACTTTCACCGCATGATGAACCTGAGCGACCCGGTAGAAAAGCTGTCAGCAGGTCCGGTTCATTTTGCATACTCCGGCTGGGCGTTTGTTGACATTCTGCCGGAATCGAATCCGTCGGCCGATGAACACTTTTTCCTGAAATACAATCACCCGTTTTCATTTGAGGCCGACAGCTGGATACGGAAAGGCAAAACCGCTGAATTTCCGGTTTGTATTATGAATGCGGCCTACAGCTCGGGCTGGTGCGAAGCCAGTTTCGGCATTCCGCTTACGGCAGTAGAAATTTCGTGCCGTGCACGCGGCGATGCCAACTGTACTTTTATAATGGCGCCACCCGACCGCATCGGTTCGTATCTTGAAAAATCGTCGCAACCAACAGGCAAACCCAAGGTGTACGATGTGCCGATGTTTTTTGAACGCAAACAGGCCGAAGAAAAAATCCGCCTGGCGCTGCGCGAAAAAGAAATACTGCTCAGGGAAATTCATCACCGCGTAAAAAATAACCTGCAGATTATTTCGAGCCTGCTCAACCTGCAGTCGTCGTTTATTGAACATCCGCGCATCGGCCAGCTGATAGACGGCATACAGGGCCGCATCAAAACCATGGCACTGGTGCATGAAAAACTGTACCAGTCGAATCTCGGCGCGGTTGACCTGGCCGATTACCTGCAAAGTGTTGGTGACTTTGCGGTGCAGACGCTTGAAAAGCCGGAGACAAAACTGTCCTTCCGCATTGAACGACCAGCCAAACCGGTAACGCTTAAAATTGACCAGGCCATTCCCATCGGGTTGCTCGTTAATGAAATTATTACAAACGCCATCAAGTATGCTTTTCCCGGCCGAGACAAAGGCATGATAACCATCTGCATTACTTTGCACGATGCAAATGAGATCGGACTTTTTGTTGCTGACGACGGCATTGGTTCATCCGCAGCAAAGACAGATGCACCGGGCGAAGCAACGTTTGGCGCAGAACTGATCCGCCTGCTTATTGACCAGCTCGGAGGCACGATGGAACTGCAATCGGAAAAGGGATATTGTTACAATTTCCGTTTTCAGGCGGAAACGTGAAAACCGTTGCTGTAAAACGCGAACAGTGAAATCACAAAGCGCCTGCTGATGGAAACGATACTTCTTACCGGTGCACGTGCCCCGGTTGCCCTTGAACTGGCGCGTGCGTTTCAAAGCAGGGGACACCGTGTAATACTTGCCGACAGTATGCACATGCCGCTGGCACGATGGAGCAATGCCGCAGCCAATTATTATCGTGTTCCTTCGCCCCGGTTTCATACGGAAGCATTCGCCGCCGCATTGCAGCAGATCATCAAAACAGAACAGGTTACGCACCTCATTCCCACCTGCGAAGAAACATTTTACGTTGCAGCATTACGTGATTCATTTGCCTGCAAAACGTGGACCGCTGACCTGGAATGTATGAACAGCCTGCATCACAAACTGGAATTTACGAAGTATGCAGCGGCAGCCTTTACGTTTCCGGAAACGGTATTGCTGACTGATTTTACAGGCTGGCACAACAGCGAAGTGTATGTTTTCAAGCCGTGTTATTCCCGCTTTGCAGCAGCAACAATCATCGGTAAAAAAATAACGGCGACACATTTCCCGGAAAAGGAAAAAACGAACTGGGTTGCACAAAAACGAATTGCCGGGAAAGAAATTTGTGTGTACAGCAGCTGGAACGAAGGCCGTTTAAAAGCGTTTGCAGCCTATCATCCGCTGTACAGGGCCGGGAAAGGGGCGGGCATCTTTTTTGAAAAATGCATGAACGAACAAGTGTTCCGGCAGGTGGCCGCCTTCGGAAAAAAAATAAACTACACCGGGCAGCTTTCGTTTGATGTGATTGTTGACAGCAGCGGAACGCCGTATGTGATTGAGTGCAATCCGCGCGGCACCAGCGGCGTTCATTTGCTGCGCGGAAGGCTTGCAGATGCATGGCTGGATGATGACGAAATTATTTTTCCGGGAGAAAAAGAATATGCACTGAAAACAGTGCTTGCGTTTTTAAAACCGGGAAAGTTGTTCAGCAAAAAAGTGCGCCGCGCAAACGATGCCGTGTTCAGCCGCCGCGACCCGCTGCCTGCGTTGCTGCAACCGCTGGCCTTTGCGGAATTTGTTTTCCGTAAATTCCGTTACCGCACCTCGCTGCTGGGCGCCACCACCTGCGATATCGAATGGAACGGCGAACCGATAAATACAATGCCGTGAAGATTTACAACCGTGAAAATATCGCCGCACTGAACTGGGACGCTTACAAAGACGGAGCGTATGCAAAACAGTTCCTGCTGCCGCTCATCACCGGTAATCCGCAAACGTATATTCAAAACGCCGATTGCGAAGTGGCCGTGCTCGTTTTCGGTGAATTCCTGCTGCCCCTGGTGCTTGGGAATACAGGCGCGCGTGCCAATTCGTATGTGTGTTCGCCGTATGCGCAATACATCCGCTACGCGAAAAAGGAAATGGATATCGAGTTTCCGCGCAAGCCCGTTTTCCGTATTGCGGCCAAACTGATTTTAAGTATCGCCGGTGTGTTTTGTAAAGCCTGCCGGTTCGACCGTGTAGTGTATGTCAACAACTGGTTGCTTTCCACCAACCTGTATCATGAATTTGATCACGCACAGTTGCAGCAGCTTCGTGATTTACTCTGCGCACATTATCCCGGCAGGGCCATCGTTTTCCGTTCGGTGAATGAACGGCTGAATGCAACGCTGCTGCAGCATTTAAAAAGCGCCGGGTTTCACGACCTGCTGAGCCGGCAGGTGTACATTGTAGATTACAGGAATAATACGTACACAAAGCGAACCGATTTTAAAAACGATGAAAAGCTGTTTCGGCAATTGCAGGAATTTGAATGGACAACCGCAGAAACAATTACCGAAGCCGAACTGCCCGTACTGAAATCGTTGTACGACACATTGTACATTAACAAATACTCCGCCATCAATCCGCAGTTCACGCTTGCGTTTGTACGTCATGCGCAGGCCACGGGTATTCTGCAGTTCCAGGTGTTCCGGCACAACGGGAAAATTGTTGCAATGGTCGGTTTTTTTGTGCGCGATGGCGTATTGACCAATCCGTTTGTGGGCTACGATTTTTCGTACCCGGCAGCAACAGGGCTTTTCCGCATGATTGTTCTGCGCGCCATAAAAGAAGCAGAACGCATGCAGGTTGTTTTTAACATGAGTTCCGGTGCTTCGCGGTTTAAACAAACGCGTGGTGCCGAAGCGGCAATTGAATACAACCTTGTTTATACCGCCCATTTAAAATGGACGCAACAACTGCCCTGGCGTTTTTTCAGGTGGCTTTCGCACCGCGTGGTGATCCCGGTGATGAAAAAGAATAAACTTTAACTCGCTTACATACAGCGGTATAGCGAATTTTAAAAAAATAATTTTATCTGCGCAATTCAATTGCGCAGTTCATGGAGAGGTTTGCATCATCAAATCAAAACAACCATTAAATTTACAACCATGAACAAACTGAACATCAAAGGCGACGACCTCATCGCAATCGGTTACCCGCAGGGAAAAGCAATCGGTACCGCAATACGTATTGCTGAAAAGCATTACCGTAACATGGATCGCGGCGAAGTACTGGCGCTGCTGACCAAAGTTGTTCAGTACCCGGAAAATTTCCTGGATGATGAAATCCTGGAAGCGATTGCAGCTGACCTGATTGAAAAAGAAAACGACGTTGATGAAACCGAAATTCCGCTGAAAGAAACCGGTGACGAATTTTCGGTATACGGAACAGAAAACATCGAACAGGGTGCTAAAAACCAGATGGCCGTTGCAATGAAACTGCCGGTAACTGTTGCAGGCGCGCTGATGCCTGACGCGCACCAGGGGTACGGCCTGCCGATTGGCGGGGTGCTCGCTACACATAACGCGGTAATTCCGTACGGTGTGGGCGTGGATATCGGGTGCCGTATGGCGCTGTCTATTTTCGATATCTCCGAAAATCATTTCCTGGCGAATGAAAACATTTACAAACGCGAACTGATTGCACATACCAAGTTCGGTGCAGGACAGGGATGGCGCGGAAAAGAAAAAGCCGACCACGCGATATTGGCGAACGACGGGTTCAATGCAACACCGTTCATCAAAAACCTGTTTACCAAAGCATCCGACCAGCTCGGAACATCGGGTGGCGGAAACCACTTCGTGGAATGGGGTATAATCGAATTCGATACCGATGATGCGCAGCTCGGAATCGCGAAAGGAAAATACCTTGCCCTGTTGTCGCATTCGGGTTCGCGCGGATTCGGTGCAACCGTAGCGGGTTACTACACCAAGCTGGCCAAGTCGCTGTGTAAACTGCCGCAGGAAGCATCGAACCTGGCGTACCTGGATATGAACTCCGCCGAAGGCCAGGAATACTGGCTGGCGATGAACCTCGCAGGTGATTACGCTTCGGCGTGTCACGATGTGATTCATAACCGTTTGGCGAAAGCCGTTGGCGGAAACGTGCTGGCGAAAGTGGAAAACCACCACAACTTTGCCTGGAAAGAAACCTGGAACGGACAGGACGTGATCGTTCACCGTAAAGGTGCTACCCCGGCATCGAAAGATGTGATGGGTATCATCCCGGGATCGATGACTGCGCCGGGATTCTTAGTGCGCGGAAAAGGAGAAGCCGGTTCCATCAACTCCGCATCACACGGTGCAGGCCGCCAGATGAGCCGTACACAGGCCATCAAAAACATCGGGAAAACCGCGATGGAAGATGTGCTGAAAGCGCACGGTGTAACACTGATCGGTGCAGGACTGGACGAAGCGCCGATGGCGTACAAGGATATCAACACGGTTATGGCTGCGCAGCGTGACCTGGTTGATGTGGTGGCGAAGTTCACACCGAAAATGGTACGTATGGCGGATGACGGTTCAAAAGAAGATTAGGAGCTTGTGTAACAACATGAGTGCAACGCGTGCCCGATTCCGGGTGCGCGTTTTTTTTTTGCGCTGCCCAATTGTTAAAAATTGTAAGCGATTTAATTACGGCAAACGCCGTACACGAAATGAAGATTTATTCCGTTACCTTTCACAGCAATAAAATAAACCGCCATTCATGTTACAGGAAGTAGAAGAGTACCTCCGCCACGGTGATGATGCGCCCGGGCTGCGCCGCATGATGGATCTTGCGTTTGACACGCGCGATCCGGAAATGATCAGCAGCGTTACGCGATTCAGTGCCACATTCCGCCGCCGCATTGCGCTTGATGATAAAGCACTGTGGGGCCCGGCCTTTCACCAGGGCGCACAGGAACTGCTGCAGCAACTGGCACAGCGCCTGCAACCCGGTTCGGTAATGGATCAGCTGCTGCTGCGCGCCGAGGGCGTTACCAAAGCCTACGGCAGCGGGCATTTCAGCCTGCGTCCTATTAACCTCGACCTGTATGCCGGGCAGCTCATCGGCATTGTCGGCGAAAACGGGAACGGAAAAACCACGCTGCTGCGTTGCCTCTCGGGGCAGCTGGCGCTGGATGGCGGGCGGGTGCATTTTACACAATTGGAAAACCAGGAGTTTTATACCATCAAAAACCGCGTTGCATTTATCCCGCAACGCATCCCGCGCTGGTACGGCCGGCTGAAAGATAACCTGCATTTTTCCGCAGCCATTTCGGGCACAACCGGCGAGGCCAACAACCTGCTGGTTGATTTTATGCTCGAACGTTTTGGCCTCACCGAATATGCCGAACTGAACTGGAACCAGATCAGCAGCGGCTACCGCACGCGTTTCGAAATTGCACGCATTTTATTGCAGCAGCCGCACGTGCTCATTCTCGACGAGCCGCTGGCGAATCTGGACATTCATGCGCAGCAGACGTTACTCACCGATCTGCGTTTTCTTGCCAAATCAAGCGTACACCGCATGGGTGTGCTGCTCACTTCGCAGCAACTGCACGAAGTGGAAAAAACAGCCGACTCGGTCATGCTCATCCGCCGCGGCGAGTGTGTTTTGCAGACCGGGCAGTCGGACCTGCAGCAGCTCGGAAATGCGCTGGAGCTGGAAACCACGGCCACGCGCGAAATGCTGGTGGCTGCGCTGGGCAGTATAAATGTGCAGGTGCAGTTCGACGGCGGCATGTTTACGCTGATTTCGCACACACACGATGCGCACGCGCTGCTGCAGCAACTCATCACGGCGGGCATACGCATTTCGTATTTCCGGGATATCACCACTTCGACCAAACGCCTTTTCTGATATGACACCTGCACAACATCCGAAACGTCCGATGGTTCCGGCACCGCTGAACCGCCTCGACCAGTGGCTCCTCAAAAACTATCCCGATGTGTGGTCGGCACGCACGCACCTTGTTCTCTGGTTCATGCTGCTGCTGTACCTGTTTATTGCGACGTTCTCGCTGCTGGTATCCGACGACCCGCGCACCCGTTCCGAAATGGAATACTGGAGCTTCGCCGCAGGTCTGCTCAGTTTTGTGGGCATGGTGCTGTGGTTCATTTTCCTGTTCCGCTTCAACGTGTTCAAACGCTTCGGCAACCTGGTAACCGGCGACCGGCTGCGCACATTTATGCAATTTTACATCACGTTTGTAGTGATGGTTGCCATCGTATTTGTGCCGCTGTGGGTGGACCAGGTGAAAACAAAAATCCGTTATTCCGACGATGAAATCATCCGGGATGCTAACCTGATGAACTACTATTATAATGTAGCAGAACGTGGTTCATTCAAAGTCATAAGCGATCCGGATACGTTGCTGCTGAGCACCGCCGCTCCCCGCGAGCTGCGTGCGCTTGGTCTGTACACCTATTACGACAGCATTAATGACAATTATTACCCCTCGCGTTTCCGGATGCTGAAACGCCTGGAGATGGAAAATCAAATTGCGTCTGCCGACAGTTCGCGCAAACTCGGGAATGTGGGTTACATTTTTTACAGCATCTCCAACCTCGTGTTTATCGGTACAGGGCGGGCCGATGATTTTTCAGGAACGTATATAAAATCGAAACGCGACCTGTACGATACGGTTTACAACCGCGCGCCGGAAATAAGTGCTGCCGATGCCCTGCAACGTGCAACAACAATTGCAGCGAAGTATAAAGATCCGGAAGACAATTATTACGGTTATTACAGCGAACCCGTGTCGGAGAGCCAGGCGGCCATTAGCTATTACGACGATCCGCAGATGTACATGAATGTCATGCACCATGTCAATGCAATTGACTCGGGCATTTACCATATCACTTCGCGCATGCACCCGTTCGGGGTTTCGGGCTGGCGCGATATTATGCTGGCCATGCTTTATATTTCGCTCGGTTTAACGGTTATCCTCTTCGGTTTCCGGCATACCACGGTGCGAACGTTTTTCTTTTCGCTGCTTGCGGGTATTGTGCTTGCCATAGTCACGGCACTGTTTTTTGCCATGCTTCGCGGCGGCGAATTCACTGCGTTTGCGGTTGTTTACCTGCTTTACTTCGTAACTTTTTTTGCGTTATCGTTTACCATTCCGTATTCAAAAGTGCGGAGCCTGGTCAAAGGCATTGCGCTCAACTTTACGATGCTGATGATTATGCCGGTACCGGTAATTATTGCCGGGATGTATTATGAACTTGCGGAGAAGCATTATTATGCAACGCATTCCTACGAAGAAATTATTTACCCGATTTTTCCGGAGAAAAATTTTGTAATGGGAATCTCACAGGTCATGGGAGCCGTTATATTACTCGTGCTTGTTACCTTCTATTTTTCGAAACGGTATAAGCAGTGGTATGCGCAGCCGGAGGAGTAAGCGCCTCAAAAGTTGTTAATTAACCGGTCTTTTGTTTGTAACTCTTTTCGCCACGGGAAATTTTTTCCCGTGGCTTTTTGCATCTTTCCCCCGACACCAAAAACCACATACGTATGAAAAAGGTAGTTTGCACAGCACTTGTGCTCATTCTTGCCCATTTTTGCAATGCACAATCCCTGCATGAAGCGCCTTCGCTCCAGGTTGGTCTCAGCGGCCTCAGTTTTACAAAAGGAACGCTGGATGCGGAACTGATCGCCGAAATTATTGCGGAGAAACAGAAGGAGGTAAAAACGAAGCTGGTGAAAAACATGCTGCTGAAAAGCATCGGCGTTGAAAACGGGCTTTTCTATACCTACATTGATAATACAATCAATATCATCACAACTGAAAAAGACGAAAAAGTGCGGGCCAAAAACCTGCTGGAGAATACGGTCAATCTTTCGTTTGTGATTGCTTATACGGATTATTATCTGCGGACGATGCAGCCGAAGTCAGATGAACTGATCGATATCCGCAATCTTGCCTACGCGTTTGATATAGATACTTCACTGGTGCAGCCGGGAATGAGCCTCGAGGGTTTTACGGCAATCGGGTATGCAAAGCAGACCAGCGGGGAAGTAAATAATATTAGAGAAATTGACGGGGATGAAGATGCGGCAAGCCGGAATGCCTTTGTAGGTGTGCTGCTCGACATTTTTGCAGAGGTTATCCGCAAGAACGAAAGCCTGAAAGAACTGGGCCTGATGCGCACGAACTACCTGCAGAATGCCGGGGCCACCAATGCCTATCTGAACCTGGAAAACCAGGATATCCGGAAGCAAAACGACGATTATCTTGCCAAAAAGAAAGCGTATGAAAACGGGAAAAAAAACGCAAAACAGACCGGGGAATGGAATGCCTACCTGAACCTGCCTGAAACACAGTGTATGCTGCACCAGGTTCACCTCGAAGAAATGTTAGAAGGCACCGGAAAGTACAAACAGCCGCTGGATGAGCTTGAAAACATGATGAACTATCTCAGGAACAATAACGCAGAAGGAAACGCACCCAAAGCCAGTGATGAACTGAAAGCATACCTCAACGAACTGAATGAAACATACGGCAGTTTCGAAACAGCACTGAAACAAACGCAGGGCGATGAAAAAGATTACTTTTTCTACAATATAAACTATAAGCAGGCCAGTAAAAAGTCAGGGCTGCGCGAGTCACTTATTACCAAAGAAACCGGAATAGATGCTGCCACGTTGCTCGGTAAAAAACCGGCTGACAAAACAAAAAATGCCCTGCTCGAAGGCGTTGTAATGAAGTATGTAAATGTCAGCTATAAATACAAACTGTTCCGGCAGATCGTTGATAAACGTGCCAGTGCTGACAAGATATTTGCAGACGGCACAGCGATGCTTAATATGTATATCCGGTATTTCGGGCTGATAAAAACACTTTCATCAAAAGGAAAAAATACAGAGGCAATTTTTAATGCGATGGAACACACGTTTCCGAATTGCGGAAACCCGAATACGCTGTATAAAACCATCACTTCAACATACGACAGCGCAATGCTGAACCTGCGTAAAATCGCCACTACCGGCCAAAAAGAACTGGATGAACTTACCCGGATAAACGGCTTTCTCGGAAAAATAAAATTTGTTGCATTGAACAGGTACGAATACATGGCGGAATACGAAAACGACATCAAACCGTCACTGGATCGCCTCGGGGCGTATTCCACAAAGTTCCTGGTGATGCGCGACAGCTTGTTTTCATACCTGACCTGTATCGACAGTTCCGCAAAAGAAGACATGCGTAAAATGGGGTTAAACCTGAATACCGGTTTTATGAGCGTTTTTACACGCCTCGATGAATTTGATAAAGTAACCACATACGATTTGTACCTCAACCTGCTGAGTGATGCCGGGGATATTTTCAGCGACGAAAATATGCGCAATTCCATTAACCGGATTCTGACATTCGTTCGCAGTTACGTTAAAATCGAACACGACAGTAAAAACGAGATTTCGATGCGCCTCGATGTAGAAGGATTCATTTATGCCCTGCAGAAAATGAATTACAACAAGTTTCGCCCCGTGGAGTTTTTATTTACGGTAGGAACGAACAATGCGGCGTTCCACTGGAATGCGTTGTATCTCACACCAAACGATTCGATCAAAAACTATTCGTATGTGAGTGAGAAAATCGGTATCAAATACAAAATCTGGGACCTGGCGTACACGCATTCGTTCAGCAAAGGAGAAACCTTTACCTATTATAATAAAACGTATGTCCGCACCGCCCCCGCATCAGAACCGGTTGTAAGCAACATTCATATGCTCGCTTATGCTTCCGGCATACTGTATAACATAGCCAACACCGGTACCACCAAAGACTTCAACCGGCCCATGCTCGGTGTTGGACTTGGTGTTACCTTTTTCAACGGACTCGATATGAATTTCTGTGTCGGACGACCGCTGCAGAAAGACCGCGGCTTTTTCACCGGCGGAAATCCCACATTCTTAAACGTCGGCTTCGACATCCAGTTTGTAGAATACATTGACCGCCTGAATAAAAAACGGCAGGACAACCAAACACAGAAACGGATTTCAGAAGCGGTGATTTCGCAAAACAAAAACTGAAAAACAGTAACACAACAAAAACGCCCCCGGCTCAGCCGGGGGCGTTTTTTATTGAACAGAAATGTGCAGTATTATTTCGTGCTGTTTACTACCAGCTTCGCATTGCCGTGCTGTTTTCCTGCCGTGATGCTGCAATTGTAAATGCCTGCTGCGAGGGTGTGCAGCGGAATGGCGATGGTGCGTTCGCCGGAAGTGCTGCCGGTTTCGCTGGATGCATAAACGCGTTCACCGGTAACCGAAAAAATTTCTATCTCAGCACGCGATGCAGTTGCTGTGCTGATGCGGAAAACCGCCAGCCCGTTTACCGGGTTTTGCAGCAAGGTGATTGGCAACTGGTTCGTTGGTTCGCTGATACCGGATGTAAATGTAACCGAAGTGGAATCCGAAATGAGGCAGCCGTTTGCGTCCACTACTGTGCAGGTGTAATTGCCCGGAAGTAATCCTGTGGCTGTTTGTGTGGTCTGCACCGGGCTGGTATTCCACATATAAAAATAAGGTGCAGTTCCGCCTGACGGATTGGCTGTGGCTGTGCCGTTGGGGCAGGTGCTGCACGTGGCGGCCTGGCTGGTGATGGAACAAAACAGCTGCGGATTTTGTGTGATGGTAAAAGAACCGGTATCGCTGCAGCCGCAGGCATCGGTTGCAATAACGGTGTAGGTGCCCGGGCACAGCATTACTGACTGGCCGGTGAGATTGCCGGGCATCCACTGGTAACTTGTTCCCGGTATACCGCATATCGAATTTAATTGCGCATTCACATTCGTATTGCAGCCGATTTCGTAACAAACAAGCGTGTTCTGCGGAATCTGGCCGAGCGTACAGCCGACCTGCGCGTGCAGTTGAAAGGCCAGCCCAAAGCCGGCGAATAAAGTAATGATTCGTTTCATGGGTTGTGTTTTTTTAATGTTAGCCAATCAAATATAACCCAAAATAAGCTACAGAACTGTTTAACATTCTTTTTTTGAAAGTGCGACCTGTTCTGTCGCTTAAATTTGAGAATCCCGCAGCATTTGGTTCAAATAACAAAGCTTTTATCGCCAAATGCGGATTGCGGGATAATAAAACGCATGAAATGTTCAAAATCCGTTATATTTAATCCATCAAAATCAATAGCCTATGACCTGGGACGACGATGATTTCGGCTTCGAGGACGAACTCTCGGATGAAGAGCGCGACGAATTCGATAAGAAAAACAAAAAGCGGAAAAAACATCCGCTGATGGTACATGCGTATGAAATTGTGAGCCTTGCAAACGCGCTGCACAAAAGCATGGACGAAGACGAAAAAGAAATGCAGGGCGATCACATCATGCAGTCGGCGATGATGATGGCGGCCAAAGTGGCCGGCGCAATCGGTTCGGAATCGTGGCTCATCTGTATGCAGAATGCGGCGCTGGTGCGCTACCATGCACACGACCTGCTGGTTGCGTCGCACGGACTCGATATGTTTACCGAAACCCATGCCGATCACATCCGCCTTTTTCGTTCGGAGATGGAAAAATTCCGCGACCTGTTTGTGGAATGGGCCAAAGAAATTCACGCCATGGAACCGGAAGAATATATAGACGAGTGGGGCCTGTTCCTGCATCCGCGGCAGTTGCTCTGAATCAATATTTCAAAAATGAATCAACCCGAAAAAATAAACCTCCGCGAAAAATTCAGTTTGTTCAGCGAACACTGGAACCCGAAAATTATTGCAGCGCTGAACGGGCAGCATGTGAAGCTCGTGAAGTTTAAAGGCGAATTTGTATGGCACAAACACGAAACGGAAGACGAACTGTTTTTTGTGGTGGAAGGTTCGTTCCGCATGGAATTCAGAACGCATTCCGTTACGCTGCAGGCCGGCGAAATGATCGTGGTGCCGCATGGCGTAGAGCATCGCCCGGTGGCCGATGAAGAAGTACACGTGCTGCTGTTTGAACCGGAATCAACGATAAATACCGGCGATGCAACCGGCGACGAACGCACACGCAACACGCTCTCGCACATTTAACGTGCAAATAGCCGTAGCTTCGGTGCGAATTATACCGGGCGCAGCAATTGCGTTCACAAACGTAAAACAATGCCGCGCAGCACCGAAGTAAAATCCATTCTCAATAAAACCAAAAAGCGCGACGCCTGGTTCCTCGACGACTATACGGTAAATCCGTACGTCGCCTGTTCGTTCAACTGCCTGTTCTGTTACATCCGCGGCAGCAAATACGGTACGCACATGGAGCAGCAGCTGGCTGTAAAAGCAAACGCCGTGGCCCTGCTCGACCAGCAACTCGCACTGCGCGCCAAACGAAAACAATACGGGTTCATCGTGCTGTCGTCGGCCACCGATCCGTACCTGCAGCTGGAAGCGGAAACCAAACTCACGCAGCAACTGCTGGAGGTGATTTTAAAACACCGGTTCCCGGTACATATTATTACACGATCGCATCTTGTGGAGCGCGATTTTGATCTGCTCGAATCCATTCACCGTAACGCCATACTGCCGGCTGACCTCGAAGAAAAAGTGACACGCAAGGCATTGCTTACGTTTTCGTTCAGCACGTTGAGTGATACCATCGCTTCTATATTTGAACCGGGAGCCACGCCGCCGTCCGTTCGTTATAATACCCTGCTCGCCGCAAAACATTACGGACTTGCACCGGGCGTGAGCCTCATGCCGCTGCTGCCGTGGATAAGCGATACGACCAACAGTTTGCAGGAACTGTTCCAGGCATTTGCGGCCGTACCGGCAGCATATATTTTCCCGGCATCGCTCACCCTTTTTGGTGAAGGCCGCAGCGACAGCAAAACACTTGTGTTTAATGCCATCCGCAAACACTTTCCGGAGTTGCTGCCGAAGTATGAAAAGTATTTCGCGGTGGGTTCGGAAATGCCGAAATACTATACGGATGCGTTGTTCAAAAAAACAAGCGAACTTTGTGCAACGTACAACATCCCTGATCGGATTGCGTACCTGTAATACCAATTGATATGCTTCCCGCCGCATTAAAAGAAACACTGCAAACCACGCTTACGGAAATACATCACCTGCCGGTTACGCTGCTACAGGTAACCTCGGTTTATGGCGGCAGCATTAACAAAGCGGCCAAACTGGAAACCAACGCCGGGTTGTTTTTTGTGAAATGGAACGACGCAGCAAAATTTCCCGGCATGTTTGATACAGAACTACGCGGGTTACAGTTGCTGCGCGAAACCAACACGCTGCACATCCCGGAAGTAATCAGCAGCGGATCTGCGGGAAATGACGCGTGGCTGCTGCTGCGTTTTCTGATACAAACAACGCCCGATGCAGCAGCCCGTTATGAAGCCGGCTGCGCGCTGGCGACGTTGCACAAAAACAGTGCAACACATTTCGGACTGGACCATAGCAACTACATCGGTTCGCTGCCGCAGCAGAATGCAATGCATGCAACGTGGGCTGCGTTTTATGCGGAGGAACGCATCATTCCGCAAATCCGCATGGCGTTTGACCAACAGGCCATCGGCAAAACAATTGTAAAACAGGCGGAACAATTCTGCGAACGCATCAGCGAAATTTTCCCGGCAGAAAAACCGGCCCTGCTGCACGGCGATTTGTGGAGCGGCAATTTTATGCACAGCACAAACGGGCCTGCGGTGTTCGATCCGGCGGTGTATTTTGGTCACCGCGAAATGGATCTCGCCATGTCGCGCCTCTTCGGCGGATTTGATGCCGATTTTTATGCAGGCTACGAAGCAGAATTTCCGGCGGAAAAAAATGCGGCACAGCGCGTGGATTATTGTAACCTCTATCCGCTGCTGGTGCATGTAAATTTATTCGGCGGCAGTTATGTGCAGGATGTTATAGGCATCCTGAAAAAATTCGGATAAAAATTCCGAAATTAGCCATGCAATGAAAACCCGCGCCCGTTTTTTCCTGTTGGTTGTTGTTCCGCTTGTTGCCGGCGGACTCATTTATTTTTTCTGCCGTCCGGGAACCATCCGCTTTAAAACCTGGTTTGCACAAACACCAGCGACTACATTCCAGCACGTTTTACCGGACTGGATGGTATATAACCTGCCGGCGGGTTTATGGCTGTTTGCGTTTTTATACCTGTTACGTTTGCTGCAAAGCCAGTGGTATTATTTTGCATCGGCAATCTGTTTTGCGTTCGGTGCGGAACTGCTGCAGGCCACAGGGTATGCCGGGGGAACTTTTGATTATGGCGACCTGCTTGCATACAGTGTTGCGGGCGGCATCTTTTTCTTACTGCAAAAAGTAAAACCCGTTAAACTAATCCCCGCATGAAAAAGCACCTGGTACGTATTGCTGTGTTATTCTTTTTTGTGTGGACTTCTTGGGCCTGCGGCATTGCCGATGCGTTTGTAGCCGATGAAATAGACAGCATTAAAGATTCTGCAGAACGTGGGCGTGCCTGGCAGGTCGAATATTTTTACCAGGAACATGGCCGTTATCCCACGGATGAAGAACGTGCCGAACTGTTTGGTGAAAAGGAAACGAACGAAACAAACGAAGCTCCTGCAAAAAAGGAAAAGGATCCGGCTCCTGCAAAACAAGAAACACCTCCGCCACCTGCTGATCCTCAGCCGCAGGAACCGCCATCCGAGCCAGCGCCTGTATCGGCTGATACTACGATTTAATAATAGCAGTCCATTCGTAAATAAAAAACAACGTATGGCCTGTAATAAATGCCGCTTCGTCTATAACCTGCTGCCCGTTCCGGTTTTTTTATATCTTAGTATTGGCAAATTGCATTAACACTAAAAAAACCTTTTACCCATGATTACAACTTTACCCCTCCGGCAGGCACTGCTGTGCGCGCTGTTTTTGCTTTTCACCGTTTCCGGATTTTCGGCCGGGCATACGGTTTCGTTTAACAACATCAACCATGTTGCCTGTAACTCGTTTTGCAACGGTTCCGTACATGCCGTGGTTACCGGCGGAACAGGGCCGTTTGCTTACAGCTGGGCTCCGTCAGGCGGAACGAGTGCAACCGCAAGCGGACTGCGTGCCGGAGCATACACGGTAACGGTTACCGATCAGAGTGATAATTCAACAGCTAGCAATACAATTACCATTACTCAGCCTACAGCGATATCGCTTACACTGCAGTCGATAACGCCAGCGATGTGCAACATGTCCACAGGTTCGGCAACCGTAGTTGCATCCGGTGGCACAGCGCCTTATTCGTACATGTGGGCTCCGAATGGCTCTACGTTACCGACAATCAACAACCTCATACCAGGGACATATTCTGTTACGGTAACCGATATGAACGGATGTAACGCATTCCTTGTTGTAACCATCGGAAATGTGCCTGCACCCGTTATTAGCATGCCCACACCGGCACCAATTTGTCTTGGAAGTATGGCTACACTTACGCCAACCGTTACCGGTGGCGCTCCGCCTTATACCTACTACTGGACACCGGCTTCTAATTTGTCGTCATATAATACGCTGACCGTAATTGCAGCGCCCCCCATAACAACCACCTATACATTTACCGTTACTGATTCCAACGGCTGCTCCTCAACGGGAACTGTTACAGTATTCGTTAACGGAGGATTTACATCAACTGTTTCAGTTACACCGGCAACCTGCAGCCAATCTAACGGCTCGGCTGTTGCATCCATTGTTTCCGGCGGCGTCCCGCCATTTACCTATTCGTGGTCTAATTCCACGACCGGTAATACAATAAGCAACGTAGTGGCAGGTTCTTACACTGTAAACATAACCGATGCGCAAGGTTGCCCCGGTTCGAACGTCGCCAACATCCCGAATAACGGCGGCCCCACAATAACAACAATAGTGCAGGACGCAAGCTGTGCCAACTATGCAAACGGCATGGCGGTAGCGCAGGCCAGCGGCAATGCGCCGCCGTTTACCTACAACTGGTTAACCAATCCGGCGATATTAAACGATACGGCTGCTGCATTGTTACCCGGCACTTACACGGTGCAGGTTACAGATAATGCGGGCTGCATTTCGTTCGGGCAAACTACCGTAAATCAGCTTGCAGGCAACTTATACCTGAGTGCTTCGGTAGTGGCACCATCTAATTGCAACACACCGACAGGGCACGTAAATGCAATTGCACAGGGCGGAACAATGCCATATACGTGGCTGTGGTCAAACAATGCAACTACCCAGAACCTGGTGAGTATGCCATCCGGCTCCTACTCGGTTACGGTTTCTGATGCAAACGGTTGTACGCAATCCGGCGCTGTCTATATCGGATCGTATTGTTACAGTGTGATACGCGGAAAGTATTACAATGATGCCAACAACAACTGTATTTATGACTTGGGCGACACCCCGGCATCGAATATGTGGCTGCATCTCACTAACGGATACAATGCATATACCAATGCCAGTGGTGATTATGTATTTCATGCGCCGGTTTCGGGGACGCAAATCGTTACACCGGCTGGCCCGCTGAATCTGTATTACAACACCCTGTGCCCGGTTCTCGGTTACCATGTGGTTAACATACCGGTTTTGGGCGATACGGTTTCCGGGCTTGATTTTGCGCGCGTTCCGATTCCCGGTATCCAGGACCTGCAGGCGTCTCTTTCATCCGGAGCTGCGCGTCCGGGTTTCATCCAGTATTTTTATATTTCCTACAAAAACGTGGGAACAGTGCCTATGAGCGATACGCTGTTTTTCTGGCACGATTCGATACTTACTAATTTTCAGTCAACACCTCCTGCCGATGATCACACCGGTAACAGGGCCTATTGGCTGTTTAACAACCTGCTACCAGGACAGCAACATTTTATTAGTGTGAATATGCAGGTGCCTACCATCCAGAACGGCGGCTATCTCGGCCGGCAGCTCATTGACAGTGTACTCATTCAGCCTACTGTAAGTGATACCACACCCATTGATAACGGGGATGATGAAGTGGATGTGATTGTAGGTTCATGGGATCCGAACCTGAAAGAAGTATGGGCGCCGGGCATAAACGCGAACGGTGATATTACACTTACAGATACGTTGCTTTCGTACACCATCGGTTTCCAGAATACCGGAACAGATACGGCATTTACAGTGGTAGTAAAAGACACACTTCCCGCGCAGCTCGATGTGCTTACGCTGCAGCCGGGCGCTTCCAGCCATCCGTATGTGTTAACCATGGAAACCATTGCGGGCGGGTTGCAGGAACTGACGTTTACATTCTACACCATTTTATTGCCCGACAGTTTTGTGAATGAACCTGCGAGTCATGGCTGGGTGAAATTCCGCATCAAACGCATGCCGGGATTGCCTTTAGGAACAGTGATCACCAACACGGCACACAACTACTTCGATTTTAATCCGCCGGTAGCCACCAACACGCTCAACACGATGATTGTGCAGCCCCTCGGCGCTATCAGTTGCCTGCCGGTTAACGGTATTTCTGTTGCACCGAACCCGTTTAACGAAACCACCACCATCCGTTTCGACAAAACGCAGGAGTTTGAACTGGAACTGTTTGACCTCTCCGGCCGCCGCGTACTGAAGAGCGGCAAACAAAACGGAAACAGTTACGTAATCAAACGCAGCAGCCTCGAATGCGGGGTTTATCTCTGCCGCGTAACATCGCCCGGGCAGCCGGAGCGTACGATGAAGATTGTGGTACGTTAAAAAGCACAACCAACCCCCACGAATGCGATGCACGCTCCGTTACCCCGGGCGTGCATCGTTTTTTTGTACGTGTGGCATAATCGGTATCTTCGCAGAAAATACGATACATCATGGCTGTTGAGTCAATCAATTCCGGAAAAGCACCTGAGCCCGTGGGCTTATATCCGCACGCCAAACGCGTGGGCAACCTTCTCTTTTTGTCGGGCGTAGGTCCGCGTGAAAAAGGCACGAAAAAAATTCCCGGTGTGGAGCTGGATGAAAACAACACCATCGTTTCGTACGACATTGCCACGCAGTGCCGTTCGGTGTTTCAGAATGTGCGTTACATCCTGGAAGCGTCGGGCAGCAGCTGGGATAATATTGTAGATGTAACCGTTTTCCTCACCAACATGAAAGACGATTTCCCGATCTACAACAAATTGTGGGCGGAGTATTTCGCTGAAAATCCGCCATGCCGCACCACGCTCGAAATCAATTGCCTGCCCACGCCCATCGCCATTGAGCTGAAAGTGATCGCAACGATTGATTAAGCCGCGATGAACGCGCTGAACCAACCGGTATTCCCGTTCCGCCTGTTAACCGCAGCCGTGTTTATTGCATTGCTGCTGCCTGCCTTGTTTATGGATGGCATGTTCATGGACGGGCAGATTTATGCCACCGTAAGTCACAACCTCGCCGAAGGGCGCGGGACCTTCTGGGATCCGACGTTTTCGGTTACCTGCATGACTTCGTATCATGAACAGCCCCCGCTGCTGTTTGGGATGGAATCGCTGCTGTTCCGTTTACTCGGCAGTTCAATGTACACTGAACGCATCTTTTGTTTACTCCTGGCCGTAGGTGCTGCGCTGGGCATTTCGCGCGTGTGGAAACAACTGCATCCCGGCAAAATGGGGGAGATGAGCTGGTGGCCGGTGCTGCTGTGGATTATAATGCCGGTAGTATTCTGGGCGTACACCAACCACGTGGAAGAAGCGGCCATGGCGGCGTTTGCGCTGTTTGCCGTGGAAATGCAACTGCGTGCATTTAAAAATAAACGAGTGCTGTTCCTGGTATTTTCCGGCCTGTTGCTCGTGGGAGCCAGTATGTGCAAAGGCGTGCAGGGCCTGTTTCCGCTGGTGTTCCCGGTACTGTTTGCCTTGTTTACCAGGGAACGCACATTCGGCAAAGCTGTTGTTGATTGTATTATCATCGGTGTAACCATCGTGGCCGTGTACGCGCTGCTCGCGCTCGATCCTGCGATGCGCCTGAGTTACGCGAAGTATTACCACGACCGCATTTTTGCCACATTCAATGTTTCGGAAACGGCCACCACATCAAATCGTTTTTACCTGCTGTGGGAGTTGCTGCAGAACCTGTTTGTGCCGCTGGGCGTAATTACTTTGCTGTACCTGCTGCTCCGCAACATGGCCGGCAATTTTCAGCGCGTGTGGGCTTTTGTGGCGCTGGCGTTCTGCGGAATTATTCCCCTGCTGGTAACCCGCGAACAGCGCGGATTTTATCTCGTTACCGCGTTGCCTTTTATGGCCATCGCCATGGCGTTACCGATGGCGCACATCATGCGGCTGCGGATTGCTGAAATACGCCGCCCAAAAATCATAAGCGCGGTTATGGTTTTGGTTATCATCGGCGGAATTGCAGCAACCATCGTATTTGCAGGGCAACCGAAACGCGACAAGGATTTTTTGCACGATGCGTATGCGATCGGTAAATCAGTAGGAACGGATAAGATCATCGGCACCTCGCCTGCCATTTACAGCACCTGGGCGTTTCATGCGTACCTCGTGCGGCATTTTAATATTGCGCTGGATAAGGAGCATGAACAACTGTATCTGCTGAAAGAAAAAACAGATACGGTTACACCGCCGGGATTTGAACCGGTTTCGGCAGAACTGATCCGTTACCGCCTGCTGCGCAAAAAACAGGAGCAAGGTGTTTTTTGATAAAAAAACCATTAAATTCGTGGCATGATCAACCGCATCCTGTCCGTTATCGTCCGCTTCCTGTTCCCGGGAACTGGCCATGCTGCGGCTTTGCGGCCCATCCGCATACGAATTAAATAGCCCGGCGAAGCGTTTTCATTACGCATTTACCTCCCGCCGGGCGCCCCTGTTAACCCCTTCCAAATCATAAAAATCAATACCCGGCAGATCCTGCTTTTTGCCTGATTTGCCGTAATTTTGCATCCGCTATGAAAAAGTACACCGAATACAAACACCTGAATCTGCCGGAAGTGGCGAAAACAGTCCTGGAAGAATGGGACAAAAACAGCGTGTTTGAACGCAGCATCACCTCCCGCGAAGGAAACGAACTATTTGTGTTTTACGAAGGTCCGCCTTCGGCCAACGGCATGCCCGGCATCCACCACGTGATGGCGCGCAGCATCAAAGATATTTTTTGCCGCTACCAGACCTTAAAAGGCAAACAGGTAAAACGCAAAGCCGGCTGGGACACGCACGGCCTGCCCATTGAGCTGAGCGTGGAAAAACGCCTCGGCATCACCAAAGAAGCCATCGGCAAAACCATCACCGTTGCTGAGTACAACGAAGAGTGCCGCAAAGACGTAATGAAATACACCGACCTGTGGGAAGCAGTAACGCGGCAGATGGGTTATTGGGTGGATATGAAAGATCCGTACATCACGTACGAAAACAAATACATTGAAAGTGTGTGGTGGCTGCTGGGCGAGCTGTACAAAAAAGACATGCTGTACAAAGGCTACACCATACAGCCCTATTCACCGGCTGCAGGTACCGGCCTTTCGTCGCACGAACTGAACATGCCCGGCTGCTACCGCGATGTGAAAGACCGCACAGCCGTGGCCATGTTTAAGGTGAAGCCCTGTGAACCGGGCGCTTTCCCGGCCATTGAAAATTTGTTCCGCGAAACACCGGAGCCGATTTCGATCATGGCATGGACGACCACGCCGTGGACACTGCCCTCGAACACGGCACTGGCCGTTGGCAAAAACATCACCTACGTACTGGTGCGCACCTATAACCAGTACACCCATGAGCCTTGTGCCGTGGTGCTTGCAAAAGACCTGCTCGGAAAATATTTCCCGGAGAAAAATGCCGCGCTGCCCCTGGCCGATTACAAGGCCGGTGACAAAAACATCCCGTTTGTGGTGGCCGGTGAAATGAGCGGTGCCGATATGCTCGGCCTCCGCTACGAACAACTGCTGCCATACGCACTGCCGCATGAAAACCCGGAACAGGCGTTCCGCGTAATTGCCGGCGATTTTGTAACCACTACCGACGGTACGGGTATCGTTCACATTGCACCGACTTTTGGTGCAGATGACATGCGCGCTGCGAAAGCAGCCGGTGTGCCGGCCATGCTGGTAATGGACGAAGACGAAAAATTAGTTCCGCTGGTTGACCTGCGCGGCCGTTTCCGCCCGGAGGTAAAAGATGCGCAGATCGGTCTCGCCGGTGAGTTTGTAAAAGAAGCGTACCTCAGCGATGCCGAAAAAGCAGCAGAACTGGTGAAGCAGCAGGAATACATGAAGTTCATCATCAGCGATACATCGAAACTCGCGTACCTGAGCGTGGATGAACGCATCGTGTTGAAAATGCAGAACGACGGCAAGCTGTTTAAAAAAGACTTTGACGTACACAGCTACCCGCATTGCTGGCGCACCGACAAGCCCGTGCTGTATTACCCGCTCGACAGCTGGTTCATCAAAGCCACGGCTGCCAAAGAGCGCATGGCGGAACTGAACAAAACAATCAACTGGAAACCGGAACATACCGGCACCGGCCGTTTC
This sequence comes from Chitinophaga pinensis, assembly GCA_943372645.1. Taxonomy (GTDB): domain Bacteria; phylum Bacteroidota; class Bacteroidia; order Palsa-965; family Palsa-965; genus VBWE01. The sequence goes on along the minus strand of CALRZN010000002.1, from coordinate 34,624 downwards.
GGCGAGTGGCTGAACAACCTGCAGGACTGGAACCTTTCGCGTTCGCGGTTCTGGGGCATACCGCTGCCGATCTGGCGCGATGAAGATGACGAAGAACGCCTCTGCATCAGTTCGCTGGAGCAACTGAAAAACGAAATTGAAAAATCAATCGCGGCCGGATTTATGACGAACAACCCGCTGGCTGATTTTACACCCGGCGATTTTTCAACGGCCAATTACAACATCTTTGATATGCACCGCCCGCACGTGGATGAAATCATCCTGGTGCAGAACGGCAAAAAATTAACCCGCGAAGCGGACCTCATCGACGTGTGGTTCGATTCGGGTGCGATGCCGTATGCGCAGTTGCATTATCCGTTTGAGCATTCCAACCTGGTGGATGAGCGCCGGGCCTTCCCGGCCGATTTTATTGCCGAAGGTGTTGACCAGACCCGCGGCTGGTTTTATACGCTGCATGCCATTGCCACCATGCTGTTCGACAGCGTGGCATACAAAACGGTAGTATCAAACGGGCTGGTGCTTGACAAAGACGGCAAGAAGATGAGCAAACGCCTCGGCAATGCCGTTGATCCGTTTCTGTGCCTGGATAAATACGGGCCGGACGCTACACGCTGGTACATGATTACAAATGCGGCGCCCTGGGAAAACCTGAAGTTCAGCTGGGAAAAATGGTACGACGACAAATCCGGCAACCGCCATGTTTATGAAACGGCCAAGGGCGAAAAAGGATTTTACAACGACATGAAGCTGGTGTACGAAGGTTCGCCGGCGATAGAAGAAGTGCAGCGCGGCTTTTTCGGAACGCTGTACAATACGTACCAGTTTTTTGCGCTGTATGCCAATATTGACGGGTTTTCGTTCAGCGAGCCGGAAGTTCCGGTAAGCGCGCGCCCGGAGATTGACCGCTGGATATTGTCGGAACTGAACACGCTGATCCGGAACGTGGACAAGGCCTACGCCGATTACGAACCGACCAAAGCCGGGCAGGCCATTGAACATTTTGTGGACGAGTACCTCAGTAACTGGTACGTGCGCCTGTGCCGCCGCCGTTTCTGGAAAGGTGAATACAGCACCGATAAGATTGCGGCTTACCAGACGCTTTACACCTGCCTGGAAACGGTGGCCCTGCTTTCGGCACCGGTTGCGCCGTTTTTTATGGACCGCCTGTTTAACGACCTGAACGCGGTAACCGGCCGCCATGCCGTGAACTCGGTGCACCTGGCTGATTTCCCGGTAGCGGATGAGTCGGCGATTGACAAGGACCTCGAAGCGCGCATGGAAATGGCGCAGCAGGCTTCGTCGCTGGTGCTTTCGCTGCGCAAGCGTGTGGAAATCCGTGTTCGCCAGCCCCTGAGCAGAATCATGATTCCGGTGCTGGATGAAAAATTCAGGGCGCAGATGGACCAGGTGCAGGAACTCATCCTGGCCGAAGTGAACGTAAAAAACCTGGAGTACATCACCGACAGCGGGGTGTTTGTGAAGAAGATCAAACCCGATTTCAAGGCCATGGGTCCGCGCTTTGGCAAGCAGATGAAAGCCGCTGCCGCGGTGATCAGTGCGTTCAGCCAGGAGCAGATCAAAACAATTGAAAGTCAAGGCTTTATAGATGTTGAGGTGGAAGGAACGCTGCTGAAAATTGAGCGTTCGGATGTGGAAATTGCATCGGACGACATCCCCGGCTGGGAGGTGGCTTCGGCGGGTGCGCTGACCATTGCGCTTGACACGACCATTTCGCCCGAGCTGCGTGATGAAGGCATTGCGCGTGAGCTGGTGAACCGCATCCAGAATATCCGGAAAGAGCGTGATTTTGATGTAACCGATAAGATTGCGGTTCAGATAACTGCAAATAATTTTATCGAATCTGCTGTAAATAATAATTTCAATTATATTTGCTCGGAAACTCTTGCGGCTTCACTGGAACTGGTCGGTGAAATGAACAGCAGCGATGCGGTTCTTGTAGAAGTTGACAAAAGTTTATCAACACACGTAAAAATTACCAAACTCAACTAAAAGACCACCTGATCATGGCAAAAAAGGCAAAAAAAGCGGCAAAGAAAGCGGCAAAGCCTGCCAAGAAAGCGGCAGCAAAAAAAGCAGCAAAACCAGCTAAAAAGAAAGCAGCAAAAAAAGCAGCGCCTAAAAAAGCCGCGAAAAAAGCCGCTCCTAAAAAAGCTGCCAAAAAGGCCGCCCCGAAAAAGGCCGCGAAAAAAGCCGCTCCTAAAAAAGCTGCCAAGAAAGCCGCCCCGAAAAAGGCAGTAAAAAAGGCCGCTCCGAAGCCCGCCACAAAGAAAGCCGCCCCGAAGGCAGCTCCTAAAAAAGCAGCTCCGAAAAAGCCCGCAGCGCCGAAACCGGTAGCCAAGCCGAAAGCCGCCGCCCCGGCCAAGCCAAAACCAGTAGCCAAGCCGAAGGCGCCCGCCAAACCGAAACCGGTGGCCAAGCCGAAAGCGCCTGCAGCTCCTGCCGAGCCGATGATGCCCGCTGCTGAACCGATGGACGATATGAACGATGCTTCGCTCGATATGGACATGAGCGATGATATCTCTTCCGATCTCGGTGACGACGGCGACGACAACGGTACCGAAACAGGTGGTGCCTTCGACCATTTTTAACCGATTCTCGATTTTAAATTATGGCTAAATCCAAAAAAGCGCCTGCCAAGCCTGCAAAGGCAGCAGCCAAGAAAGCGCCTGCTCCGAAAAAAACGGCAAAACCTGCTAAAGCAGCAGCCAAGGGAGGCAAAAAGCCTGCGGCCAAACCGGCTCCTAAAAAACCGGTGGCCAAAAAGCCCGCTCCCAAAGCCAAACCGGCCCCCAAAAAGGCCGCGAAACCTGCCAAACCAGCCCCCGTTAAAAAGGCAGCGCCTGCAAAGGCTCCTGCCCAAAAGCCGGCGCCTCCTGTAAAGAAAAGTGTTGTTGTAAATAATCCGAATGTGAGTATGAAAAAGCCCGCTGCGCCTGTTACTGGAACTAAAACTGTTGCAAAACCTGCCAATGCTGCCCCGGAAGATAACCGCTCGCGGTACTCCGATGAAGAATTGCAGGAATTCAAAACGCTGATCAACAAAAAACTCGAAGAAGCATCACGCGATTACGAACTGCTGAAAGCCACGCTTTCGCACAAAGACGATCACGGTACCGATGACACTTCGCCTACGTTTAAACTGCTGGAAGACGGTTCCGATGTGCTTTCGAAAGAAGAAACCGCACACCTCGCCGCCCGCCAGGAGAAATACATTCAGAACCTGAAAAACGCACTGATCCGTATCCAGAACAAAACATACGGCATCTGCCGCGTTACCGGTAAACTGATCCCGAAAGAGCGCCTGCGCAGCGTACCACACGCTACGTTAAGCATTGACGCGAAACTCGGTCAGTACAAGTAATAAAATGTGTTAATCTGAAGAATATCCTACGGCGGTGTACACACCGCCGTAGTTTTTTTATCCGTATTTTCGCACCGTGAAAAAGCAGCTCCTCTTTGTTATTGCACTCATCCTGCTGATCCTTATTGCCGATCAGTGGCTGAAAATTTATGTAAAAACACACATGGAACTCGGCACGGAAAAAACCATTTTCGGTGCCGAAGACGAGGGCTGGTTCCGCATCCATTTCACCGAAAATACGGGCATGGCCTTTGGCTTCGACCTGGGCGGCGACTGGGGTAAAATTATCCTGAGCGTATTCCGTGTACTGGCCGTTGCGGCCATCGGCTGGTACGGTGTCGGGCTCATCCGCAAAGGATCAACACGCCTGGTACGCATCTGCCTCGCGCTCGTGTTTGCAGGCGCACTCGGCAACATCATCGACTGCTGGTTTTATGGATTGATGTTTGACAGCGGCACAACGCTTGCGGCTGACGGCGGACTGAATCATTATTACGGCGTTTCACAACTCAACGGCGAAGGTTATGCGTCGTTGCTGCATGGCAGCGTGGTGGATATGCTCTATTTCCCCATCATTGAAACGGAAAACTTTACGTTTTTCAGCCCGGTGTTCAACATCGCAGATGCTTCCATTTCGGTAGGCGCCATGCTGATTGTGTACATGCTCATCCAGAATTTTTTCGCGGAGCGCCGCAACCCGAAAAAAGAAGACGGAGATGAAGAAAACGGATCGGGAACGGACGACACCGCCCCGGCCGCAGAAGAAATAACTGCTGCGCCCGAAACGCCGCCCGCGGTTTAAAATTACACCAGCTTTTCGTTTACCAGGTATTCTGCAATCTGCACCGCGTTGGTGGCAGCACCTTTGCGCAGGTTATCCGAAACAATCCACATGTTTAATGTTTTCGGCTGTGTTTCATCGCGGCGCAGGCGGCCTACAAAAACAAAATCGCTGTTGTGCGCGTGGATGAGCGGCATGGGATACTGCAGGTTTTTCACATCATCAATCACTTTCACGCCAGGTGCGGCAGCCAGCAGGGCGCGCACTTCATCCAGGTCGTATTCGTTTTCAAATTCTACGTTCACCGCTTCGGAGTGTCCGCCCATTACCGGGATACGCACCGTGGTGGAGGTTAAACGGATGGTATCGTCGCCCATAATTTTTTTGGTTTCGTTTACCATCTTCATTTCCTCTTTGGTGTAGCCGTTGTCGAGAAACACATCAATGTGCGGAATGGCATTCATATCAATCGGGTAGGCATACGCCATTTCGCCGGTTACACCGCTGCGTTCATTCATCAACTGGTCAACCGCTTTTTTACCGGTGCCGGTTACCGACTGGTACGTAGAAACCACGATGCGTTTGATGCTGTATTTTTTATGCAGCGGCTGCAGGGCCACCACAAGCTGTATGGTGGAGCAGTTCGGGTTGGCGATAATTTTGTCGGTTTCGAGCAGCACGTGTGCGTTTACTTCGGGCACGACCAGTTTTTTATCCGGATCCATGCGCCAGGCCGACGAGTTATCAATAACAGTGATACCGGCCGCGGCAAATTTCGGAGCCCATTCCAGCGAGGTACTTCCGCCTGCCGAGAACAGCGCGATATCCGGCTGCATGGCAATGGCGGAGGCCGCACCCACCACGGCGTATTGTTTTCCTTTAAAGGTAACTGTTGTTCCGATGGAGCGTTCAGAAGCAACCGGGATGAGTTCGGTTACGGGGAAGTTGCGCTCGGCAAGCACTTCCAGCATTTTTGTTCCTACCAATCCGGTAGCACCAACGACGGCAATTTTCATATGATCTTTTTCCGGTTAAACGAATTTTCAATAATCAATTTTCAATGTTCAATGCTCATCGGAACGCTCTTCCTGCCCTCAGCATGAACAAGGACGCACTAAGCACGCAACATTTTTCAATTCAAAAAAAACGCCTTTCCGGTTCGGGAAAGGCGCTGTGATTATGTTTTCAGATAAAACGCAGACAGTGGCCTTTCCTCAGCGGAGCGGTTTCTTCTGTTTGCGTTTCATACCATTGTGCATTTGCATAGCGGGAACAAAGATGCAGATTTTTTTGATTCACACTAAAAAGGGATAATGAAAATACCCGGTAAAGTTAACCCCGCAAATCAGGTTTTTAAGGCTAAAAATTTTATCTTTACCCTTCACGCAAACCGGTGAAACCCGTGATAAAAAAACTACTGGCATTATTTTTCATTTGTGCCGCCCTGCCATCAACCGCGCAGATTACCGACGCATTTTCAGACGGTGATTTTACTGCCAACCCCACCTGGTCGGGCGACAATGCAGATTATATTGTAAATCCCAGCTTCCAGCTCCAGCTCAACGGCACCGTTGCCGACACCTCATCGCTTTCCATCGGAAGCCCGTTTATCAATAACGCGGAGTGGCAGTTCTGGATTAAAATGACTTTTGCGCCTTCGGATAATAACAATGCGCGTATTTACCTCGTGTCGGATGTGGCCAACCTCGAAGGACCGGTAAACGGCTATTACATCCGCCTCGGCGAAAACGGTTCGTTTGACAGTGTGGATTTATGGGAGCAGAATGGCACCACACACAATAAAATTATTGACGGCGTGAACGGCCACTGCGCCGCATCCACCAACACACTGCGTGTTCGCGTAACCCGCACGGCTGCCGGTTTATGGAATGTTTATTCCGACACCCTGGGAGGAACCAACTTTTTGCCGGAAGGCAGCGTAACCAATACAACCTTCACCACCTGCAACTATTTCGGTGTGTTCAGCAAATACACCGTTTCCAACATCACCAAGTTTTTTTACGATGATGTGTATGTGGGACCGATCATTGTGGATGTAACTGCTCCCTCGCTGGTTTCGGCCACACCGGTTTCAAACACGCAGCTGGACGTGCTGTTCAACGAAAGCGTTGAGCTTACTTCGGCGCAAACGCTTACCAACTATTCCGTAAACAACAGTATCGGCAATCCGTCGGCAGCGGTGCGCGATGGCAGCAATACGGCACTCGTTCATCTTACGTTTGCAACACCGTTTACCAGCGCATTGCAGAACACGCTTACCGTAACCGGTGTGCAGGACAACAGTGCGAATGCAATTACAACGGCAACCGCGAACTTTACCTGGTTTGCGGTGGTGGCTGCAACGTACCGCGATGTGCTCATCAACGAAATTATGGCGGATCCGTCGCCGGTGGTGGCGCTGCCGAATACGGAGTTTATTGAACTGTACAACAAAACCACAAACAACTTTAGCCTCACCGGCTGGATGTTTACCGACGGCAGTTCCACGGCCACATTAGGTTCCGTTGTAATCGGTGGCGGGCAGTATCTTATTCTTTGTGCGAACGCCGATACACAATTGTTTTCGCCGTTCGGGCCGGTACTGGGGCTGGGTTCGTTTCCTTCGCTGAACAATGCGGGCGATAACCTCGTGCTGCGCGATGCATCGAATACCATTATTGATTCCGTAAGCTACAGCGATACCTGGTACCAGGACGCGATCAAAGACGATGGCGGCTGGACGCTGGAACTCATCAATCCGAATGCGGGCGGCGGTTGTCCGGGCGGCGGCAACTGGATTGCATCCAACAACGCGGCGGGCGGCACACCGGGAACACAGAACAGCGTGTACAATAATTCGCCGGATGTTACCGGGCCGGTGCTTACCGCGGTGTACGCCACAGATTCAACACACGTAACACTTTGTTTCAACGAAGGCATTAACTCCACCGTAATCAATCAGCTGGCCAATTACACCATCAGTAACGGCATCGGTACGCCCATCGCTTTGAGTTATGATACGGCTTCACTGCAGTGTGTGTACTTCACGTTGGGCACAGCCCTGCAGGATCAGACCACGTACACCATCAGTTTTTCAAACCTCGGCGATTGTGCGGGCAACCCGGCTTCGCCAACCTCCGGCCAGTTTTCATTTTACATCGTGAAACAGTATGATGTGGTGATCAGCGAAATCATGTGCGATCCCGATCCGCCTGTTGCACTGCCGAACGAAGAATACCTGGAACTGCACAACACCACCTCGTATGCATTGCAACTCGACGGCTGGAAAATTACCATCGGGACTACCACGCGTGTACTGCCGCCGTTTATTTTATTGCCTGATACATTTGTTGTACTCACCACGCTCACCAGCGCGCCGCTTTATACCGGGCTCAATGTGCTCGGCGTAACCAGTTTCCAGGCGCTTACCAATACCGGCGCATCCATAACGCTGCGCACCCCGCAGGGACTGGCTGTACATTCGCTATCGTACACCGACAGCTGGTACCAGGATGCAGCCAAAGAAAACGGCGGCTGGTCGCTGGAAATGATTGATCCGCAGAATCCCTGCGCAGGCATGAGCAACTGGCGCGCATCGGTAAACCCGGTAGGCGGAACACCCGGCAAACGCAATTCGGTGCTGGCTTCGAACCCGGATGTGAATGCGCCGCAACTGCAGCGTGTCACAATCGTAACCGCGGATACGATCCGCGCCTGGTTCAGTGAACCGCTGGACAGCACGAGTCTTGCAAACATCACTGCATACAACATTGACAACAGCATGGGCCAGCCCCTCGCAGCCATTCCCGAAGGGCCTGATTTTATGACGGTAAAACTGCGCCTGCCCGGAACCATTGCCGCCGGTATTACCTACACGCTTACTGCAAACAACTTGCTGAGCGATTGTGCCGGCAACAGCATGAACACCAACAACACGGCGCGTTTTGCATTGCCGCAGGCGGTGAGTGCAAATGATGTGGTGATAAACGAAGTGCTGCCCGATCCGCTCGACGGCGGAACCGATTACGTGGAAATTTACAACCGCTCGAACAAAGTAATTGATCTTTCGAAACTGACCTTGTGCACGCAGGATACGCTGGCCAATGTGTTCCAGGAAATAAACGTAATTGCCCCGAAAGGGTACCTGCTGTTTCCCGGCGAGTACCTGCTGCTGAGCGAAGACGGTGATGTGGTGAAAACACAATACACAACTACAAATCCGGGAGCGTTTTTAGACATGGACAATATTCCGTCCATGAACATTGACGGCGATGTGGTGGTGCTTACCGACACGGCATTTACGATTATTGACAAACTCGTGTACAACAGCGCGTGGCATTTCCCGCTGCTGCAAATTACGAAAGGCGTATCGCTGGAGCGGCTTGATTATGACCGCACCACACAGGATGCCACCAACTGGCATTCGGCCGCAGAACAGGCCGGTTACGGAACGCCGGGATATAAAAATTCGCAGTTCAGCCAGGGTACCGGCGACGACAATGCAGTAACAGTTGCCGACGAAGTATTTTCGCCTGACAACGACGGACTGGATGATGTGGTAAACATCAACTACCAGTTTGGTGAACCGGGTTACGTTGCCAACGTGCGCATTTACGATGCACGCGGCCGCTTAGTGCGCACGCTGGTGCAGAACGAACTGCTTGGCACCGAAAAAGGCGCCTTCGCCTGGGACGGCATCACCGACGACCGCGACCGTGCACGCCTCGGCATTTATGTCATTTACTTCGAAGCGTTCAACACCGCCGGCCAGCTGAAAAAGTACAAGCGGCAGTGTGTGGTGGCGGGGAGGATGTAAGGCAGGGAATTGCCAATTGTAACCGCAATGAATGCTACAAATAAAAGTAAAGTGAAGCGTGATTCCCGAAAACGTCCCGGGATAAAAATTCACATTACCGATTATTCATCCTGTTACTACTGTAAGTTTCCCGGGATCACGGAGCAGGCGATTTATTGTCCTGCATGTAATTTCCCGATGCGGGGCACTGAACAGGAACAACGAAACTTTATTATTTCAAAACGCAGGGAAAAATCACAGCTTACAGACATCAACCGCAGTTTTAATGTGGTGCGTGCTGTACTGCTTACGATTTCGATACTGAACCTGCTTTCGATGCTTTTTACCTTTGTCTCATACGGATACATCGGTCTGTTTGCCGGTCTGCTTGAACTGGTTATCGGCGCTTCATTTCTGGCCTTTTTTATTCTCGCAAAACAGCATCCGACAAAATGCCTGCTGTTTGCGATTGTGCTGTACCCGATTCACACCATACTCACGGGCTATCTCTTGTACAAATCAGAGCATTTCGGATATATGATACTATCCAGTGTCTTCCGGTTATTTATGGTTGGCGTTTTGTTTTTTGGTTTACAGGTAGCAAGAAAATGGGAAGACCTGCGCATAAAAAACAGGTTTACGAACCCTGAAAACCTGTAACATCTTAAACAAATGAATCAGCAGCAGATGACGTTTATGCTGGCATCATGTTTACCGCACTGCTCAAGGCACCCAAATCCCGGGGCAGAAAATCCTGAAATGCCGCTGGTCGCCCGAAAACGACGGTTTGCCGAAAGTCGGGGCAAATGTGTTTTGCCAATCGCGGGCAAACCGTAACTTCGTCCCATGCAAAATCAAACCGAAACAATGTATCAGAATCTGCTTACTGAAGATAACAACAGCATCCGCACGATTTTCATCAATCGTCCCGATAAACTGAATGCACTCAACCAGGCTACGCTGAAAGAACTGCAGCAGGCCATCAACGAAGCCGTTGCTGACAACAGCATCCGCGGCATCATCATTACCGGCAGCGGTCCGAAATCATTTGTGGCCGGCGCCGACATTTCGGAGTTTGCCGGATTAGATGCCAAAGGCGGCGAAGGTTTTGCAGCATCAGGACATGCTATTTTCAAATCCATTGAAATGTGTCCGAAACCGGTGATTGCAGCTGTTAACGGGTTTGCACTCGGCGGCGGTTGTGAACTGGCCATGGCCTGCCACATGCGCATTGCATCCGAAAACGCGAAGTTCGGACAGCCGGAAGTAAACCTCGGCCTCATCCCGGGCTACGGCGGTACCCAGCGCCTCACACAGCACATCGGCCGCGGCCGCGCCACCGAACTGCTCATGACCGGCGACATCATCAGCGCACAGGATGCCTACCGCGTAGGCCTTGTAAACTACCTCGTGGCTCCTGATCAGCTCATCCCGAAGTGCATGGAAATTCTCCTGCGCATCGCATCGAAAGCACCGCTTGCCGTTGCTGAAATCGTACAATGTGTGGACGCGCATTATTCCGACGGCGTTGACGGTTACCAATTTGAAGTAGAAGCATTCGGCCGCTGCTGCGGAACAGAAGACTTCAAAGAAGGAACCGGAGCGTTTATGGAAAAACGGAAAGCGGAGTTTAAGGGGAAGTAAAAACGTTTATTTAAGTTCTATTTACTGCATACGGAGCGTTGAATATTGAAGGTTCAAAAATTTTCAATGTTCAACGCTCCATTTTCAATGTTCAAGTTCTTTGTATTGAATATCTTTTAACCTTGGTTTTTCACAATGCTTCGTTTTAATGTACCAGCGTTTTTGGTCAGAAGTATGAACTGACACCTTGAAAAACGTGCAAAACTGCAAATTGCAAACTGCCAACTATTCCTCGATTTATTCCGAAGGAATTTTATAGCAAACTATTCATCCTCCAGCATCCACAACGCCTCATTAAGCTCACCAAGCGTTTTTTTATTTCCGGTTTTTTGGGCGAGTGCGGCGCCGGTGCGGTAGGTGGCCAGCGCTTTTTCGTTTTGCTGTGTTTGTTCATACAGCTGCCCGAGCTGGTAATACGCGCCGAGGTAATCCGGATTTTCGGCAAGCAGTTTTTCGATGCGGGTGATGGCCTCGTTTTTATCCCCGCGCGCCGCGTATTCCAATGCAATGCCGTAATGCAGGAAGGGATCGTTTGGATCTTCTTTCAGTAACAGTTCGAGTTGCGCGAGGCGATCCATTTACATGCTTGATTTTAGTTTGCAGTTTTCAGTTTGCAATTTGCAGTTCTGGCCACCAGTCCATTTTAAGCGACCGTTTTGTAGCCGGATAAAATGCAGGGACAGCACACAGCTTGTATTCCAAAAACAAAACTGCAAACTGCAAATTGAAAACTGCAAACTGATTCTACGCGAAGCGTTTAATATGCTGCCTTAAACTGTTCCAAAAAGCGTACATCGTTTTCCGAGAACAGGCGCAGGTCTTTCACACCATATTTCAGCATAGCGATACGTTCGATGCCCATTCCGAAAGCGAAACCGCTGTATGTTTTACTGTCGATGCCGCAGTTGTCGAGCACCGCGGGATCAATCATGCCGCAGCCCATAATTTCGAGCCAGCCCGTGTATTTACAAACGTTGCAGCCTTTGCCGCCGCAGATGGTACACGACACATCTACTTCCGCACTCGGTTCGGTGAACGGGAAGTAGGAGGGACGCAAACGGATTTCGCTTTTCACCCCGAACATTTCACGTGCGAAATACAGCAGCGTTTGTTTCATATCGGCAAACGACACATCGGTATCCACATAAAGTCCTTCCACCTGGTGGAAGAAACAATGTGCGCGCGCCGAAATGGCTTCGTTGCGGTACACGCGTCCGGGCATTACCATGCGCACCGGCGGTTTGGTGGTTTCGAGAATACGCACCTGCACGCTGGAGGTGTGTGTGCGCAGGGCGATGTCTTTGTCAATAAAAAACGTATCCTGCATATCGCGCGCCGGGTGTTCTTCCGGGAAGTTGAGCGCGGAAAAGTTGTGCCAGTCGTCTTCTATTTCCGGACCATCGGCAACGGTAAATCCGAGCCGGCTGAAAATAGAAAGTATTTCGGCGCGGGCCACAGAAAGCGGGTGGCGCGAACCGCTGAACGGTGTTACCGGCAATGTAAGATCGGTGGTGCTTCCGGCTTCGTCGCTGCTGTTTTCGAGCGCGGTTTTCAGCGCATCGTATTTTTCCTGCGCGGCACTTTTCAGCTGGTTGAGCAGCTGGCCGGTTTCTTTTTTCTCTGTATTCGGAACCTGTTTGAATGCATCGAACAGCGCATTCATGGCACCGTTGCGGCTCAGGAATTTCAGACGGAACTGCTCGGCCTCTTCGGCGTTGGTTGCGTTACTGGTTTTTACTTCTTCAAGCAGTGCGTTGATCTGATCTTTCATTGTGTGTATTATTTGGAACGTCCGCCCGTTTATTTTTTAACGAACGTTACCGTCATTTTTATGTCCTTCAGCGGACGGTTCATTTTGTCGCAGGCCTCTTTCGAAATTTTCTCCACCACATCGAGGCCGCTGATCACTTCACCGAAAACGGTGTAGCCACCGTCGAGGTGCGGGGTGCCGCCGATGGTTTTGTATGCCTGGCGCTGTTCATCTGTTACAATGCGGTGCGGGCGGGTCTGAAATATGGAATCAATTTTCGGATTCACAATGCGCGAAAGAATCTGCAGGCTGTCGCCGTTCTGGCGCTGCTGGCAACGTACAAAAGCATCGCGGGTCTTTACATTTTTCGGATCATTGATGTAATCCATAAAAATCTGCTGCTTCATGGGCATGTAAATACGTTCGAGCGCATCGTTCAGCGTGGTGTCGTTAAACACGCGGCCCTGCACAATGTAAAACTGGCAGCCCGACGATTCTTTTTTCGGGTTCACATCATCGCCCTGGCGGGCAGCGGCAAGTGCGCCGCGTTTGTGAAACAGGTTCGGGTGGATTTCGGCCGGGATGGTATAACCCACATCGCCGTTACCGAGCATAGCTCCCGGTTTCGCCGTTTTGGAATCAATATCACCGCCCTGGATCATAAACTCCGGGATTACCCGGTGAAACAGGGTGCCGTCAATAGTTCCTTCTTTTACCAGCTTGATAAAATTGTCGCGGTGCTTCGGGGTTTCGTCGTACAGCACGATTTTGATATCTCCGTATTCCGTGTGTATCAGCACTTTGGTGCGTTTATCCTTTTTGCCGGGCTTAAATGAACCCAAAGCCAACAGGCTGGTAATCAATAGAAAAAAAAGAGCTATCCTTTTCATTGTGTTAAAAACTTTTTATATTTGTTGGACGTAAAGGTATAGAATCAGCTACTTTGCGGCAAAAATCGAGGCAAAGGTTTTTGTAATAATTTACACATGATGAAAAAAACCACATATTTCAGACCAATCCTGGCCGCCGGCCTGCTTTTTTTGCTGACTGTATCTGTAACCGGATGCAAAAAGGATACCCAATGTGATGCAACCATTACCGTCCGCGATACAAACGGGCTTCCGGTTGCCGGTGCGCTTGTTAAACTTACTGCAACCGGCCAGAATGGCCCTGGCGATGTAGTTGACCAGCAAAACACCGACGCATCGGGTCAGACGCACCATTCGTTTAAACTGCCGGCCATCTTCAACATCGAAGCCACCACCACCACACCGCCGCGCACCAATAACAACGCGGACGTAATCCGCCTCGAAATCGGCGAATCGGTAACCAAAGAAGTAACTATCCAGTAAGATTTTACTGTTTTGATATGAAAAAGACCTGTCCCGAAACGGATGGGTCTTTTTTTATGTAAAAGTTGGTTAATTCAACTAAAGATCCAGGAACTAGTGGCAGTGGCAGGCAGCAGTGGCAGTCGGATTTTATACCACAATCGTTTTTGGTCCGTGCATTTCAAAATGCAGCTTTGCTGCTTTTGAAATGGATACGACTGCCACTGCCAACTGCCGCTGCCACTGGAAATGAAACCCTCCGAAGGAGTTTATATAAAACTTAAATGAGTTCCTGCTTCTTAAAATAGTCCACCACTGCCTGCCGCATCAGGTGGGACTGCTGGGCGGGTTTGAGGTGGGGCAGCTGGGTGTTGAAGGTCCAGTGCGGCCAGCCGTCGGCATCGGTTCCGTCAAAGATGTAATAACCGAGCGGTTCGAGCAGTGTACACACCGCAATGTGCATCACATTCAGTTTGTCGTCTTTTTTCAGTTTCACATACCCTTTGCCCAGTTCCTGCACGCCGATGATGAACAGGATGGCCTGCAGATCGAGGTCGCCGCCAAATTGTGGTTCAAGCGCGGTGAGTACCTTTTCCCAGTTGTTTTCGAGTTCGTCGTCGTGTAACATGCGGGCAAAGGTACGCACGCAAAAGGTGTAAAATGCGGAGCGAATAAAAATTCACAACGCAACATGAATAACATTTTTGCATGATGGCCGAAATGCTGTCCGGCTTGTGTTTTCTTTGTGACGCATGAATTATATAGACATCATTATTGCGATTCCGCTGCTGTGGGGTTTTTACCGCGGATTTATGAAAGGCGCTATCATGGAAGGGGCCACACTGGCGGCATTTTTCCTGGGCGTGTGGGGCGGTATTCATTTGTCAGACGGGCTTGCCGGCCTCATCCGGGGCTGGATGGATTCGCAGTCGCCCTACATTCCGCTGATTTCGTTTGCGCTTATTTTTATCGGTATCCTGATGGCGGTGTTTGGCGTGGCCAAACTTGTTGACCGTTTTGCGGATGATTCGGGACTGAGCATTTTCAATAAAATAGCCGGTGGTGCGCTGGGCTGCCTCAAATGGGCGCTGGTGATCAGCATCCTGCAGTTTGTAATTGCCGCCATCGAAAAAGACCTGCCCCTGCTGCCCGCCGAAATCCGCCAGGGTTCATTGCTCTACGAACCGCTCGGAAAAGTAGCACCCACCGTTATCCCGGGATTAAAAAACAGCAACCTCGGCGAAATGATTCCGAAGAAAGAAGATGTGCAGATTGATGTGGATGTGAAGCTGAAACAGGATTCTGTAAAATAGCCTGCTGACAAAGCCCGGTTTTATATAAAATAACTTCCGGTACCAGTTTGCAATTTGCAGTTTAAGAGTTTGCAGTTTTGCCTGTGTTAAGAAAAACGTTCGTTTAATTTAACCGCAATGTTTCGCAATGTTTTGCGCAAAGTCGCGCCATGTTCGTTGCGTAACTTTGCGAATCCATTGTGGTGCGTGGCAAGTGCGGAAGGACATTGCGTTTAGCGAAGAGACAGCACAGTTCCAAAATCTGTTGAAATTAAACGATCGTTTTTCTTGAAATACGATCAGACTGCAAACTGCAAATTGCAAACTGAATTATACGATCATAACCATGAGGAAACGATCCTATTTCTTCTCCAAACGGAACGACTCCATAAACCGTTTGATATCCGGGTTATTTAAATGCTCTTTGGGTGTAATCACTTTCAGCGTGTACATTTTTTTGCCGACAGCAAATTTGCGCAGCTTTACTTCGCCGATGTTGTCGGGCATGATAATGATGTACTCAAATCCTTTCAGTGTGCCGCTGGTAACCGCTGAGCCTTCGCCGCTGAGGGTGCCGTCAATGGACCAGGCATATACCTGTGCATCGGCTTTCATGTAGGCATCTAAGTTTTTACCGAAGTTTTCGAGCGAGTCGGGCATGGAACATTCCGACACATCGTAATACGCATTGGCGTCGGTGGCGGTGGGCGGTTCGTAAAAAAAGCGGAAGGTGTACAGCGATCCTTCAATGGTGGAGGTATCGCGTGCGGCGCCGGGAAACTCGGCTGAAAAATTGACATTGCCGTGGCGCGACCAGCCGGCTCCGCCGCATCCTGCAAGCAGGAGCGCAAGTACACACCCAACAACAAAACGGTTAAACATGTTTTTTATCCTTCTATGGCTTCAATGCCGGGAAGCGTTCCCGACTCAATGTATTCCAGCAGCGCGCCGCCACCGGTTGAAACGTAACTCACCTGGTCGGCGAGGTGGTATTTATTAATTGCCGCCACCGAATCGCCGCCCCCGATGAGCGAAAACGCGCCGGTTTTGGTTGCAGCAGCAACAGCGAATGCCGCCGATTTTGTTCCCGATTCAAAACTCGGCATTTCAAAAACGCCCATCGGTCCGTTCCAAAGAATGGTTTTCGACTGCGCGATTACTCCATTGTAAATCGTTTCGGTTTCCGGTCCGATATCCAGGCCCATCCAGCCATCCGGAATGCTGTTTACATTGCAGGTCTGTTTGTTTGCGTTGTTGTCAAACGCATCTGCAGCAACCGCATCCACCGGCAGGTGAATCTGTACGCCGCGTTTTTTAGCATCTTCGAGAATAGCAAGCGCTGTTTCGAGGCGATCGTCTTCCACCAGCGATTTGCCGATGTTTCCGCCCAGCGCTTTGATAAATGTAAATGCCATGCCGCCGCCGATGATGATGTGATCGGCTTTGCTGATAAGCTGTTGCAGGATGAGGATTTTATCCGACACTTTCGCGCCGCCCATTATTGCGGTAAATGGTTTCTGTGCGCTGTGCAGTACTTTGTTTACGCTTTCCAGTTCGCCGCTCATCACAAAACCGAAGCAGCGTGCATCCGGAAAAAACTGTGCAATCACAGCCGTTGAGGCATGTGCGCGGTGTGCCGTACCGAACGCATCGTTCACGTAAAAGTCGCCGAGCTTCGCCAATTGCTGCGCGAATGCGGCATCGCCTTTTTCTTCGGCTTTGTGAAAACGCAGGTTTTCGAGCAGCAGCACTTCGCCGGGTAATAAGGCGGCAGCAGCAGCTTCTGCTTCCGCGCCCACGCAATCGGTTGCAAACTGCACGTTAACGCCGAGCAATCCGCTCACAGTGGGGAGGGTGTGTTTGAGGGAATATTTTTCTTCCGGCCCTTCTTTCGGGCGGCCAAGATGTGACATAAGGATAACCGAACCGCCATCGCTCAGTATTTTTTTGATGGTCGGAATTGCTGCACGGATGCGCGTATCGTCGGTAACGGCAAATGTGGCTTTGTCGAGCGGCACATTAAAATCAACACGGATGAGGGCTTTGCGGCCTTTGAAATCGAACTGGGCAACGGTTTTCATATTACGGGAATATTATGCGTGCGCAAAAATACGGTTTCCGTTGTTAATTCGTATTACAAAATCGGGATTCGGAAATTCAGTCTGCAATCAGCAGTCGGCAGTTTGCTCCGCTCAGGAAGACTGCCGACTGAAGACTGCCAGACTGAATTCTATGAACATCTTGTGTAAAACAACCCCCAGGTCAACCGGTACATCCATTTAAACAATCGCTATCTTTACCCCATGCATTTCCGCGACATCATCGGGCAGGATGCCTCCAAACAGCGCCTCGTAAACAGTGTGAGCGAGGGCCGTATTTCGCATGCGCAGCTTTTTTTCGGCAGCGAAGGCAGCGGAACCTTGCCCATGGCGCTGGCATTTGCGCGATACATTCACTGCACCAAACGCACGGCCACCGAAGCCTGCGGCGAATGCCCCTCGTGTGTGAAGTACGACAAACTCGTGCATCCCGATTTACATTTTGTATATCCGATTGCACTTTCGAAAGATGTGCGGACGAGCACGCATGTGATTGCAAAATGGCGCGAAGCCGTGCTGGACAATGCGTATATCACGCTGGATGAATGGTTCGAAAAATTAGAGGCGGAAAACAAACAGGCGGTAATCGGAACCGAAGAAAGCGGCGAAACGTTGCGTAAACTCAGTTTCACCACGTTTGAGGCCGAATATAAAATCATGATCATCTGGATGGCCGAAAAGATGAACGTGGTGGCCGCCAACAAACTGCTGAAAATACTGGAAGAGCCGCCAGATAAAACGCTTTTTATTCTTGTTACCGAAAACGAAGGCGAACTGCTGCGCACCATTGTTTCGCGCACGCAGCTGGTAAAAATCGGCCGCATTTCCGACCGCGATATGGAAGCGGCCCTCATCCAGCGCCACAGCCTCAGCGAACCCGACGCACAAAAACTCACCTACCAGGCCGACGGCAACTACGCGGTGGCCCGGCAGCTCATCCAGCGCAGCGAACAGGCCGCCTACAACCTGGCGCTGTTCCAGAAATGGATGCGCGCCTGCCTCAAGTTTGATGCACCCAAAGTAATGGAGTCGGTGAACGAACTGGCCGAAGGCGGACGCGAACGGCAGAAACAGTTTATCATGTACGCACTCGACCTGGTGCGCGACAGCTTGCTGCTCCATTTCGGCGACGAAAGTATGGTGCGCCTCTCGGGCGAAGAACTGGCTTTTGTAAAAAAATTCTCCGCTTTCGTACACGGTGCAAACGGCGAACGTTTTATCGAAGAGCTGAACAAAGTACACCTGCACATCGAACGCAACGGCAGCCCGAAGATTATTTTTACGGATATGTCGTTTCGTTTGAATGAAATCCTCAATGTTGCAAAAGTGGTTTAAGGACAGCTTTTAAGACCACAATCTCTTCGTTGGACTCATTTCGAAAATGCTCATTTACGTGAGTAAACTCCGCTTTTCGAAAGTTTTGTCCGCCTCAATCTTGAGGCCTTTAAAGCTGTCCTTATTCAATTACTCCCAAAAATTGTTACCTGCGTTTTGTGCGTTTTTAATCGCGTTATTTTTAACGAATGAAAATTTTTTTAACCGGGTTGCTGCTGGTATTCGTTTCACTGCAGAGTAAAGCACAGTTGCCCGATTCCCTGTTTCCTTTCTATAATTGCGCGCACGGCCACGTGTGTTGCCAGGCGCATTGCAGCTGCTGCGGTGAACTGCACCGTGCACAGGTTTATGATACGTTTGTTTCGCCGGAAGTACGCGGGATAAAACGTTATACCATTATTGAACGTTATTCCATTGCAGCATCCAATGCCGTAGCGCCGGTGCAGTTTCTATTTAAAAATACAGCCGGAGAAACTACTGCTTCGTTCTTCGGCAAATGGAAGTACGAATATGAAATGAATGATTCGCCCGAATGGAAAGTAAAACTGCGCAACGATCCCGCCAAAGGATTTAAAAACGGTGTGGCCATTGTGCACGACGGAACGTTTGATTACCGGTTGATTGATGAAACAGGAGCAGAACAACGCATCGCATTTCAGAGCAGTGTGCCGTTCGGGAATAAGGGGTTGCGGAAAGTTTCGTTCATTATAAATAACGAACGCATTTTCGGAATCGCCGATGCGCAGGGGAATAAACGCAGCCCGCTGAAATATTACGCTATAGGATCGTTGCAGGAGGGCATGGCACAGGTCAATTTTTCAAGGTATGGGGAAGTTGGTTTTTTAGATGAAAACGGAAAAGAAGTTGCCGCCTGTAATTACAACCGCGCTGAACCGGCTTCAGATGGTGTATATGTGCTGTCGGGCGATTCCGGTTCGCTGCTTACCGACCGCAACGGCAAACGGCTCTTCAATACATTTTATCATTCCCTCGGGCCATTGAAAGAAGGATTGGTGGCCGCAGGGAAAAATCAGAAATACGGATTCATCAATATAAAAGGCGAAGTGGTTATTCCGCTGAAGTACGACTGGGCAGGTCCGTTTTCTGATGGCCGGGCCGTGGTGATGCGCAACAACAAGTGGGGTTATATTGACCGCGACGGAAACGAAGTGGTGCCGCTCCTGTATGATAACGCAACAAACTTTTCCGATGGCCGTGCGGCCGTTTGTGTGGGCGATTACAAAACCGGCAGACGCTGGGGTGTTATTGACATAAACGGGGAAAACATCATTAACCCGGTGTATGATGATATGTCGCCTTTCTGCGGTGGTTATGCGCGCGTGGTTGTAAGCGGCAAAGGGTGTGGAATAATAAACCGCAACGGAACGGAAGTGATTCCCTGTAAATTCAATATCGAAAATGCGTATCCGAAATACACCTGGTTTCCTGCCGGACGAATTCTGGCCAACGATAAAAACAGGCGGTTTTTCCTGCTCGATAAAAAAGGACGTGAAGTACTTCCGCTGGATGAATATGTACATGTACGACTGTTGCCCCGGACAGCACAAGAACAAAATAAAATGGGTTACCTGATGGCCGAAAAGCGTGGAGGTAAAACGGGTGTAATAGACGCAACAGGGAAGATGATCATCCCGTTTAATTATACGCGCATGCAGCTGGAAAACGACTCGGTGCTGCTGGTTTATGATGGCAATAATATCGGATACCTTTCCATTACCGGCGAGGTGTTGCTGGCACCACAACCTGACCGGCCACTCACCCGGTTAGAAGATGGTATTGTGAAGCTGGTTAACGAAAAAACGAATTTGGTGTATTTTATGGATCGTAATGGGAAGCGGGTGGAGGAGTTGTACTGAGTTGCCGGTATTTTGGTGATGTGTTATGATGCAGCAACCTGTTAGTGCGAAGGCTTAGTGGCAAAAAGCAAGGGTCCAAAACGAACAGCAATCATAGAAATTAACCACTTGCTCTTCGTGCCTTCGCGCCTTCGTGGCAAAAAAGAAGGATCACCACAAAGACCGAAGACACATAGCTGAACTACCGGCATAACTTCCGATTTTGCAATAAGGACGTTATTTGCACTGCGGCAGTCTCGTTATGCTCTGGCTCCGCCCATTTCTCCCGAAAAACCACCAAACCCGAAAAATCCTATCTTTGAGGTTTACCGAAAACCGAAAAGACTTAAAACATAGAACGTTAGCGTATGGGTTGTGGAGGATGTTCATCCGGAAGGGGATGCAGTACCGGAACACCCGGGGGTTGTAAAAACAACGGGTCGTGCGGCACAGGTGGCTGCAATAAGCTGAATGTATTCGACTGGCTGGCCAACATGCAGTTGCCGGGCGGTGAAGTGGCGTTTGACTGTGTGGAAGTGCGTTTTAAAAACAGCCGTAAAGACTTTTTCCGGAACGTAAACAGTGTACCGCTTGCCGTGGGTGATGTGGTGGCCGTTGAATCGTCGCCGGGGCATGATATCGGCACTGTTTCGCTTACCGGCGAACTGGTGCGTGTGCAGATGAAGCGCCGCAATGTGCAGACCGCTTCGCCCGAAATAAAAAAGATTTACCGCAAAGCACGGCAGGCCGACATCGAAAAATGGCAGGAAGCACAGCAGGCCGAGCAGGAAACCATGATCAAAGCCCGGAAACTGGCCGTGAACCTGGGTCTGCAGATGAAGATCAGCGATGTGGAATACCAGGGCGATAAAACAAAAGCCATTTTTTATTACACCGCCGAAGACCGTGTGGACTTCCGCGAACTGATAAAAGTACTTGCCGAAGAATTCCGCCTGCGGATTGAGATGCGCCAGATCGGTGCACGGCAGGAAGCGGGAAGACTCGGCGGTATCGGCTCGTGCGGCCGCGAACTGTGCTGCTCCACCTGGCTCAGCGATTTCCGTTCGGTTACCACCGGCGCAGCACGCTACCAGCAGCTTTCGCTCAACCCGCTGAAACTGGCCGGGCAATGCGGCAAACTGAAATGCTGCCTCAACTTTGAGCTCGATGCCTACATGGACGCGATCAAAGACATTCCCGAAGCCGTTGACATTGAATCGGTGCGCGGCAAAGCACGCCACCAGAAAACAGATATTTTCCGCCGCCTGATGTTTTATTCGTACGCCGACGATCCGGGCAATTTTATTCCCGTTCCGGCCAGCCGTGTGAAAGCCATCATCGAAATGAATAAAAACGGGGAGAAACCCGACGAACTCAGCGAAGTGGTGAAAACCGTTGCGGCCAAAAAAGAACCGGATTACGAAAACGTGGTGGGACAAGACAGCCTTACCCGTTTCGACCAGCAGAAACGCAACAAACGCCGCAAGAAAAAAGGCGGCGAAGGAACCGAAAGCAACCGCAGCAACAAACCGCAGGTGCAGGGCCAGCAGAAACAACAGCCCCAGCAAAAACAGCAGGGCGGCGGGCAGCAGCAGAAACAAGGCGGCCAGCAGCAGAAGCAGCAGGGCGGCCAGCAAAACAAACAGCAGGGCGGTCAGCAGAAAAATCAGCAGAACCGTCCGCCGCGTCCCCCGCGCCAGGAAGGCCAGCAGCAAAACAAACAACAGGGCGGCCAGCAGAAAAACCAGCAGAACCGTCCGCCCAAACAGCAGCAGAAAGGCAACAACCAAAACAGAAACCGGAATGCGGGCGGACCACCACCTCCGCCTCCGCCGCCCACCAGCATTCCGCCGGGCGTGTAAAAAACGGCTGATTGCAGTCACAATTTTATGAATAAACCGATAGTTGGTGTAAAAACCGCTATCGGTTTTTTATATTTGGAGCCCATACACAATAACACTTGAAAATTCTTACATCCAAAATGGAGGCGGAGCTGCTCAACGGGCAGATTATCTGTTTCCGCCCGTCGGGAGTTGACCTGGAGTTTGATCTTGACGATGCGCGCGACATGGCCCGTATTTACGATACGATGGCTGCCGGCGGCGTGTTTGCCACATTGCTTGATATTGCAGGTACAAACGTAACGGCCACACCTGAAATGCGGGCGTACGGTGCCGGCAAAAATTACAATGCCCACCAGGTGGCGCGTGCCATTACCAGCGATACGTTTATTCACCGCCTCATTGTAAATCACTTTGTAAAGGCGCTTCACCCTTCGGTGCCTACGCGCCTGTTTGCCGACAAAGAATCGGCCCTGGTATGGCTGAATGAAAAGCTGGAGGCATACCACAAGGCAATAAAGTGACGTTATCGTACGTAGTTTAACAGCCCCCTGCTTATCTTTGCCCGTATGATGAACCGAATTTCAGCCGTTATCGTTTTTGTTTCACTGCTTTCACTGGCAGCATGCGACAGCAACCGTGTGTACGAAGAAAACACCGAGCTGCCCGAACACGAATGGACGGTACGCAACAAACTGGCGTTTAATTTTTTCATCAACGATACACTTACCCCGCACAATTTTTATTTCAATGTGCGCAATGCCGACGATTACAGCTACAGCAACATATTTGTGTTCATGACCACCAAATTCCCGAACGGGAAAATGAAACGCGACACCATTGAGTTTGTGCTGGCCGACGAAAGCGGCCGCTGGCTGGGCAAAGGGCAGGGCGACCTGCTGGATAACCAGTTGCTGTATATGAAAGCCAAACGTTTCCCGCTCAAAGGCAAATACACCATTGAAGTGGAACAGGCCATGCGCCGGCAAAGCCTCCCGGGCATTTACAACGCCGGCATCCGCATCGAAAAGGCTGTTGAGGAATAACGCAGCTGTTAATTACTGGTAATTTCTGCTCTAAAAATTGTGAAAGCCCTGCGCACAGCGGGTTACACTTCGTTCATTTGCGGGTATTAAGCAGGTACAGGCAATTTTTGTACTTTTAAACCGCAATTTCACTATGGCCAAAGAAAAAGGTTCACCGAAATCCGCCGCGGGCGGAACGGGTCAATCCAAACCCGATTATAAACGCTACATCCGGATTTTCTGGATCATGGTAGTAACACCGGTTATCGGTATTGTGCTGCTGGTGCTTTCCGTAGCCATGTTTGCCGACCTGCCCGATGTGGCTGCGCTCCAGAATCCGAAAAACAACCTCGCCTCCGTGGTGTATGCTGCCGACGGTTCAGAACTCGGCCGCTTTTATGCGGAGAACCGGGTGAATGTAAAATACAAGGACTTAGACAAAGACCTGGTGGATGCGCTGACAGCAACCGAAGATGTGCGTTTCCGCGAACATTCCGGCATTGACGGGCGCGGCCTCATCCGTGTGCTCGTGAAAACCGTGATCGGCGGCGACATGAGCTCGGGCGGGGGCAGTACCATTTCGCAGCAGCTGGCCAAGATGCAGTTTCACGATGTGAAAAACCTTTCGCTTTCGCAGCGTGCTTATCAGAAGCTGAAAGAGTGGATCATCTCGGTGCGCCTCGAACGGCTTTATACCAAAGATGAAATCATGACGATGTACCTCAACAAGTTCGATTTCATTCACTCGGCGGTAGGCATTAAGTCGGCAGCCAAAGTGTATTTTAATACCACCCCCGATTCGCTGAAAACCGAAGAAGCCGCCATGCTGGTGGGCATGTGCCAGAACCCGGCCATGTGGAACCCGGTTTCGAAACCGGAGAATGCAAAAACACGGCGCAACATTGTGCTCGGGCAAATGAAAAAATATGAATTCATTTCGAAACAGAAACATGATTCGCTGATTGCCCTGCCCGTTAAACTCAGTTACCAGCCCGAAGACCACAACGAAGGCCTCGGCACCTACTTCCGCGAATACCTGCGCGACAACTTCCTGAAAAAATGGTGTTCCGAAAACCTGAAACCCGACGGCAAACCGTACGACCTGTACCGGGACGGTCTGAAGATTTACACCACTATTAACCCGCGCATGCAGAAACATGCGGAGGCAGCGGTGGACGAACACATGAAAGAAATGCAGGGCGTGTTTTTCCAGCGCCTGAAAAATAAAAAGAATGCACCGTTCAGCTACCGCGTTAACAAAGACGAGATTGCCTCGATTATGAAACAGGGCATGAAACGTTCGGAACGCTACAAACAGATGCAGAAAGCCGGCGCTTCGGAAAGCGAAATTGAAAAGGCATTTAACACGCCTGCGAAAATGAGCGTGTTTTCGTGGAACGGCGATCGCGATACCACCATGACACCGATGGACAGCATCCGCTACTACAAATCGTTTCTGCAGTGCGGTTTTATGGCCATGGAGCCCCAGACCGGTTATGTGCGTGCGTGGGTGGGCGGCATCAACTTCCGTCATTTCAAATACGATCACGTAAAAGAAAGTCGCCGCCAGGTGGGTTCTACGTTCAAACCGTTTGTGTATGCACTGGCCATCCAGGAAGGCTGGTCGCCGTGTGATAAAATTCCGAACGTGCGCACCTGCATCACCACCGATGCCGGTGTGGAATGGTGTCCGGATAATTCCGACAACAAACACAACGGCGAAAACATGACGCTGAAACGCGCGCTGGCACTTTCGATGAACTACATCACTGCGCACATCATGAAACAGTTTGGTCCGCAGGCTGTGGTGCAGTTTGCCCGCCGCGTGGGCATTACCGCGCCGCTCGACCCGGTGCCTTCTATCTGTCTCGGTTCGGCTGACATCTCGTTATACGAAATGGTGGGCGCCAACAACACGTTTGCCAACAAAGGCACGTACATTGAACCGACGTTTGTTACACGCATCGAAGATAAAAACGGCAAAGTGCTCGCCGAGTTTATCCCGAAAACACAGGAAGCGCTCAGCGAAGACAAAGCCTGGCTGATGACTTCACTGATGAAAGGCGTGGTAGAAAACGGTACCGGTATCCGCCTGCGTTACAAATACAAACTCACCAACCCCATTGCCGGCAAAACCGGTACCACGCAGAACAACTCCGACGGCTGGTTTATCGGCCTCACCCCGGAGCTTTCGGGTGGCGCGTGGGTAGGGGCGGAAGACCGCAGCGTGCATTTCGACAACACCAGCGAAGGACAGGGCGCAAGTATGGCGCTGCCGATCTGGGCCAAGTTTATGCAGCGCGTGTATGCCGATCCGAAAATAAAAATCACGAAAGGCGATTTCGAAAAACCATCGAAGAAAATACTGATGGATCTGAACTGCAAAGAATCGGATGATGAAAACAAACCGGACGTGTACGATCCGAACCTGAATCCGTTTGACGACGATCCCGGAAGTTAAAAATCAAGCAAATTATAAACGCATCTATGTATAAAGTTGTTGCCGGCGCCGAAGAGGCGATCAAAGGAATAGAAGATGGGATGACCCTGCTGCTCGGTGGTTTCGGGCTCTGCGGCATTCCCGAAAACTGCATTGAAGCACTCGTGAAAAAGGAAGTGAAAAGCCTCACCTGTATTTCAAACAACGCCGGTGTGGATGATTTCGGCATCGGCCTGATGCTGCAGAAACGCCTCGTGAAAAAAATGATTTCGTCGTACGTCGGCGAAAACGCGGAGTTTGAGCGGCAGCTGCTGAGTGGTGAACTGGAAGTGGAACTCATCCCGCAGGGCACATTGGCCACGCGCTGCCTCGCCGCCGGTTACGGCATGCCCGCTATTTTTACACCGGCCGGTGTGGGAACAGAAGTGGCCAACGGCAAAGAAACACGCACGTTCAACGGCAAAGAATACCTGATGGAGTACGCATTTGATTCCGACTACGCCATTGTAAAAGCATGGAAAGGCGACACGGCCGGAAATCTTATTTTCCGTATGACCGCGCGCAACTTCAACCCGATGATGGCCATGGCCGGAAAAATTACGATTGCCGAAGTGGAAGAACTCGTTCCCGAAGGCGAACTCGATCCAGATCAGATTCACACGCCGGGCATTTATGTGCATCGCATTTTTAAAGGAAGTAATTACGAAAAACGGATTGAGCAGCGGACTGTAACTCCGAAGAGTTAATACTACCGTCAGTTCGAGCGACAGTCGAGAACAGGTTTTATATGATCCTACATCACTGTTCTCGACTGCCGCTCGAACTGACGTAATGTTCTTTTAATAAACAGAAATTGGACTGCCGCCCGAACTGATGTAAGTACGTTTTTGGTAAGCAGGACATTCATCAACGATAAACACGATAACTATAAGATATGCTCGATAAAACCGGAATTGCAAAACGCATCGCACAGGAACTGCGCGACGGTTATTACGTGAACCTGGGAATTGGCATTCCCACACTTGTTGCGAATTACATTCCCGAAGGAATGAACGTGGTGCTGCAGTCGGAAAACGGGCTGCTTGGTATCGGTCCGTTCCCGGTTGACGGTGACGAAGATGCCGACCTCATCAACGCCGGTAAACAAACCATTACCACCATGCCCGGTTCGGTGTTTTTCGATTCGGCCATGAGCTTCGGCATGATCCGCGCCGGCAAAGTGGACCTCACCATTCTCGGTGCGATGGAAGTGAGCGAAAACGGAGACATCGCCAACTGGAAAATTCCGGGCAAAATGGTGAAAGGCATGGGCGGCGCGATGGACCTCGTTGCTTCGGCCAAAAACATCATCGTGGCCATGCAGCACGTGAACAAAGCCGGCGAATCGAAACTGCTTCCGAAATGCGACCTGCCGCTTACCGGCGTAGGTTGTGTGAAAAAAATTGTAACCGAACTGGCTGCGCTCGACGTGGTTCCCGGTGTAGGTTTTGTGCTGCGCGAACGTGCGCCCGGTGTGTCGGTGGAGCAGATCAAAAATGCAACACGCGGCAAACTCGTCATCGAAGGCGATATTCCCGAAATGCAACTGAACTAAACGTTCATGCAGAACCTGCTGAGCCGTTACGACATTCCCCGTGCATTTTTAATAGTGCTTGGTTTGTCGCTGGCGTACCTCGGCGTTCTCATTTATTTTACCGAAGGTGTAATTGACCAGGGCGACGGGCTCGGGCATCACCACATTGCGCGTTTTTCGTGGCAGCACCGCTGGCTCATGCTCGATCATTGGGGCAAACCGATGTACACGCTGCTGTCGTCGCCGTTTGCGCAGTTCGGCATTAAAGGCTCCGCGGTTTTTAACGTACTTGTTTTTGCAGCAACAGCGCTGATGCTGTTACGTATCGTGCAGCATTTCCGCATGACAGGCAGCTGGCTTATTCCGCTGCTGCTGCTGGCTTCGCCGGAATACATGAACAACGTGCTGGCCGGTTTAACCGAAACGCTGTTCGGTGCCATGGTGGTGGCCGTGCTGTGGCAGTTGCTGAAACAGAACTGGAAAACGGCCGCGGTAATAGCATCGTTCATTCCGTTTGCGCGCAGCGAAGGCATGCTCATCGTGGTGCTGCTGTTGCCGCTGCTGCTGTGGCTGCGTCAGTGGAAAGCGGTGCCGCTGCTTTTTGCGGGTTTTATCCTTTACGGGCTTGCGGGTGTCGTGGTGTTTCATGATTTCCTCTGGTATTTTCACAACGATCCGTACAAAGGGTTTGGCAGTGTTTACGGTCACGGCGAATGGTATCATTTCATTATCGGTTCCATCACCATTTTCGGTGCGCCGCTGCTCGTGCTTTTTTTACTCGGCAGTTTTTATTTCTTCGATCGCGTGCTGCGCGGGCGGCCAGGCAACTGGCTCATCCTGCTGTTTGCGTTCGGTGTGTTTGCGGGTGTGTATGCCACGCATTCGTACCTCTGGTCCGAAGGCAAAAAAGGATCGCTCGGCCTGCTGCGTGTAATCATCTGCGTGTTTCCGTTGGTTATTCCCGTGGCGATTTACGGGCTCAGCAAAATCAACCTGCACAGCAAATGGGTGCGCGGCGTGGCCATTACCGCGGTGCTAGGTGTTGCGCTGTGCATGCCGTACCGCTATTTTGAAATTCCCTCGAAAATGACCGTGCAGGAAAAACTGTACGGCGGTGCAGGCACGTGGCTGAAAAATTATTTAGCTGCACCCAGGCTGTTGCCCAAAACCATCGCAGTGCACAACCCGATGATCAGCGAATACGCCGGGTTTGACCTGTTTGACAAAGCACGCTTCCCGAACTTCTGGCAGGTGAAAGCACCGTATCCTGAACTGAGCAACGACGACCTGTTTGTGTGGGATGCGCAGTTTGGCGCGGTAGAAGGCGGCCTCGAATACGATACGATTGCGCATAACGGGTTCAACCTGCTGCGCCGTTTTCATGCAGGCACAGCTACCACAAACATGCGTGGTATGCCGCACGAGGCGCGGGTGTACACGCGCCACCCGCTGAAAGCGGATACGGTGCTCGTAAAAGAAATTGTATATAATACCCGCAGTGTAAACAGCACGAAAAGTCCGTTTGACGTATTGCCCGAAATGCCCCGCACCTGGTTCGGTAACGATACCGAAAGCGAACACTGGATTGATTATGAAATAATCGCCGAAGCCACTCCCGAAACGGTAATTGAGAACATGCACTTTGTGGTGTGTTCCAAAAACATGATGCACTACAATGCCGCGCGCATTCCGGTGCTGCCGGGACAGGCGGCCGCAACGTTTACCGGGCGCATCTATCTCCCGCAATTCGAAGCGGCGCAGTTTCCGTACATCAACCAGCTCTGGCTGCAGGGCAACGGCAACCTGCGTTTCCAGCAGGTGAAAATCCGGATTATGAAACGGGTGGTTACGTTGCTTTAATTGATCGTTTAAAATTTCATCGCTGTCGCGCTGTAATAAATCATATTCCAGGCAATTAGTCATCAGGCAGTAGGCATCAGGATAGACATACCCTACTGCCTGATGACTAATGCCTGATGACCGTAAAAGCAGCTTTTGATCGCGGCAGCGATGAAATTTATACGATTATTACCCCCTGTTTCGCTGAAAAACGTAATTTTACGCCCCGTTCGCGCTATGCAGACTGTAAAAGCCACAAAATTATCCATTGTTATTCCCGCGTACAACGAGGGGAAAACGATTCACCTGATACTCGACAAAGTATTGGCTGTTGAACTCATCGGCGGTCTCACGAAAGAAATCGTTATCGTAAACGATTGTTCGAAAGACAACACGCAGGAGGTGATTGAAAAATATATTGCCGAACATCCGGGATGCAACATCCAGCTTTTCAACCAGCCTGTGAACATGGGCAAAGGCGCAGCGCTGCACCGCGGCATTGATGAATCAACCGGCGATTACATCATTATCCAGGATGCGGATCTCGAATACGATCCGGCCGAGTACAACATCCTCATCAAACCCATTCTCGATGGTTTTGCCGACGTGGTTTACGGCTCTCGTTTTATGGGCGGCCGTCCGCACCGCATTTTGTTTTTCTGGCACACCATCGGCAATAAATTCCTCACCTTCCTGTCGAACATGTTCTCCAACCTGAACCTCACCGACATGGAAACCTGCTACAAAATGTTTGAAGCAAAAACGGTAAAGAGCCTTTTCCTGAAGGAAAAACGTTTCGGGTTTGAACCGGAGGTTACCGCCAAAATTGCACGCATTCCGAATATCCGCATTTACGAGGTGGGCATTTCCTACTACGGCCGCACCTACGAAGAAGGCAAAAAAATCGGGGCCAAAGACGGTTTCCGCGCCATTTACTGCATCCTGAAGTATAATATCTTCAGCAGGAAGTATTTGAAATAAGAGATCCTTTAATTTTACCACAATGTTCACGAAGGCATGCACGAAGGCCACAACGGGCATTTTGTGTTCTTTGTGTAATCCTTTGTGGGTGCGATGGATAGCGGGTTGACTTTGTGGTTAAATCTATAAGAACAGTTCCTCAATCAGCTTAAAAAACCAACTTATTCCAAAATAAAATTGGCAGGTTCCGGAATTCTGTCATATCTTTGCATCTAAATATATAGATAACTGTATATGAAAAAGGCAAAGATCAACATGACCGAGATGGAAGAGGGAGCCGAACGCCTCCGTGCGCTGGCGCATCCCATCCGCCTCGGCATCATTGCTTTGCTTGATCAGCAGGGCCCGCTTACGGTTACTGAAATTCACGAGGCGCTGGAAATCGGGCAGGCGGTTGCATCGCACCACCTCTCTATTATGAAAAGCAAAGACATTCTCGTTTCGGAGCGCGAAGGCAAAAGTTCGCGTTACGCGCTGCGTTACGAATGCCTCAACTTAGTGCTGGTGTGTATGGACCGCTGCAGAAAGGATTTCAAATCATGATCTGGCTCGCGTATCCTGCTGCTATTATCATGGGCGTGCTGCTCGGTCTGCTGGGCGGTGGCGGTTCGGTGCTTACATTCCCGATACTCGTTTACCTCGTGGGCATGTCGTCTGTAGAGGCCACCACGTATTCGCTTTTCATCGTCGGGTTTGCGGCACTTTCGGGTTCCTTCAGTTACATCCGCAAAGGGCTGGTGCACTGGCGCAGCGTAATGCTTTTCGGCATTCCGTCCATCGTGTCCATTTATTTTTCGCGCAAAATTATTTTCCCCGCCCTGCCGGTCAACATCCCGATCTTCGGTTACCCGGTGCATAAAGACACGCTGGTGCTCATCGTATTCGCGATCTTCATGCTTCTCGCGGCCTGGTCGATGATCCGCCGCCCGAAAAACGCCGATGTTTCCGATGCTGAAAAAAATGCCAATGCCGAACAGAAATATTTACTGCTGATTATCGAAGGTTTTGCCATCGGTATGATTGTAGGCATGATTGGTGCGGGGGGCGGTTTCCTCATTATCCCGGCGCTCGTTATCCTGGCCGGACTGCCGATGAAAATGGCGGTTGGCACTTCGCTCATGCTCATCTTCATCAACTCCACGATCGGTTTTCTCGGCGATATGCAGAACCACATACAGATTGACTGGAAGTTCATGCTTATTTTTACAGCATTCGCATTTGCCGGAATCATCATCGGCACCTTGTTTTCAAAAAAAATCACCGGCGAACAACTGCGCCCGTTTTTCGGCTGGTTTATTTTAGTGATGGGCCTGTTTATCATCATCGAAGAATTATTTATCAAAGCATAACACACCACACATGTACATCGAACAGTTATACACCAATTGTTTAGCCGAGGCGGCGTATTACATCGAATCGGAAGGCGAAGCAGTTATTATTGACCCGATACGCGAAACCACGCCGTACCTGGAAAAGGCCGCTGCGCGCGGCGTAAAAATCAAATACGTTTTCGAAACGCATTTCCATGCCGATTTCGTTTCGGGGCACATTGACCTGGCAAACGCCACGGGCGCAACCATCGTATATGGTCCCGGTGCAGAAACCGGTTACAAGGTGCACAACGCCAAAGACGGTGAAGAATTTGCGGTAGGCAAAATCCGCCTGCGCGTGCTGCACACGCCCGGCCACACGCCCGAAAGCAGCTGCTACCTGCTGATTGATGAAAACGGCAAAGAACACGCGCTCTTTTCCGGCGACACGCTGTTCGTAGGCGACGTTGGTCGCCCCGATCTGCTCGACGGAAAAATGACGAAAGAAGAACTCGCGAACATGATGTATGATTCGCTGCACAATAAAATTATGCCGCTTGCTGATGATGTGTTGCTTTATCCGGCCCACGGTCCCGGATCGTCGTGCGGAAAAAACATCGGCAAAGAAACGTGGTCAACCATCGGGCAACAGAAACAAACGAACTACGCGCTGCAGCCGATGGACCGCGAAACATTTATCGCTACGGTTACCGACGGACTGAGCGCGCCGCCGCAGTATTTTTTCAAAGACGCGATGATTAACAAAAGCGGCTACGAAAACATCGGCGATGTGCTGGAACGTAACGTGCGCGCCATTAACACCGAAGCTACCAAAAACGAAATTGCAGCCGGTGCACTCGTGCTGGATGTGCGCCACCCCGACGAATTTGAAAAAGGATTTATACCCGGTTCTGTTAACATCGGGCTGGATGGGATGTTCGCGATATGGGTGGGCACACTCATCCCGATTGATCGCATTCTTGTGATTGTTGCACCCGAAGGCCGCGAGTCGGAAGCCGTGCTGCGCCTGGCGCGCGTGGGTTACGAAAACGTAAGCGGATACCTCGAAGGTGGCATAACAGCATGGAAAGCGGCCGGTGAAAAAACAAACACGATTGAATCGATTACACCGGAAGCATTTGCAGCTGCAGTAAATGCAGGCATTTCCGGCCGCACCATAGCCGACGTACGCCGCCCCGGCGAATTTGAAAGCGGGCACGTAGCCGGCGCAGAAAACATCTGCCTCAGCAAATTTGCAGATGGTGTTCCCGCGCAGGTAGAAAAAGACAAACCATATTTCGTACACTGCGCCGGCGGCTACCGCTCGATGATTGCATCGTCTATACTGATGGCGCAGGGTTACACCAACCTGGTGAATGTGTACGGCGGCTGGGCGAAGATTAAAGATACCGACGTGAAGAAGGAAGTGGCGGTGAATGCGTAGCATCAAAGCCAGTTAAAAAAAACAAAAGCCGGGAGAACGTTCTTCCGGCTTTTTTAGTCCCCATAATTTTTTACCGCAGCATCACGCAACGTTTTACGCAAAGTACCGCAGCGTTTGAATGTATTTCATTGCGCGACTTTGCGCCAGACATAGCGTAACATTGCGGTTAAGCCGGGTAAAGCACAGTTCCACAATCCCAAAAAAGTTAGCAACAGGCTTTAAATTTTAAATCAGAATTGTTAATTTGCACGAAACAACCAACAACCATGCTCGAAAATATAAACCCGGAAAACCTGATTTTTCTCGATATCGAAACCGTTTCGCAGAAAGCCCGTTTTGACGAATTAGACGAAACCTGGCAGGAACTGTGGACCATAAAAACCGGCATGCTCAACCGCCGCAGCGATGCCGAAGCCACGCCCGACGAGCGTTACAACGAAGCCGCCATTTACGCGGAGTTCGGTAAAATCATTTGTATTTCCGTAGGCGCGTTCCGCAAACAGGCCGACGGCAGCATGAAATTTCACCTCAAATCGTTTGCGGGCGATGATGAAAAACAACTGCTCATCGAATTTGCCGAAATGCTGAACAAACGCCAGGAAAAAGGCGCGTTCCAACTGTGCGCCCACAACGGCAAAGAATTCGATTTCCCCTACATCGCGCGCCGCATGACGATAAACAAACTGAAGCTGCCCGCCGCTATAGACACCGCCGGCAAAAAGCCCTGGGAAGTAAACCACCTCGACACGATGGAGCTGTGGAAATTCGGCGACTTCAAAAGTTTTACTTCGCTTAAATTGCTTGCAGCGGCATTCGGCATTCCTTCACCGAAAGATGATATAGACGGCAGCCAGATTTATCATGTGTATTGGAATGAAAAGGATTTGCCGCGGATTGTTACTTACTGTCAGAAGGATGTTTTAACTGTGGCGCAGGTTTTTCGGGGGTTTAGGGGGGAGGAGCTTATTGCAATGGAACATGTAGTGTTTCCTTAAGCGGGATTAGAATTATTTTTCAGCTGTTACAGTTTTTTGATAAGTCCAAACACGTCCCACAAAGTCCCATAAAGCGCAGCCCCTGTGGGACTTGGGGGACACCTATGACTTATACCGAAATAGGTACAAACCCAGCGAAACATTGCGGTTAAATAGTTACAAAATCAACGCCTAAACTTCCTATCTTTGCCCCGTACAACAACCAACACGTGCGCCACAGTATATTCTTCCTGTTCCTCCTCCCGTTTTTTTCCTGCTCGGATGATGCACCCAAAGTGGATGCGAAACTCGCGCCGTTCGGTTACCCGGTGGCGGAAGTGCTGGAGCATGATACGGGGCTGTTCCGTGGGGTACAGCTGGGCATGAAACCGGAAGAGGTGCTGAAACTGATCGGTAAAAGTAACCTTACGGAACAGCAGGCCGATTATTTGTTTTACGAAGATTCCCTGCCGGGCAAAGCCGGGTTTACCTACGAATTTTCGTTTGCACCCGAGGGCCTGTTCGAATTGCATGTTGACATTTACGGCCGCGACAGCACCAACGCACAGTCGATGACAAAACGCTTTGAAAATTATTACACCAAAAAATACGGCGAACCGGATTATTTCAACGACCTGCTCATCTGGTACGTAAAAAGCGGCAGCCGCACCGCGCAACTGGAATTATCGGACCAGACGGATGAATACGCCTACGGCAAAATCGCCATCTCCGTTTACGACAAAGCCTTCGCGCAACCCTCCTTCCACGACAGCCTTACGGGCGATTCGTTGCAATTGCAATAATTGATCGTATAAAATAGACGGCAAACAAACTCCGGCCTTCGTAAAATAAATACTACTTCAGTTTGCAGTGGCAGGCAGCAGTGGCAGTCGGCAGGTATTTCAGAAGATGAATCTGTTCCTTACGAAAAC
>CALRZN010000001.1:0-532997 GCA_943372645.1 Chitinophaga pinensis | reverse complement strand
GGCAATCGCGTCTGAAAAATGCCATCTGTTATATCCCCATAATCAGGACTTTCGGGCAGACCTCTTACTTTTGATAGTGTTAGCGGGCAGTCAGTTCGAGTGTTTCTTGCTGATTTTTCATCAGCAAGAAATGTATCGGGAACGTGGGCAGGGATCCCCTCGCACGTTCTCGATACACCTTCCATTTCGCCGCCCTGCGCGCCCGGCACTCGAACTGACTGCCCGCTTTTGTTTTGATTCAATACTATTTTGGAAAACCGCTAAATAAATATAAAAATTTTCAGACGCGATTGCCCTGGGGAGGAATGGTGTGCGCAAAGCAAAACCGCCCGTTTTTTATAGCTTTGCAAACGACAATTCGCGCAAATGATTAAACTTTCAAAACCTGCACTGCTTGCAATCGCGCTTTTGCTGTTGCCTGCACTTTATGTTATCGTCATGCACTTTTCGGATGTACCGCCGAAGTTTCTTGGCGCGTTTCTCGCCGCCGCCGTGGGTGGTGCCGGTGTGGCCATGTGGGGTTACGGCCGCAGCCGATGGCTCGACCTGGCGTTTGACGGGGCTTTTGCGCTGGCGGTTGCATTGCTCATTTTCAGGCTTTACCCGGGCGAATTTTTTGATGATGCCGGGTTTGTAATGCGTTACCTGGAAAATGCAGGCAAAGGATATTTTTATTCGTACAATACCACCGACGGACCCGTGTTCGGTATTTCGTCGCCCCTGCAGGGTCTGGTAACCGGTGCCATCTGCGCCACCG
Source organism: Chitinophaga pinensis (assembly GCA_943372645.1). Lineage (GTDB taxonomy): Bacteria > Bacteroidota > Bacteroidia > Palsa-965 > Palsa-965 > VBWE01. Next base: position 532,240 of record CALRZN010000001.1, on the reverse strand, counting down.
GTATCTGGCTGCCCGAACAAACCATCCGCCGCACCGCTTTTGCCGGACTGGTGCTGCTCGTGTTTTTTATGATCCGCATTTTGCGCAACACCTCGGGCAAAGGCAACAACGACTTTATTATGTTCGGCATGATTGTACTGATCAGCAGTAAAATGTTTCTCAACGTAATGAAAGCCGGTCTCGAAACACCGATGCACATGGCCGTTGTGATGGCCGCATTCTGGAGTTTTTATACCAACCGTACGCGCCTCATGTGGTTCCTGCTTGCACTAGCCGTTATTTCAAAATTAGATGCGGTGCCGCTGGTGCTTGTAACAGGTCTGTTCTGGCTGGCCGGCAATTACAAATCGTTGCTGCCCGTGAGTTACAAAAACAAACAGCTGCAAAACATCGTACTGTTCGCTGTTGTACCTGTTGCCATCTGGATTGCAGTTGCCACGTACTTTTTCGGAAGTCCGCTGCCGCAATCGGCGTATGCAAAAATCCATTATCACTTTCATCCGGACGATTACTGGTTTCCGTTTTTTGTGCGGTATGCCAAGGACGCATTCTTTTTGCCCCTGCTGCTGGTAATGTTCGGTGCGACGCTGCTGATGACCGGCATTATTGTAAAACGTAAAACCTATTCGGATCTGCGCCTGCTGCTTCCCGGTGCGGCGTTTATGGCCACCATGGTGCTTTATTATTTTTACAACCCCGGCGAACGCATGATGTGGTACTACGCGCTGCCCGATGTACTCATGCTGATGCAGCTCGTAATCAGTGTTGCATTCATCATCCGCCTCATCGATCACCAGTGGATACGCACCGGCACGTCGCTCATTACCGGCGCGGGTTTGTTCATGTTTATCTTTCCGGATATTCTTGGCGGCAAATACTGGCTCGATGATTACCTCGGCGCTGTTGAATATGAACGCAACCAGATCGGTGTATATCTCGGCAAAAAAGTAGCGGCAGACGATACGCTTATGACGTGGCATGGATTAACCGGCCGGTATGTGAAAGGCTATGTGATGGACATGTCGGGACTGAATTCGAAATTAGTTACCGAATACAAACGCGACATCCCGGTACTCACCGAAAAATTCCGACCGAACTGGGCCGTGAATACACGTTATGATGATTACACGCAGGTGTTTCAGAAACCGCCGTATTCGCTCGATACCGTTTTTTATGATGTAACGGCTTACGGTTATCCGGAGTGGCTCGTATATAAACGTGTACCGCCCGGTGCGCTGCACGAATTCCCGATCCTGCTCGGACCAAGTAATGTATGGTCAGGCGAATTCGGAACAGAAACCAATGTGAACCGCGTAAAAGGCGACAACATCCAGCTGGCGTTTAAAGACGAAGCGGCCCCGCTTACCGGCATTACGTTTGGTGTGGAAAAAGCAGACACCTCGTTCAACTGCCGCATGGAATTACACATCGGCGACAGCCTGCTCGAAACAAAAGTAGTACGCATTACCCGCCGCGGCCGCGATTTCCCGGGTGAACCACTGAAAGTAATTGGTGTGCGCTGGAATTTTAAAACACCAATAGCACCGAAAACAGAAACGGTGGTGGTGATTAAACACGATGGCGAACCGCACCGTATTACGGTAGTGGATCCAAGTTGTATCCATCGGTATTAAGGAGATTTACAGGCCGTCATCCTGAGCGATAGTCGAAGGAGGCGGCCTGTTTTCTAAAGTTTCTTAATCACAAACTCCGGTGCATACTTCACCACATTGCCGATGATGCGCCAGAACAGGTTGGGGAAAACCACAAATGCTTTTTTATTGCGCATAATGCCCGCTGCGATTTCTTCGGGCGTGTTCGCGTTTTTCTGCAGATCGAGGTGTGCGGTCATTTTTGTTTTTACAAAACCGGGCGTAATGGCCTGCACCGTTACACCGCGCAGTTGTAAATCCTGGCGGAGGCCGAACAGATATTGATGAAATCCCGCTTTGGTACTGCCGTACATGTAATTGGATTTGCGCCCGCGCAGCCCCGCCACCGAACTCATGCCGATGATGCGCTGCAATCCGGGATTGTTATCGGCCGCAATAATGTTGAGGATGTTCACCGGTGCGGTGTAGTTTACCACCATGTTTTGTACGCCTTTTTTCGGATCGTTAAACACCTCGTCGTTGGTAACGAGCACACCGGCGGCATACATCACCCAGTTTGGTTTTGCGGGCAGCGCGTTGTAAAATGCGGCATGCGAAGCAAGGTCTTCCGCATCAAATGCAATTGCTTCGGCGCGATCTGTGAGGTTGTTTTCTGTTATAAACTTTTGTAATGCTGCGGTATCGCGTGAAGCGAGCAGGAGGTGGCCTTCCGGATGCTGTTTCGCATACTGCAGTGCGGTCTGCCGCGCAATATCACTGTTGGCGCCGAGTATAAGGAAAACATGTTTTTTCATCTGCTGTAAACGGATCTGCTGGTGGGAACTGAATTTCGGATTTCCGGGAAGCGGTTTTGCCCCCGCATATTGTTTGCGGAAGTTTGCGCCCGACATGCGTGCATCTTTTGTGAGGTAAATTTTTCCGCCGAGTGAAGTCACAATTTCATCGAGGCGATCGAGTACCGGCCATATTTTAGGCTCTACTTTAATGTCGAGCGCAAGCGTGTAACCGTTCATCGGGAAGTGGAGGTACCGGTCTTCGTGCGATTTGCCGAACAGTTTCAGCACTGCGAGAAACGAACCGAGGTTGTTTTCGGAAAGTTCCTCGATTATTTTTTTTACGCCTTCGTACGAAACGGCTTTGGGCAATACAAACTGGTATTGGATGAATCCGTTGCTGCCGTAAATGCGGTTCCAGTTGTGGATTTTATCAAGCGGATAAAAATACGGATCGTAGTGAATCACGGCTTTGCCCGACGAACCGGGCTTGTTGTAAAACAGGAAATTAAAAATGCGGATCGAAAGCGGGTTCAGCACCCATTTCGGAAACTGGAACGGAACATTGAGCGACGGTTTTTTGTGCGGCTTCAGTTTGTCGTTGCTTTTAACTTCAGCAGCAGTAGCGTGTTCACCCAGCAGCAGCACCGAGCGCCCGAGTTTGTTTCCGCGCGACAGGCAATCAATCCATGCAACGGAATACGTGGCATCCTGGTTTTTTTCGAACAGCTCAAAAATTTCATCGAGGTTGCGGGCACGTATGGCGCGCTGTGAAATGAACGATGTTTCAATGGGTTTCAGGCGCAGCCCCACTTCGGTAATGATGCCCGTGAGGCCCATGCCGCCCGCGGTTTGTATAAACAATTCTTCGCCGGGATGCACGGTAAGCAGTTCGCCGCCTGCAGTTACTAATTTGAAATACGTTACATGATCGCTGATCACACCATCCACATGGTGATTTTTTCCGTGAATGTCAGAAGCCAGCGCACCACCGATGGTGATGAACTTGGTTCCCGGCGTAACCGGCAGAAAAAATCCGGCAGGCACCGCTTCCTGCAGCATCGTATCGAGCAGCACGCCCGCTTCGCAGTGCATGATGCCGGCGGTTTTATCAAACGCCAGGATGCGGTTCAGTTTCGTGGTGGAAATAATATAATTGGAAAGTGATGCATCGCCGTAACAGCGCCCGTTGCCCCGCGCAATAAGCGCATGGTGTTCCTGCATCAGTGCCTGCACGTCGGCCACGCTTTCCGGATGAAACACACGGCTTTCGGTTTTGGGATAAAGGCCCCAGTTGCTTACGGGTTCGCGGCTTGCACTCATGTTCTTGAAATAACCTCCCAGGCGTAAACCGCAATGAATAAAACCGTCATAACAAGCAGCAGCGGATTTTTAAGTACACGATCCACCGGGTCGTCCGACATGTTGTTTTTGTTATCGAAGTATGCAAACATAATTCCTGCCGCAAACAGGTTGATAAGCCCGATGGCCAGCGGCGCCTGGATGTGCAGCACAAAAAACGCGTGCATGTTCAGCAGCACCAGCGTGCCTACCGCAAACGTTACAGAGAATATCTGCAGGAAGGTTGCATCTTCTTTTGTGTAACCGCGTCCCGGAATTTTATCGTGTTTGCTCAGCAGGCATTCCATAAACCGTTTGTTGGTGGAAAGTGTGAGAAACGAAAGCGTAGTGGTGGCCAAAAACCAGCCCGTAAGTTCCGCATCGGTTACCGCTGAACCATAAAACAAACGGATGAGGTAAAACGAACTGAGAATGATGATGTCGAAAAAACGAACCGCTTTGAGGAACGTGGAGTAGAGGTAGTTCAGCACAAAATAAACGAGCAGGTACAGCAGCGGAATTTTTCCGAGGTACGCCGACATGGCAACCGAAATGCCGAGCAGTACAATGGCCACAGCCAGCGCCTGCACCACCGAAATCTGCGCGGCTGCCAGCGGGCGCCTGGACTTGCGCGGGTGTGCGCGGTCGCGGTCGATGTCGCGGATGTCGTTGAGAATGTACCCCGACGAAGCCATCAGCGAAAACGAAACGAAACCGAGCATGGCATCAATAATGAGCGGTGTTTCGCGGAATTTTCCCGCAAGGATTACCGGCAGAAAAATCAAAATGTTTTTCGCCCAGTGTTTGGGTCGCAGCAGCGCGAGCAACGGAAAGCTACCTGTATTCATATACGCCGTTGCCCCGCACGAGGAAGCCTTTTTTTGCAGATTTAAAAATCGGGATATCGGCCTTGCTGTCGCCGATGTAATGAAAATCGTCACCAAACTGTTCGCGGATAAATGCCAGTTTGTTTTCGCCTTTCAGGTTCACATCGGTGCTGCCGTGTACGCTGTCGAATGTTTGATCGCCTTCCAAAATGCGTTTTACAAAATCGTCAGGACTAGCCGAAACGATTACTACTTTGGAATAGTTTCCGCGGTTGTCGTTAATGAAAGCAGCCACCGGTTCGTTTGCTAACTGCGCAACCGGGTACTGCAGCGTAAGCGGGGCCAGCAGTTTGTGTTTCAGTGCCAGCAGGTTACTGCCGCCCGAAATCCAGTGACCGAGCAGGTAAAACGGATTTTCGATCAGTTTTTTGTAAAACTGTTCGGCGAAAAAATCGTTTTTCAGGTATGTACCGTCGAAATCAACGACTAAGACCACGTGCGTTTTTTGGTAAAATGACGGGTAAAAGTACGGTTTTTTTGAGTGCTATTTTTGTTTACCGGTTCGTGCGGGTTTGTGTCTGTTTGTACTTTCGGGACTGGCGGGACTTTTCCTGCGTTGTTTTATTCGTTAATAAGCAATTACCATTTCTAAGGCTTCGAGGATTTCGGAAACCAGTGCATCGGCATGACCGGTAACAATATCTTTCACCGACAGGTTGTCAAGGTTTGCAGCAGAAGGGGCGTTGCAGATGATGCGGTCGCGGAGCAGTTGTTCGTTTGAGCGCAGCGTGGTGTAATGCGCAAGCAACTGTCCGAGCAGTTCGTTCCGTTGCCTTGCATCAAATGCATCCTGCTGTTTGCCGGTTGTAAGTCCCACGGTAAGTAAGTTGCGGGCAAGCACATAACGGTAATAAAAAATGCGGATCTGCCGCGGAGTTACATCGTGCAGGTTGCGCACGAGGTTATTTAAAAATCGGTCTTCATCGGATGATAATTCGAAAGAAGTATCTTGTGTTTTTTGTGTTGTGGATGTAGGTGTTTCTACAGGTGGTGCAGGAGAGGAGCCAAGACCTAAAATGATGTTAAGCGTTTCATTTTCTTGAGGCTTTTCCGCTTTCTGGTAAACGGGTTGTGAAACTTTCGGGTTCTGTTTTTCCGGCTCTGTAATTGTTGGCTTTGCGTCGTTCTTTTCAATAATTGCTTTGTTTTTAACCTCCACGCGTCCATTGCTGAACTGCCGGTAAATTTCTTCCCGCTCGTTTGCTGTAAGCGTACCGAGTTTTATTCCGGCAAGGAATAATTTATCCATGTACTCGGACGTGATATGCAATGTGGTGCGCAACCACTTTTCATTATTGCCTTTTTCATCTGCATTCAGATCGCGGTCGGCATCCAGCAGTTCTTTGTATTTCCATTTGATAGCGCGGCGCAGTACCCGTTCGTCAATGGCGGCCACAACCACCACGCGTTTCGAAATTTCTTCGTCTTCGAGCATCACGCGCAGTGCGTCAATGATCTGTACAATACGGTCTTCCGAGCAGCGGTCAATATCATCTACAAAAAGCAGGATCTGTTTTTCCGGCTCCCCGTTTTTTTCTTTGATCCAGCATTTTAATAAGCTGCGTAGCTCATTCTGTATTTCAGATTGTACACCAAGCAGGTCTTTGAACGATGGTTTTTCAAAATAGACTTTGAAAACCTCTGTTGCTTTTTCCTTGATTTTATGTTCCCGGAAAAACTTCCGGAGCAGCCGCACCGAATCGGCAATACCTGCTGTTGTAAGTAAATACCAGAAAGCCTTTTCTAATTGTCCGGTTTGTGTTTTATGCATCGCAAGCCATGCAAAGAAAAAGACAGCCCCGACAGAAACACCTATCCGCACCAGCGGCCAGAACCCGTGGCGCAAAAGATTCAGGTTAAAACGCCGCCGGAAATCGCTGAAAAAATGCGCAATAAAATTTCCCCCTTTTGGTTTTGAAAAATATTTTTTCGCAAACGCCTCATAGAGGTAGGCCCACGAAGCATGCGTGTCCTGGTATTTCCACGCATGAAAATTAACACGGATAAACGGGTTTTCTTTTTCCGCTTCGAGCGCTTTCCACACCTGTTCCACCATAAATGTTTTTCCCCGGCCCCAGTTGCCGAATATACCCACCATGCGCCCGTATTCTTTTGTTTTCAGGTTGCGGATGAGGTCAGCAACTTCCTTTGCGATTTCCTTTACTCCGAGCACGGGCTCGGAGCCGTCGCGGATGCTGAAGCGTGATTTGGTGAAGAAGGTGCCTTGCCCTTTTGTTTCCGCGGTGTTCGTGCTGGTTTGTTGCGGTTCTTCTTTGCCGGATTCATCCGGTTCAAATACGGTTTCTGCAGGGGGCAAGTCCGTTTCCCGTGCCGCTTCTTCAAGTTGTTTCCACGTTTCCTCATCCACTTCGCCGGTAATTTCCAGTTTATTGTTTTTCTGAAATAGTTTTAATGCAGCAGCTGTTGATGGACCGAAAACACCATCTACTAACATGTTTGGCGCAACGGTTTTTTTTAGTAATTCCTGTATTTGAGAAACAGGTTTGAGGTATTTCTGAAAAACAAAACCATAAATAGGAGTAATGATTGTATACCAATCAGTATTGGTTATCTCAATTACATTTACAAGATCACCCCGTTTTAAGGTTCCGGAAATGGCTGCTGTACTGTTTGGCCCGCTACGAATATTTAAAGCCTTTGGAATAACGAAACACTGTAATTTAAGATGTTCTGTCTCCGTTTTGGCAGGTGCTATTCCAAAACCGCCGATTAATTGATCTGTCGCCTTTGCTATTGCTTTCGGATTGTTTTCATCCCAATAAGTTACCGGGATTCCCGTCGGAGGATTGTTTATTTCAATACCTTCTCCAACCAAAATAATTGCATCATCCCGCTTGCCCCCGCTAAACCGGGCCAGGATTGATTTCTCCCCGGCAGGCGAATTCACTATATAAAGCCATATTTTTTTATAGCTCTGGCTGGATTTAAAATCAGGTCCCGGTGTAACGGTTTTACGTACCAGGTTTTCATACGTATTGATTGCATAACCATACTCCTGCAATTCGCGGCCAAAATCAGTAATGATCTTCTCGGTTCTTTCCGTTACTTCTTCATACGTACTTACGATGTGCAGCGCGTAGTTTGTTTCAGCTTGCATAAGGTGCCGGGTTTAATAAATATATTATTACATAGATACAAAAATCTACCGGAAAACCTAAATCAATAAAATGAAAAACGATTGCATTGTATTTCGTTGCAAAGGATGTGGAGGAACTATGGCTTTGACTTTTGGGACTTGCGGGACTATTCCTGCGTAGTTTTTTTCGTTATCAGGTGATGGTTATTTTCAACGGATCACTCCACAAAATACATATCAATCTCCCCGCGGTTCTTCGCCTCAATCTTCCCGCGGTGCACCGCAGCAAATGTATCCTTCACCAGTTCATACGTAGTACCTGAAATATTGATTTTACCCGGCTCCGAATTTTGTTCCATGCGCGCGGCAATGTTTACGGCATCGCCCCAGATGTCGTACTGGAATTTGTGGTTGCCCACCACGCCCGCAACCAGGCTGCCCGTGTGTATGCCGATGCGCAGATCGAACGGATATTTGTAATACGATTTGTACGAGGCGGCAAACGTGAGCATTTCTTTGGCGGCGTTCAGCACATCGTGTGCGTGCGTGCTGTTGATTGCGGGAAGTCCGCCCACGGCCATGTAGGCATCGCCGATGGTTTTTATTTTTTCGATGTTGTGGCGCTGCATAATTTCATCGAAAGCGGTAAAATACACGTCAATCTGTTTTACCAGTTCTTCCGGCGAAAGCACAGCCGCGGTGCGTGTAAACCCGACAAAGTCAGCAAATATTACCGTGGCCGATTCGTAGCGGCGGGTGGAGGCTTTGCCTTCGTTCATCAGTTCGCCGGCGGTTTCTTCGGGCAGGATGTTGAGCAGCAGTTTGCGCGACTTGTTTTTTTCTTCTTCAATCTGCCGGTTTTTTTCCAGGATGGCATCGTAACTTTCTTTCAGTTCGATGTTGCGCAGACGGAAAATTTCGTTGTCGCGTTCTTTCATCGCCAGGTCGTGCAGCATTTTTTCCTGTTCGGCTTTTTGTTCCGAAAGGGCGAGTTCACGCGTGCGTTCGCTCAGGATCACTTCGGCGCGGTAAATGGCAATGTTGAGGTAAAACGCCCACAGCGCGATGAAACCGAATCCCATGATGATGTTGGAAACACGGAAGGCAATCATCGCCATTTCGCTGATGGTGTACACCGGTTCTTCGCCTACGAGAAACTGTTCAATGTACAGGTAACCGATGGCAGAAACAAGCAGCATACCCGATTTGACGAGCAGGCTGCCGCGCGGAATGAGGAACGGAAAAATACCTACAACAGGAATAAAAATCTGGAACCCCGCATCGGCACCGAGGTATTTTACGGCGATGACCTGGTGTGCCACAATTTCGGTAAGCGAGATAACCATACTCAGCGTATGCTGCCCGCGCCGGTTGGCCACAATGGCCACCACGTAACACAGGATGCTGAACAGCTGGAACCACGCCAGCTCGGTAACGCCCAGCAACTGCAAAACGATAAACCACGTAAGGTGTGCCATCCACGCCAGGGTCTGCGCCACATTGGCCACGGTGTAAAACCGCGAGTTCTCCAGGTCAACCGCTTTCGGAAGCGTGTCGAAATGAATGTAAATGTTACGGATAAAATGGAATACCGGCCTGAACATACGATTCGTGATTTTCAAAGATAGTATTTAAGCAAATCAGCAAACACCTGGTCAGCGATACATTTCTGTTCTGTACCGGATTATACTAATTTAGCAGGATGAAGAAATACTACCTTTTGTTCCTGCTCTTTTTTGGAATGCTGAAACAGGCTGATGCCCAGCTGAACATTGACACGCTGGCCTTCCAGGATTTTGAAATAACACCGGCCAGCCCGGTGTGGACTTTTACCGGCCCGGTAATTTACAACAGCGGATTTTCAGGCTCCGGTGCCGCACCGGCAAACAGTCCCATCGGCATCGGTGGTTCGCGGGCGTGGGAAACCACCACGAACAGCGGGGGACTTGTACTTGATTTTGCAAACACCACCATTCCGCCGGGATACGATTCGGTTCGTGTGCGTTTTAACCTCGCCGCCATGAACCTGGCCGGGGCAACCGGCGGTCCCGATGACCTTGATTATGTTCTGATCGCATACAGTACCGACGGCGGAATAACTTACAGTAACCGCATGCGCATCCGCGGGGCTGTTGCAAATAACAGTTTCTGGGCCTACAGCGCTACGGGATATGCAAAAAACTATTACCTGCCCGCAACCGAACAGGTTTTTCAGCCGCTGACCTCCGGACTGCAGACTACGCTCGGGTACAGCACCTGCGAAATCGTTTTCCCGGGAACAGTTACGCAACTCGGTATGCGTATTACCGGTCGCTCCAGTTCGTCAACCGACACCTGGCTCGTTGATAATCTTGTACTCATCGGTGAAAACAACTGTGTTACTTCCACGGCTTCACTTACAGCATCGGTTTGCGGTTCGTACACATCACCTTCGGGAATGGTGCATACCGCTTCCGGTACATTTAACGACACCATTGCGAACAGCGGGGGCTGCGACAGTGTGATCACGATTAACCTCACGGTGAACCAGCCCACGGCTGCATCCATCAGCCCGGTGGTGTGCGGTTCGTACGCATCGCCTTCGGGAACAGTTTATACCGCATCGGCCACATTTAACGACACCATTCCGAACAGTTCCGGTTGCGACAGTGTGATTACTGTTATCCTTACCGTGAACCAGCCCACAGTCGCATCCATCAGCCCGGTGGTTTGTGATTCGTACACATCACCTTCGGGAATGGTTTATACGTCGTCGGCCACATTTAACGATACCATTCCGAACAGTTCCGGTTGCGACAGCGTGATAACGATTGCACTTACGGTAAACACGGTAGATGTTTCTACTACGGTAAACGGCATTGTTATTTCGTCAAACGCATCGGGCGCACAATACCAGTGGCTCGACTGTAATAACGGCAATGCCGTGATTGCCGGCGAAACCGCGCAAACGTTTACACCGCTGGCCAACGGAAACTATGCGGTGGCTGTAACCCAGAACGGGTGCACCGACACATCAGCCTGTGTATCTATTTTGTCGCTGGATGTGGCAACCTTTGCCAGCCAGGAAATGGAAATGCTGCCCAACCCGGTTACCGACCGGTTAACGTTGCGCACCGCGCATTACCTTACCAATGCGGTAATTGCCATTACCGATATCCAGGGACGCATACTCCGCCAGGAAACAAACCAGCAGGGAAATACATTTACGCCTGATGTGGAACAGCTGCAGCACGGGGTGTATTTTATCCGCATTACCGATGGCGGCAAAATCATACAAGGCCGTTTTGTAAAAAAATAACGGGAATGCAATTGCATTTCCGTTGAAAGACGCAGGGAGCACCTGCGTCTTTTTTTGTTCATAGAATTCTATTAGTATATTAGCCTTCCACACAACAGTATTTTTAATATGGAAAACAAAACAAATGAGCCGGTAGCTGGTTTTGATACGGTTTTTGAAAATGAAAAAAAATACATCGGCCTCGGTGATAATGAAAAGTCATACGGCCTTGCTTTTTCAGGCGGCGGCATCCGTTCCGCATCGTTTGGCCTCGGGGTTATGCAGGGACTGGTTGCCGGGCGCAAACTTGAAAAAATGCATTATCTCTCTACGGTATCGGGAGGAGGTTACCTCGGCACGGCATTAACCTGGGCGCTTCACCAGGGCGGAGAACATGCAGGCACCACGCCTGACAAATTTCCGCTGGGCGATAAAAAAGCACACTGCGGTGAAAAAACCGAAAACAAAAACCGCAATACGCGTCTTGATTATATCCGGCAGCACAGCAGTTACCTTACGCCAACGGACGACCTGGGCATGCTTTCATTTGTGGCCGTTATCCTGCGCAGCATTTCCATGTCGCTGCTTGTGTTTGTAAGCCTCGGTATTGCGGTTATGGGCATTTTGTATGCGGTGGGTGCTTTTGATATTCACATTATCGGCAAGCTGTTCGGGATGGCCGATAAAGAAGAAGCCGCACATTATTTTGGCTGCACTGGCATTTTTATTCCGCTTGCGTTGCTGCTGCTGATTGTGTTTGCAGTTATCAACATGGCGTATTCGGTGCTGACTTACGTAAAAGAAAAAGACGGCACAAGCAAAAAGAAGTACCTCTATTTTCTTTCCATACAGGTGTTTATCGGTAAACTCTGGAAATGGATCATTCCGCTGGTGCTTATCGGTTCCATTCCGTTTGTATTGGATGTGCTGCTGAAGGATGTACTGCCGAAAGCCCTCGTGGCCAGCGGCACCACCGGCTTCGGGTTATTAGTCAGTTTGTGGCAGTACCGCAAGGCACAGAAAAAAGAAGAAAATTCAGGAACAACATCAGAGATCACAATTTACCTCGGGGCCTTTGCACTTATTTATGGATTGCTCCTGATTTCATTTATGTTAGGCCGCGAACTTGTAAGCCATGATGTAACCAAAATAGAAAACGGGGTGAACGTTTTGGTGCCGAATGAACCGTGGCCGCTGAAAGCATTCATCTCCTGCACCATACTGCTGGGCATTTCAGCCGTGTTCGGCTTTTTCGTCAACATCAACCTCATCAGTCCGAGCCGCATCTGGCGCAATCGCCTGATGGAAACGTTTATGCCCGAAAAAGAAGCCGTATCCAATAATGTATGGATGCCGGCAATAAGCGCAAACGACGCGATGATGGAAGATGTTTGCGCTGCACCGCATCAGCGTCCGTATCACCTTATAAACACGAACCTCATTCTCGTTAATTCCGAAAACGTAAAATTCAAAGGACGGGGCGGCGATAACTTTATTATTTCCCGTTTATTCAGCGGAAGCAGTGCAACCGGCTGGCGCAAGTCGGCGGGAATGCATTCGGATAAAGCGCGTCATATTTCACTGGCTACGGCCATGGCCACATCAGCCGCAGCCGTTAACCCGAATGCTGCGGTATCGGGCGAAGGGGCAACCCGCAATGCCGTGGTGTCGCTTATGTTTGCGATACTTAATATACGTCTCGGCCTGTGGTCAACCAACCCGGCAAAGGAACCGATGAAACGGCCGCCCAACTTTTTTGTCCCGGGATTATCAGGAGGCCGCCTTGCTTCGGGCCTGCATGAAAAAAGCAGAACGATCCAGCTTTCCGATGGCGGCCATTTCGAAAACATGGCCATTTACGAACTGCTGCGCCGCGAACTCGATGTGATTGTACTTTCCGACGGCGGTGCCGATGCCGGTTTTAATTTTGATGACCTGGCCAACGCGGTAGAAAAAGTACGTGTGGATTTCGGTATCAAAATTGTTTTCCGCGAAGGGTACGAACTCGATAAAACACTTCCCACTTCAGCCGGCGATAGTGAATACATCAAACGCTACGGAATTGCAAAACACGGATTCGCCATCGCAAACATTGAATACAGCAGCGGAAAAACAGGCGTTCTTTATTACATCAAACTCACGGTGATTGATAAACTGCCCACGGATGTGTACAGCTACAAAGGCGTACACCCCTCGTTTCCGCACGAATCAACCGCTGACCAGTTTTTTGATGAAAAACAGTTTGAAGCCTACCGCGAACTCGGCTATTATATTACCAAGTCGCTGCTGAACGGAAAAGACATGGAAGGCAAACTGCTTTTTGAATAATTAATCTGCCCTTGGAGCACAACAGCTGTAAAAGCAAAATGTGCTAATCAATAATACACGAATCAGTTCATTAATAAACAAATTTATGGCTATTTCACAAAGTGCTTTAACGATGATTAACCTGTGCAACATTTCGTATGATGATGTAACAAATATACCGAATGCTGTTCGGCGTTTTTCCAACAACCAACTGCAGGTTAAATGGGGCCCGGTAGAATACACGCCCCCGGGTGCGTATGAAAGTGTAAGCCTCATTTATATTGTGAAAGGCCCTATTGTTTCACAAAACGATAACGAATACACCGTTGTTATCCGCGGTACGAACATGTTAAGCTGGGACTCGTGGGAAGACGAAGATTTTGATACCGGGGTGCAGATCGATTTTAACCAGATTGTATTAGCGGCTCCCCCGGCTGCAAAAATTGCACGGGGAACATATACCGGCATGAATTTCCTGATGAATCATTCCACCAACGCACAGTGGCCCATTCCGCCCCAGGATTTTCTGAAACGGCTTGGCACCGGTATTCAATATCTCAATGTTACCGGGCACAGCCTCGGCGGAACACTGGTGGCACCTTACTTCACCTACATCCTCAATTACCTGTTGCCGCAACTGCGTCTTCCGCTGGGCAACTGCCAGCCGTTTTCGTTTGCGGGACTTACACCGGGCAATGCCGCATTCAATGCGTATTTCCGACGGCATTACACCTCCGGGCTGCAGTGGCGGTATGTGAATCCGCTGGATATTGCACCCAACTGCTGGTGGGCGAAGCAGAATATTGAGCAGATTTATGTTCCGTATGAAGGATGGAATCCCTTACTGTACTATGGGCCGCCTGAAGATGTTTTGTTTTATGAGCTGTTCAGGGGCTTGCCCGGCGGCACAGACAGCTATGTACAGCCTGCCGGAGAAAGCCTGCTGCCTGCCCGGTTTGAGAGAGATCTGGTGGATCAGACGTGGGTAACACAGGCCATGTATCAGCACCACGGCTCAACCTACCTCGCCCTGATGACGGCTGCAGCTGAAGCCGAAAGCAGCAAACCGGCCAAAAAAGCGAAGAAAAAAACGGCGAAAAAAGCGCCTGCGAAAAAGGCAGTCAAAAAAGCTGCAAAAAAAGCACCGGTTAAAAAAGCAGTGAAGAAGGCTGTTAAAAAAGCGGCTCCTAAAAAAGCAGTAAAGAAAACGGTGAAAAAATCGCCGGTGAAAAAATCCGCTCCTAAAAAGGCAGCGAAAAAGACAATCAAAAAGGCCGCACCAAAAAAGCAGGTAAAAAAAGCCGTCAAAAAATCGCCGGCTAAAAAAGCAGTGAAACGAAAAAGCGCGAAGAAGAAGTAAACTGATTTTTCGTTACATAACTGCAACAAAAAAAGCCGGAATCTTAAAACAGGATTCCGGCTTTTGTTTTTTAAAACAGCTTCTTAGTGCCGGATTGCGATTTTCGAAGTATGCGTAAACGATCCGCTTTGCAGCTGCCCGGATAGATTCATTCCGCCGGCATATCCCCGCAATCAATCCGCGGAACAGGACGTGAACTATTTCGGGTACACGGTTGCTCATTTTCAGCACCTGTGCAAAACAGCCCCCTTGCCCGTTTCCCATTTCCAGCCCTGTTTCAAGGCATTTTTCTCCCAAACTATTAGGTTTTAAGAAATTATGTCATATATTCACAGCTAGAAACACGATTTACGTGCCGGTATTTTGGCAAACAATTGCCGGCATGCGAAACACACGATTACCGGAACAACATTTATTTATTTTTCTAAAGAAAAAACGATGATGAAAAAGCTACTTTTCATGCTCAGTTTTTGTTTGGCCGGCGGCATGCTGCTGCAGGCGCAAAACATCCTGCTCTTTTCAGAAGACTTTCAGAACGGCGGCGGCAACTTTACCATAAACAGCGGCCCCGGCCCGAATACGGGTAACAACCAGTGGATTGTAAACAACAACTACTCCGGTGCGCCCACGTATCCGAACACCTATCCGCAGGACAGTACCTACAGCGGTACCATCGGTTTTGCACCGTACAGCCAGAACCTGCACATTCACGATGCAGGATCGGGAATCACAAACGTAAACTACGATCCGGGCAGTGCCTCCGACCGTTTTGCGTACATGACCAACGGTATCTGTACCATGGGCATGGACTCGGTACACTTCAGCTTTTTTTACCTCTGCCAGGGCTCGCCCACCGCTTACGGAAAAGTATATTACAGTGTGAACAACGGCCCCTGGATACAAACCGGGCAGAGCCAGTACGATAACAAATACAAGTGGCAATACGAAGACATCACCGACCCGGCCTTCAGTAACGTGAACGACCTGCGTTTCGGTTTCCGCTGGGAAAACAACCTCGGCTTTTCGCCCGACTCGGTTTCGTTTGCCGTTGACGACATCAACATTGCAGCCACCAACAACCCGAACGTACAACTTATCGTTGACAGCGTTTCGCCGAACCCGGTTTGCCAGGGCGGTTTACTCTTTATCTACTGGCACCTTACCGACACACTGTGCGATGGCACTTACGAAATCGAGCTCTCCGGTCCGACCGGTATTTTTAACACCACCAACGCCTGGGTGGCCAGCATTTTTTATCCGCAAACGAGCGGGGCCTTCGCGATAATAATGCCCACCTCGTCCGGGGTTGGCAGTTGTTATAAGATACGCATCAACCGGACGTCGCCGCCCCCGTTATTTACGGGGGTTGCATCGGCCTGTTTTTCAGTTGTCCAATGTCCGAACGTAATTACTACGTTGCAACCTGTCGTCACCTTTGATACGAATGCGGTTTGTGTAAGCAGCGTAATCGATGTGCCGTTCTATTCAACGGGTATCTATAATGGGAACAACGTGTATACCGCGCAGCTTTCCGATTCGAATGGTGTGTTCCAGAGCAACCCGCCCATCATTGGCACGTTTGCCAACTCGGGCACCTACAACCCGGCCCTCGGCTCGCCTCCAGGCACCGTAGCCGGTATTATTCCGAACGTGCCGCCGGGATGCGGTTATTATATACGTGTCATTTCTTCCAACCCGGCGGTGAATGGAGCACCGTGGGGACCATTCTGCATACAGCAATGCGACATCTTAACGAACAATGCGCAGGATCTTGATTTCTGCGTAACCGATTGCGCAACGGCACCCGGAGGAGCCGACTCGCTCATTGATGTGGATGTAAACAACTTCAACAACATTGCCACGTACGGGCCGAACAATATTTTCCAGACGCAGCTGAAGAGCAGCATGACGTTTGCGCAGATCGGTCCGAACGGTATACTGGGGCAGACACCGGCCCAGGGCGACACCACGCTCAATGTGCATGTGCCGTGTAAAGACAGTCTGCCGATTTACGGTATTCCTGTCGGCATGAATTACATGCGTGTGGTTGCAACCGAATCCAGTGTTCCTGAAAATGCGCTCGGTACGTTTATCCGCGTTACCATCGGCGCACCGGCTTCCACACCGCCGGTAATTACGGCATACGATTTCACCACGTTCCAGCCGAAAGACACGTTCTGCGTGGGCGACATCGTGGCGCTGTTTTTCTCACCGTATAATTATTCGGCGAACTCCACGTACATGTGGCAGTGTAACGGCATCAACGGCGGGCAGCCTTTTGTTTCGCCATCCGGTGCCAATTCCAATTCGCTGTATGTGAACCTGGGAGGTGCAGGTGTGCTCAACTTCTATGTGCAGGAAACCAGCTTCGGTTGTCCCGGTCCGTGGTCGCTCGTACACAGCATCGTGGTGCTCGGTCCGCCGAGTGTGAACCTTACCGGTCCGCACTATGTATGTGTGGGCGACACGAATGTGTACACCGCACCGTTTAACAACAACACGTATTACAGCTGGAGCACCAACGGCGGTACGGTGGTAGATACATCAAACAACGTAATTGAAATGTCGTACCCCACAGCAGGTTCGTATCTCATTTACCTGAATTCGATTAACCAGTGCGGTTCGTCCAATGCCACCTACTGGGTGCAGGCCAATGCCTTCCCCACAGCCAATGCAGGTCCGGATACGGTTCTCTGCAACAGCGCACAGATGGTGCTGAGTGCGCAAACCAGTACGGGGTATTCGTACCAGTGGATGAATGGCTCGTCGCAGGTGGGTACGTTTGCCAACGTTACGGTTACACCAACGGTCACTACGACGTATGTACTGAACGTAACGGTGCAGGGCGGCTGTACATCAAGCGACTCGATAACAGTAACGGTGAATAACCTCGGCATTGCCGATACTTCAACTGCATCAAGTTGTCTTATTAATAACGGAACTGCGGCCGCCGCAGCAATAGGCGGAACCGGTCCGTTTACATTCAGCTGGAGCAGCGGGCAAACCACCGATTCCATTTCGGGACTTGCGCCCGGCACCTATACGTGCACCATTACGGATGCGCTTGGCTGTACGGCCAGTTCGGCGGTGCTTGTGGGCGGCGGCAATACGCTGAACCCGGATGCGGGGGCAACGGTTACCATTCTGCAGGGGCAATCCACCACGCTTAACGGCATCGGCGGCGGCGCATATAACTGGTCGCCGGGAACGGATCTGAGTTGTACGAACTGCCCGAACCCGGTAGCAACGCCGAGTGTAACCACCACGTATACGCTTACGGTATTTGATTCGCTCGGCTGTACGGCATCTGATACGGTTACGGTATTTGTGGAAACGGTATGCGGTGATATTTACCTGCCGAATGCATTCTCGCCGAACAACGATAACCAGAACGATGTACTTTTTGTACGTGGCAACTGTATCGTGGAACTTGACTTCGCGGTGTACAACCGCCTCGGTGAAAAAGTCTTCCATACCACCGATCAGACCATTGGCTGGAACGGCGTGTGGCGCGGAGTGCCGTGTGAAAATGCGGTGTTTGTGTACGTCGTCAAAGTCACGTTGCTCGACGGCACAGAGAAAATTCTGAAAGGAAACGTATCGCTGGTGAAATAAGATAACGGAGAAAGGAAGACCATGAACAACCGGAAGATCAATTATACCGTACTCGCTGCCCTCGCGTTGCCGTTTTTTGCAGCGGCGCAGGACATCCACTTTTCACAGCTCACCGAAACACCGCTGCTGATGAACCCGGCCAATGCCGGACTAACGAGCGAGGTAACGGCCATCATCAATTACAAAGACCAGTGGAAAAGCATCAGTGCCGCGCCGTTCAAAACATTTAACGTGAGCGCCGATGCGGCCTACAATAAAAAGTCAACGGGCAGCCACCTCGGTGTTGGCCTCAACTTTTTTTCTGACAAGGCCGGCGATGGCGCCATGGGTACCACCACGGGGCAGCTGCACCTCTCCGGCATATTGGCCGCGAACGACAACAACCTGCTTTCGGCCGGATTGTATGGCGGATTCGGGCAACGGAGTTTGCAGTACAACAAACTGAACTGGGACAACCAGTTTATCGGTGGCAGCCTCGATCCCACCGCGCCCAGCGGCGAACCCGGCACCTTTGCCAACCGCACGTATGCCGATGTGGGTTTCGGCGTAGCCTGGTTTTACGGTGAAGGACACGCCACGCTCAGTTCAAACGATGCATTTACCATGCAGGCCGGTTTTTCAGCACAGCACCTCAACCGCCCGGTGTATACGTTTTATGATAATATGGATGCGCGTCTGCCCGTAAAGTTTGTGGCACACGGCAACGCCGACATCGGCATTAAAAATTACAGCCTGGTGCTGCAACCCGGTTACGTGGTAACCATACAGGGCGGCCACCACGAAATAAGCGCAGGTACCATGGTGAAATACTGGCTGCAGGAAGCATCGAAATACACGGGCCGTAAAAAACCCGCTGGTGTGGTAGCAGGTGCATACTACCGTTTCGGTGATGCGCTGAATGTGCTTGCCGGTTACGAAGTAAACCAGTTTCGTGTCGGTTTAAGTTACGATGTAAACTTGTCCGGCTTAACCGTGGCCAGCCAGTCGCGCGGTGGGTTTGAAATTTCGCTGCGTTTTTCGGCAACGAGTGCGTTCGGCAAACGGAACAATGCGAAGCTGTTTAATTAGCGGCTGTACCATTTTTCAAAATATGTTTTTACGCCCGCAGCTGTTGCGGGCGTTTTTTTTGGAACAGGTTTAAAGCTGCAGCCGTTTCCGGTTCGTGATCGGGATGCCAACCGTTAACGTGAACCTGCTGACAGATTCATTGATCGCTGCTTTGGATAGCGGGATGTTATAACCGGCATACACATCCAGGATTGTGAGAATACAAAAGCCGGCGTGCGGGTGCAGAAACACATTGCCCGAACTGAAATCAGTATAATACGTTAATGAACCGCCCACATCAACCCCGACAAGTAAAACAGTCCTGGAATAATTGTAAGTCAGTTTCGGGCCGATGACAAAATGGGACGCATCAAAATTAAATTCACAACCGGCCTGCATCGTTTCCCACTCTGTGTTTAATTTATAATCAGCAATAACATGCCCCACACCAATAGCCAGTTCGCCTGTAGTAACGTTGCCGAAGTGCGCATTGACATTGCCGACGAGCAGCGTTTTTGTGGGGCGCACCGATTTCGGGACAATTATTTTTCGCTGAAACTGTAACGTATCGTCCGGCGACAGAAAAAATTTGTCGCGCCCGAGCAGCTCCCTTTTTCCATCCATGTAATAATAGTAATTCACGCCATACGTGCCGTGGCACAGCCGCCGGGTAATGAAACTGCCGGTGGAATCGGTAGTCGCATCGTATTCGTAAATGGTGCGCGTATTGATTGACGTGTTTTTCCGTTCCGGCAGGTATTCAAAAAGTGTGATGGAAACCCCGCGAACGGGTTTGCCGGTAAGGCTGTCGGTAAACCGGAAGTGAATGCGGCCCAGGCCGCGGTCGGGAATCCAGGTGGAATCTTTGGCTGAATTGTTTATGATGTGATCATGCTGCAGTTGCATCCCGTCTTTCAGCTCCAGCGTATCGGTATTGTATTTTGACGGGAAACAATAATCCCATTCCGACTGCACAATCAGGTAATACGTGCCGCTCCGCAATCCGCTGAACTGATAATGCCCGGTTGAGTCGGCTTGCGTATGTCGGTTATGCGCGCCGTATTTATTCCAGGTGGTGTACGGCCCTGTAAGAATTAAATAAAAACGCCCTTTGGACATGTTTGCATCTTTGCAAAAAATCTGTCCGCTGATGGAAGCGGTATTGTCATACTGGGCAAATGCGAATGCCGGGGTTAGCATCATAAAAAGCAGGAGGAGGGTTTTCCACATAATGGCAAAGGTAATCCGTATTCTCCCGGTATGAAACAGGTGTTGTTGGGCCTTTAATTCCGAAGCAGCAATATATTCCTTCCTGACCATTATTTTCAATGTAATAAAGTGCAGCCAATTACCGGAAGTTGGAAGGTGCTGTTTTTTGCACATGTACAATCCGCTTTTTACAGCAGGCTCGGTAAAGTAAGTCACACGTTCTTACAAATTAACCCCGGCATAACGGCAGGCAGTAAACATTTGCCTAAATTCGTTGGTGTAACATATATCTTTATTTCAAGGCTCCGGCCTTTTGCCAACGAACAATAACAGATACCATTTTAAAAAACAAAACCACACATGGCAGCAACAACCTGGGTACTCGATCCTTCGCACAGCGAAGTGGTGTTTAAAGTAAAACACCTGATGATTACAAACGTAAAAGGCGAATTCCGCAAAATGGAAGGCAGCGTAACGGCCGACGGCGCCGACTTTTCAAACGCGCAGGTAAACATCACCATCGATCCGGCTTCTATTTACACCAACGACGAAGGCCGCGACGGTCACCTGAAAGCCGCTGATTTTTTTGATGCAGAACAATTCAAAACGATTACGTTTCAGAGCACAGCCCTCACCAAAAAAGGCGACGATTTTGAACTGAAAGGCAACCTCACCATGAAAGGCGTGAGCAAAGAAATTACGCTGGATGTTGAATTTGGCGGCGTAAATAAAGATCCATGGGGCAATGAAAAAGCCGGTTTCTCGGTAAGCGGGAAAATAAACCGCAAAGACTGGGGCCTCAACTGGAACGCCGCACTGGAAACGGGCGGCATGCTGGTAAGCGAAGAGGTGCGCATCCAGGCGGAAGTGCAGTTCAAGCGCAGCTGAATGTAGATGTACAGTCAAGAATAGGTTCCGCATTACAGCGATAAAATAAAAGTCCGGCAAAACAAGCGTTTTGCCGGACTTTTTTGTGTTTGTGTACGGTGGTTTTAACCCGGGTAATCGCGTCTAAAAAAGTAATCCACATCGTTATTCATTTTTAAAATCCCGATCAATGTCGTGAATAACAAAGTTTTGTCCGTAGTCGGTTAAGCCTGAAATCCGGGACGCTTTTACTTTGCACCGTGGGACGTGTTGAGCAAACGGCCCCGGCCTGCAAACCTGATTTTTATAAAAAAATCAGCAAGGCGAATTGATTTCAATTTCTAACAGACCCAATTTATGATGAAGCAGCTATTATTGTCCGGAGCCTTCCTGTTAACAGGAGCAGGCTTTCTGAATGCACAATCGGGAACCGAACTCCCCGGTGATTTTCGCGGTACGCCAGAAACAGCAGTTTCTTTTCGTGAAAACAAAGGACAGGTATATGACCAGCATAATAAGCCCCGGCCGGATGTTTTATTCTCAGGTACTGATGGTGCCTTAGTCTATCACCTGAAAAACAACGGTATTTCGTACCAGCTGAGTCGTGTTGATGCCTGGAAAGAGGCATTTGAAGCAACACCCCACGATGCGCTCAATGCGAATAAACAGGTGCCTGCACAAACCACAGTTTACCGGGTGGATGTGAACTGGCTGAATGCAAATTCAACCGCAGCAATAATAAAAGGAGAACCGCAGCCGGGATGTGATAATTATTACACGGCTGCCTGTCCCGACGGAGCTATGGAAGTAAAAACGTATTCCGATATCACCTATCGTAACCTTTATAACGGCATTGATCTGAAATGGTATGCAAATGCGAATCAGCTTGAATACGATTACATCGTTTCGCCCGGGGCAGATTACCGGCAGATCCAGTTGGAGTTTGACGGAGCAATATCACTGCACCTTGATGCAAACGGCAACCTGGTTATTGAAACACCGCTTGGCAATTTCACCCAGCAGGCTCCGCTGGTAATCCAGGACGGGAAAACACTTCCATCGCAGTGGGTGCTGAAATCCAACCGGGTAACTTTTCACATCGAAAACATCAACCCCGCAAACGCATTTACCATTGATCCCCTGGTGCGGTCCTGGGGTACGTATTATGGCGGAACAGGCACTGAAGAACAATATGGCTGTACAGCCGATGCATTGGGGAATGTTTACGCAACAGGTTATACAACTTCCACCACATCCATCGCTACTGTCGGCGCACATCAAACCGTATATGGCGGAGGTCCCGGAGGCTGGGATGCCTATCTCGTGAAATTCAATGCGGCAGGTGTGCGCCAGTGGTGTACGTATTATGGCGGTGCGGATATTGACCAGGGATTTTCCTGTGCGGTGGATGCCGGTAACAATGTTTTCCTGGCGGGCATCACCGTTTCGCTGTCAGGCATCGCATCACCCGGTTCTTATCAAACTGTTTACGGAGGAGGAACAGGAGATGCGTTCCTGGTAAAGTTTAATTCGAACGGCGTTCGCCAATGGGGTACATATTATGGCGGAAGCAGTGTGGAACAAGCCTATTCATGCGCTATTGATCCTTCCGGAAACATATTTATTTCAGGTTATGCAACTTCCACCACTGCAATCGCAAGCGTTGGTTCGCACCAGCCTGCATTAGGAGGAGGGTATGATGCTTTTCTTGCAAAATTCGCCCCAAATGGGGTTCGCATTTGGGGCACCTATTACGGAGGAACCGGGAGCGAATCGTTTAGTTATGCCGCAACCGATCTTTCGGGGAATGTGTACCTGTCAGGCAATACACCGTCAGCAACCGGAATAGCAACTCCCGGTGCACATCAGCCTGCATCCGGTGGCGGAAGTACCGACGGTTACCTGGCGAAATTCAATGCCAGCGGTGTACGCCAGTGGGCAACGTATTATGGCGGTACGTCTACAGATGCCTTTCGCGGATGCAAAACAGATGCAAGCGGCAATGTTTATGTAACCGGGTTTACACAGTCTGCCAGTGGAATTGCTACACCCGGCGCTCATCAAACAGTACCCGGCGGATCTTATGATCCTATGCTTGTAAAATTCGATCCGAGCGGTGTTCGGCAGTGGGGGACTTATTATGGAGGAGGGACATTTGAACAAGGCTATAGTTGTGCCGTCAATCCGCTCGGTGAAGTGTATATGACAGGATATACCTCATCAACAACCGGCATCGCCAATGCCCCGGCCTACCAGGCTACGTCGGGAGGAAGTGATGATGCGTTCCTTGTAAAATTCGACCCGAACGGAGTAGTGCGCTGGGGCACTTATTACGGGGGAGAAAGTACTGATCAGGGGTACTCCTGTGCAGTTGATCTGAGTGGCCGTGTCTATCTCTCGGGCACCACAGGCTCCACGCTGGCCATTGCATCACCGGGTGCTTACCAGGCTGTCAGGTCAACACCATCAGATGGCTACCTCGTAAAATTCTGTGATGTTTCAGTGGCACTGGTTTCGCAAACAAACATTTTGTGTAATGGAGGAAATAGCGGAGCGGCCCAGGTGTCCGCTTCCGGCAGCGATTCATTTACGTATAACTGGATGCCCGGTAACCCGGCAGGTGATGGAACAGCTTCAGTAACCGGACTTACCGCCGGAACATGGACCTGTGTGATTACCAACAATTGCGGTTCAACGGACTCTGTATTCGTGAATATTACACAACCAAATGCACTTGCATCCACATCATCTGCAAGCTCCATACTTTGTAACGGCGGAAGCGCAACGGTAACAGTAAATGGTTCCGGCGGAACATCTCCTTATACCGGCACAGGAACATTTAGTGTAACCGCAGGCGGACCGTATTCTTATACCGTAACGGATAACAACGGCTGTACGTCAACAACAACGATCACGGTAACACAACCAACGGCACTTGCATCATCATCTTCATCAACCGCGATTCTTTGTAACGGCGGAAACGCAACGGTAACGGTAAATGGTTCCGGCGGAACAGCACCTTATACCGGCACAGGAACATTTAGTGTAACCGCAGGCGGACCGTATTCTTATTCCGTAACGGATAACAACGGCTGTACATCAACAACAACGATTACGGTAACACAACCTACAGCACTTGCATCCTCATCAGCTGCAACCGCTATTCTTTGTAACGGCGGAAACGCAACGGTAACAGTAAGTGGTGCCGGCGGAACAGCGCCTTATACCGGCACAGGAACATTTAGTGTAACCGCAGGCGGGCCGTATTCTTATACCGTAACGGATAACAATGGTTGTACCTCAACAACAACGATCACGGTAACACAACCTACAGCACTTGCATCCTCATCAGCTGCAACCACTATAATTTGTAACGGCGGAAACGCAACGGTAACAGTAAATGGTTCCGGCGGAACAGCGCCTTATACCGGCACAGGAACGTTTACTGTAACCGCAGGCGGACCGTATTCTTATACCGTAACGGATAACAACGGCTGTACATCAACAACAACGATCACAGTAATACAACCAACCGCACTTGCATCCTCATCATCTGCAAGCTCAATTCTTTGTAACGGCGGAAACGCAACGGTAACCGTAAATGGTTCCGGCGGAACAGCGCCTTATACCGGCACAGGAACATTTAGTGTAACTGCAGGCGGGCCGTATTCTTATACCGTAACGGATAACAACGGCTGTACATCAACAACAACAATCACAATAACCGAACCAACCGCACTTGTTACATCAACAGCTGCAAACGCTATTCTGTGCAATGGAGGAAGTTCAACGGTAACCGTTGCAGCTTCGGGTGGAACAGCTCCGTACAGTGGCGAAGGATCATTTACGGAAACCGCAGGAACGTATTCGTACACCGTTACTGACAACAATGGTTGCACGGATACGGCAACAATCACGATCACTGAACCGGCATTACTCAGTGCAACAGTTACTGCGACTACAAACCCAACTACCTGTTCAGGAACTGATGGAGCCGTGGATATTACTGTAAGCGGGGGAACAATGGGTTACACGTTCCTGTGGAGTAATTCTTCAACAGGCGAGGATCTTTCCGGAGTTGGTGCAGGCGCATACAGCTGTACCGTTACCGATACGAACGGGTGTACAACTGCTGTTACTGCAAACCTGAACGATCCGAATGCACCAACGGTAACACTTGTGTTTGGTCTTGATACCGTTTGCCAGGCAACAACTGCCCCGTTTATATTGACAGGGGGATCACCTGCCGGCGGAACTTTCACAGGTCCCGGTGTAACAGGAAATACATTTGACCCGATGGCTGCGAATATCGGGTTCAACCTGGTTTCCTACACGTACACCGATGTAAACGGTTGTTCAGGAAGCACAGCTGATTCGATATACGTGGATATCTGTTTGGGTGTGCAGCAAGTTATCACGCAGCATAATTTTACGATCATGCCGAATCCGAATAACGGAAAATTTACATTACAGCTTAACATGAATGCTGCTGCCGATGTAATGATCTTCGATGCGATCGGGCAACTGGTGCTTACAGACAAAGTACAACCACATACGCAGGAGCAACTGCATATTGAAACTCCAGGTGTTTATATGATCACCGTGGTTGCTGCGGATGGAAGCAGGAGTACGCAACGAATAATTGTGAACAGGTAACCCGGTTGAGGAGTCAGCGAAAGCCTTCTGCAGCAATGCGGGAGGCTTTTTTACGTTGTTCCGCCCTTACCGTCAAGCGATTTCCTGATTTTTTCCAGGTACGTACGTGATACCGGAATTTCCGTATTACCGATCACGATACAGTCGCGGGTAATCTTTTCGATCCTGGCGGTATTAACAGCAAAGGAACGATGCACCCGTTCGAACGGAATGTTTTTCCATTGTTCAAGTAAAGCTGACAATGTTCCGCGTTGTACAAACTTTTTGGACGATGTCTGGATCTCAACATATTTATCGTCTGCTTTTATCCAGAGCACTTCGGAGAAATCAACAAACACGGTTGCATGTCCGTCGCGGATCGGAATTTTCGCCGCGTTACGGTAGAAATTGTTCTTAACGGTTTCCAGCGTTGTAAAAATATCCTGCCCGGTGAATGGTTTTACAAGGTATGCTGCGGGTTTGAGCTGCACCGCTGTCCGTACCGTTTCTTTATCGGAGAAGGAGGTGAGAAAAATATACGGGATGTGCAGGTTTTCGTTGATGTACGAAGCGATGCGGAATCCCTGGTCTGTTCCGTGCATCTTGATGTCGAGAATAGCAATATCGGGCGGGGCCTGGTTCAGCAGCCGGACCGAAGACTCGAAGTTGTGGCCAATGCCTGTAACGGCATATCCGAGATCGAGCAGAATTGCTTTCAGTTCTTCGGAAATGAATACATCATCTTCTGCAATAAAAATATTCATGTGTTATGTTTTATCGGCGTGAGAATTCGATTCGTGCCGCGAATCCTTTTTCCTGCAAAATACGGATACTGCCCATCAGCTGCCGTTCTGCCAGCGAATTAACCAGCCGGAGCCCGAAGTTGCCATCGCCTGAAAAATCAAACCCGTCTTTCACCCCTTTCCCGTTATCGGCGTAGTCAATCACGATGTGGTTTTCAGATTCCGAAAGGTGAATGGTTATGATTTTGCCGTCTTGTGTTTCATTCCATGCATGTTTGATACTGTTTGTAACCAGTTCGTGAATGATGAACCCGGCGGCCTGCGCCTGTTCCACATGTACCGTTATTTTTGTTCCGCTTACCTCACACTGAATCGCATTGCTGAGTTCCTGGTGCAGCAGCAGGGAAACAATTTCCCGGCAGTACCCTGTAATTTCGAGCTCTTCAAAATTATCTTCCTGGTACATTTTCTGGTGCGCAAGCTGCATCGAAGCAATGCGCGACTGGCTGTCGAGCAGGGCCTCCCTCGCTACGCTGTCGCTGGTGTTTTTTGATTTAAGCAATAACAGGGACGAAACCACCTGCATGTTATTCTTGACACGGTGATGCACTTCTTTTAGCAGCGATTCTTTGTCGCGGAGCGCCCGTTCGATCTGCCGGTTTTTTTCGGTGAGGAAAAGATTGTTTTTCTTTTTCTGGCGGTACGCCCAGTAACCGAAAGCGGCCAGCAAAAAGAGCAGACCCGTTCCCCCCAAAGCAAAATACAGGTTCCGCTGGTGTGTCCGCTCTGTTTCAAGATACCGGGTCTGTATCGCGGCAATTTCCTTTGCCTTCTGCAAACTGTCGGCAACGTGTCTTCGCCTGTAATCGGCTTTGATTTCAGATTTGATGACCGACTTCATCATATCCTGATTTTTCAGTGCAAGGCTCAGTTCATTATACTCTTCGAAGTACGCCAGTGAGCGGGTGCTGTTCCCGGTTTGTTTGTAAAATTTATACAACCACAGGCAGGCCTGCAATTGTGTTTTTATTTTTTTGTTTTCTTTTGCGCTGGCGTATGCTTTTTCAAACATCATCCTGCTTGCTTCGTATGCCCTGAGCTGAAATTCCACCTGGCCTTTCAGCAGGTATGCTTCTCCCAGTTCATTGGAAGCGCCGTTACTGATGGAGATGCGGATTGCTTCTTCCGCCAGCGAACGGGCCTTTGCGTAATCGCCCTGTGCAAAATGGATTCTTGCCATTCCGCAGATTGAAGTTGTATTGTAATAATGCAGCTGCTGCTCGCCGGCCAATACACTGGCAGCAGCGTAATAAGCCATGGCCGAATCATTCTGCCCGCCCTGTTCGAAGAGTTGTGCAATTTTTTGTTTGGCCTGCATCCGCTTGCCGTGATTGTAATTTTTTTCTGCCCACTTCAGCGAAAGCCTGAAATAACGCATAGCCGTAGTGTCCTCTCCGATACCCGCATTTACTTCGCCGAAATGTATATAAAGGGATGCGCGGTAACCAACATCTTTTGTTTTTTCGCACAGGACCTCCGCCTCTTTCAGTGCGTCGAGGCTCTCCCTGTATTTTCCCTGCAGTTCGTAAATATGCCCGATATTGATTTTTGCCCTTGCCTGCTGCGTTTTGTAATCGTTTGCAGTCGCTATCGCCAGGCTTTTCAGATGAAATTCAAGCGACTTATTCAGATCGCCTTTGGCTTCATACAGATTTCCAAGGTCGGCATAGGCATGGCATTTTTTCCGGGAATCATTATGTTTTTCCGCGAGCTGCAGTTCGAGGGAATAAAAATAATCACACGAATCGAGTTCCCCTTTTGCCAGGTAGGTAAAACCGAGCGGGGCAAGTGCACTCATTTCGTGTTTAGGGCGATTGTTTTGACGCGCGGTTACGAAATAAGCCCGGCAGATTTCCCTGCCATAATCAACATCCTTATAAACAGTAAGGGAAATACTATTATAATGTTTCAGCCGCTCATCAATTGGCCTGGATTTATCTTTCGCAAGCGCAAAAAGCGAATCTGTTTTTATCCGTTTGCGATCGGTCATCTGCGCCATTGTATACGAACAGGTGAGCAGCAAAACAAACAAGTGCAGCAGCCGGTATATACTTCGTTTCATGCCGCGTTTCGGATCATTATTGAAAAAATAATCATTGTTGTAAGATAGGAATTTTACGTCATCCGTGCCCGGTGTGGTGTGCAGTTATCCGCCCAGTCCCGAAAGGGCTTTCACCGTTTCGAGTGTGGAAAAAATGGCATGCCGGCTGAACGGTTTTACCAGGTAGGCTGCGGGTGAAAGACGGGTCGCCTGTTCAACTATTTCTCCGTCAGCGTATGCAGTAACAAAAACGAATGGAATTTGCAGGTGCAGGTTGATGTATTCTGCAATCAGGAATCCGTCGTTTTTTCCGCGCAGCCGGATGTCCAGTAGCGCAATGTCAGGAGCAATATCCCGGAGCAGTGCAATGGATGAACGTGCATCCGTGCCGATACCGGTAACGCGGTATCCCATTTCCGTCAGCATTTCCTTTAAATCGGCAGCAATAAAAAAATCGTCTTCGGCAATGAATATTTTCTTCGGGTTTTCCATTAGGTCATAAGTTATCAGCAGGCCGGGTGAAATAAATATATCAGGAGAGCTGTGAAAAACGGATATCGGTATTAATAAATAAAAACAGGTTTGTGCCTGTGTGTTTATCTGCACGCGGGCCTGTTATCGTGGCTGTAAAGGTAAACCGGGCAGCAGGGGTGATGTTGTCAGATACGGACAAAAACCGGTAGCTGGCGACATTTATTTCATTTGATATGGATGGATACATTTCGGAAATAAATTAAAGCGGAAGCGCAGTTCAAGCGCAGCTAACTTATCACAACTATATTGGATAGAATTGCCTCCGCAGTGCGGAGGCAATTCAAAAACCCGCAGGCGAAACAGCTTGCGGTTTTTTTTGCACGCGGTGTATGTATTACCGGCCGGTCTGTTTTGCTGTTCCTGCACGTATTATGGCTGTTCGTAAACAAAACCAGACAATATCATAAGCAGGAATATACATTTGGGCAAAACAACTAATAACAGCTTATGAAAAAAACAATAATGGCGTTTGCTGCACTGTGTGCAATCGCAGTTACAGGATGTAACAAAGAACAGATTAACATTGAAAACCGGGAGAAGGCGGCTGTCGTTCAAAACGAACGGGTGCTGCACAACTACACCTACGGTGAACAACACTTTGCAATTACGTATGAGATGAACAACAAATACGAAGTGGTGGGCGTAAGCGGCGATGTGGAACGTTTCCGTGCACTCACGCTGCAGCTGAAACAAACCCCGGGATTCGGTTTCCTGCTGGAAACACAGGATGAGAAAAACCAAACGTATGGCATCCGCATTTTTGATTCGTCGGCCAAAATGGATGCGTACTGCAATATTACCGATAACGGAAACAGCCGCGCCTGCGACAACATCACCAATAACGGTAACGGTATCTTTAAATTTTACCGCGACATCAATTACCAGAACGAATATGTTTTCCTGCGCAGGGCGTATTGCTCGTATTTTCAGCAGCAGTGGTTAAACGAAGCAAACGATAATATTTCTTCGCTTGAAATGATTACTGCATCCTATGTGGATTTGTTTGACGGCTCCTGCTATTCCGGAACCTGGTACCGTACACAAAACAGCATTCCGAATTTGCATACGGTGCTGGTCGGCTACTATTGGTTTACACCGGTATATGGTGGCGACTGGTGTGCATCGCTCAAAGGTGCCGGGCTTTAATTTTTAAAGCAATTTAAAACGTGTAATTACAGCAGCGGCTCCGCCTGAACCACGGGGCTGCTGCTGCTTTTTTTAGGTGCGCAGTTCGCCGGTGGTTTTATTATCTACCCCGGATTTCTGGTTACGTTTAATTATGCGGACCGTTAGCGCAGCGTGAGCACGAGTTCTGTACCGGCCCGCACAATATCCTGGGCGGCGGGTAATTGTGTTGCAATTGATCCTGCAGTAAGTGTTCCGTCTATCCGGTACGCAAAGCCCAGCTGGGCAATGAGTGCGATGGTCGCGTCATTGAGTACTTTTCCGGACAGATCGGGCACCACACGCATTTCGGTAATTGCAGCTGGCGGAGGAACCGGTACAATCTTGAATTTCAGTTTTGCAACCGCATTGGAGCTGATGTGAAACCGGTTGATGTTTCCCGCATTCAGCGGGGTGGCTATGGCCGAAAAGCGCGAAGCTGTTTTTGCAGGTGTAAGCGGGCTCGCAGGGTTGCTGTTCAGGCTCATGCTGATCGAGATCTGTGCTTCTACTTCCGTTTCCGGCAGTACATAGAATGTAGGCTGATAACCGATCTCACGGATCAGGTCAATCATCCGCTGTTCATCCGGCGTTCGTCCGGCAGCATTATCTTCCCGGTAAATATCAAGTGTTGCGTTTAACGAACCTGCATCAAGCGCAGCCTGTGCTTCGCCAACGCCTTTGCCGATGGATGATATCAAATCGCCAAGCGGGTTAGACAGTAATTCGCTGAAATTGCTTATCGGATCACTCATGTTTGCTGAATATTACGGTTACAAAATCGTTTGTATTGTAGTTTTTGCCTGCTTCCGGGCTTTGTTTGAACGAATCGCCGTTTACTACCCGCGGGTTGTTCTGGAATACAGGATTCAGGCGTAAACCAAGGCTGTCGAGAATTTTGCGGGTAGCCGTTTCGGTAAGGCCGAGCAGGTTAGGCATCGTGCCGCTCTGCGGCGCAGGTGTGGTTGAGGGTGCGATATCGAAAACAATTTCGCTGACTGCCGCCCCGTTGATCTGATCCATCTGGCTCAGTCCGAACAGTTGCGCATTTATTCCGTTCTCATCGCTGGAAAGCAGTGTTTTCAGTTTGAGCGAAATATTGGCCAGCTTGAAATTGGCGCCCCGGTTTTGCTCGGTGGAAAGTTCAAGCTCGCGTACAAGGTTTGTATAAAGCGTATTTACCGGAATCGGTTGCTCATCAATACTGATTTCCCGGTTAAGTTCTTCAATCTTTTTCTGCAGTTCAAGAACCGTTTTTTCAAGCTGCAGTTTGATGGTGTTGAGCTGTGTTACTTCAAGTGTTTTCTGCTCAAGTTTCGAGAGCGCGGTAATCAGCTGTGTGTTCAGCGCATTGATTGTGGTGGCTTGCGATTCCACCTCAATCTTCATGGTTGCAATTTGTTCGGCCTGCGCCTTGTTATCAGCAAGTAACTGTGCCCTGTTTTCCTGGCACGCCTGGAGCTCTTTCCGGAGTGATTCGATCTGCTTCTTCAGGTCCGCCTGGCTGACAAAGGGAAAAGGAGACGTAATTACAATAAAGTCAGAAAAAACATCGGCCGTCAGCGCTGTTTCTTTGTCAATAAAATATGCAGATCCGAAATCAACCAGGAAGTTGGTTATGATTGCATTGTTCACCGTTGAGGTAGTGAACGAAAACTGGCAGACAAATGCCAGCACCTCCGGCTTAATGAGTTGATAAACGGGAGGAACAGCTACAATCCGGAGTTCCGGGATAATGCGTTCTCTTAAAAAAACAGAATAAGCGTCCTTGTCAAGAGTTTCCGAAAACGAGTAAACGCCGTCATTGGTCACCCCCTTGTGAATTTCCACCCAGGTACGCGTATCCGCTTTGAAATACTGAAGCGAAACACCCTGGTTTCTGACCGGCTGGCTGGCCGTATCAAGGAGTTTGAACCGATAAGTAACAATATCTGAAGGTAAGGCCATGATCTTAAGGGTTAGTTAGGGCGGCTGATGCCTGCTGATGAAAAAACAGTGCCGCTGTTGGCAACAAAAATGAATGTTTTGCCAGCCTGGTAATCCGCGGCATTCAGGATTACGGTGGTTACAAATTCGCCGGGTGTACCGGCGATCCCGGTAAAGCCGTCTTTTTGTGAAGTAAATACCGGGTCGGCCACTGCAGAACCATTAATGCTGTCTGAATTCTGCCGGTCGAAATTCACTTCCACACGTTGCCCGTCGAGCGGGTCGCTGGTTGCATTCCGGAGCCTGACAATTACCTGGTAGGTTACTGAAGTGGTTGTTTCCTTTAGCAGGGTTGCCTGGCATGACATGTAAACCTGCTGCAAACCATCGTTCGGCAACACGGCAATAAACCTTCCGGAAATCACACTGGTGATTTTATTCTTGCTGAGTTTGGAATAATCAGTTGCGGCAAAGGGAACAAACTTCAGGAAATTTCCTGTTGCAACCTGGGCAAGTTGTGCCGATTTCATTGCCGGTGAAGTGCCGGCAGGTGCTGCAAATTCGGAAATGACTTCGAGGTTGAAATCGAGGTAGGGCAGCTGGTAAATGGTGTTGGGCCTGCCATACTCATCATAGGCCGGCATATTCCGTAACTGGATCTGCGCTTTATTGAGGCTGTCGGAAATACTCAGGAGTATTTCATGCAGGGCAAGCGCGTTTGTTTGTATACTCATATCAATCGAATTTGTCTTTTATTTTAGTCGTTCTTTCCTGGCGTTTTTCTTCCCTGCGTGCTTCCCTTCGTTCGGCCATTCGTTCGTTTATTTTTTCCTGCCGTTGTTGTTCCCGTTTCTCCAGTTCTTCCTGCTCCTGCTTTTTTTTCAGTGCGGCTTCGCTGCTTTTCTTTTCTTCACTGCCGGCGTTTTCTTTTCCGTTGTCTGCTGATTCAACGTTTGTGTTATCATTAAATCGTGAAAGTTTTTTTTCCATCTTCCGCTCGGCTCTTCGTTGTTTTCTCGACTTCTCCCGTTTTTCAAAATCATCGTCGTCATTGCTTTCCTTTTCCCCGCTGTCTTCCCCGCCTGTGTTTTCGCGTTGTTCTTTATCAAGATCGCCGGTCGAAAATCCTTTTTCTTTTTTGCGTTTCGCTCCTTCTTCTTTTTCCGCTTTTTTTTGTTTTCGTTTTTCCAGTAAACGTTCAAACAAGGATTTTTTTGGCCCGGTTTTACGTTCTATTGCTTTCTCAACAGCATCAATTTCATCCGCGAATACTTCCTCAATCGATTCTTTATCCGGGTCGAAGGAAAATTTATCAAACTTGTCTTTAAACTCCTGTATCTTGTTTTTTTGTTCAATCAGCCGCTCAAATTTACTTACGACCTTTGCAGCTTCACGCTTTTTATCTTTGAGGTCTTCCCACTTATCAACAACCTTTTTCACCGCGGGCTGTTCGGTTACTTTTTTCCGGACCGCATCAAGGGACTTGTTAAAAGCCTCGCCGGTACTGCCGGCCATTTTGTCATCAAACGAAAAACCGTCAACTGCTTTTTTCAGTGAACCCCCGATTTTTTCATAGTCAAACCCGTCGGGGATTTTTGGTTTAATTTTCTTTTCAAACCCGTCAGGTAATTTTGCTTTTACCTTCCGTTCAAACTCGTCGGGAAGTTTTGTTTTCAGTTTTCGTTCAAACTCCCCGGCCAGTTTTTTAACCTGTCCGGCTTCTTCTTTTTTCCTGGTGAACCATGCTTTTGTGCGGTTCACTTTTTGCCGGATGCGGTCAATTTTTTCATTCCAGGCGTCCAGTTCTTTTTCTTTCAGCCTGATCTTTTCTTCCAGTTTTTTCTTGTTCCGGAGTTTTTCTTCGAGCTTTTTTTTAGCGTTGAACTGTTTCTGATCATCACGCCGTTTCTGGCCGATCGGGGCAATTTCACCACCGAAGCGCGGGCCCGGCTGTGCATCCCCTGACGGGTTTACCAGCTGACGCATTTTTTCTTCAAGTGCTTCCCGCTCCTGCAGAACCGATTTCAGCTGCTCATTCGATTCGGCAAGTTCTTCCAGTGAAAGAGCCAGCTCCTTCTCAATACCCGAAAGTTCTTTCGAACTTTCGGTATCCTGAGAAGGGCTGTCTTCCTTTTTTAAAAACTGTTTCCAGCTCCTGGCCATGTGATTACGGCGTTTCTTCTTCTTCGTTTTCGATCAGTTGTTTCAGCCGCTGTTCGAATATGGCCGGTGAAGGTACTGTTACAAGTTTGGTGCGCATTTCTGAACTGCCGCTCGCTTCGTACTGATACTTCTGTGAGTAGCTTGCATTAACAGAAGCGGAAACAAGTCCGAAATAACTCGCACTTACCGATGCACCAACACTTACTTCGGTACTCGTTTTCATCGAAATGGACATTTTAAATTCAAGATGTGTTTCGACGAACTGATAAAAAGTAGGTGTAAATCCCAGTGCAAGAAGACTGACTTTCGGATCACCTTCTTTCAGCTGAATCAAAGCAGTCTCGTCCGGCACCAGCTCTCCGTTCCCGTTCAGCTTGAACCCGGCCATCTGCTGCGCAATGCGGATAGCGACCCGGTCCAGGTTATATTGCGCCTCGGCAATTGCATTGCCGAGGCTCCGGACCAGTTCCGGGAAAGGGGCGTTAAGCAGTTCCTGACCTACGCTCATGATGTTGCCGGTAATGCAGCGTCTCTAAGTACTTCCATCTGCGCCCGGATCCGTTCTTCCAGGATTGCCGGCGGCGGAATCGGAACTAATTTGGTGCGGAGTAAACTCGAGCCTTCTGCCGAATAGCTGAATTTCTGGGAATACGAAGCGTTTACGTGTGACGTGGTAACGGTGGTGCTCCGGCGGCCGCCGAAGATTAATCCCCGTAAGCCCTGTGTCCGGCCGCTGCTGCTGAAACCACCCGAAGCGGAGTTCCGGGTTACAGAACCTTCCTGGGTGTATTTGATGCTGATCTTCACTTCGATGATGGTATCTACAAACTGGTAGAAGGTCGGCGAGAAGCCCAGTTCCAGCATTGAAACACGGCTCGGAACGTAGATCGTGCCGGCAACCACCGGATTTTCGGTAGCGATGGAAGTGCTGTACCGGCTAACCTCCAGGTACGTTCTGTCCGTATCACTTGCTTCGCTGATGAATTTGTAATATTTATCCGGATTGGAAGCCGCCCCGGGAATCATATACACTTTCGATGCATCATTTAACGCGATTGCTGTGTACGTGCCGTTATCATTGTCTTTAAGGTCAGCCAAAGTAGTAATGGTTGCGCCTGGTGCTACATCCGACGTACTTACATTCACCAGGTTGGTAGTAACAAAACTAACTCCGGCATTCTGTAAGCTATCCCTGATGCTCTGGCGATATCCCATATCACTGCTCTGGTTATGCAGGGTAATGGAATCGGTTATTGTTACTTTTTCCTTACCGAAGAACACCCGGCTGTCGGCAAAGGTTACCTCACCGGTTACTTCATCGGTGATTGTTTCAAGACCGCCCATCATCTGGGCCGTATCAATGGAGTTTTCGTCTAAGCGGCGTTGTGCTTCAGCAATGGCAAATGCCATCTGTTGGATCATATCGCCCATCGGGACGTCTAACAGTTCCTGGCCGATTCTTGGTTTTTCAAACATGGATTTAAGTTTTAGAAGTGGTTAATTAATTGTATGGTTGTTGTTATTGGCAGCGATTAAGTTGCCGGTGTTTCAGGGTTCAGTTCTTTCAGAAACTGCAGGAGCCGGTCGGGAGGTGGCAGTGAAACCATCCGCGCAGCCATGCTCGAAGATGCCGAAGCTTCCTGGTCGAACTTGCGGGTATGTGAAGCGTTCACCGATGCCGCGAACAGGCCTCTTGATCCCCCGGTATCGAAAGGAAGAACAACGCCTACCGATCCTCCTATTGTTAAAGATTCGGATTCGGCTATCGTAAAGTCCATCTTGGCTTCGAAACTGGCTTCGGTAAAGGCATAAAAGCTTGGCACAAAACCCAGGGCCAGCAGGTTCGTTTCCTTGTTCCCGATCGTAATCGGGCTTTCCGCCAGTTCGGCCAGCATGGCAATCGAATTCATGTCAAGGGCCTTCTGCGCCTGGGCAATAGCGAGCCCCATTTTTTCGATTACCTGCGGTAGGGGCGCATTGGTAATCGTATTGTTTATGGTGTCTATCGCGGCCATGGTTTACGGTGTTGGCGGGTTATACGCGGTCGCAATGTGCAGCGTAAATGCTTCAGGCGGCGGTACAGCCACCATGTGGGCCGACATCGATGCGCTGCCTTCAACCGACATTTCGAACTGGCGCGAGAACCGGAAGTCAACACTGGCGCTGGCTGCAAATGTCCGGTCCGACCGGTTCTTCGTAGCAAGGCTCTGGATACGTTCCGTTTCGTTTTCGTTATTGTACACCCGTATTTCTTCTTCGCTGCCTTCTTCCGCTACGATCTCGATGTTTTCAGATTCTTCGGAGTAAGCCATGAACGTAAGCTCCGTGTCTTTATGAAGCAGGTGCAGAATGTCTTCCCGGGTTTCTGAATAGAAATGGGTCGAGTTCCCTGCTACGTAATCTGACAGCAACGTATAAGTTGATTCGCCTGATTCAAATTGCGATGCACTTTCATTTGTTACAACGAAAGAAGATGCCGCAGCGAGCAGGAAGCTGGCTCCTGCCGGACCGGGAGGCGAGAAGGTCGGGCTCGGATTGTAAACGGGATAATAAATGTAGCTGCGGCCGGGAGGAAGAATGACAGTAACCTTACGGAACTGCGCGGCCGGATTTTGATTGGAACCCGCCAGCGTTTCCCCGTTCCCGTGCGGCTGCAGCTGCGTCAGATCAGCACCTTTTGCAACAAGCCAGTTCAGCAGCGCATTGCAGCGATCGATGGACAGGTGATCGTTGTAATTGTTCGGGCCGCTGCCATCTGTGTAGCCTTCAATTTTTATTACCAGCGACGGATCGGTGCGCAGAATTGCTCCCAGCGCATTGAAAACAGCCCGCTTGTCATACGTGGATACGGTTTGATCGTAATCAAAATCCATTATCCGCTTATCAAAGTCAAAGTAAAATTCCAGGTCAATTGGCCCCGGGGCAAGTCCCCATACTTTTGAACCTGAAAATCCAAACATTCCGGGAGGAGGAGAACTGGGGAATGTGGTTGCAAAGTCTGTTGATATGGGTACACTTACTGCTCCAAAATCAGCTGTAACCGCCGCGAACGAGGTTATCGCAAGTCCCGTAAAGTTTTGCTCTGTTTTGTAAACAGTTGTATAGGCTTCGTTCCGCTGGATGTTCACCCGTTCGATTGCTTCCTGCTCCAGGAGTTCATCGTGCATTTTTTCAATCATCGAAACAGAACCTTCATTCTGGTCAAGCGCATAGTACTGGTTGTTCACCTTTATGCGGCTTGTGCTCGAGGATTTCATGCTGAATTTCCTGTTGCTTCTGAATTCTTCTTTCTCCGAAAAGAACTGGTGCTCTTTGCTCAGGTTACTGAAGTCGCTTTCGGCACCGCTCGAGCT
Organism: Chitinophaga pinensis; assembly: GCA_943372645.1. GTDB lineage: Bacteria > Bacteroidota > Bacteroidia > Palsa-965 > Palsa-965 > VBWE01. Next base: position 494,228 of record CALRZN010000001.1, on the reverse strand, counting down.
GGAGTAATCGAAACTGGCGGCAAAGCCCAGTTCGAGGCTTGTTTTCTCTGCCATGCGCAGGTGAATGCTCGCGCTGATGTCGGCATACGTAAAGGAATAGAAGGCCGGAACAAATCCGAGTTCCAGCAGCGATTTGCCGGCCAGCTCGGTTTCGGACAATCGTTCGAGCTGGGCAATGGAATTATCGTCGAGCTCCTGCTGGGCTTCGGCAATACCCATTGCCAGCGATTTGAATATTTGGCTTACATCAACCTGCTGGAGAATGTTGGCGCCGTTTGCAAAATCTTGAACTGCCATGTTGATCTTTTTTTTGGTTTTTAATACGGGTTTATATGCTGTGGTAACTCTATTGCAATTTGTTCGTTTACAGTTTCTTTGCGCACGGTGAAATACCGGTGTTTGTTTTGCATATCACGAATCTGTTTCGTTGTAATGGTATAGCCTCTCGACGCCCAGTTCAGCAACTCATTCGTTAAAGGCATCTGCGTTTTCCCCATCCGGGTTTGTACTTCCCGGAATGCAGCAACCGCTTCGGCCTTTTCATCCAGCACCAGGTATTGAATGCCTTTCCGTTCTATAATGGAAGCCACGTATTTTTCAAAAACAGGATTGTTCCGGAGCTCCTCTTTTGATTCCAGAAAATCAAGGCAGTTATCACAAAACGCAATCACCTCCTCATGCGATCCCATCAGCTCCAGCGACTCCATCGCGCACAGGCTGTAGTGCTGGAAGAACAGGTCGGCATTGGGCAGTCCCTGGCACATGCGCAGGGCTTCCTTATAATGACGCAACGCTTCCTTATGGTTGCCCTGCAGCGCAAACACTTTGCCTTTTTCTGCAATGCCGTAATGCAGGTTTATGGTTCCGGTTCCGGTCATGCTTCTGCGTATTGATACTCCACTTCACAGCCGATGAGTTCAAGCTGTTTCTGCAGATACCTGTTTAATACATTATTCAGTGGTTGCGGGGCCGTCCACTCCTCCGTGGAATCGGGAATAACCGTGTCTTTATAGAACTGCGACACGATTTCCTGCACCCGTTTCTTATCCATAATATTATTGACGCTGAGTTTATACTTCCCGAAAGGAAGCGGAACCGCGGCGCAGCGCAATCCTGCACGGTTGTATTCCTCCAGGCGCGCCAGCATCGTATTAATGCTTACCGATTCATCAAGCAATACCGGCAGGTTGGCATGTACCTCTTCCAGGATTTCTGCGGGCATGCCCACCTGGTTGGTAAGAAATGCGGTCTGTTCCGGGTCTTCCGGATTAAATCCATTGAGTTCGATGTTGTAGCGCCGGTAACTCTGGTTGTAAATCAGCAGCTGCGCAACATGGTTATATTTGTTCCAGATGTCCTGTGCCTCGCGGTAGGTGAGGTCAGCAATCATTTTTGTTTTGGTGCTGTCAAAAACAATCCCCTTGTTTTTTAAACTGGCCGTGAACTGATTCAGCAGCAAAGGCTCGATGGATACCACTTCGATGGTGTAATGATCGGCCCTGGGGTTACTGGTAATCACTTCCGCAGCAAGGCGCGACTGCAGGGCGTTGGCAGTAGCCAGTGAAACACCGCCCAGTACAACGCTCGGTTCGTTCAGCAAAAGCTGAAGGGCATCACTTTCTTTACAGCCGATAAACGCCGCAAGCTGGCCGGCAACTTTGGTCAGCTCCAGCGGGTTGTTTACGTAAACAGCCACATCAAGCGGTTCCGCCTTTTCCGGCAGCGGCTCGCCAGCTTCCTGGCAGGTAATTTCAAGGCCGAGCCGCCGGAGCAGATCAGCCGTTTTTTCTGCAACCGCATCTTCGACTTTATCCAGGAAAACAGCAGGCGCGTTATAAAGCACCTTCAGAAACAGCTCGTGGCTGATGCCAAACGAGTCGGCCATAACTTTCGCTGTGCCGGGATTGGCCGTTCCTATGGATTGAATGATGACCGTTTTCAAAGGCGTGAATTTGGGGTTAAACAATGGCCGGAGAAATCGCTGGCAGGACTTGGTAAAGGGATTTCCTGACGGGGACGAAACCAGCAAAACTTAACATTAAAAGCCGCTTCCGGAACCCGCAGAAGCGAAAACTTCACGGTATACCCTTGGTTCGGCATGTATAGCAAACAGCTGAACGTGTCATTCAACCATTGCTGCTATTCATTAACCCAAATATAGTATACGAAGTTCCAAAAAGCAAGTATTATACTATTTATTTTTGTTAACATACATCAAATGTGCAGTTATACAGGGAGTTAAAATAATTGCAAACCATGAATAGGGGAAAAGCGATAAAAAATGTTGGGCATACGTTATAATAGAGGTGTGTAATGGTTTGAAATTGTGCTTACACGTTATAACATATATACGAGTAGCGGTAGCAGATTTTTCCTCCGGGTTGGAATATCCGGGCAATGGGTTAGAATACTGTTCACTCGTTATAATATACCTGCATGATGTTCCGGAATACCTGCATGATGGCTTGCAATACCGGTCTTGCGCTTTGAAATACCTGGGAGATGAGTTGTAATACTTGTCTTGTGTTCCGAAATACCTGCGTGAAGGGTTGCATTACTATTCTTGCGTTCTTAAATACCTATGTGTTGGGTTGTAATACCTGTCTGGTGTTCTGAAATACCTGTAATGCATTCCAGAATACCTGCGTGATGGGATGCAATACTATTCTTGCGTTCTGAAATACCTTTGCGATGGGTTGTAATACCTGTCTGGTGTTCTGAAATACCTGCGTGATGCGTTGTGATACCTGTCTTTTGTTCTGAAATACCTGTACGATGAGTTGCAATACCATTCTTGCGTTCTGAAATACCTGTGCGATGGGTTGCGATACCTGTTTTATGTTCTGCAATACCTGGACGATGAGTTGCAATACCTGCCTGGTGTTCTGAAATACCTGTGCGATGGGTTGTAATGTCTCTCTTGCGTTCCAGAATACCTGTTTTGTGTTCTGAAATACCTGTATGATGGGTTGTAATACCTGTTTTACGCTCTGAAATACCTGGTTTTCTCAGGATACTTCTATTGTAAATTCACAGCGCGAGAAACAGAACGAAGCGCATAACGGAAATGGTAACCCGCTCTGCGCTCTATATCTGCGCTCTTGTTTTTTTGTAGTCTTAAGGAAGCTTGGATAGAACCTTTTTCGGCAGGATTTAATGCTTTTGTAGGGGGTAATGGGAATTAGATCGAACAACATGGATATTGTGCTGTTTTTAGGGGGCTTTGATAAGCATTTGAAAAAATAACTCCTTCCGGTGCTTGGTGGTTTCGCGCGTGCGTAATGTTTTATTGACAAGTTTTTGCCTCTATACAAAATATGATACAGGCACGGCGATTTCATTTCAAACCTGTTCCGGATAAAACTAACTTGAAAGAGAATAAGTTAATATTTTCATCCGCCAGGGGGTGATAAATTCGTCATTCCATTTTTCAATACAAATATTTTCCTGCCAGTAATAAAATCAGCACACTGGTCCTTCAAAATGCGGAATGCCACCTTACTTCTGGTTTCAGTTTGGCATACTAATATCAGCGTTCGTGCCTGACTAAAAGAGTAAAGCGATGGCGAATCATTATAGATTTCATACAACGGTAAATTTACTCCACCTAAGTTCATTTTGTCATATTCAGCCGGATCACGAACATCAACAAGGAGAGGCTTTTCCCCTTGCTCAATTAGCTCCGAGATTTTGGAGATGTCGATAAGATACTCTTCCTCTTTGCTGTCCAGCAATTTAGCATCATCTTCCTGCATAGATCTGGCATTCATAGTTCCTCTATACAATGGATTATTATGATTAGGGTGAACAGGAAGAATCGTAACTGAATTTAAACCTGCATCATATACGAGTAATTTGCCGGACAGTGGAACCCCATATCCGGTAATTATTTTAATGGCTTCATTTGCCTGGAAACAGCCAACAATTCCAGGAAGAATCCCAAGCACACCGTTTATCGAGCAATCCTCCCGAATGCCCAGGGGAGGCGGAGAAGGAAAAAGATCACGATAGTTCGGACCACATATACCGTCTTTTAAATGATTGAATACAGCCACTTGTCCTTCCTGTTGGTAAATTGATCCGTATATCCAGGGCTTGCCAAGCCGGAAAGCAAAATCATTTATGAGATACTTGGTTTCGAAGTTGTCGGTTCCATCAATTATCAGGTCATACTTTTCAAAAAGTTTGGCAGCATTATACTGATTCAGTCTTTCAGGATATGTGTCGATTGAAGTGTGCGGGTTGCTACGGTTGAGCTTTAACCGGGCAATATCTACTTTATATTTACCAATATCTTCGACGCTATAGAGAACCTGGCGGTGGAGGTTTTTTAATTCAACTGTATCATTGTCAATTAATCCTATTGAACCAATACCCATGGCGTTCAGGTACATTAATACGGGAGTACCTAATCCTCCTGCTCCCACCACAAGAATGCGGGCTTTTTTCAGAAGAAGCTGTTCATCTGGACCAAAGCCTGCTGTTGCAAGCTGAGTACTGTATCTTTCGATTTCAAGTTCAGTTAATTTCATCTTGATGTTGTTATCCTCCAGCAATGCCCGTTATAATAGTAATATTGGCTTCTGGTATTATTACTGAATGAAAATCTGATTTTTGTTCTATAGGTTTTCCATCAACATAAAGCTTGACAAATTCGTTGAGATTTCCTTCGGTCGTAAAAAGAACAGACTGCATAAGCGGATATGAGGAAATAAAATCATTAAGTATTTCGGATATGGTTTCCTCTTCTGAGTTGAAAACAGGATGATTATCCGTAAATCGTCGAAAAGCATATGGAATCCTGATTGCAGGCATAGCAGATGTCAGTTTTTAATCATAATTACCTTCTGATTCATTTCGAGTTCGTTTACATGGACATTCAGATCAGCTTTCAAAGATTCCAATTGAATCTGTGTATCCTGCTCAGATACATTTTTGTTGATAATGACTGTTCCACCCGGATTTAAGCACCTGATTGCATTCTCCACATTAGCAATTTGCATAAACTGATTTTCCGGATCATAAATATCGAACAGGATAGTGTCAAATTTCTCTTTTGTTTGGGCAATGTACTGGTAGATATCGGCTATTTCAATTTTCAGGTTGATTGCCTCTTCGGGATAGAGCGTGCGGAAAATATCCACAACAGCCGGGTTCTTTTCAATTGATATCAGGTTGGCCAACGAATTGAATCTGCGCTGTATTAATCCCAGCCCCAGCCCTGCGGCAAGCACTTTTTTCCCGGTGAAATATTGGCCACATTCTCTTTCTATAAAAGAGGCGCCTATTGCGATATTATGCCCGTCAGATAATCTTTCAACTGACTCAACGCCGTCATGGGGAAACTTAAGCCATCTGAATTTTCCATCTGAACGAACAGTAATGGTTGGATCAAGAGGAGATACGTATTCGACCCAGCCCCTGTACTTCCAATGATCTTTACGACGATACTGAATAATGCCATCCGACAGCATTTTATCTACAGCAGATGTACGTTTAAATCCATAATAACGTCCGGTTCCTTCACCCGCAATTCGCCCGGACTCTTCTGATGCTGCGATTTTTTGCCCACTGAACGAATACACTTCTCCATTGCTGACAGTTGTATTCCACGAAATAAGATCTGCTTCCAAGTTTGGTGTGTTTTCACGAAGTAATATATACGAAGATAGTCGCCCCCTCGCTCCACAGGGCCAGATTTGCAGCAATGTGTGCCTGAAAAGCCCGGAATCCTTTTCTGATAAAAGCCCGAAGTCAATATCTTTTTTTACATTTTCATAAAAGAAATTGCGTTCACTAAGTGAGAAAACTGTTTTTACAATCTGAGGCCTCGAGTTTATTTTTTTGCGAAAGACCCGAAGTACAAGTTCCCTTTGAAGTTTTTCATTCGGTTGCAGAATAAGCAAAAGGCTTTTTCCCCGGCAATCTATTTTTGAGCCATTTACCGGTTGCAGTGATCTGTCCGACTGATCGCTTTTATCTCCCTCGAACACCCGATAATAAGCGGGCAGTCCAGGCATGCTTTTGACAGAAATAGTACTGTCCAACGCTGCGACAAGAACCGGTGTATATGTGTACAAATGCTTGCAGGAAACCTCTACGGCATCGTCAATTATTGCTTCGTGAAAAGGATAATTTTTTTTTATCTTAATACAGTAAGACCGGGCATCTTCAAGCAGCTTTTTTACTTTTCTGACGGATACATAATCAGTCACTACATCCGTATTGGAAGTAAGATGTCCGGTGAAATACTCTGATTCCACAAATTCATTGTTTACTGATAAAACGAATTCGTTTGAACGGATATCATAATAGTTCAAAATATTATTAAAATCTAGCCGAGTGAGTGTTCTCATCATTATACGACTTTTATGTATTGTGGAACGTTCAAAAAGTTTTCTTTGAATATGCGGTCAATATTTATATCATTTTCTTGCACGTAAAGGCTCGCAATATTTTCCTCTGTGGTAATTTGCCTGAAAAACAAGTCCGCCGCGCTGTGTTCACCAGGATCAATAATACCAAAAGTAAGATGCAGGGAATGGGTATTGCCGGTGTATGGGGTGTGGATAAAGCCTCTTGGCATCAGGATAAAATCACCTGTTTCCACCCAATCGTTAATCAGCGGCTCAGTTTGTTCTGATATCCGGATAGGGCGGTCATGTTCCATTTCCGTGTTTATCATTGGTGTGGTGGGGTTCTCGTCAATATTTTCCCAGACACACCATCTCTTTCTGCCAGACAGTTGAAGCAGCAGGGTATGGTGCTGATCAATATGCGGAATAACCCCTTGTGCATTTTCCGGAGCCAGGTAGCAGTTGATTTGTACAGAAAAAGGATGAACTGCTTTACAAAGATTTTCAGCGAAGGCACGGACACCAGGATGAAGCAGATGAACGTGCTGTATGATGATTGTTGTGCCATTACGGATAAGCTCTAAAGCCATTTTAGAGGGATGGCTTCCCTGGATAGCACTTTCATGATAAGTAAAATAATCAGTAGAGCGGAGGCCTGTGCGACCATTGATCAGTGAAACAAATGGCGGACGCAGCCCGGTTATTGACATTATCCGGTCGAAATCTTCAAGTGTGAAAATATCTATATAATCTATACCGGCTTTTTTAATAATGCGAGGACGCAGCGATATTCCTTTGATGAAATCCTCTTGTGTTTCCGGGAATGCAAGCTTCTCGATGAGTTTCTGCATATGATTATGTTAATTATATTATCTCAACGAATTCATGTTCTGATTCTGAGCCGGCTATCTGATCTTCATAATACTGTTCCAGGCCCAGATCAAGGTTGCAGCATCTTATCTGAAACACGATGCTCAATGAATACTCTTCACGCGTCAGTGCTGTATGAAGAAAGCGTTGGGGTACCACCAAAACATCACCAGGACGCAACACCTCATCAATAATCGGAGTGTTGGATGCTGCCATCTTGCCCAGCAACTGATCCATCGCATCTACAGAGCCGACGCCTTTTAATTGTTCTTCCTCTACAGCTTCCCATACCTGCCAGTGTTTAGCGCCGGCTATCTGGAAGACTATATTGGGATGATCATCGGCGTGGGGTCTTGTTGCCTGGCTGTTTGCGGGACTCAAAAAACAAACAGTTTTATCCAACGATGGAAACTTTCTTTTAAGCTGGTTGTGCAGGGCAGCAATTACAGGGTGGTGATTTTGCATATTATGAAAGAACAAAGTGGTCCCTTCATTGATGTATTCCCTGATTGCTTTAATCGGGCTGAGTACGCGATGAAATATTTCAGTGTAAGGATAAAACGGCATTTTTTTTATTCCTCGTTTCGTGTTCAGAAGAAAAACATAAGGATGACCGATTCCTTGTATTGTAATTATCCTGTCCAGATCATCCGGTGTAAGCGTATCTACCAGGTCAAGGGCTATGCCTTTGTAGAGAATTGCCGAGCGATGCAGTTCGCGGTGCAGTTCGCCCGGGTCGTCCGTATTGAAAATAGTATTTTCAAATTTCATGCTGATCGAGTTTTTGAAGCAGGTTCAACAGGTCATGATTTTTAATACGATAAGCCTGAAAACCATTCACAACTTCATTGGCTTTTTCCTTACCAGTATATCCAGATAGAAGCTCTGAGAAAAAAGCAAGACTGAGGTCGCCAAAAAAGCGGGTTGACAATGTTTTCAATAAGCTGCCGGCCTCACCTTCTGTAAGCTCTTTTTCATTTAACAGTTCGTTAATGCAATATCTGTAGTGGATGAGGGGCTCTGTAAGGGCCTTATAATGTGGCGACGGGCCTATTAACTGTGCAAGTTCAGCATCTGTAAAATCATCATATTTAAAAAACATATGGTAGGCTTTACCAAAGCCAATCATTCCAAGTTCCCGCATTTCGTAAGCTCGTATTGCTCCCATAGAAGAGCAGCCCAATATTCTACATTTCTGCAATGCGTTTCTGATCTCCATATGGCCAACAGCAGGTACCGAATTGAACAGCCCGTCAGCAATTACTATTTCATTATATCGATCGCAGGCCATAGTAATATCGTTGCGCTGAACTGGAGGAAAAAATGAAAAGCGCCCCAAGCTGAGTTTTTTCAGAATTGTTTCGCACCCTTCAAGCGAGGGCCCGGCGAAAACTGCTGTGCGTTTAACTTCTGGATACTGCATGGATTAGCCTTTTACATACACGTGGCATATGCGACGGGTCATAAAACTCCATATTGGGGATTACAACTTTGAGTACTTGGTATGGTTCCTCTTTTTCTGTAAAGCGATAATAAAACACCTGCCTGAAGCCGTTTTTGTATAATTCTCCTGTAAGGGCTTTCAGTAAACCGCCAGGTTCAGGCTGAGTGAAGCGCTCTGGAATCACGGAGAACGGAACGGTCGGTAAATTCTTAATTTTCAGGCGGAAAGAATCAAATTTTTCAGCCAGTTTTTTTTCGCCCATCGACATGAAATGTACAAACCGCCTGACAATATCATCACGCCCGCCATGGATATTGGTTAATCTCGATTGAACAGCTTCTGTTGCTGCCCGCATCAGAGCAATTTCTCTGACAGGATGCATACCCTGACCCCGGGCTATACAAACCCCTTCCCAATAATCGTGATCAAGCAGATAGGCAATAAACATAGGTAAGCCGAATTCATTTTCACAACTGGTCACTTCTATTTCAAGCCCCGCAGATTCGATCATGTTTTTCAATGCGATAAATGAATCAGATATGATTTCGGTTACCCTATGCTCATTCTTTATCACCCGTGAGAGGGAAAGGGTATCTCTTTCCATCACTTCCAGGATGGCGTGCAGTAAGGCTTCTTCCGTATTATTGCCGCCAGAAAGCCCGTTGGAAGATTGTCCCCAGAAATTAAATCCTGTAGCGTCCGGACAAGGTAAAAAAATGAGTGTTGCCGGTATCTCAAATATGCGTCCGGTAAAATACTCCTGCACATGAACCAGTTTTATTTCCGCGTCGGGCGGGATTTTTCCTACCCATTCCAAACTTACCGGGAAATCATAAGCATCAAGCCCGGATTTTTTTTCAAAATCAATCAGTCTGGATGTAAATAAATAATCGCGTTCCGGATTGTATTCAGCTGCGGCCAGTTCAATTGCTTCACAAAGAGCCCCTGTTCGGGCTTCTTCACTATTCATCGACTTGCCCGAGGAAACACATAATGACCCTTCTCGTGCTCCAGGCCGGATTGCTGCGAAAACAGGCATCTTTATTCTATCAAGCATGGTCGTGTCGGTTACACGCGAAATGCCAAATTTTCTCCTATATGGCTGCAGTTTTTCCCACGTTTCTTCAGCAGAACAAACCCTCAGTGAAGTGGTAAGTTTTTTTAATTCGCCCAATTGTGAGATCAGCATGCAGATGCACTATCCGGCACTGCTGCGTCGTGTGCCACCATTATACCATGGTCATTGTCCCGATCAATAAGATTATCAAGAATATTGTCAAGATCAGCTTGTTGCAGTTCGTTAAATGCTTTCTTCGATTCAGAAACTTTGTCTGAATTTTCAGATGGTATGTGATTCGAATGTTCTTTTTTCATGGTTTATTTTTTTCAGATTGGTCAGGCATTACTTTTTTCAAGTTTGTAACCTGCCGGTGCAGTTATCATAGTATAAGAAGTGCTTGCTATTTCCGAAGAATTTGACAAACCCCTATGTATTGTATGTCCGCTGAGCAGAAGTAAATCGCCGGGATTAAGATTCAGAGCAACCTGTTTTGAGTATTTCGTTAGTAAGTCGGGAGAAACATTAAGCATTCCGTTGTTGATGTTCTTATCGTGACGGATAAGAATTTGATGCGAATGTGGTATAACAGAATATCCCCCGCTTTTGGAATTCATGTTATCAAGTGCAATAAGGCAGGTAACTAAATCAGGGGTGGGGAAATAAGCATGGTCCTGATGCCAGTGTGAAGGAAGGACAGATTTTGCCTTTTTTATAATCACCTCGTCTTTCACCACAACAATATCTTTGTTATGAAGCGATTTTACAGTATCGAAGAGGGAGTTTTCCTTTAAAAGCTGATTTAATGCCGGATCGTTGATAGATATGCATGGCACATAAAGTAGGTTTGCATTTTCAGTTCTCTTTTTTCGGCTAGTATCCCGGATATGAAAACCAAGCAACTCTCTCAACTTACTCACTGATTTAGAATCGAGATAGTTTTGAATAACCAGATAACCGGCGTCAGAAAAATTCTGTTTTTGTAATGGCGTAAGTATTTTCATGTTTCTTGTTTTTCTGATACCAAACCTAAAGCAAATTGCGGATATTATCCGGTAGCAAACGGTTGTTGTCGGATGTTTCCCAACAAGAATAATATCGAACCTTAGGAAACAAAGAAGCGACTGATTTTCAGTCGCTTCTTCAATGCCGTAGCCCCACCAGGAATCGAACCTGGATTTAGAGTTTAGGAAACGCTCGTTCTATCCATTGAACTACAGGGCCGAATTGTTATTGATGCAAATTTACATAACAGAAAGGGATGATACTCATTCAAAAGTTTAGTTTACCAATTTCGCTATCCCCGTCCGAACGGCCGTTGAACAAGCTGATGTGCTAATAAATTCGGCCGGGCGGGCATTGAACTTCGGGGCCAATAAAAAAAGAACAGCGCGTTGTTCACTGCAAAACACCTGCAAAATTAACAATTTCCGGCCTTATCTGCACTGTGACCGGTTGAGGTAAAATGCTTACACCGAAATGCCATTCTTTGGCATTGCATCATGCAGCAGGAGTTCCAGCAGCCTGTTAACATGAAGTTGCAGGTGCTGCGTGTAATCAGCAGGATAACTTCCGGTATAAAAAGAGGGTTCTACATTTAAAACCAATTTGTCTTTATCAATTTGAAGCTGCAGGGTACAGAAATGATAGTAGACATGCGTTACACTGAAGGTTTCGCCCCCGTTCGGAATGTAGGGTACGTCGTGTTTGCAGCTTAGCAGCAGTAACAGGGTGTCGTTATTTACCGGTTCCGAATCCAGCAATGTCAGCGGACTGTTTGCCGGGTCAGCTCTCTGGCGTTCAATCGCTTCGCGCAGGCGTTTCCGGGTTTGCGGATTAAAATTTAGTTCAGGGGCTGAGAAAAACGCACGATATTCCTTCACCATTTGCACCACATCGGATGCAGCACCGGTTTTAATGGCGTTCATTTTGGCAAAGTAAGCGTTGCGTGTAATTTTGTTTTTGACCGATGCAGCCCCGAGCAGCAGGAATGCAATTACTGCAAGTCCGCAGAATAGCAGAAACATAAACGAATCGCGGCTATACGAGAGCAGGAACAGCGGTGTAAAAAAGAGCATGACCGTTTTGCGGAGTTATGGCAGTTGTAAATTTCCGGTAAGGGATTCTTTCGCTGCAAATATCAGCTAAAGTTTTCATCCGTAAAACGAATGCTTCGTACCCCCGCTACCGCCCCAGCAACTCCTGCTGCAGCCAGCCCGGACAAAGATCAATCATCTTTCCAAGGTCTTCGTGGTATTTCCCTGTTCGCAGGTCTTCATCGCCCAGCAGGATAATTTCACCGCTACCGGAATTGATTTCAAATGCGTAGAAAAAAGTGTGGCGCCGCGTTACTGGGAAAAAGGCCAGCAGTTCGCCTTCTGCATACAGCTCAAGCAACAGGAGAAATCGGCCGCTGCTTATTTCATAGTCAAGCAGTTTTGCGCCGCCCACCGCATTACGGCCTTTCAGTGCGGCAAGCCGTTGTTCCGGTAAGTTACCGGGTTGGCTAATGTTGGTTTCGCCGGAGAACTTTTTTACAACATGCAGTTTTTGCAGCAGGGCTTCGATGCCGGCTGTGCCCTTTTTTCGGGCGTTTTTAAGTTCCACGCGTTTATCGTATCGGGTCGACATGTTATGAATCAATGCCAAAACAAGGAGACAGATGACGAGGATGATCAGCAAAAAAAGTAATAATGGAATGCCCATTTCAATGTGTTGTGGGTTAACTCCGCGAAGTAACAAAATCCGCATCGAAACCCCCCAATGTTAAACCAGCATTTTTTTATTCCCCCCTAATTGTTATTTTTAGCCATCCGATGAAAAAACGTTACGCACGCAGTTTCTTATTCCTCCTTCTCCTCACGCAGCTTGCTGCACACGCCGGCGGCTTCCAGCTCAACACGCAGGGCGTGCGGCAGCTCGGCATGGCGCACACAGGCACGGGGCTGGCCATGGACGGCTCGGTTTTGTTTTTTAATCCGGGGCAGTTGCCTTTTCTGAAAAACCGGTTTGTGGTTACGGGCGGCGTTTCGTTTCTGCTGCCGCGCACCATTTATAAAGAACCGCAGCCGGGGATTTATCATACCTACATGGTGCCGAATACCTCAACGCCCGTTCACCTGTACGCAGCGTTTCGTCCCGACACGGCTTCGCGCCTGGCGTTCGGACTGGGGGTGTATAATCCGTACGGCAGCCGTGCGCAGTGGCCTTCGGGCTGGAAGGGGCAGTTTATTATCCGCGAAATCAGTTTAACTACATTTTATATTCAGCCTACGGCCGCTTACCGCATTACGCCCTGGCTGAGCGCCGGCGCGGGGTTTGTGTATGCCACGGGTTCGTTCAGCCTGGCGAAAGGGGTGCCCATTCAGAACATGCAGGAAGAGTACGGCGATGCAGTGCTCGAAGGCGCGGCGTCGGGCATGGGCTGGAATGCGGGACTGGCCGCGCGTTTTAAACAGGGCCTTTCGTTCGGACTTTCTATGCGCTCGGGCGTGCAGGTGGAGGTGAGCGATGGCAATGCCGATTTTACAGTGCCCGCATCCGTTGCGGATTATTTTCCGGATGGTAAATTTTCTACGAAGCTGCGTCTGCCGTCTACCATTTCGTTTGGTGCGGGGTATACGAAAGACAATCTGCAGCTGGCGCTCGACATCAACCGCACGGGCTGGTCGTCGTACGATACCTTAAACATTGACTTTGAACAGAACACAGAAAAGTTAGCCGACGTACATTCGGCCCGCGAATACAAAGATGTGTTTACAGTGCGCCTCGGTGCAAACTACATTATAAACGAACACGTGGAAGTGCGCGGCGGCCTGTATTTCGATCAGACGCCGGTGCAGGACGGCTACCTCACGCCCGAAACGCCCGACACGGACCGCATCGGCATTACGGCTGGTACGACGTACAACATCAACGAAAAAATCGGCATCAACCTGTTCTATCTTTATACGCAGGGGAAAAACCGCACCGATACCAATCTTGAAACCGGCTTTTCCGGAACCTATAAAACCATTGCCAACGGCTTCGGCGCAAGTGTGGCCGTTCAGTTCTGATTAAAAACAAAACCGACATGAAAAAAATTTACGTGCGTTTGGTTGCGGCAGCAACACTGTTTGTTTCAACATCCGATGCAACTGCACAATGCAGCGGCAACCGTTTCCGCGATTTTGTATTTACGCAGGATTCGGTAATCTCCAACATTACGTATGGCAGCAACGTGTCGCAGACGAACGCGAACGTTACGCTGAAGCTGGATGTGCACATGCCCAAGGGCGATAACGTGCCGATGCGTCCGCTCATCATCCTTGCGCACGGGGGCAACTTCCTGGGCGGTTCAAAAACCGGTACGGATGTGGCGCAGCTTTCGCACGACCTTTCGCTGATGGGGTACGTGGTGGCTTCTATTGATTACCGTGTGGGCATGACGAACTTCCCGTTTCCGGGTCCTGACAGTTCCGACGCCACCGAAGCCGTGCTGCGCGCCTCGCACGACGGCAAAGCGGCCATCCGTTTTTTTTACAAAGATGTGATCACGAACAACAATTCGTACCGCATTGATACGACCCAGATTTATTTCGCAGGCGTTTCGGCCGGCGGATTTATTGCGCTGAACATGGCGTACCTCGATCAACTATCCGAGTTCCCGAGCTGGGCCGATACCACCGGGCAATACGGACTGCACGGCGGCCTGGAAGGCAACAGCGGCAACCCCGGTTATTCCTCCCGTGTGAAAGCAGTCGTTAACATCTGCGGTGCACTGGGCGATACCGCCTGGATTGATGCGGGTTCACCGCCTGCGTGTTTGCTGCACGGTGATGCAGATGCTACTGTTCCTTATGGATCAGCCATCATCACGCTGCTCGGCGTTTACCCGCTGCTGCAGGTAGACGGCTCGTTTCCGGTAGCGGCGCGCCTCAACCAGATGGGTATTGAAAACTGTTTTGAAACGTATGAAGGCCAGGACCACGTGCCGCATGTAAGTAATGCCGCGTACTACGATACCACGCTGAATGTGATGCGCAACTTCCTTATTCATTATGTATGCAACGATCCGCTGAACTGCGTTTACAACAACCCCATCGGTATGCAGGAACTGCCGCAGATGGCTTCGCTCATCGGCATTTATCCGAACCCGTCGAATACCATTATGAACATTGATCTTTCGCGCCTGGCACAACTGCCGCAGCGTGTGCAGGTAATTGATTTTACCGGCCGTGTGGTTGCAGAAGAAGGAACCACCAGCCGCGTAACGCTTGATGTGGCTGATTATCCGGCAGGCATGTACATGGTGCGTGTAATCGGCGATAACTATGTGTACAGCAAACCGGTAATTGTAGCTCATTAAAAAATTACGCCGATGCGTTTTGCCTGGATTCCTGTTTTAACGTTGCTGGTTTTTTGTGCGGGCTGCAAACCCGATGCGGACTTCCCGTCGTTTCACAGCGGCAGCGCCGACCTGCGGCATGTGATTGCCGTGGGCGATAATTTTCTTTCGGGATACCAGGACGGTGCATTAAATGCAGACGGGCAGGAGCACAGTGTTGGCATGTTGCTGTGCAGACAGCTTACCATTGCCGGCGGTGACGTGATGCGGCAGGTGCTGATGCCCGAAGGCGTAAGCGCTGGCTGGTACGGCAAACCGTGGGAAAGCTGGTACGTTACCGCATCCAAACTCGGCGACCGTACCGACTGCGAAGGCGTTACCTCACTCGGCCCGGTAAAACAATATGTTTCACTTACTGATGCGCAGCAATGGTTTCAGCCGGTAAGCAATGCCGCGCACGATGATTTTACGATTCCGTTTGCCACCACCGATCAGTGGTTTAATGCGGCAACCGGCAGCAATCCGTTTTCAACCAACGCGCATCCGTTTTATTACCGCATCGCTTCGCAGCCCGGTGTTTCTACCCCGGCGCGTGATGCGTATAATGCGGATGCGTCTTTTTTCAGTTTATGGCTGGGCATGGAAAACATTTACAGTTATGCCCGCCGCGGCGGAACCGGTGCGCCGATTATGCCGGCTAATGTTTTTGCGGATCACCTCGATTCACTGCTCGAACTGATGACGCGTAACGGCGCGAAAGGTGTAATTGCAAACATGCCCGATTTTCGTTCGTTTCCCTATTACACACTCATTCCCTGGAACGGTGCGGAGCTTACACAAACGAAAGCCGATTCGCTCAACAACATTTACATCGTGAGCGGACTCACCCACATTAATTTTCACGCCGGTGATAACGGGTTTGTGATTGATGATCCTGCAGCACCGTTTGGCGTGCGCCAGATGCACGGCGGTGAATACATTACGTTAAGTGTTCCGCTCGATTCGATGAAGTGCAATTACATGGGCATTTTGTTTCAAACCATTCCCGATCAGTACGCGCTCGACAGTGCGGAGGTGGCTGAAATAGATGCAGCCGTGGCAGCGTACAACAACGTGATTGCACAGAAAGCCGCGCAATACAACCTGGCGCTGGTGGATGCAAACAGCTACCTGAAAAAAGTAGAAACCGGCATGAAGTGGAATGGCGTAGACATCAACGCCACCTTCGTAAGCGGCGGCTTTTATTCGTTAGACGGATACCACCCGCACCAGAAAGGCTACGCCATGCTGACCAATGAATTCATCAAAGCCATCAACAGCAAATACGACGCATACTTACCGTTGATTGATTGTTTTGATTGCACGGGCGTGCTGTTTCCGTAAAACGTAGAACTGTACTTTCCCAATTTAACCACAAGGCCTCGCCCACATTCTGACACACGCACAAAGGGCAACACAAAGACCACAACGAATTATTAGTTCATTGTGGCCATTGTGCATACCATTGTGCCCGTTGTGGTTAAATTGGTAAAGTTCAGTTCCGGGATCTACTTCACAATACCGCCGTTGTGCATGTGTCCTTTCGTCGGTGCCACAAAGCTCAGTTCCCCGTCTTTGTTTTCCGCCATCAAAATCATGCCTTCCGATTCGGTGCCCATCATTTTGCGCGGCGCGAGGTTTACGAGCACCGTTACCTGCTGCCCGATTACCTGTTCCGGCGAATAATGTTTTGCAATGCCCGAAAGAATCGTGCGTACGCTGTGTCCGATGTCCACTTTCAGTTTCAGCAGCTTGTCGCTCTTCGGCATTTTTTCTGCTTCAATAATGGTACCCACGCGGATATCCATTTTCACAAAATCATCAAACGTGCAGATATCCGCCAGCGGATGCAAATCTGCTGCGGCTACTACTACTGGTTCTTTCTTGGGCTCTTCCGTTTTCGGCTGCGCCGCGATAACAGCTGCGCGTTTGGCTTCCAGTTTGTCGAGCTGAATTTTCACCATGCTTTCGTCTACTTTCTGGAACAGCATTTCTTTGGCGTTCAGCTGATGACCGGCGGGCAGGTGATTCGTAGCTTTGCCCGCATCCCAGCCGCGCTGCTGCAGGTTCAGCATACGCAGCAGTTTTTGCGAAGCAAACGGCAGAAACGGCTCCGACAAAAATCCGAGCGAAGCACACAACTGCAGCGACACATTCAGAATCGTGCTTACACGCGCTTCGTCATTTTTAATTTTCCACGGCTCTGCATCGGTCAGGTATTTGTTACCGAGGCGTGCCAGGTTCATAAACTCCATTAACGCATCGCGGAAACGGTAGCGTTCAATATTATCACCGATCAGCTCCGGAAACTTTGCTGCTTTTTCAAGCACGAGCAAATCGTCTTTGGTATAAACCGTTGCATCCGGTACTTTCCCGGCATGGCCTTTTTCCACCAGGGTCATCGTGCGGTGTACAAAATTGCTGAAGATGTCTGCAAGTTCACTGGTACACTTCGTCTGGTAATCCTTCCACGTAAACTCGCTGTCTTTTGATTCCGGCAGGTTCGAAAGCAACGTATAACGTAGCTCATCGGCCTTGCCCGGAAAATCGGCGAGGTATTCATGCATTTCAATGGACCAGCCCCCGCTCGTGCTCATCTTGTCGCCTTCGAGGTTTAAAAATTCGTTGGCGGGCACATTGTCCGGCAAAATATAGCCGCCGTGTGCGTGCAGCATCACCGGGAAAATGATGCAATGAAAAACAATATTGTCTTTGCCGATAAAATGCACCAGTTTGGTGTCGGCATCTTTCCAGTACGGTTCCCAGTCTTTGCCTGTATTTAGTCCCCACTGCCGCGTAGCCGAAATGTAACCGATGGGCGCATCAAACCACACATACAGCACCTTGCCGTCTGCCCCTTCCACCGGTACTTTTACGCCCCAGTCGAGGTCGCGGGTAACGGCGCGCGGGTGCAGGCCGCCTTCAATCCACGATTTGCACTGGCCATACACGTTTACTTTCCAGTCGTCTTTGTGACCTTCAATAATCCATTCGTTCAGCCACTTTTCATATTTGTCCAGCGGCAGGTACCAGTGTTTGGTCGGGCGCATCACAGGCGCATTACCCGACAGTGTGCTGCGCGGCGAAATAAGATCTTCCGGGTTGAGCGAGCTGCCGCATTTTTCGCACTGATCGCCGTAGGCTTTCGGGTGGCTGCAATTGGGACAGGTACCGGTGATGTACCGGTCGGCGAGGAACTGCTGCGCCTCTTCATCATAAAACTGCTCCGTGGTTTTTTCTTCGAGCAGTCCGCGGTCGTTCATGTTTTTAAAAAACGCCTGCGCGGTTTCGTGGTGCAGCGGGTCGCTGGTGCGGTGGTACACATCGAACTGAATGCCGAACTGCTCAAAACAATCAATCAGCAGTTTGTGGTATTTATCAACGATTTCGCGGGGTGTGGTTTTTTCCTTGATGGCCTGGTTGGCAATGGCCGTGCCGTGTTCATCGCTGCCGCACACAAACAGCACATCGCGTTTGTTCAGGCGCAGGTAACGGGCGTACACATCAGCAGGCAGGTACGCACCCGCCAGGTGACCGATGTGTTTCGGGCCGTTGGCATAAGGCAATGCGGCGGTAATGGTATAACGTTTTGGTGTTGACATAAAAGCAATACATTGAAATGGTTAAGTTTGCAGGAATAGTGTCTGGCTGTGCTGCCCGGTTCGGAAAAAATGAAGCAGCAGTGTTCAGCCCCGCATTCGGAGCTGCACGGTAGAAAGGTAGAGCGGATAGTTATTCAGACACATTGTATTAGAAATAAAGGTGTAAAGATAATGATTCAGCCAGACATTTACAGGTATCATTTTGTACCGTTTGGTTTTGTGATTCCTTCGTGTCTTTGTTCCTTATTGGCGAAAATTGCACAAGCTACGAAGTCGTAAAAAGACACAAATAGATAACGCACTCAAAATGATGAAATACCCAGACATGCAGCAGCCCCGCTTTCTCCAGCCCGGTGATAAAGTGGCCCTGCTCGCTCCCGCCCGCAAAGTAACTCCGGAAGAAATGGCCCCCGCCATCGCCCAGCTCACCGCCTGGGGACTGGAAGTGGTGTGCGCGCCCAACCTGTATAAAAACGAAAACCAGTTTTCAGGAAGCGATGCCGAACGCGCCGCCGATCTGCAATGGGCTTTGGATGATGAAAGCATCCGCGCCGTGTTTTGTGCCCGGGGCGGTTACGGCACCGTGCGTGTGATAGATGCGCTACGCTGGGACGCGTTTATGAAAAACCCGAAATGGATTGTGGGCTACAGCGATGTAACCGTGCTGCACAGCCACATTTTCACGCACTGCCGGGTACAGACGCTGCACGCCACCATGCCCATCAACTTTGCAAAAGATGCGCATTCCACCAACGCGCTGCGCCGCACCCTTTGCGGTGATCCGTTAAACTACACCTGGAACAACATCACCGAAGTGCCCAACCGCAGCGGCAAAGCAACCGGTGTGTTAACCGGCGGCAACCTCTCGCTGCTGTATGCGCTCAACAACACGCCTTCGGATATTGATACCGCGGGAACAATTCTTTTTCTCGAAGACCTCGACGAATATTTATACCACATCGATCGCATGCTGCTCAACCTCGATCGTTCGGGCAAACTGAAAAACCTCGCGGGCTTAATCATCGGCGGCATGGACGATATGAAAGACAATGCCATTCCCTTCGGAAAAAATGCCGAACAAATTATCGCCGATGCGGTGCAGCAATACAACTTTCCCGTAGCCTACCGTTTCCCGGCCGGGCATGGCATTGAAAATTATCCGCTGGTTTTCGGGAATACCGTAACGCTTGATGTGAACGGGGCGGAGGCGACGCTGGTGCAGCGGGGGTGAGGGGGGACTTATTAAATAGCATGTTTTCGAAGATGTTTGCACGCAAAACAAAGGAACCCATGAATCGTATCGGTAAACTCATGAAGTTAAGTATTCGTGCGCGGGTTGCCTGGTCGATTTTGTGCCTTGAGCAAAAACTGGGTCAAGACCGGAAGAATGATAAATCCTGGGAAGAAATTTTAGAATTATTATGGACGTACACCTCATCAAACCGGTTGGATATTTGGGATAATAAAACGGCAAAGATTGATCCCGAAGTAATTCTGTTTAAGCATCCCGATATTAATGCTCCTCAGACTGCATTGCAGAAAAAGCTTATCCTCGTTTATCAGCGTGTTGATGAAGGAACGCTGACGATACTCAACGCCATTATAAATATCGGAACGTATTATTTATATGGTGCAATCAGTGAAGGGGACGATGAAGAATGCGTACTCCAATTATCACGCATTGAAGAGGTATGCGTAAACGATAACATAACATGGCCTCCGGATGACTTGTTTGCAGGGCATACTTACAGCCCGAAGAAACCGTATGGGGAACTGTTTGAGCGGGGCAAGTACTGACGCTGGTGCAGCGGGGGTGAGGGCAATCGCGCCTAAAAAAAGCAATCCAATTCGTTAGTCCCTTTTTGATGTTGTCGCGGATTTTGTGGGGTGCAGGTGAGCGGGGTAATCCGTGACAGCATACAATTTGCGCGTGTGTATTTACCCTCCTGTTCACGAATCCCCGCGCTAAAGCCCGTAGTTCAGCACGGATTAACAACCGCGCTGAACCACACACAAAATCCGCGCTAACATCATTTTTTTACAATTCCGATCTGTTTTTTAGACGCGATTGCCCTTAGCGTACCACGCGGGGAGATCGTCCACGAGTCACGCCCTTTGGCGGTATGGTGTCTTTTTTTGATCTCGGCTCAGCCGAGATGAAAAAAGAACCCGGCCAGATCTTCATCTGAACTAACCCAATAAATCGAAATAAAAGAACATCATTTTTTCACCACTATCAGTAAGTGGGAAAACAGAGCTACCGCAACACCTGCAGCAACTGCTCCACCCGCTTAATCGTATGCATCTGATCGGGCGGCATATCCTGTTGCAGCCGCGTTTGCAGACGTTGTTCCAGTTTCTTTATTTTTTCTTTGGGCGTAGCTGGATTCATTTCCAGCAAGTCAATGTACAGATCCAGTTTCAGCTCGCGAAACACCTGCCGGCAGCTTTCCATGCGTGCGATGGCTTTGGCTTTTTTCCATTTCCCGCAGATGAACAGGAATACCGCATACGAAGCCAGCGCGCGTGCATGCAGCGTGGCGTCGGTTTTTTTCAGCAGGCTGATGTATTCATCCATCCGCGCAATATAAAACTCGGGGTTGGGGCATTTGAGCGCGGGGTATGCGTACGTATAAATAATCGTAACCTGCTCGTAACCCTTAAACCGCGATTCGTCTTTTTTCTGGTCTTTCTGAAACGCGATGAGTGCTTCGGCGGTGGCCAGTGCGTCGGTGAAATTTCCGACGGCAATGCCGCTCATTATTTTATTGATGAAAAAACTTTCGGTTTTGCGGATGCGCAGGTTTTTGCCTTTTTCCAGGATTTCGGCCGCCTCCACAAATCCCCGGTGCGCGGTGTGAAAATCGCCGTTAAAAAAAGCCAGCACCGCTTCGGAGTGGTGCAGGTAAAACCGAAGCAGTTGTTCCCAGCCCGGTTCATATTGCACCGCGGGCATGCCGGGATATTTTATAATGTATTGTTTCAGTTTACCCACCTGCTGCCGGTACTGCACCATGTTCAGGTCGGGCAGGATGTTCGTGTAATTCATTACCGTGAAATAATAACACATCCGGAAACGCGGACTGCCAGTATGCTGCTGCGCAATTTTGAGCAGGGCCTGGGTGTGTTTTTTTACATCCCCGAATTCACGCCGCAGCCCGGCGGCATAAGCCATGCGCGAATGATATTGCGCCCGGCGCAGCTGCCCCAGTTTGTGTGTCGCCTCCAGCATGCCGTTCAGCAGTTCGGGATAATTGGCCATGTCGTTCAGTGCCATCTGGCAGAAGGCCAGCTGCGAATAAATTTCCGGCAGCAGTTCAAAAATATTGTCGCGCGTGCAATCGGCAAGCAGCTGGTTCAGGGCCTTGCGCGCCACACTGTAATGGCTTTTGCCGATGAGTTCGCGCGCACTGAACAGCGCCTGTTCATAAGGCAGCAGGTCGCCGCTGCTTTTGCCGGTTGCCGGCTCCTGCTGTTCCTGCAGCAGCGTGAAAATGTGTTTGCGCAGCTTAAAATACCGGTTACGCCGGGTTTCAAACGCAACCTTTTCCGGGTACAGCACATCAATAAAATCGGCCGGCTTGTATTTCCGTTTCTGTGGTTGTTCCAGCATCCGGATAAACTGCAGCGCCTTCGGCGATTTGCTGAGCCGGTTGCGCAGGTGCGCGCGCTGTATTCCATCAAGCTGTTTAAACTGTTCGGCAATGTGGTTTTCCATAGCATTTATGAATTCACAAAAATATGAATTAATTGACTGAAAATAAATAAGATATAATACCGGCAGGATTTAAAATCGGTTTTTCATAAACCCGCGCGGGCTGTCGCTTGTTTTTCCGGTATTACCTTTGTGTCGTATCAATGATTTTTTAAAATTGAAACCATGAGAAAACAGCTCCACTTACTTGCCGCATTGCTTTGTTTATCGGCACTTTCATTACACGCCTGGAATACGCCCACGGTAAATTCGCCTGCAAACAACAGCAATGGTTGGGTCGGACAAAATTTCGACTGGAATGCAGTCGCTTCATCAGGAGGCTACCAGATTGAAATTGATACCGTAAACACGTTTACTTCGCCGGTGCGTCAACGGGTTACCAATGCGTACATCAATTCCTCCAGCTCGAATACCGATACGGATGAAAGTTTCGGCAACCTGTATTTCGGCAAAAATTATTACTGGCGTGTGCGTGCCTACGTTACCAACGATACGTCGGCCTGGTCGACCACCTGGCTTTTTCAGACCCGGAATTATGTAACCATGACTTCACCGGCTAACGCATCGTCGCAGTGGACCGGATTAACGCTCGACTGGGCAACACATGTTGGTGTTTCCTTTTACGACATGCAGTGCGATACCACGCCCCTGTTTAACTCCGGTGCGTTGCGCACAAGTACCGATGCCTACATCAATTCATCAAGCAGCAATACCGATACAGACGAATACCTCAGCGGATTGTATTTCGGCAAAACGTATTACTGGCGGGTGCGTGCGCGCAACGCGGTATCAACATCGGCCTGGTCAACCCCGTGGACCTTTGTAACACGCGATTATGTAACGATGACTTCACCGGCTACTGCATCGTCGCAGTGGACGGGGTTAACACTTGACTGGGCCACACACGTTGGGGTTTCGTTTTACGACATGCAATGTGATACCACGCCGCTGTTTAATTCCGGAGCGCTGCGCAGCAGTACAGACGCATACATCAATTCATCGAGCAGCAACACCGACACCGACGAATACCTTTCGGGTTTGTATTTTGGTAAAACGTATTACTGGCGTGTGCGTGCGCGCAACGCGGTGGATACTACTGCATGGACTACGCCGTGGACGTTTGTAACGCGCGATTATGTAACGATGACTTCACCGGCTACCGCATCGTCGCAGTGGACGGGTTTAACACTTGACTGGGCCACACACGTTGGGGTTTCGTTTTACGACATGCAATGTGATACCACGCCACTGTTTAATTCCGGAGCGCTGCGCAGCAGTTCAGACGCATACATCAATTCATCGAGCAGCAACACCGACACCGACGAATACCTTTCGGGATTATACTTCGGCAAAACGTATTACTGGCGTGTGCGTGCGCGCAATGCGGTGGATACTACGAACTGGACCACCCCGTGGACCTTTGTAACGCGCGATTATGTAACGATGACTTCACCGGCAACAGCATCGTCGCAATGGACGGGGTTAACACTCGACTGGGCCACACACGTTGGTGTTTCGTTTTACGATATGCAATGTGATACCACGCCGCTGTTTAATTCCGGAGCGCTGCGTAGCAGTACAGACGCATACATCAATTCATCGAGCAGCAATACGGATACCGACGAATACCTTGCCGGTTTATACTTCGGCAAAACATACTACTGGCGTGTACGTGCGCGCAATGCGGTGGATACTACGAACTGGACCACCCCGTGGACATTTATAACGCGTGATTATGTTTCACTGAATACGCCGGCCAACGCGCAGCTCAATGTAAACCCGGCGGGCGTAACGCTCGACTGGCTGGCCCACACCGGCGTAAGTTTTTACCAGGTGCAGTTTGATTCGGTAAACGTGTACAACACCTCTGTATTTCAGCAGGCGAATACTGCTTACATCAACTCTTCCAGCAGCAACAGTGATACCCAGCGCAGTACCGGCGCAATGGCTTCGAACCGGGTTTATTTCTGGCGTGTGCGTGCCTGGAACGCTGTAGATACCAGCGAATGGACCGAGCGCTGGTTCAGTACCGGAACCGTACAGCCGGTTATTCCCGGTGTGCCCGTACACGTGGCCCCGGCGAACTACGCCACCTCGCAGCCGTTATCGGTGCTGCTCGACTGGAACGCTTCGGCCAACGCACAGAGTTATGATTACCAGTACGCCACCAACCCTTCGTTTACCGGTGCCATTACCGCAAACACCACAGCCACTTCGGCCACCATCAGCGGCCTTGCGCAAAGCACGTATTATTACTGGCGTGTGCGTGCCAAAAACGGGAACATTGTTTCGGCCTGGACAACGTACTGGCAGTTTACCACCACCGGTCCGCTTGCTGCACCGGTACTCATAAGCCCGGCAAACAGCAGCAGCAACATTGCTGTAAGCGGTGTGTCGCTGGTATGGAATAACGTGCCGAATGCCACCCAATACGAATACCAGTACAGCACTGATCCGGCATTTATTACCGGCGTGCAATCCGGCACAAGTGCAGTTACAAGTACCACTACCGCAACACTTGCAACGCTTACCACCTACTACTGGCGCATCCGTGCAACCGATGGTGTTTCGTTTTCACCCTGGTCTGCATCATGGTCATTCCAGACCCAGCTGCTGCTTGCTGCACCGTCACTCATCAGCCCGGCCAACTTTACCACGGGCGTATCCATGAGCGGTGTGCAGCTCATGTGGAACACGGTTGCCAACGCATTACAATATGAATACGCATACAGTTCCGATCCGTCGTTTGCAAGCGGCGTGGTGAGCGGACTGGTAACGCCTGCAAATGCAATGACCGGCGCGCTGAATACATACACCACGTATTACTGGCGCATCCGTGCCGTGAACGGCTCCGTGTATTCACCCTGGTCGGTTACCTGGTCGTTTGAAACCGAACTGCAGCTGGTTGCGCCGGTACTCGTTAGTCCGGCCGATCTCAGTACCAACATTCCGCAGGGTGGCACATTGCTCACCTGGAACAACATTGCCAATGCCAGCGGTTATGAATACGAATACACTACCGATCCGTCGTTTGCAAGCGGGGTGGTGAGTGGCACTACCGGTTCGTTATCGGTGAGCACCGCAACGCTGCAGAACCAGTCCACCTATTATTGGCGCGTGCGCGGATACAACGGTTCGGTGTATTCGCCGTGGTCAATTGTATGGTCGTTTACAACCGATCTGCAGTTGGTTGCTCCTGTACTCGTAAGTCCGGCCGACCTCAGTACCGGCATTGCACCGGCGGGCACAACACTCACCTGGAACACCATTGCCGATGCCACCGCGTATGAATACGAATACAGTCCTGATCCGTCATTCGCAACCGGCGTAGTGAGTGGTACCATCGGAACAACAACTGTTGCAACCGGTGCACTGGCCAATGCCACAACCTACTACTGGCGTGTGCGTGGTACCGACGGCAATGTGTATTCGCCCTGGTCGGTGGTGTGGTCGTTTACAACCGACAACACACTCGGAATAAACAATAGTGTGATGAACGGCCTGCAGGTGTACCCGGTACCGGCAAGTGCGGTACTCACCATCCGCAATAATGCGGGCACCACCGGCATACGTCTGTTCGATCTCGCAGGAAACTGTGTTTATACGTTTGCCTGCAACAGCACCGCCGAACTGCAGCTTGATGTTGCCCCGTTTGCCGCCGGCACCTACCTGCTTGAAGTAAACAGCAGCGCAGGCTGCAGCCGCACACGCATTGTAATTACACATTAATCACGCGAAGTTGTCTGAACCCGAAGAAGAAAAGCAACCTGTCTGCAAAGACGGGTTGCTTTGTTTTTGAACAGGAGTTTGGCTGCATCCGGCGGATTTGTACATTTGTTTTACCAACACACCTGCAACTTATGTATATCAAACGTTTACTTTTCATCGCACCGGTAATTGTTACCGCGTTGCTCTCAACAGGATGCGGCAGCAAGAATGCTTCCAGCAATGCGGCACAAAACGAAACGGTTACTTTAACCGGCGAATACAAATCCATGCAGGGTGTGATGAACCCGGTGAGCTGCTATTGCGGAAACGGTGGTTACCTGACTACAACATCAGGCGAAAAAACAGCGATCTGTTTTGGAAATAACGATAAGCCGGACTGCAAAACCATTAAAGTTACCGGGCATTACATCACCGTTACCGTTGATCCCGATCCGAACAATCCATGTCCCGCAGGGCAAATGCGCCTGCTGCAGGTTTCGTCGTTTTCCTGCAAGTAACTGCTGCTTTTTAACCACAATGCACACAAAGGCATGCACAATGCACACGATGATGTGCTTTGTGATTCTTCGTGCAAACCTTCGTGGGTGTTATGGGCAGGCGCGCAGCCATTGTGGTTTTTAGAGATGCCCTGCAGCTTATTTAAACTCGCTGTAATCTTTAGGTACTGTGAACAGTGCGCCGTCAACGGTTTTCTTTTCCAGGCGGGTTACTTCCAGGCGGCCGGTTTCTTTGCCTGCGTTATCGTTCTGCACGGCCAGCATGGCAAAGGCGCCATCTTTTACCGGGAGCAGCGGGTAGTAGGTTGCAAATTTTTCTTTCCGGTTCAGCAGTTTCAGCATCGGTTTGAAAAAGTTGAATTTACCGGATGCAATCCAGAATGAAATGCTCGCGTTTTCGTCTGCGTTCTTTACAACATACTCGGTGCATTTGTACCCGTGCAGCATTTTTACGTTGGTGGTTTTGGAAACCACCGGTTTGCCGCCCACAGCAGGCGCTGCGCCCGATTTGTGTTCGCCCCAGGTTTTGCGGTCGTGGCTCAGGAATTTCATGGTGCCGGCTTTCGTATCAATGAGAAAACTGCCTTCCACTTTTTTTGAGCGTGCCCCGATTTCATCAATACGTACGTTGTTGCCTTTGATATAATAAACGTAACCGGTGGTATCGTTTTCGGTCATTTTTTTAAACTCGATAACTCCTTCAAACGACTGGCCAAAAACAGCTGCCGGGAGCATAACGGTAAATGCAAAAGCGATAACTTTCAGAAATTTGTTCATGTGTGTTTGATTTTGGAACACTAATTTAGGAAACTTTTTCAGTAAAAACGGTTACACCAACAGTATGGCCGAACAACACGACACCGGGAACGCCGGCGAAGCCGAAGCCGCCGCCTACCTCGAACGCAAGGGATTCCGCATCCTGCAGCGCAACTGGCGCTTTCTGCACCTGGAAATTGACCTCGTTGCCATGGACGGCGATATGCTCGTTATTGCAGAAGTAAAAACACGCGGGCGCATTGATTTCGGCGATCCGCAGTCGTTTGTTACCCGCGCAAAGCAGAAAAAACTCATCCGCGCCGCCAACCATTACATTACGCAGAACGATTTCAACGGCGAAACACGCTTCGATGTGCTGGCCGTGCTGAAACAGGGAAGCAGCTATGCGGTAAGCCATATTCCCGATGCGTTTCGCCCGGCGGAGCACTGATTTACAGCCGCAATTCCGTTGGAAGGGGCTATTAATCCGATAACTGGCGCGTTTTCAGCGGGATAAAGCACTACCTTTGCGCCGAAATTAAACCAGCAGATGAAAAAGAATAACGACCGGAAACCGGCAGGAAGAACATTTAACAAAGCGAGCGCCCGTTCGAAACCGTTCGGCAAACGCACGTCAGACGAAGCGTCGGAAAAATCCGGTTCAGTGAAAAAACGTCCGCGCCGTACCACCGGTGGCGACGACTTTAAAGGAGATAAGAAGCCGTACGAGAAACGCGAAAGCAGTTTCGGTGATAAACCCTCCGATAGCTATCGGAGCAAGAAAAAATCATTCGGTGATAAGCCGGATTACAAAGGCGATAAAAAACCATACGCGAAACGCGAAGGCAGTTTCGGTGACAAACCGTTTAAGAAACCATACGCCAAACGCGAAGAAGGTAGTTCCGATGACAAACCGTTCAGGAAAAAACCGTACGGTAACAGCGATTACAAAGGCGACAAAAAACCGTATGCCAAACGCGAAAGCAGCGGCTCGGGTGATCGTCCGTACAAAAAGAAACCCTTCGGCGACAGCGATTACAAAGGCGACAAAAAACCGTATGCCAAACGCGAAAGCAGCAGCTTCGGTGATCGTCCCTACAAAAAGAAACCATACGGCGAAAAACCGAGCTATAAAGACGATAAAAAACCGTTTAAGAAAACCACCGGTGGCGGCACTTACCTGGCCGAACGCACCTTCGGTAAAAAAACATACGGCGATGATGCCGGTGAAAAGAAACCGTACGAAAAGCGCGAAGCATTTACAGACCGCCCGGTAAAAAAACGGTTTGATAAACGCGCCGCCATTGCAGCCACCAAAAAAGACGATGAGGGCGAATGGCAGGTGTTTGAAGACGCAAACAGTGCCGACCGTTTCCGCAAAAAACACACGCGCTCGTTTAAAGAAGAAGGTTTTGCCGGCGAAATCCGCCTTAACAAATACATTGCAAATGCCGGTGTATGTTCGCGCCGCGAAGCGGATGAACTCATCAGTGTTGGTGCAGTTACCGTGAACGGGAAAGTAGTAACCGAAATGGGTTACAAGGTAAAAACCAGCGATGTGATTCACTACGGCGGTGAACTGCTGCGCCGCGAAAAAGAGGTGTACATCCTGCTTAACAAACCGAAAGATTACATCACCACCACCGACGATCCGCAGGAGCGCCGCACGGTGATGCAGCTGATTGCCGACGCAGGCGATGCGCGGGTTGTGCCGGTAGGCCGCCTCGATCGCCAGACCACCGGCCTGCTGCTGCTGACCAACGACGGGGAAATGGTAACACGCCTCACCCATCCGCGCTACGGCATCAAGAAAATTTACCACGTGGGCCTCGACAAAAACCTGCGCCCGGAAGACCTGAAAGCCATTGCCGAAGGCATTGAACTGGAAGACGGTCCGATACAGGTGGACGAAATTGCTTACGTAGGTGATGGCGGCGACCGCAGCGAAATAGGTGTGGAACTGCACTCGGGCCGCAACCGCATTGTGCGCCGTATTTTTGAACACTTTGAATACCAGGTGACCAAACTCGATCGCGTATATTTTGCAGGCCTCACCAAAAAAGACCTGCCCCGCGGTCACTGGCGTTTCCTCTCCGAACTGGAAGTAAACATGCTGAAAATGCTCGGCGGCGGATTCTCCGCAGGCAAAAAGAAAAAGTTTGTGTCCGGCAAATCAAAAAAGAAAAAAGCGGAAGCAGAAGATTAATTTTTTCTGATGTAACGATAAAGAAGCTGTCTCCGAAAGGGACAGCTTTTTCTTTTTGACTGGTGCGACCAGTGGGACACGGAATCTCGTCTAAAATAAATTTACCCAGGATAGTATAAAAATGATGTTAGCGCGGATTTTGTGCGTGGTTCAGTGCGGTTGTTAATCCGTGCTGAACCACAAGCATAAGCGCGGGGAATTGTGAACAGGCAGGTGATTACACACGCGCAAATCGTATGCTGTCACGGATTAGCCCGCTCACCATCGTCCCACAAAATCCGCGACAACATCAAGAAGAGTTTAGCAAAAAAGGGGCAGCTTTTTTTTCAGTGCAGTTTTACCGAATGCATTCCCCACGACGGATGCAACGTGCGAAGCCGGACAGTAATGTTATAGCCGTTCACAATTTCAAGCAACTGGTCAATCCGTTTTTTCGGAAGATTAATCGTTCGCCAGTCCACCTGTTTTGATTCAGTCGCATTTACATACGCAATGGTGATGCGGCAGCAGAGGTCTTGGTTCGTGCTGTAACTGCGGCTGTTAAAGACGGAACGGTTATCGCCTTCCGGATCGTAAATTTCTTCTTCGTACCAGATGCAGGTTACCTGTTCGTAAGGCACGTATTCATGTTTTTCGCTGTACATGCCGTGCCGGATGAGGATGCCGTTTTCTGCGAACGCAAAAGTACTTGCACTCGGAAGCACTTTCAGGAAGCGGAAGAGCGGCTGATTCAGATCAATGTCGCCGAAATGGAGCAGCACCTTGCCGGGTTCTTTCGGGAACGGTCCGAACAGTTTGCGCGGCACAGCACCGTAAGTTCCTGTAGCTGCCGGATTCTGATTCAGCAGCAAGGCCAGCTGGTGATACAGTTCCGGAAAATGGGTGTGCAACTCAACCGGGCTGCTGAAAAATCGTTCGATGCTGGCGGTATAAAGGTGATCGGGTTTGCTGATCTGCAGTTTTTCAAAAAACGGGTGCGGGGCCGTTTTTAATTGCTGGTATAATTTACTGATGATGCGTTCAAACTTCACCAGGTAATTACTGAACCAGGCTTCGTTCGTACCGATACCCATTTCGTTGTCACGCAGTCCCATCGCAAATGCACGCAGCGCCACATCCGGAACAGCAGGCCCGCCGTGCAGACCGGCCTCCACGTGTTTCCACGAAACTGCAATATTTCCGTTCAGGTCCGAATCGCAGATGCGCAGCGTGTTGGTGCTTTTGTTTACATAAGCATCGGGGTAAACGAGAATGTATTTCAACGCATCGTAACTGTTTACCCGCAACCCGTTGGTGATGCGGCAGGCGGCAGCAGCGAGAATTACTTTATGCCGGGTTTGCAATGCAAATCCCTGCCGGGGAATAAATTTTTTCTCACGCAGAAAAAAGATTACCCGGTTTTCCAGCAGGTCGCGTTTTTCCGGATCCATTTTTTTGTACCACGGCAATTCTTCCATGTGCAGCTGCACCAGCGCTTTTTCATTGGGCCGGAAAACAGGCGGAAGCAGGATTACTTTCCGGTTCTTCAGCAGCAGATAAATGCCATACACCAGGAATCCGGCCGGGGTTAAAAACACGAACGCGATTATCGCGCCCAGGAAAATATTTTCAAATGAACTCATATTGCTGATGGGGTTTTTGTTTTTGTTTCCGGGTAATCGGCCAGTTCCCAGCTCCGCAATGTTGTACGCACCCAGATGTTGTTGCGGCGCAGGTGACGGATGAGGTGTGCAGCGGTTTCATGCGGTAGTTTTGTTAACCGGGTTTTGTAGATTTTTGTACCGCCCGGTTCCATCACTTCCAGCTCCAGGGTGGTAAAGCGGTCGTTGTCTGAATAATCATCTGTGGCGTGGATCATTTCAAGCCCTTCGGTATAAACTGCTTTTGTGATGGAACTGTATGGAATCCGCAGGCTCATCCGGTTTAAAAAGGTAACGGTACGGATCTCCGCGTGATTGGCAAACAACTGCATATCGGCGTTGCATCCGCTTGCGGACATATAAAGCACGATGTAGAGGTAGATGCACAAAAACGAAGCAAGACACAGGTAGCCGCTGAAAATAAATCCGGCAACCAGTAACACCGGCGCCCCGAGCAGCAGGAGGTTGCGGAGCAGGAACGCTTCGAACTGCAAAGTCATGCTTTTCAGGAATGCCTGCTCTGACGGATCAGGAATTACAGGCTGTTCAAACACCTGCGACTTAAACTGGGGCCGCAGCGGATCCTGGTTCAGCAAAATACACAGCTGCTCGTATATTTCCGGCGCATGCGTTTGCAGCGATTGCGGGGCTTCGAAAAAATGTTCGGCACATACCGCCAGGAATTCTTCGTCGTTGGTAAACCCATAACTGCGCAGTATTTTTTTCTTGCGAAGCGCATCCATGTGGCGCAGGGCCACCGCGCGGAACTTCGGATAATACATGGCAAAAAACGGATCTTTCGCACCGCCCCGGAAACCCTGGAAACGCAGCGCGTGCGTAAACTCGTGAAGCCCCAGGTTTACTGCATCGGTGCTGTTGCTGATACCCTGCAGAAAATGTTTCCACGACAACGCAATGATGCCGACGGTGTTTACCTCGCCGTTGTGCCGGGCTTTGCCGCTGCGCGAATAAAAGGTGTCTGGGTAAATAAGAATGCGGTTGAAATCAGGCAGCAGAAATTCGGTGAGACCGAACGTGAGGCGACAGGCTTCGCCACTGATGAGCAGGCACATTTCGTCGGTTACTGTAAGTCCGCTGCGCCCCTCAAACGTGCGTGCCTGCATAAACTGCTGCACACGTTGCAGGAAGATGTGCTGCGCTTTCGGGTGCAGGTTGCGGAACCAGGGCATGCGTTGCTGAAAAAACGGGGCAATGGGGTGGAGGAGGGAAGGGGCTTCGGAGTTGCGGAAGGCGTCCTTCGCTGGCGGGGCTGGACCGGGATTAACCTGGTAACGCACACCGGCAAAGGATCTGTTCGTTCGTAATTCATAAAGCAATAACACGGCAATCAGCAGCACACAGGCCCCGGCAAGGAGCAGGCTGGTATTCAAAAGGTTTAATTCAAACATACTTTAATCAACTTTTCTTCGTTAAAATTAGCTTACCTGTATGAAGCGAATGTTAAGCGGTGGTTATGCGATGTTGATGTTTTTAAAGCCGCTTTTTGAATTGTTAAAATGCACGGGATCAATCGTTTTTAGGTGGCGGATATGAACATTTAACTGTTGTTTACTTCCCATATAACAACGGAATGTCCCGGATGTTTTTACCCAATTTTGCAGCTTATACCATGGAAACCGACCCGCAAGCCGAAAAACCCGCAACACCGGAAGCTCCTGCCCGACGCAGTTGGGCGCGCCGTATCCTGCGGTTTTTTATGTGGATCAGCGGCGTGGTAGTGCTGCTTATCGGCGTGGTGCTGCTGCTCGGTTACATTTATCGCGACAAGGTAAAAATGTACGTGGTAAACGAAGCCAACAAGTACCTGAACACTGTGGTAATTGTAGCACCCGAAGACATTGATCTTACGTTGATCAAAAGTTTTCCCGATGCATCTGTGGAGTTCCGCAACGTGAAAGCACTGGATGCGATTGATATTCCCAAACGCGATACGTTGTTCAAAGCCGGGCGCATCAGCCTTGCGTTTAACATCTTCGATTTGTTCAGCGGCAATTACAACATTCACCGCATTACGGCTTCCGACGCTTCGCTGAATGTGTGGATTGATAAAAACGGCAAAGACAATTACCATTTCCTGAAAGCCGCATCCGACACGGCCGCCCCCGATACCGGGCACGTGGCCTTTGTGCTCGAAAGCATTGAACTGAATAACATCGCCGTACATTACCGCGACCGGCAAACTAAAAGCGAAGTAACGGTTGACATTAAAGAAGCCGTGTGCTCCGGCAATTTCACCGACGAAAAATTTACGCTGCACACCGAATCGGGGTTTTATGTGCACGAGGTAAAAAGCGGCGGCACCACGTACTTTTCGGAAAACGGCGGCACGCTTAACCTCGATGCGGCGGTGGACCAGGCGGCGGGCAGTTACACGTTTGAAAGTTGTATGCTCCGCCTCGCCGATTTTGCGCTGGATATAAACGGCAACATCGTAGAAAAAAACAACGACTACCTGCTCGACCTCGCGGTGAAAGGCAACGACATTGACCTGCCCGCCACGCTTTCGCTGCTGCCGCAGAACTACCACGAACGCCTGAAAAATTTTAAGTACAGCGGACGTTTCATTGCCGAAGCCACCGTAAAAGGATTTGCCGGCGACTCGGCCGGGCCGGTGGTGGAAGCTACGTTTGCTGCGGAAAAAGGCATGGAGATGGCGAAAAATGACGGTTCGCTCACCATCAGTGATATTGACCTGAAAGGCAGTTTCAGCAACGCGCCCGGCAAATCGAAACTGGAAATTCCGGCCTTCCGGTTCACCAGCGGAAAAAGCCGCGTAAACGGACAGTTCAGCCTCAAAAATTTCGACAATCCCCGCATCGAAGCCACACTCGATGCGAAACTGGCCATGGGCGATCTGAAAGCATTGATGCAGAACGATACCATTGCCAAAGCCGATGGTTTTGTGACTGTAAACGCCCGCACCGAAGGCACCCTGCCCGCCAGCAAAACCTTCAGCGCCGACATGCTGAAGACGTTTAAAACATCCGGCGAACTCACCTTCGAAAACGTGAGCCTGCACCTCGATAAAAGTCCGCTGAAAGCCGACCAGCTCAACGGCCTGATGACGTTTAACAACAACGACCTGGCGCTGAATAATTTTAAAGGCTACCTGGCCGGCAGCGATTTTGCACTCGACGGTACACTGCGCAACCTGCTGCCCTGGCTGTTTTCGGAAAAAGAAGACCTCACGGTAGATGCTTCGCTGAAGTCGCAGGAAATAAACCTGAATACGCTGCTCGCCGACGAAAGCAAAACAGAAACCAGTACCACCACCGACAGTGCCTACCACCTCGCGTTTCCCGCAAACCTGCGCCTTTCGCTGAAAACGCAGATCAACAAACTCGTGTTCCGCAAATTCACCGCGGCCACCGTACGCGGCGATGTGATGCTGCGCGACCGCAAACTGGTAATTGATCCGGTATTGTTTTCGAGCATGGACGGGGCCGTAAAAGGCAGTGCGATGATTGATGCACAGCGCAGCGACACGATCCTCATCACCTGCGATGCCAGCATCATGAAAGTAAACATCACCAAACTGTTTACGGATTTCGAAAACTTCGGGCAGGATGGCATCCAGGACAAACACCTGAAAGGATTGGTTACTGCCGATGTAAAATTTGCCTCGCTGTGGAGTGCGGCCCTTGAAGCCGACATGGATAAAATATATGCCCGGGCCGATGTATCCATCGAAAAAGGCGAACTCATCGGGTTTGAACCGCTCAAGGCGCTTTCAGAATACATCAAGGTGGAAGAGCTGGAACACATCAAATTCAACACGCTGAAAAACCAGGTGGAAATAAAAAACCGGAAAGTCTATCTGCCGTTTATGGACATCGAATCGAGCGCCATGAACATCGGCATGAGCGGCACACACGGGTTTGATGATGTGGTGGATTACCGTTTCCGCATCCGCCTCGAAGAATACCTCGCCCGCAAAGCCAAAACAGCCCGCAAGGAAAACGACGAATTCGGAAAAGAAGAAGTGGATGGCGGCCACCGCTTCAGCATCTACCTGTCGATGAAAGGCCCGCTCAGCAACCCGGTGATCCAATACGACCGCAAAGGCGCTGCCGAAAAAATAAAAGACGACATCAAAAAAGAAAAACAGAACCTGAAAGAAATCCTGCACAACGAATTCAACTGGTTTAAAAAGGACACCATACTGAAAAGCAGTCCGCCCGATTCCGATAACAATCGGAAAAACAAAAAGCCCGATCCGGCCAAAGACAAAAACAAGAACAACGACAAGTTTATCATCCGGTGGGACGACCAGGGCAAAGACCCGGACGAAGAAGAGGATGATTTTTAGGGAGAAGAAGGGTTATATATTGCGGCGAAAAGGCTTTGTAAATTGCGGGAAAACTGTAACTTTCGGACGGCAAATACTTATATAACCAAAACACACAATGAAACAGTTTTACCTTACACTCTTCTCCGCAGTGCTGTTTTCGGCTGGTTTTTCGCAGCAACTCGCGCGGACTCCTGATGAATATCAGCAACTGAAAATGCAGGGGCAAGCCCCGGTGATGTATCATACCGAGTTTGATGCAAAACAACAGGTGAAAACAAAAATCACTGCGCCCCCGCAGACCTTGTCCACCGCCTGCAACTGCATGGTAACCGTGGATACCAGTTTTTCGGTGGCTCCGTTCCAGTTCGGTACTGCGCCCGATTACCGGAACGATGACTTTTCAACTGCAAACATTCCCATCCCGTTTTCGTTTTGTTTTTACGGGCAGAACCAGACTTCCTGCTTCATCAACAACAACGGTAATATTTCCTTCGGGGCACCGTACGGCACTTTTTCGGCCGTAGGTTTTCCGAGCACGCAGTTTTCCATGGTGGCCCCGTTCTGGGCCGATGTGGATACCCGCAACATGCTGAGCGGGCTGGTGTATTACAAGATTACCACCACCGCGCTCATCGTGCGCTGGCAGACGGTAGGTTACTTTAATAACTACGCCGATAAACTGAACGATTTCCAGCTCATCATCACCGACGGAACCGATCCGCTGGTGCCGGGAGGTAACAACGTTTCGTTCTGTTACGGCGACATGCAGTGGACCACCGGCGATGCATCGCAGGGCGTAAACGGCTTCGGCGGTATTCCGGCAACCGTGGGTGCAAACCTCGGCAACGGCGTTGATTACATCCAGTTCGGTCAGTTTGATGCACCGGGTACCGCTTACGACGGTCCGCTCGGCAACCCCGACCAGATCAGCTGGCTCGACAACCAGAACTTTGTGTTTAACACCTGCAACATCGGTAACATTCCCCCGATTCCGAACCTGGTGGTAGATGGCGGCGGATACGATTCCGTTACCGTTTCACTCAGCTGCGGCGATACCATGCAGATCTGCGAAGGCAATACGATTAACATGACGGCCACCTTTTTTGCACCGGAAGCCAACCAGATTGTAACTGCAACCGCAACAGGCCCTCCCGGCTTAACCGTTGTTTCAAACACACCCGGCGTGGCGGCAATTCTTGTCGCATCGTTTACACCAACATCACTTAACTACGGATACAACACCATCACCTTTACGGGAACCGATAATGGTACACCCGTACAATCGGCTACCAGTTCCGTGGTTATTTTTGTGGATACCTTTAACATGCCTTTGCCGGTGATCAGTGGCTTAGACGAATACTGCCAGAATACGCCCGGCGTTACGCTTACGGTTAACAACCCGGGTTATGACAGTGTGTACTGGAGTAATGGCGTGATCAACAGCAACTCGATTACCAACGTAATGAACGGCCAATACATTGTAACGGTTGAAGACAGCGGCTGTTTCAAACGCGATACCATTACCATTACCGAACTGCCGGCTCCTGTTCCGCTGATTACCGGTGTGCTTAACTTCTGCGGAAACACAACCGTGCTTAATGCAACCAGCCCGGCGTATGTAAGTTACCTCTGGAGTTCAGGCGCCACCACGGCACAAACCACGGTGGGTTCAGGTACGTACACGGTTGCGGTAGTGGATACGAACGGCTGCGCCGGAACATCGGCTGCGGTTACAGTTAATGCCAACCCGATACCGCTGGCTGGTTACACCACCACACCGCCCACGTCATTCCCCGATTCGCTCATTGCCTTCCTCGATCAGTCGCAGGTAGCCAACCCGTCAACCATCACCAGCTGGTACTGGACGTTTGGCGACGGTGATTTTTCAAGTGTACAAAACCCGGTTCATGATTACACAGCGCCCGGCCTGTACCAGGTTTGTCTGTATGTAACCACAAACACCCCGTGTTACGACACCATCTGTTTTGATTATGAGGTAACACCGTTCAACGTGATTCCGCCCAACGTATTTACACCGAACGGCGACCCGTTCAACGAATACCTCGAATTTAAAAACCTGGAATTCTTCACCGGCACACAGCTGCTCCTGTACGACCGCTGGGGCCGCGTAGTGTATGAAGATGCAAACTACCAGAACAACTGGAACGCACCGGGAATTGTGGACGGCGTGTACTACTATGTACTCTCCGGGCCCGGGTTTAAAGAACCGCTGGCTGGTTTTGTTCACATTCTCCGCGGTAAATAAAAACGGGCACCTCTAAAAACCACAATCTCTTCGTTGGACTCATTTCGAAAATGCTCATTTACGTAAGTAAACTCCGCTTTTCGAAAGTTTCGTCCGCCTCAATCTTGTGGTTTTTATAGATGCCCTACAGAGTGATAAATGATCATCCCCTGAAGCGCAGCTTTATGTTCTTCAGGGGATTTTTAATTTAAAAAAAGACACATGCGCTACCTCACTTTCGTGCTGCTCCTGTTCGCTGCATCGCTGCAGGCCCAGGTTACGTATCAGCGCACCATCGGCGGTGCACAGCTCGACCAGGGATTTTATGTGGCCCGCGCAGCGGGTGGTTTTATCCTCGCGGGAACAACCGATCTGAATTCAGCCGGCGGAACGGATGCGTGTATTATGAAAACCGATTTTTCCGGAAACCTGCAATGGATGAAAACAGCCGGTGGTGCAGGCAATGAACTCGCCATTTTTACCGGGGTGCTGCCGAACGGCGATATCGTAAGCTGCGGCGAAACCTTCAGCGTGGGCATGGGCGGCGGCGATGCGTTTATGAGTCGCATGGATTCGTCAGGAAACATACTCTGGCTGCAGACCTGGGGCGATACCTTGTACGACATTGCTTACTCGTATGCACCTACATCCGACGGCGGTTTCATTGTGTGCGGGCTCACGCAGGAAGCACCGCCCGCTGATTTTGATGCGTTCCTCATCCGCACCGATGCGTTTGGTGATACACTCTGGACCCGGCAATTCGGCGGGCCGGGCATTGATCATGCTGTTTCTGTTATACAAACGGCCGACGGCGGTTTTGCATTCTCCGGCAAGTGCATGAGTTACGGCGCAGGCTCATCGGATATTTACCTCGTGCGCACCGATGCCGCCGGCGATACCTTGTGGACCCGCGTAATCGGCGGCACGGGCTGGGACGAAGGCATGTGCCTGCGCGAAATGCCGAACGGCGATCTGGCCATTTGTGGCGGCACCAACAGCTACGGCGAAGGCAATTACGATCACCTGTTGCTGCGCACCGATGCGTCAGGCGTGGTGCAGTGGATGCGCACCTACGGCGGACCAAAAATTGAAGCAGCGTATGGCATGTCGCTTACAGCCGATGGCGGTTTTGTATTTACCGGTTACACCGAAACATTCGGCGAAGGCCACGCACCGGTAAATAACAATAACAATGAATTGCTCGGTACCGACAGCGCCAACGTGATGACGATACGCACGGATGCAAACGGCGACACGCTGTGGTGCATGAGTTACGGCGGCGCCAAAAAAGAAGAAAGTTTTATGGTGCTTCCGTATTCCGACGGTGGATTTGTGATTGCAGGATATTCCAGCAGTTTCGGAAACGACAGCGATAACGTAATGATCATCCGCACCGATTCGCTTGGCCGTTCCGGTTGTTTCGAAGAACC
This sequence comes from Chitinophaga pinensis, assembly GCA_943372645.1. GTDB lineage: Bacteria > Bacteroidota > Bacteroidia > Palsa-965 > Palsa-965 > VBWE01. Next base: position 455,004 of record CALRZN010000001.1, on the reverse strand, counting down.
CATACAACCACAGGTAGGTACCTACACCCCGCAGCAGCAGCGCACTGCATCGGTTGTGCGCCGCGGTTTTGTTTCGGGAAGCTATAACGTAACCGCGGTTACGGAACAACCCGCTACGCTGCTGCATTGCATTTCAACCGGAATAATTGAACCCGAAGTGGAAGAGGTTTTCACCGTTTTCCCGAATCCATCCGATGGAGAATTTACGGTAAGCTGCAAAACAACCGGCAATCACGAAGTGGAACTATACAACAGCACCGGCCAGCGCCTGCACCGCGAAACATTTTACGGAAACAGCAAAACACTTTCCCTGGAAAATTATCCGGCGGGAATCTACCTGCTGCGCCTTGACTTTACGCATGCAGCCCCGATCATGCGCCGTTAGAAGGCAGCGGCAACTCGCCGTTTAATAAATCAAGGTACACCGGTTTATTTCGCGAAGACCAGTACAGGAACTTTGGTGGTATAAGTCAGCTCAGCTGTTTTACCGGGCAGAAAAATCCGTTCGAAAAAGCCCTTTTCCCGGTTTGTAAACATAATCAGCAGTTCCGGTTTTGTTTTATGAACATAATTGGCAACCCGTTCTACCAGTGAAACAGCAAGGTTGTACGGTTCAAAGTTTAATGTGAAATTTTTAAACCCGGGAGTGCTGAAGTGTTTTTTGCCGGTTTCAATCATCTTTTCATTTTCCACTACCGATTTGAAATGCAATACGGTTGTATGCAGTTTCAATGCAGTTGCAAAAGGTAAAATGTTGCCGGTTTCTTTTTTCAGATTTTCAAAATCGGAGAGGTAAACCACTTTTTTTAATGGTTTGACCCGGTAATGGCTCGGAACAATGATTGCCGGGACCGGAGAATTGTTTACAATGTACGCGGTATGTGTTCCCATTATTTTCCGCAGCATTCCTGCACCCTGTGTGGCAATGCAGATATAATCCACCTTGTTTTTCCCCGCATAACTGATGATGCCTTTCGAAGTAGAATCGGAAGCGTCAATAACATAAGTGGCCTTTGCAAACAGCCCTTTGTCTTTTCCGGCCGTTTTAAGCACAAATGTTTTCAGCTCTTTTGTAAGCCGGTTTATTTCCTCTTTCCGGTATTCATCAAAAAACGCGTTGCCCCAGCTGGTGGGTTTCATAAAATGCTGTGAATAGTAAAAAACCACCTCTGCACCTTTCGATTGTTTTGCGAGTGTTTGTGCAAACCGGATGGCGGCTTTTGAATTTGCTGAAAAATCGGTTGTTACGAGTAGCTTCATTTTAGTGGCGTGTTATTTTTTGCAACACTATATTAACACACTTTACGCCCGAATGTTCTGTTTACTGTTATTTACGCAGGTAATAAATATCATGTTTGCTTAACTTCTGCGCTCAACCCCGGTTACAGAACAGCCCGGAACCGGAAAACAGCACCGGCCCCATCCGCCTGCCGGGTTTGAACCACAAAGCAGTGATGACAGCTATGCGTCAATAAATTCAGAAGATCAAGACCGTTAAAAAAAAATAACCTCAAGGATCACAAAGGCATGCACCAGGTACACGATGAACCTCTTTGTGTGCTTGGTGCAAACTTTCGTGTGCGCGAAAGCATGCGGGCCGGACTTTGTGGTTAGTTTTAAAGCAGCTCAAAATTATCCGCAGAACTTCCCGGGACTACTGAAAATGTAAGATCCCTTAAAACTCCGCATTCATTGGTGTGCGCGGGAACGGAATCACATCGCGGATATTCGTCATGCCGGTTACAAACAGCATGAGGCGCTCAAACCCAAGTCCGAAGCCGCTGTGCGGGCAGGTGCCGTACTGCCGCGTTTCGAGGTACCACCACAACGTTTGTTCGTTGATGTTTAACTCGTGTACACGGGTCAGCAGTTTTTCGTGGTTTTCTTCGCGCTGTGAACCGCCGATTATTTCACCGATCCACGGGAACAGAATATCCATTGCACGTACCGTTTTACCGTCGTCGTTCAGTTTCATGTAAAACGATTTGATATCCTTCGGATAATCGGTTACAATTACCGGCCCGCCGAAATGCTCTACCAAAAAGTTTTCGTGTTCCTTCTGCAGGTCTTTGCCCCACTCGGGTTTGTATTCGAACTTTTTCTTTTTGCTGAGCATGGCTTCGGTAAGTATTTCCACTCCCGCCGTGTAGGTGATGCGTGTAAACGGATTTGCAACCACCGATTCGAGGCGCGCAACCAGTTCTTTGTCGTACGTATCGTTGAGGAACTGCACATCGGCGCGGCAATGTTCGAGCGCGTAGCTGATGAGGTATTTCAGCATCTCTTCCGCCAGGTTCATGTTATCGGTAATGTCGTAAAACGCCATTTCCGGTTCAATCATCCAGAACTCCGCAAGGTGACGCGGTGTGTTCGAGTTCTCTGCGCGGAAGGTCGGCCCGAACGTGTAAATGAGCCCGAGGCCCATCGCCGCAAGTTCGCCCTGCAGCTGGCCCGAAACAGTGAGGTTGACTTCTTTTCCGAAAAAGTCCTGCGCAAAATCCACCGTACCGGCTTCGTTGCGCGGCGGGTTGTTCATGTCAAGCGTGGTAACGCGGAACATTTCGCCCGCGCCTTCGGCATCCGATCCGGCAATGATTGGTGTGTGGATGTTGAAGAATCCTTTGTCGTTGAAAAACTTATGAATTGCATACGACATGTTGTGGCGGATGCGCAGTACCGCACCAAACGTGTTTGTGCGCGGACGCAGGTGCCCGATCTCGCGTAAAAATTCAGAAGAGTGTGCTTTGCGCTGCAGCGGATACGTTTCTGCGTTACAGTCGCCAACCACTTCGATGCTTTCCGCCTGTATTTCGCACGTCTGTCCTTTGCCCTGCGACTGTATAAACGTGCCGGTAACCGAAATGGCCGCACCGGTGGAAAGGCGTTTCAGCAGCGCCTCATCAAACTTTGCAACATCAGCTACCGCCTGGATATTATTAATCACCGAACCGTCATTGATGTGAATAAAACGGACAAACTTGTTTCCGCGTTCGCTTCTGATCCATCCTTTTACGGTAACGCTGCGGTTGAAGTCGGTTGACTGCAGCAGCGCGCTGATTTTTTCGTGTTGCATTGGTTCTTTTTTTATTAAGGGGTACAAAAATCGAAAAAAAAGGGCTTGTTTGTGTGCCTGCGGGGTGTATTTACCGGAATTAAATTCAGGGAGCAAATCGCGATAGGTAGAAAACCGAACAAATAGGAAACTTTTTTTGTTTAAATCGTTTCCTGACCTAAATCATTGGAAATCAATTGTAAAAATCACATCAAAAGACCTTTTGCGCACCCCGGCGTTCCGGGAAAAGAGCGAAGAAACGAAAATTCACAAAAATGTTTCCATAGTTTTGCACCGCATTTTAAGAGATGGACACGAAACAACGCATACTGAACGCCGCCTTTGAGCTTTTTTTCCGCTTCGGGATCAAGCGTGTTACCATGGACGATATCGCGAAACACCTCGCCATGTCGAAAAAAACGATTTACCAGTTTTTCCGTGATAAGGATGAAGTAGTGCACGCGCTGATGCAGCAGAAAATTGCGGAAGACGAGCGTGATTTTGCCGCCATTGCCGAAAAATCGGCGCACGTGGTGGAGGAAGTGTTTAACTACATGCACCAGATGCACGCCATTTTCAGCCAGGTAAATCCAAATATTTTTTACGACCTGCAGAAATACCATCCGCGTTCCTGGGATCTGTTCATCGCCTTCAAAACCAATTTTGTGATGAAGCAGGTGGAGGAATCGCTCGAAAAAGGGAAAAAAGACGGGTATGTGCGGCAGGATGTGAACGCGAAGATACTCGCGCGCCTGCGTATGGAAGAAATTGAGTTGGGATTAAATCCGAACGTTTATCCGCCCGATCAGTTCAAAATTCTCGATGTTCAGCTTGCACTTACTGAACATTTCCTATATGGTATTTGTACATTAAAAGGTCACAAGCTCATCAACAAATACAAGCAGGTAGTAGAAGAAGATTAAAAAATGTGAATCATTTAAAATAAACAGGTACGCTCAAACGATTACACCGGCAGGTGAAAAATAAAGTAAACCGAATATGAAACGTATAAGTTTAAGTCTCGGACTGTTACTGCTGCTGCTTCCTGCAGCCGGGTCCTTTGCCCAGGGAACAGATACCGCATCGTATAATTTTTCGCTGAAACAGGCGGTTGATTATGCGCTTCAGAACCAGGGCAGCATTAAAAATGCGATGCTCGACGAAAAAATTGCAGACTACAAAGTGAAAGAAATCACCGGTATCGGCCTGCCGCACATCAGCAGCAGTTTTGACATCAAGGATTTCTTCGAAATTCCGACGTCGCTTATTCCCGGCGAATTTTTCGGCGGACCGGCGGGTACGTTTATCCCGGTTAAATTCGGTACGCAGTACAACGCCACCGCTGGAATCAGCGCTTCGCAGCTGCTGTTCGACGGCGGTTACATCATCGGCCTGAAAGCGGCCAAGGTGTACGAAGACCTTTCGCATAAACAAACGGAACGTACACGCGTGGAAACCACGGTGGCCGTTACCAAAGCCTATTACACAGTGCTGGTAAACCAGGAACGTATGCGCCTGCTGGACGCCAATGTGGAGCAGCTCAAAAAAATAATGGACGACACCAAAGCCTTTAACGAAAAAGGGTTTGTGGAAAAACTGGATTACGACCGCGTAAAAGTGGCGTACAACAACCTGATTACCGAACAGCAGAAAATTCAGCGCCTGATGGAACTCGGTACTGCCCTGCTGAAGTACCAGATGAATATGGAGCAGACGGCAAAACTGACGGTTACCGATAAAATTGCAGACGTAACGTTTCAGCCGGCGCTTTCGGTTGCTGACAAACCGAACTATGCCAACCGCCCGGAATTCGGACTGATGGAACTGCAGCTGAAAGGTTATAACATGCAGCTGAAAAAAGACCAGTTCGGCCGCCTGCCGAGTTTTGCGCTTTACGGCAGCATACAGGCGCAGGCCCAGCGTTCGAAGTTCGACTTCCTCGATAACAAAAGCCAGCCGTGGTACCCGATCGGTGTGGTGGGCATGCAGGTGAGTATGCCGATTTTCAGCGGCCTTACCACGAACTACCGCATTCAGCAGGACCGCCTGATGGTGGAAAAAGCGAAAAACGACCTGGAATTTATGCAGCGCACCATTGACCTGGATGTAACCAGCGCACGCGCCCAGCTGCAGAACGCCTCGCAGTCGCTCGAAATTCAGAAAGCAAACATTGAACTGGCCCAGGAAGTATTCAACACCTCGAAGAAAAAATACGACGCCGGTGTAGGATCAAACCTGGAAGTACTCACTGCTGAAACTGCACTGAAAGAAGCGCAGACGAACTATTTCAATGCCCTTTACGAGGCAGTTGTTGCCAAAGTTGATTACGACCGCGCAACAGGAACCATTAAATAATTTGCTCCACACCGATAAAATAACAGTTATGAAAAAAGTAATTTTTGCATTGTTCATCTCCGGCATCCTGGCATCCTGCGGTGGCGGTTCCGGAAACGAACTGGAAAAAATCAAAACCGAAATCGTTTCCAAAAAATCAGAAATCGAAAAGCTGAAAAAAGAGCTTGCCGAACTCGAAGCCAAAGAAGGCAAACTGAGTGGCGCCGGCGCAGCATCCGGTAAACCGGTAAAACTGATTACACTTGCGAATGACACATTTAATCACTCCATCGACATCCAGGGCCGCATTGATGCAGAAGAAAGCGTGGCCGTTGGTCCGCAGATGCCCGGCCTGGTTAAACAGGTGCTGGTAAATGCAGGCGATGTGGTTTCGCCGGGACAGGTGCTGGCCACCCTCGATGATGACATTTATGAGCAGGGACTGAAAGAACTGCAGGTGCAGCTTGATTTTGCACGCACCGTGTTCGACAAACAGAAGAGCCTCTGGGATCAGAAAATCGGTTCGGAGATCCAGTTTCTCCAGGCAAAAAACAATGTGGAGGCGCTGGAAAAACGCAAATCCACACTCACCGAACAGCTTGACATGACACGCATCAAGGCACCGATGGCCGGAACCGTTGACGCAGTTTCGCTCAAAGCCGGTGAAATGGCTTCGCCGGGTTTCTCCACCATCTCTATCGTAAACGTTAGCAAGCTGCGCGCAAAAGCAGAAGTGGCCGAAAGCTACATCGCGAAAGTAAAAACCGGCGCACCGGTACAGGTGTATCTGCAGGATGCAAACAAAACCATTGATGCCACCATTTCGTACTCAGGCCGCATCATCAACAAACTGAACCGCACCTTTAACGTGGAAGTTGCAATCAAATCAGGCGAAGCTGATGTGCTGCCGAACATGATTGCTGTTCTGAAAATCAACGACTACAAAAACGAACAGGCCATCGTATGCCCGCTCAGCACCATCCTGAAATCGGCCGAAGGAACTTCGTTTGTGTATGTGGCAGAGAAAGACAGCAAGGGTAAACTTACTGCGCAGAAACGCGAGGTATCGTATGAACGCACCTACAACGGCCAGGCCGAAATTCTTTCCGGACTCAAAGCCGGTGATATGCTCATCAGCGAAGGCTTTGCCGAACTGAACCCGGGCGACGAAGTACAGGGAAAATAAAATTCATGGTAGTGCCAAATAGTTTCCTGACCAGGGAACAAAATATACAGCGTTATGCTTGATAAGATCAAAGAGTTTAAACCAACAAGCTGGTCAATCGACAACAAGACGACGATTTTTATCCTCACCGTCTTTTTGATGATTGCCGGGATGATTTATTACAATAAATTACCCAAGGAAAGCTTCCCGGAAGTAAAAGTTCCGACGATATACGTAAACACCATGTATTTCGGTACTTCGCCGACCGACATGGAAAACCTGGTAGCCAAGCCGCTCGAAAAACAGATCAAAGCGATCTCGGGCGTGAAAAAAATTACCAGTAACTCGCTGCAGGATGTAAGCATCATGATGGTGGAATTTAACACCGACGTGAAAGTTGAAGACGCCCTGCGCAAAGTAAAAGACAAAATTGACCGCGCCAAACAGGATCTGCCGCAGAAACTGGATGCCGGCCCGAACGCGCAGGAGGTGAACTTCTCCGAGTTCCCGATCATGTACATCAACATTGCCGGTAACTACGACCTCGCCAAGCTGAAATCGTATGCCGACCTGATGCAGGACCGCATCGAGGGCATGAAACAGATTACGCGTGTGGACATGGTTGGTGCACTCGACCGCGAAATACAGATTGATGTGGACATGTACCGCATGCAATCGTACCAGCTCACGCTCGGCGATATCCAGCGCGCCATTTCATCCGAAAACGTTTCCATCTCGGGCGGTACAGTTACCACCGACGGTGTAAAACGGATGCTCGCCGTTAAAAAAGAATTTAAACAGGTAAGCGAACTCGAAAACATTGTTGTCGGTTCACAGGCAGGTGCACATGTGTATCTGAAAGATGTGGCCGATATCCGCGACGGATTTAAAGAGAAAGAAAGTTACGCCCGTCTTGCCGGTAAAAATGTAATCACACTCAACGTTATCAAACGTGCCGGCGAAAACCTCGTAGAGGCTTCGGACAAGATCAATGAAATGATCAAGGAGCTGCAGGATACCAAAGCCATTCCGGCCGACCTGCAGATTACCATTACCGGCGACCAGAGTGAGCAGACGCGTGTAACACTGCACGATCTGATTAACACCATCATCATCGGTTTCGTGCTCGTACTCATCGTACTCATGTTCTTCATGGGTGCAACCAACGCGTTCTTCGTGGCGCTTTCGGTTCCGCTTTCCATGTGTATCTCGTTTATTGCACTGGATGCGATGGGCTGGACGATGAACATGATTGTACTGTTCTCGTTCCTGCTTGCACTCGGTATCGTGGTAGATGACGCGATTGTGGTGATTGAAAACACGCACCGTATTTTTTCTGAAAACAAAGGCATCGGCATCCGCAAAGCGGCGAAACTGGCTGCAGGCGAAGTATTCCTGCCGGTACTTTCGGGAACGCTTACCACACTTGCTCCGTTTATTCCGCTGGCGTTCTGGGACGGTATCATCGGGCAGTTCATGGTGTATTTACCGATCACACTTATTATAACGCTGCTCGCATCCCTCTTCGTGGCGTATATCATTAACCCGGTTTTTGCGGTGCAGTTTATGCGCCATTACGATTCAACAACGGCAAAAGACAACCGCTGGCCGCGCTGGCTCCGCACCTTCAGCATCATGTCGCTTATTGTTGCGGTACTGGGTTACGGTTCGGGCAGCATCGGGCTGGGCAACTTCGTGGTGTTTATTTACGCCATGGTGATCCTGCACCACTATGTGCTGCGCAAAATGATTTTCCGCTTCCAGGAAAATGTGTGGCCGCGTTTCCGCGACTGGTACGGCCGCAAACTCACCTGGGCCATCGGTCATCCGAAAACAATCATCTTCTCCATCGTCGGTTTGTTTTTCCTTTCGTTTGTATTGCTCGGCATCCGCCAGCCGAAAGTGGATTTCTTCCCGGTAGGTGAACCGAACTTTGTATATGCCTACATCGAAACACCGGTAGGAACCGACCAGCTGAAAACAAACGAAATTTCGCTGCAGGTGGAAAACCGCATTAACAAACTGATCGGTGAAGACAAAGACATCGTAAGTTCGGTGATTACAAACGTTGCCGTTGGTGCAGGCGATCCGCGCCAGCCCGACATGACCGCATCTCCGCACAAAGCGAAAGTTACCGTGGCGTTTGTGAAGTTTGCAGAACGCAAAGGCAAATCCACACGCGCCGTGCTCGAACGCATCCAGCGCTCGTTCGGCGAAGATAAAATTGCCGGTGCTGAACTCGTAGTTGAACAGGAGCAGGGCGGGCCGCCGGTAGGTAAACCGGTAAGCATCGAAATTACCGGTGAGAAACTGGAAGACCTGATGGCTACGGCCGACGATCTGAAAAAATACCTCGACTCGCTGAATGTGGCTGGCGTGGAACGTCTCAAAAGCGATCTTGTATCGAGCAAACCGGAAATTGTATTCGACATCAACCGCGAACGTGCCAACCGCGAAGGTATTTTTACCGGACAGGTGGCCATGGAAATCCGTAATGCCGTATTCGGTGCAGAGGTTTCCAAATTCCGGGATGAAACCGACGAATACCCGATCATGCTCCGTTACAAACCGGAACAGCGCAGCGACATCAACGCGCTCCGCAACCTGAAGATCACTTACCGCGACATGAACATGGGCGGCATGATCCGCAACGTTCCGCTCTCGTCGTTTGCCGATGTGCGTTACGATAACAGCTACGGCGGTATCAAACGCAAAGGCCAGAAACGCATCATCACCCTCGAATCGAACGTGCTTTCCGGTTACAACCCGAACGAAGTGGCACAGAACGTAGAAGCGCACGTAAACAATTTTAAAAACAAACGTGCCGGTGTACTGGTGAAAATGGGCGGACAGAAAGAGGAGCAGGCCGAAACCGCTTCGTTCCTCGGAATGGCCATGCTTGCGTCTATCGGGCTCATCATTGTAATCCTGGTAACGCAGTTCAACTCCACCAGCAAACCGTTAATCATCCTGAGCGAAATTCTGTTCAGTGTGATTGGTGTATTCCTCGGTCTCGCGATTTTCGGAATGAACGTTTCCATCATCATGACCGGTGTAGGTATTGTTGCACTGGCCGGTATCGTGGTGCGGAACGGTATTCTTATCGTGGAGTTCATCGACATCCTGCGCGAACGCGGTGTGCCGCTGAAAGAAGCCATCATCGAAGCCGGTAAAGTACGTATGACACCGGTACTGCTTACCGCCACAGCAACCATGCTCGGCCTGGTGCCGCTGGCCGTGGGCCTGAACATGGACTTCGGTACACTGTTCTCGGAACTCAATCCGCACCTGTATTTCGGTGGCGACAGTGTAGCCTTCTGGGGGCCGCTTTCATGGACGATGATTTATGGTCTGAGCTTTGCAACCGTCCTTACCCTGGTGGTACTGCCGGTGATGTATATGATGACCGAAAATTTCAAAGCCCGCGTAAAACGCTGGACCGGCGGAGGCAAAAAAGACGAACATCACACCGATGAGCACGGTGCTGAAAACGATACGCCACCCGCCACCATTGCATAATTTATTTTAGTCTGAACCAGGCAAATTCGCGCCCCGGTTGATTCCGATAGTTATCGGAAGCAACCGGGGCTTTTTTGTCTTTGTTTTAAAAGATCGAATATTACCGTCAGTTCGAGCGGCAGTCGAAATAATAAAAAATAAAAAATCATACGTCAGTTCGAGCGGCAGTCGAGAACAGTGATGTAAGCTCGTTTTAAACCTGTTCTCGACTGCCGCTCGAACTGACGGTAATATTCATTTCAAGAAGACAATATACAAACCTAACGGAGTAGTATCAAATTCTGAAATGCCGGCCGACAGCAAACTGCCGACTGCCAACTCAACATAGGATTCATTTTACAGATGCAGCGGTTATGCATACAGTCTATTTTAGAAGATCATTATCTTTACCCCATGCAGGAATTGGCGCTAAAGGATGATCAGCACAGTGTGCAGCTTGACGGGCTTCGTTTTTTTGCGGTGTTTGCGGTAATGTTTGCGCACTGGCTGCAGTGGGACCTGCCGAATCACCCGGAGATATTGAAAATTCCGTTTGTGCACGGCGTGCTTTTGTTTTTTGTACTCAGCGGTTTTCTCATCACACGCATCATTCTTAAACACAAAGCAGCCAATGCCGGTGTGCCCGGTTTCCGCGGGCGGTTCCTGAAAAACTTTTACATCCGCCGCGCACTGCGCATTTTCCCGATCTATTACGGCCTGCTCATTTTGCTGCTGGTAATCAATTTTGATAAGATAACGGAATACGCGCCATGGCTGTTTACCTACACCATAAACATTTACCAGACGATCAAATGTGATTATATCGGACCGTTTAACCATTTGTGGTCGCTGTCGGTAGAAGAACAGTTTTACCTGCTGTGGCCCTTGCTGCTTTTACTTATTCCGGCGCGTCGTGTACTGCTTTTTATTGGCTCGGTCATCGCCATTTCCATCCTCTCGAAAATGTATTTTTTTCTGTTTACGGAAAACTGGATCGGTGGTGGCATTTTTACACTTTCCGGCATGCATGCGCTTGGCCTCGGTGCGCTGCTGGCCTGGCTCATGTCCGTCAATCACCCGCTGCTGAAAAAGTTAGACAACCCCGTATGGCTTTATGCAACCGCTGCTGTTTATGTGCTGGCTATTGTTTTTCTCCGCGATAAAGCAGCGTGGTACAAGGAAATCCTGGACGACATGGTGTTTGCCATACTTTCTGTGCTTGTAATTTACCGTGCCTCCGCAGGCCGTTTCCGCTTCGGTGCAAAATGGGTGCTTGAAAATCCGGTAGTGGCTTATGGCGGAAAAATATCGTACGGCATGTACCTATATCACCTGTTTATTCCCTCGCTGTTTTATTATTACGCCCCGAAAATCGGTCTCGGCATTTCAAACAAGTACACCTTCTTTGTCGCGCTCTGCTGCATTACGTATGTACTTGCGCATTTTTCGTGGGTGCTCATTGAAAAGCCATTGAACAGCCTGAAAAAATATTTCCCGTATTCGAAGTCTGCCGCGTAAACGGAACAGGCTCCGCATTCGGGGTTCATGCCTTAATTCCTATCTTTGCCGCAGAAAAACCGTTTCATGGACGACCTGAAAGCCTTTATCCAGCAGGAAATTGCACAGCTTGCTTTTAAAAAAGTGGCGTATGACGAATCACTGATTCAGTCGCGCCTGCTCGATTCCATTACCGTGGTGGACCTCGTCGTAAGCATCGAAGAAAAAACAGGCAAACGCGTTCCGCAGCACCTGATTTCGGAGGAACACCTCGATACGATTGACAAAATCGCAGCACTTATTCAAACGCTCTGAGTGCAATGAGGCAGTTGCTGGTAACCACCCTGCTTCCGCTTTTTGCTGCCGCCGCCGCATGGTTTTTTCTGCGCCAGGAGCAGCAGCTCCCGCAAAAACTTTTTACACCCCAACAGCACCAGGTAAAACCGGCTGATATTGTCGGTAAACGCTGGATCCAGGAATTTGACGGCGAACCTGTGCTGGAAGATTACCTGCTGAAAACCGGCGACGGTTACGAAAACATTTTCCTTTTCGGTTCATCCGAACTCACCAGCGCCAGCGATGCGGTTTCGTACCGGTTTGTGTCGCGCCATTTTCACACACAGGTGGTGGGTGTGGGCGAGGCCGGTAACCAGTGTTTTTCCATTTACACGCAATTGTTTGCCAACGCCGACCGGCTGAAAGATGCGCCGGTGGTGATAATACTTTCACCCAGCTGGTTTGCCGGCCCTGATGCAGTTGCCGGAACGCCTGCCGAAATCTGGCTGAAGTTCAATTCACCGGCCATGTTGCAGCGCATCAGCCGCGACAGCAGCGCAAGCGAAAAAGCATACTTCGCAGAACGCTTCGCTACCCTGTTTTACGATTTTAACCGTCCCGATCCCGAACACCGCAAACTGTTTTACAACTACCAGGTCAACCGCAATCCGTTTTGTAACGCACTTTACACCCCGCTGAAACAGGCGCTGCCGCTTTTTAATGATGTAATGCCAGCCCCGGCCACACCGGAAGCAACGTATCAGCGCACGCCCATTCAAACCGATCATGTGCACCTGGACTGGGACAGCCTGTATGAAGCAGCGAAAGGCCGTGCGCGTGCAGCAGCTACAAACAACACGATGGGCGTGAACAACAGTTACTACGATCAGTTTGTGAAAGGCCGCCGCGGCGAATTTTTCCCGGTTCCCCGTTCGCAGAACAGGGAGATGGATGATTTTCATGCACTGCTTCAGTTGCTGGAACGCCGTGGTGCCAAAGCCTCATTTATTATTCTGCAGGTCAATTCGCTGTATTATAAAAATACGCACGACTTGCAGCCCATGGTGGATGAGCTGACCACAGCAATAAGCAAAACAGATTTTCCGTGCTATAATATGTTCGACACCGACAGCACGCGCTTTGAAAAAGAACTGTTCACCGATGTGATGCATCCCGGGGATTACGGCTGGCTGAAAATGACCCGGTTTATAATCGATACTTATCACCTGAACGATGAAAAACAATAATGCAATTCGCCTGCTGCTGAACACCGCGTGGTTTGTGGGCATTGTATGTGCCCTGTACTGGCTTTACGCAGCACAGAATCACCACCCGAACAACAAACCGGGTTCTTCGTCACAATTTGTTTACCAGCAATTCTGAGTTATGCTGCCATTCAGCCTGCCCGAGTTTTTTGTATTGCTGCTGCTGTTTGTGGGGGTGCTTGCCGCCTGCAAACAAGTGCTGCGCGATACACACTACCGGTACGTGCTGGCGGTGCTGAACCTGGTTTACCTTGTTTTTGTTTTTCCGAAGCCCCTCCATTTTTTGCTGTTCATCGTTTATGCATACGGTGTAACTGCATTGCTGCAAAAGGTGATCCGCTTCCGGAAAAAAATATGGGGCATCCTGTTGCTGTTATTACCCATGCTGCTGGTCAAACTGGATATCCGTACAACGGCGTACCCGTTTCACTGGAGTGATCTCGTTTCGTTTGCGGGCCTGTCGTACGCTTCGTTCCGCGTAATGGGTTATTACATGGATGCACAACCCGGCAGCAAATTGCCGCACCCGGTTTCGTATTTTAATTTCCTGTCGTTTACACCTACGCTGCTCATCGGTCCGATTGAACGGTTCAGCCGTTATGTAAAAACAGAGTCAACCGGTTTCAGTAATATCACACCGGGCAGTTTCGAAACCGGCATCCGTTACCTCGTGCAGGGCATTGCCTTCAAATTTGTTTTTGCAGAAATCACCGATCGTTACTGGCTGCAGTTGTTTCCGTCAGGCAGCACAGATCTGCTGGCCATGTGCAGCACGATGTACGCGTATTATGTTTTTCTCTTTTTCGATTTTGCCGGATATTCGTGGATGGCACTCGGTTTTGGTAAACTGATGGGCATTACCGTGCCGGTGAATTTCAGCAACCCGTTTGTGGCGGTTAATCCGCAGGACTTCTGGCGGCGTTTTCACATTTCACTTGGCGAGTGGCTGAAAGATTATTTTTTCACCCCGCTGTACATGCAGTTCAGTCGCATGCAGCGCCTGAAAAAAGTGCCGATAACGAGGCAGAACATGGCGCTGTTTCTCACCTTCCTGCTCATGGGCTGCTGGAACGGTTTTACGTTTAATTACATCCTGAGCGGGGCATTGTTCGGTATTTATTCGGTGGTGCACAACTGGTACGTAATGACCTGCCGCAAAAAAGGCCGCGATATCTTTTTTGGTAACCTGCCGCCCCGCGCTGTACAGATCATCAGTATCTTTATCATGATTAACCTGGTGGCTGTTTCGCTGTTTATTTTCAGCGGACGCTGGCCACTTCATTTTTAACCATGCGTTATAACTTTCATCAGAAACAATTTGAGGCCACTGCTGAACCTGCAACCCGCATGGCTGTTTCAGGCAGCGGGGCCACACTGAGCTGGGGCGAACTGCAGCGCGAAACAGAAGCACTGGCCGCTGTACTACGCACCATAAACATCCCGCAGGGCGCACCGGTTATTATTTACGGCCACAAGGAAGCGCGTTACCTCACCGCGATCATGGCCTGTATTCATGCGGCTGTTGCATACATACCGGCCGACATCATTTATCCGAATGAACGTATCCGGAGAATTGCGGAAATCGCCAATGTGCAGGTGCTCATCAACTGCACTGCTGAACCGGTTCCGATTGATTTTGCCTGTGTAATTGAACGCGATAATTCCGTTACACAGCACCGCCCCTGCGCATTTACCGTGGACGCGGATATTCCCGAAAACGACCTGCTGCAATACATCATGTTTACATCAGGATCTACCGGTGAGCCGAAAGGCGTGCAGATAACGCGCGATGCCACGCTGGCTTACATGGACTGGACGCTGCCGGCATTCGGTTTTTCAGAGCAGGATGTGTTTATGAACCAGTCGCCGTTTACGTTCGATCTTTCACTCTGCGACCTGTTTCACGCGATGGCGCTCGGCAGTTCGCTTGTACTCAACAGTGCTGAAATTGCAAAAGACCAGGACCTGTTTCTGAAACGCCTGCAGGATTTCGGATGCACGGTGTGGATGTCAACGCCTTCGTTTACATACTTGTTCCTGCGCCACCCGCAGTTTAATGCCACGCACTTTCCGAACCTGCATACGTTTATATTAATGGGTGAAGAACTGCTGCCGCGCATTTGCCTGCAGCTGAAAAAACTGTTTCCGCAGGCGCGGCTTATGAACGGTTACGGTCCGACCGAAACCACCATCATCACCACGCTGGCCGATATTACCGATGACATGTTGCAGCAGCAGGCACCGCTGCCTATCGGTTACGCCATGCCTGCCAGTGAATTGTTTATTGAAAACCCAGCCGGTGAACGCGGCGAAGGCGAACTGGTGATCTGTGGTCCGCATGTTTCGCCCGGTTATTTCAAACGGCCCGAACTCAATGCGCAGAAATTTTTTAATCACAACGGCCGCAGGGCATTCCGCTCGGGCGACCTGGCTTACGAAGTAAACGGACTTTATTACTACCTCGGCCGCAACGACGACCAGGTAAAGCTGCACGGCTTCCGCATCGAACTGCATGAAATTACAAACGTGCTTGTTTCGTTTCCGGAAGTAACGGATGCCGTTACCGTGGCGCTGAAACGAAACAACGAAGTGAAAAAACTGATTTCGTTTGTGATCCTTTCGCAGCCCGCCGAAGACCTGAATGCTCATTTCCGCCCCGCACTCGAAAAACGCCTGCCGTATTACATGATTCCCGGCGATATTGTGGCGGTAAACGAATTTCCATACAACAGCAGTCATAAAATAGACCGCAACAAACTCATCGAAAACTACCTTGCAACTTCACTGTCATGAGCATAAAAAATTCCTGGAGTCCTGACCTGTATGCAGAAGCGTGGATGTTTGCCACCAAAAAACACGAAGGACAAACCTACGGCGGTGCTGCGCAGGGCGAACGCATTCCGTACATCAATCACCTCGCATCTGTTGCGGCCGAAGTAACCTGGGCCCTGCAGCACACCAAAAAACACTGCAACGCCGACCTCGCCATCGCCTGCGCGCTGCTGCACGATACAATTGAAGATACGCAAACAACGCACGAAGAAATCGAAACTGTTTTTGGCAAAGCCGTTGCCGATGGTGTGCTGGCCTTAACCAAAAGCGACGCCATTGCCGACAAAAGCGAAAAAATGGTGGACAGCCTGAAACGGATTCTGGAACAGCCCGATGAAATTGCGATGGTGAAAATGGCCGACCGCATTGTGAACCTGTATCATCCGCCGTTTTACTGGAACAATGAAAAACGCGAAGCTTACCAGGAAGAAGCGATGGTGATTCACGAAGCACTGCAGCAGGCCGATGAGGTGATTGCTGCGCGGCTGCAGGAACGGATTACGCGGTATGAACGGTTTTGGAAGGAGTAAACAGGATTACCTGTTTTATCAACCCGGTATGATGCGAAAGCCCTTTCGGGTTATTTAAATGCTTTCTGCAGGCGGTTGATTTTTGCAATTGCTTTTTTGCCTTCATCATCGAAACGGCTGCTGGATGCATTGTAAATTTCAGCTATTGTCGATAAGGCTTTCATAAACTGCGACTGCCGGGAAGATTTTTGAGTTTGTACACTACTTTGCAGCAATACAAAACCGGCATACACAATCGGGCTGATTTTATAAGCCCGGAGCGCTTCCTCCAGGGTTAAATACCCTTCGGAAACAGCCTGCTCAATGGCCCTGCATTTTTGTTCTGTATCGGGTACATCCTGCAGAAGCTCTTCTGCTACAGATGCGTGTTCACCAATGGTTTTCATTTTACTTTGAAATATACTCACTAAAGATACGAAATTGTTCCTTGTTTTTCAAATCAATAAGTCCGTGCCACTCGCTGCCGGATAAGACCGGCTTCATATAATCAAGAGCCGCCCAGAGGTGCATCGGGAAGGATGTTCCTTCCGGATGTTTTGAATAATAACCAATGTAAATTTGATTCACTATCCTGAATTCAGACTTCTTTAAATCCGTTTCTGCCTTTTGAAGCATCTGCGATACTTCTGCCTTGTTGCCCGCTACAAATCCATATTTTGCCCATACATATCCGCCACTGCTCAGGCCGGCATGTACATGAATAAAACGCGCATTCATATTGATATATTGCTGCAAACTTTCATGAAAAACCGTCTTTACCAGCCCCTTATTACGGGCTGATATTGGAATTACGCAATAATCATGATAGATATGAATCTCGTTGCTTTCTGTTTTAACACGACGAATGAACAGCAGCGCATCATCTTCAGCCGTAAATGCATTTCGAAAATTTATCAGCAGGTCGCCGTTTTTATTGTATTTAATGTGTCGTGTAATAGTTAATGGGGTTGTGTTTGAAAATTGCAGTTCTACAATCAGCAATAGTCTTGCCAGGTTGAACCCGGGGTAAAACGTTTGCATAAAATCGATGAATGTAATGGAATCCGTCGTACTTATGGTATAACCCAGATCAACTATCCGATTATTGTCTGTCCTGTTAAAACGATATCGCTGTGGAGAAAATGCCATGAAATGGACGTTAGTAATCGCTAATTTAGCTTAAAATAAGAAGAACAAAAACACCCGACTCCTAAATGAAAATCGGCATTGACATCGGTCGCGTAATCATCGCGGGCGATACGGACGAACACAGTTCGTTCTTCAGTAAAAATTACCTCGAAGCGCCCGCAGTTGCAGGTGCCTTCGAAAGCATAACCCGCCTGGCCCAGGCATACGGACCTGAAAACCTGTACCTCGTTTCCAAATGCGGTGAACGGACTGCGGCCCGCACGGTAGAATGGCTGCAGCACCAGCGCTTTCATGAAACGACCGGCATTCCGCCGGAGCATGTTTTCTTTTGCCGCAAACGCCATGAAAAGCGGGGAATCTGTTTGGAACATGGCATCACTGCTTTTATTGACGACCGTTTCTCTGTACTTGGTCATCTGACGGATTTTGAAGCCCTGTTTCTTTTTCAGCCCGGGGATGAAGAACTGGCGCTTTACAAGGCTTCCCGCCGTGAAGTCAAAGCAACAATGCAGGTCGTCCGGGATTGGAATACCATTCTCAGACAGCTTTTGCCGTAGCGGCAATGCCTGTTTTGTATAACTTTGCGCCAAATTTCACACCTGTATGAAAGTTATTGATCACCTGAAAGGCGCAAAATCAACCTTGTTTTCCATCGAAATCCTGCCCCCGCTCAAGGGCAAAAGCATTCAATCCATTTACGATGGCATTGATCCGCTGATGGAATTCAAACCGTCGTTCATTGATGTAACCTATCACCGCGAAGAGTACGTTTACAAAAAACGCGAAGGCGGTTACCTCGAAAAAGTATCCATCCGCAAACGCCCCGGAACGGTAGGCATCTGCGCAGCGATCATGAACAAATACAAGGTAGATACCGTTCCGCACATCATCTGCGGCGGCTTTACCCGCGAAGAAACCGAAAGCGCACTTATTGATCTGCACTTTCTCGGTATCGATAACGTGCTGCTGCTCCGCGGCGATTCCATCAAAACCGAACCGGCCTTTGTTCCCGAACCGGGTGGCCATCCGTACGCCATCGACCTTGTGGCCCAGGTAAAAGCAATGAACTCCGGCAGTTACCTCGAAGATGAACTGGCCGATGTGGCGCCCACCAACTTCTGTATTGGTGTGGCCGGTTATCCCGAAAAACATTTTGAAGCACCGAACCTCATCAACGATATGCGCCACCTGAAAGCGAAAGTGGATGCCGGTGCGGAGTACATCGTTACACAAATGTTTTTCGACAACCAGAAGTATTTTGATTTCGTAAACAAATGCCGCGAAAACGGCATCAACGTTCCCATCATCCCGGGCCTGAAAATACTGACGCAGAAAAAACAGGCGCTCGTGTTACCGAAAATATTTCACATCGATATTCCGCAGGACCTGCTCGAAGAAGTGGAGAAATGCAAAAACGATGCGGAAGTAAAAGAAGCCGGTGTGCGCTGGTGTATCCAGCAGTCGAAAGAACTCGTGCAGTTTGGTGCGCCCTGCCTGCATTATTACACCATGGGTTCATCCGAAGTTACGCGCCGCGTAGCGAAAGAAATTTTCTGATCCGGTAAAATGGCGTAGCAGCCTGATTATTTTTTGTTGCACGCTTTACACTTTACTGGCCACGATTTTAACGTAAAGCCCAGTTTTTCATACCAGTGGTGCTGTTCCGATCCGCTGAACACAAATGATTTGCCGCATGTCCGGCAAACCAGTGTGCGGTCGAAATAAGCTAAAAACGGATCAGATGAAATGCCTGCGTTTTGTTTGCGGGGATTGCCCATGATGGCTTTGCCTTTTTTCAGGCACATGTCGCAGGCCCACTGGTAGCGCGATTGCAGCAGTCCCTGTATTCCATTTGCAGCAAAGTAGGGCAAAGCAAGTGTGCGCGATACACCCGCTGCTCCTCTTTTTTCACCACAGCAGGGGCAGGTGATTTGCTGCGTCTCGCCTTTTTTCTTTTTTGATTTTTCTTTCATCGGGATTAACGCTGCAGCAATGCCGCCACATATTTTCCGATCACATCAAATTCAAGATTCACCGCATCGCCTGCCTGCAGTGTGCGGAAAACCGTATGCTCAAATGTGTAGGGAATTATCACCACCGAAAACGCACCGGGCGAAGAATCAACAACGGTAAGGCTTGTGCCGTTTACGCAGATGGAACCTTTCGGAACGGTAACGTGGCCTGAAGCCGCATCGTAAGTAAAATAAAATTTCCAGCTGCCGTCAAGCACATCCACCTGTGTACAGGTTCCGGTAAGATCCACATGCCCCTGTACGATGTGTCCGTCGAGGCGGTCGCCCATGCGCATGCAGCGCTCTAAGTTTACCGCATCGCCAGATTTTAAATGGCCGAGATTTGTTTTCTGCAAAGTTTCTGTAACCGCGGTTACGGTATAGGTTTTTTCATCACATCGTACCACCGTAAGGCAAACGCCATTGTGCGCGAGGCTCTGATCAATTTTGAGCTCCGCTGCAAAAGGTGCCGAAAGGGTAAGGTGCAGATTGCCGCCGTCCTGTTCCAGTGTTTCTACGGTGCCGGTTGCTTCAACGATTCCTGTAAACATAAATTCCTGTGCCGCGCAGTTGCGCTTATTCTGCTTTTTTGTTGTCGCCGAAGAGGTGGAAGAAACCGGTAATTACGCGGGGAACAACACCCTGCAGCCTGATTTCGTTCACCGTGCAGGCGTAATAATAAACACCATCCGTGCACAGTCTTCCGTTTGTGGCCGAGCGTCCGTTCCAGTTAATATCCGGATCGGTGGTTTCAAAAATAAGTACGCCCCAGCGGTCATAAATCTTGATGTCCACGCTTTCAATGTAGCGGTACGGGAACGGAATAAACTGATCGTTCAGGTTATCGCCGTTCGGTGTAAATACGTTCGGCAGTTCATATACCGGGCAGTTGTCCACGCAGAATATGTTGCTGTACGCACTCTGGTTGTTGAATGTATCCAGCGCCGTTATCGCGTAACAGCCGGCCACCGAAAGCAGGTTCTGCTGCAGCAGCGTGGTGTCTGACGGATTGGTGATGGTTGCGATCAGCTGCCACGTTCCGTTTTCGGTTGGTGTGTAGTACACGTTGTACGCAACCACATCATCTGTTCCGCAATTCATGTTCATCGGGTTCGTCCAGATGAGCTGGTTACTGTAATTGTAACAGTCCGAATTTACACCCAGCGTAGGCGGGCAGGGCGGCGTTAAATCCTGCGGCGATTGACACACCCGCTGCGAACGGTTGCGCAACGTATCCGGGAAATTGATATTGTTGTAGGTGCCCAGGCTGCGCACATAATAACAATAGTTCGCGCCGTTTACCAAGCCGCTGTCGGTATATTGCTGCTGCGAGGTCGTATCCAGATACGTGTACACCGAAGCCGATGGCAGCTTGCGGTAAATTTCATACCTGAAATTGGTCCACGGCACATTCTCCGTCCAGGCCAGGTTTACCCGGTTATCTGCCGGTGATGTGGTAACAAAAACCGAAGAAGCCACCTGTGATGAACCGATACTGTCAGTGCCGTTGCCGGCAATAAACGCAATGCGGTAACAGAAATGCGTACCGGCCGTGTTTAATACGAAATCGGTAAAGGTATCGGGCAGGGCTGCAAAATACGGGCTTGAGAGTGTAGTAAGCAATGTCGGATTTGGAGCCATTGTAATGCCCGCTGAGCGGTATATTTTCAGCTGATACGGACCCGGACGTGCAATGGTATCAAAGTTCTGTGCGTCTGCAACAGCGTTGTACCAGCTTACACCCATGGTGTCATTCAGGCCGGTAGAAACCACATCCACGTGCGAAATAATCGGCACGTCGCGTTTCAGTTCGTTGCAGGCTTCGGGTGATGCATAACTTTCAGAACCATCTACAAAATACGCATGCACACGGTAACAGTAGGTAAGGCCCGGAATCAATCCGTTGCCGTTGTTGTTATCAATAAATGAAAGGTTGTTGTAACCCACCACTGTTCCGATATACACATAGCCGGTGTAAGCAGGTACGCCCGTTTCACATTGTACCGGGTTCCAGCCGCTCGGGCCAACCATACGGTAAATTTTATAGCCCAGGCAGGGATTGGATGGTGCATTACACGGGTTCGCTGACCAGTTGAGCTGCATACTTGTACCGGTAGGTTGCGCCGAGAGCGTTACCGGCCCCGGTGAAACCACACGGATGCGGAACGTTTCAATATCCAGCAGCGGAACCAGCGGATCATCATCACGCGCTTTAATGGTTACTGTAAATGGTTGCAGGCGCACATTGTCGCAGGTAGGCGACCAGCTGAAGTTAGCCACAACCGGTTGCTGGTTGTAAATGTTGGCTCCCGAAGGCGAAAGCACCGCAGGCGGCGTGGCTGTAAAGGCGGTTCCGTAAGTAGTTAATTCAATCGCATCATTGTTCTGATCGGTTACGGTGAAGTTGAAATTCACAGTAGAACCCGCATCCACACACAGGTCCGGCAGATCCGGAATATCCGGGTTGTCGTTGTTGCAGGTGGCCACATCAATCTGCATTTCGCGGATGGTATATCCCGCATTTACCCAGGATGTGCCCACCTTTTTCCATTCGTAAACAATTACATCCACATTGAATTTGCCCTGGCAGGTTGGACTGCACCACGACATGATACCGGTTACCGGGTCAATTGTCATCACACCACCTGCACCGTGCGGGGTGTTCGACGTACAGGGCGCATCGGGCATTACCGCAATGAAGGGTGAAAACGGAAGGCCGGTGGTATCCAGCGGCGGACCGATGGCGTACGAAAGGCTGTCGTTGTCCGGATCAACTGCGCCCGGGCTGTGGTAAAAACAGTGATTCACACAGGCTTTGTCAAGCGGAATAGATGTAAACACCGGCGTGCTGTTACAGCCAAACAACGGTGAAATGATAATCTCTGTTTCGATGTAAAACGCGGTGTTAACCGAGTTCTGAATATTATCAATACCGGCAACGCGGTTCGGGTCGCTCATCGAAATTTTATATACACCGGGACCGGGATAAACGTGTGTTCCGATGTATAAATTCTTTTTCGTGTTCGGGTAACCGGGAATCGGAACGCCGTCTGTTTGTGGTGAAGGACAAACGCTGGGGTTAAGCGGGCCGCCGGTGCGGTCCAGTTCAGACGTTGTGCCATCGCCCCAGTTAATGGTCAGCGAACAACGGTCAGCGTTGCTCTGCGAGTTGGTATAGGTGGTGATCGTTGCTTCGTAGGTGTTTGCGCCGGTGCAGCGCACCGTGATTTCCCCGGCAATGTTATGTGTGGCGTGCAGTTGCGCTATACCCCCGAACAGCAGCAACAGCAGGAATGAAATACGTTTTATAAGCATGGTTTCCAATGGCTTTATGCGTAAAATTTCCGGGGTTGGGCGTTCGCAGCGGGGGACAGGTCACTGCCGGACGCGTATTTGCCGGACATGGTCGTTTTATAAAGGACTCTAAGTTAAACTTTTTTTGAGCGATAAACCAAATAAACCCGGGCATTTAACACTTGCGCCGGGGACTACCGCGTAATAATCGTTTCAGGTGATGTGCTCCGGTTGCTCCAGTGCCCTGCGCGGTCGCTCAGCCGTGCGGTTACCAGGATGGTATCGTTCAGTACAAACATTTTGGGAATGGCCAGCAAAATATCGCCTTCCATGGTTTTCTGCGATGATGCGGGAAGTATCGGTACTTGGTATGGAAACAGCAACGTATCGTAAGTAAACGGGTCGGGTCCGTCCGTCGGAACCCATTGCCCGGCCGGATTTTTATGGAAAAAATGCAGCAACAGGTTCGGATTCGCCGTTTCCGGTTCCGCGCCCAGGTCGCCATCGCCGTCGGTAAAATGAATTACAGCTTCCAGCGTATCGCCGCGCTGGTTAAAACCGGTAAACGAAATCACCGGCGTGTCCGGGTAAACCGGCGGTTCGGGCCGGCATCCGGCAGCAAAAAGGGGGATGGTTAACAGCAGGTACAGGTAACGCATACGGGTTGTTTTAGTGCTATAACGAACGGGTGCCTGTTTTGTTGCTCCTTTTTTGTGGGATAAATAGCCGCTGAAACTGCATTATTGATCGTTTAAAGTAATCCGTTTTCCAAAATTTTGTGTCTAAAAAAACAGTTCTTTTTCCAGTCATTAGTCATCAGGCATCAGAAATATAACTTTACTGATGCCTGATGACTAATGACTGGAACACAATCTATTTCAGCGCGACAGCGAAGAAATTTTAAAACGATCAATAATTAATAACCTGCTGCTCCATATTCGCCGGCAGATCGCGGTAACCATATTGCTGGTTGCGCAGCTGCGGAATAAAACCGGCTTCGCGGATTGCGTCCTGTATGCCCTGTGCGGTGAAGCGGTGGGGGGCGCCGGCCGCACTTACCACGTTTTCCTCGATCATGATGGAACCAAAATCATTAGCACCTGCGTGGAGGCAGAGCTGTGCCACTTCCTTGCCCACGGTGAGCCACGATGCCTGGATATTGATGATGTTGGGCAGCATGATGCGGCTCATTGCAATGGTGCGGATGTATTCGTCGCCGGTAACGGTATTTTTTATGCCTTTGTGGCGGCGCAGCAGCGTGCCGTCGTCCTGGAAGGGCCACGGAATAAACGCCAGGAACCCGTTGGCATCAGCCGGTTTTTCGGCCTGCACTTCGCGTAACCACACGAGGTGTTCAAAACGCTCCGCAACGGTTTCCACATGCCCGAACATCATGGTGGCCGAAGTGGTAAGGCGCAGCTGGTGGGCGGCGCGCATTACATCCAGCCATTCGCGGCCCGAACATTTGCCCTTGGAAATGAGGCGGCGTACCCGGTCGTTTAAGATTTCGGCACCTGCGCCCGGCAATGAATCCAGCCCGGCTTCCATCAGCACCTGCAGTACCTCGGTGTGTGTGCTTTTTTCGAGCTTGGTGATGTGCGCAATTTCAGGAGGCCCGAGCGCATGCAGTTTCAGGTTCGGGTAAAGCTGTTTCAGCTCTTTAAATAAATCGACATAAAAGCTTAAACCGAGCTCCGGGTGATGGCCGCCCTGCAACAATAATTGTTCGCCACCGTAACGAAACGTTTCTTCGATTTTTCGTTTATAGGTCGGAATGTCAGTTATATACGATTCGCTGTGGCCGGGAATACGGTAGAAATTACAGAACTTACAGTTGGCAGTACAGACATTCGTGGTATTTACGTTCCGGTCGATAATCCACGTTACTTTTCCGTCTGTTTTTTTTGCTTTCCGCAGTTCATCAGCAACTTCCATCAGTTCGGCAGTAGGGGCGTTTTCAAAAAGAAACTGACCCTCGGCAGCAGTCAGAAAATCAGACCGTAAAGCACGTTTTAATAGTTCGTTCGTCTTCATTGGATGTCGTAAAACCAGAACAAACAGAAAATACGTTTGTTCAGTATCTGTTCAAAATTGGTTATTGGCGTACTTTTAAATTAGTACATTTACCAGTTTTCAAAATTACGAATTTCAATGATGGTAATTCAAAAAGCAGGTCGTTTACCCGGTGCGGGGAATCTGATCATCCTCTGCAGCGCAGTAAAAGCGTTAAGCCGTTACGGCCTCACGCCTTCTGAAATCGCACACGTACAACACGCTTTCGAAACAGAAGAGCGTAAATCGGTCAGTTTTTCGGCTGCCGGAAGACACATCGTTGTCCAACGCAAAGACAAAAAAGACACGGCCTGGAAAACCGTTGAAGCCCTGCGCAAGAGCGGAGCCACGCTGCTCGGCGTGATGAACGAAAACAAGGCGAAAACCGTTACCGTTGCCGACACCGACGAACAGCCCGCACACCTGCTGGCATTTGCCGAAGGCATGGCGCTGGCCGCCTACCAGTTTCTGAAATACAAAAAAAATGCAGCCCGTGAAAAATACAGCCTCACGGAAATTGCATTGTTTGGTAAAAACGTAAAAACGGCAGATATCCAGCAGCTCAATATTGTGATTGAGGCTGTTTACGAGGCCCGCATCCTGGTTGACGAACCGGCCAGTTTCCTCACCGCTACCGAACTTGCGCGCAACTTCGAACGCATGGGCAAAGCCGCCGGCTTCCGCACCGAAATATTCAACAAAGCCAAAATCGAATCGCTGAAAATGGGCGGTATCCTGGTTGTAAACAAAGGCAGCAAACAGCCGCCAACGTTTACCATTATGGAATACAAACCCGCCAAAGCCCGCAACAAAAAACCGATTGTGCTCGTGGGCAAAGGCGTGGTGTATGATACCGGCGGATACAATATTAAAGTAGGCAACGGCATGGAAACCATGAAATGCGACATGGCCGGTGCTGCTGCCGTTGGCGCTACGCTGTATGCCGTGGCCAAAGCAAAACTGCCGGTACACGTGATCGGGCTTGTACCTGCAACCGACAACCGCATTGACGGTGACGGTTATGTGGCCGGTGATGTGTTCACCACTTATAATGGAACAACTGTGGAAGTGCTGAACACTGATGCCGAAGGCCGCCTCATCCTGGCCGACGCACTCAGCTGGGCCGACCAGTACAGTCCCGAACTGGTGATTGACCTCGCAACACTTACCGGTGCTGCTGTGGCCGCCATCGGTACACAGGGCATTGTGTGTATGGGCACGGCCGATGAAAAAACCAAAAAGCGCCTGAAAACCAGCGGCGAAAATGTATATGAACGCCTGGCCGAAATGCCGTTCTGGGAAGAGTACGATGAAATGATTAAAAGCGATGTGGCTGAAATCAAAAACATCGGGGGCCCGTATGCGGGTTCCATAACGGCCGGTAAATTTCTCGCCCACTTTGTGAAAGCACCCTGGATGCACTTCGATATTGCCGGACCGGCGTTTCTTTCGGTGAAAGACGGGTACCGTGTAAAAGGTGGAACCGGGGTGGGTGTGCGCCTGCTGTTCGATTTCCTGAAAACTGTATAACGGACTTCTGGCATAACCTTTGACTGTTTCTGCCGGTTTTCAATATCGTTTGATCGTGCGCTACATCGTAATCCTTGCAGTTGTCCTGTTCGGAGCAGGTTTTTCGCCACCCGCGGAAAAACGGCTCAGCCTGCTGCTTGCGGAATACGACACCCAGGCCGCACAAAATCACCGGCAGCACCTCTGGCGTTTTACCTTCGGCGATGCCACCGTTCCCGTAAAAGAAAAAGTACTCACCGTGGAAGCGCAGAAACCGGGCGAAACCGCTTCGTGGATCCGCATGGACATCGGCACCAACACTGTTTACCGCAGCCGCTGGGTGGTTACAGGCATCGGCAACATCATTGACCTGCAGCAGAAAAAAGTGGTGAGTGAAACCAAAGACCGGTTTGTAAAAGCCAGCGGCGACAGCCTCATTTTTTATACCAACGATATTTTTAAAGGAAAATATTATTCCGTGTTCGACACGCGCACCGGTGTATATGCGCAGGTAAAAAATCCCGGCTTCAAAGCCATTAACGGCCAGGATGTGGAAGCGGATTGTTCGCTGAAAAACTACAAGATCTATTATTATCCGCCTGCTGCTGCCAAAGTAGAACTGGTAAAAGATGCCGGTTACGGCGAAGACCTCACCCGCGTAAGCGGTGCGAAACCGCAGCTGCCGCTGTGCTGGGTGGACAACACCACATTCCTGTATCCGAATTTTTCGCAGGCAAAAAATTATGTGGCCATCATGAAAGTAAATGTAACCACACGCCAGCAGGAAAAAATAGGTGAAATTGATCAGCTGCCCGCACCGGCCGAACCCTGCCGTTTTTTAACCGACGGCGAGGGCAATACGATCTTCCGCTGCTCCCGCGGATACTACAAAGCCGATGCAAAAAAGAAAACCGTAACCGCGATTACGTTTTTTGCTGCCGGGAACAATTTTGAAATCGCATTAACCGAAACACCCGGCAAAGGTCATGCGGTGCGTTACAAAGGCGAAACCATCGGCAGTTATTTCTGCGATCCCGAAAAAGCAAAAACCGCAAACGGCGCTATCGCATTCACAAACGAACTGGTGATGGGTGACGAACATTACCTCCAGGGCGTAATGGTGTGGACAGCGCTCACCGGCAAATGGAAAAGCATTGACAACAGCGATATTGCTGCAGTTGTGGGCTGGACGGAGGAATAACAGGCTATTGTTTAAAATAGGTGCTGCACAAACTTTTGTTTTCGTAAAATAAATCCGGCTTCAGTTGGCAGTGGCAGTCATGCGATTGTAAGGAACAGTTTCTACTTCTGAAACACACATCGACTGCCACTGCCCACTGCTGCTGCCACTTATTTCCGAAACTATTTTGCAGGAACTTTATTTTCCGGAAAGCTATTTTAAAAGCCACTTTAATTTTCTTTTCATCTTTTAACCCTTGTTGTGAACTGCCCGGTGCACCTTGCGCTTCGAACAAAAACACAACAACAGATGAAACACACGTACATGTTACTTCCCGCACTTGCACTGCTTTTCGCTTCCTGCGGCCGCAATGCTCAAATGGAAATCGGCGAACTGCGCAATGTAGATGCGAAAGAACGCACGATTACCGTTACCGGCAGTTCCGAAACGTTTATGGTACCCGATGACATTTCCCTGCTCATCGAACTGAAGGAGTACGACGAAGGCGGAAGCCGGTCACGTACCTACCGCGACAAAGACACGACGAAACTCATACACATGTCTAAAATTGAACGCGAGGTAACATCTAAGCTCGTTAAGCTGGGCGTGAGCAACGACCGCATCAAAATAAAAAACACCAATGCCACGTGGGAATACAACTGGGAATGGTATCACAGCTACCGCACGCCGGTGTATGTAAACAAAACGCTGGAAGTAAAATTCAGCGACATCAACGAGGTGCCCCGCATAATCGAACAGCTGCAGATGACCGGCGTGGAGCATGTTTACCTCGGAACACTGCGCTGCACCAAAGAACGCGAAATGCGCCGCCAGGTAAAAATTGATGCACTGAAAGCAGCAAAAGAAAAAGCAACCTATCTGCTCGAAGCGCTCGGTGCCAAACCCGGCGATATTATTACGGTGGAGGAATCGCCTGCTGAAAATGCGCAGCAGCAGTACCCGTATTATTACTGGTGGAATTCACCGTATGGCCTTGGAAACAACAACGTGAGCAATAGCGTGAGTAATTCGTCGGTAGGAAGCAATTCCGCTGGTGACGCCGCTGCAGGCGATCCCGGAAGTGCATCAGGGCAACGTGAAAACCCGCGCGACATAAAAATGAAATACGAGGTGAAAGTAACCTTCGAAATCGTGCAGTGAGTTTGTTTCTGATGTAAAGCAAAAAAAACCGGGCACCTGTTTCGCGGCAGGCGCCCGGTTGTTCTTCAACACAGACTTCATTACACTATTTCAGGAGTGAAACATGCCCGTCGTAACGGTGCTTTCTGCCTGAAAAATCAATCACATCAACCCGATACACATATACATCCTGCTGGGCGGCATCACTGCCGTTGTTGGCGTGCCCGTTCCAGCCTTCATCCTGTTTGTCGGTTGAGAAAACCTGGTTTCCCCAGCGATCGAAAATGTACATCCGGAATTCAGAAATTTCCTGTCCATATACATTGAACGTTTCGTTTTTGCCGTCGCCGTTCGGTGTAAATGCATTCGGAATATAGATTGTAAATTCCGGAAGCACTTCCACGGGCAGCTCGCTCGTATCCGGGCACATGCCGTTGTTCGTCGTAATCAGCCGCACCTGGTACGTGCCTTTTTCAGTGTACGTATGTGTCGGACTCACCTGCGTACTGAAATTGCCGTCGCCGAAATCCCAGTACCAGCCGGTTGTATGATCCGACATATCATTAAACGTAATAGTGGGTTCATACACGCTCACCTCGCTCGCCGAAGGCTGGAAAAGCGCTTCCGAAGAAGGAATCACCACGATGGAAACCGTTGTGTTTGTGGTAGAGGTACATCCGAATGCGGAAGTAACTACCACACTCACCACATAATTCCCGGTTTGTGTATACCCGTGCTGCGTTGAACTCAGCGTGGCATTGTTGCCATCACCAAAGTCCCACAGGTACGAACAGTTTACGTTGTTCGGATTGGTGTCTGTAAATGTAAGTGCTGCAACATCGCAGCCTGTGGCGCTTTGCGGGGTAAGTGTAACCACCGGCAGCGGATTTACAATCACAGTTGCATTGCCCGTTAATGCCACGCCGCAGATGTTTGTTACCGTTACGGTGTATGTTGTGGTGGTAGCCGGTGTAACACTGTACGGCCCCGAGCCGGTCCAGTTCGGGTTATTGCTCCAGCTCCATGTCAGTGAACCGGTGTTGCCGGTAACAGTTGCCACGATGTTGGCACTGTTTCCTGCGCAGATTCCGGTATTGCCGTTCACCTGCAGGTTGCCCGGCAGAAACTGGTACACATCAATGGTAATCGTATCGCTGTTGCTTACACAACCGTTGGCATCAGTTGCCGAAACAATGTAGTTCGTGAGTGTGTTCGGATAAACGGTGTACGTGGAATTATTGCCCATCTGCGGATTCCAGTTGTACGTTACCTGCCCGGTTCCACCGGTCGTAAACGCGGATACGATTCCCTGCTGGCCGGGGCAAACCGTGTCATTGCCCGTTGCGGTTATCACCAGCGGAAGCGGTTCATACACCGTAGCTGTTGTAACGGTGCCGCATCCGTTCGCATCGGTAATCGTTACAAAATAAGTTCCTGCGTTAAGGTTGATTGCCGTTGCGGCATTCTGCACCGGGCTGGTGGTCCACGAAAAGGCATACGGACCTGTTCCGCCGCTGGCTGCAGCCGTTGCAGCACCATTGTTTCCCGCGTTACAGCTTACATCCGTAACCGCGCTTATGTTTACCACCAGCGGGTTGGGTTGTGTAATCTGTACCGATGAGGTGGATGTACATCCGTTTGCATCGGTAATCACCACCTGGTAATTACCGGCGCCAAGATTACCGGCAGAAACCGTGGTCTGCACCGGGTTGGTGGTCCAGCTGCAGGTAAACGGTCCTGTGCCGCCCGATACACCGGCTGTGGCCGATCCGTTGGCGTTGCCGTAACAACTTACCGGTACACTGGATGCAACCGATGAAACCAGCACAGCCGGTTGTGTAAGGTTTACCGATCCGGTAATCACACAGCCTGCAGCATCGGTTATCGTAACCACATACGACCCTGCTGCCAGGTTCGATGCATTGGCCGTGGTTTGCACCGGCTGTGTATTCCAGCTGTACGTGTATGCCGGAACGCCTCCATTTACAAGCGCTGCCGCCGTTCCGTTGTTTCCGCCGTTACACGAAACCGGTGTGGAAATACTGGTGTTTACCGTAAGTGCAGTGGCCGGTTGCGTAATCACAACAGTGTCTGTGCTGATGCACCCGTTGGCTGTTGTAACCGTAACAGAGTACGTTCCTGCCGGAAGGTTGTTCAGGGTAGGAGTGGTGCTGTTGTTGCTCCACAGGTACGTGTAGGGCTGCTGCCCGCCGTTCATGTTTGCGGTTGCGCTTCCGGTGTTGCCGCCAAAACAGGCAATGTTGGTGGATGTCATCAGCAGGTTTCCGGGAGCCGGGCCCTGCGGAACCACCACCGTTTGTGTGGATACACAACCCGTGGCATCCGTCACATTAACCGTATACGTTCCTGCAGCAAGTCCGTTCGCGTTTGCGTTATTGCCGCCCGAAGGCAGCCACTGGTAGGTGTATGGCCCTGTGCCGCCCGCCGGAATTGCTGTTGCCGATCCGTTGGAGGCATTGCAGTTGGCCGTTGTGGCTGATGCCGCTACCGTAAATCCGGTTACATCAATGCAGAATGCAAAGGTCTGTGAACCGTTGTACGGGCAATTGTCATCCGTTACCGTTACCGTAAAACAGAACGTATTGCCCACATCGGCCTGGCCCGGTGTCCATGTAAAAGTGCCTGTAGGCCGTGGTCCGCCGGAGATCACAAACATGGAACCGTTGATGCCGGCATTCCAGGTAAGTGTTACATTTTGTAAACTGTCGGTATCGTACGTATCAATGGTAAACGAAATGGGACTGCCTGCGCAGGCGGTAAGCTGGTACTGGTTGGTGTTGTTCATGCCCATCACGTACGGATTGTTGTTCGTGCAGGTGATCGTGCGCAGCTGAATATCGCGCATCACGCTGCCCACGAGTATACCGTTGCGGTATTCCTCTACCAGCACAGCCATCACGGTAACTTCCAGCTGGGTGGGCGTCATGCAGATGTCGCCGTTCATGCTGTTGAATGTCATGGCCGGGCTCGAAAGCAGCGGCTGCTGCGGGGTGTACGGATTTACATACGTAACACTGGATGTAGGTCCTGTTGCGGGAGGAATCAGCGTGTACACCAGCGAATCACCATCCACATCAATGGCACCGTGGTTAAAACAATAGCTCTGGCCTACACACACAAACGGAATCGGCCGGTTCGAAAAAACCGGCGAGTTGTTGCATGGAAAGTTGAGGTTGTTGAGGTTGGCGGCCACATAAATGTTTTCTCCGCCGGGATTCGAAATGGTGTTGATTGCCGTGTTGCGGCAGCACAGGCTGAAACTGAATACCCAGTCGGTACAGGCCATGGGCAGCGTAACAACACCCTGGTAAATCCATTCCTGCACGCCGGGATAGTTTCCGCCGTTGCAGTTCGTATTCATACTCACACAGATAGGCGAAACTTCGATGCCTGTGCCGGGAACAGGATTAAGGGTTACATTAAAATTCTGATTGCAGGATGCGGATGCTACGTTAACGGTCACCGAATTTGGTGCTGCGACGCCTGCACAGTCGCGGTAAAATGATAAAGAAACCTGGTACTGATTTCCGCCGAGACACTGGTACGTGATATCAGCGCTTTGTGCATGTGAAGCTTTTGCTTCACCAACACCGAGAATAAAGGTAATGCTGATGACTGCCATCCAAAGCCATGTTTTGCGTGTGTGCGTTTTCATGGTTGACCTCCCTTTCTGGTTTGTAATTTAACATCATGTAGAAGAACGTTTCAGTCTTTAACGGGAGGGCATTGCAGAGGTTACCACGCACTTTTTACATTGTGCAGCGGTATGTCGGAATCGTATTGCGTTCGTCGATCTCTAAAATCGGTTAAGTAGGAAAAACACGTTTCCGGGAGCCACTTTCAAAAATTAGTATGTGTAACGAAAAAATAGTTTCAGCGTATATATATGCTTGTGTGCACTGCTGAAAAATGCCCGGAAACGGGCGCTGTTTCTATGCCGCAAAGATTGTACCGGGTTGTGTTTTCATCTTGAAATCCGGTATATAAAACAAGCGTGTAACGAAAAAAAAGTGCCGCCCGTTTTTTATCCCGGTTTGGGCACCAGTTTACCGCAAAAAATAGCCCGGAATTTTATTTCGTTTTTTCGAGCGCCTGCACGATATCGGCAATAATATCATCAATATGTTCGAGTCCGGCCGAAATGCGCACCAGCCCCGGTGTTATTCCAACGGCTAAACGTTCCTCTTCTTTCAGTTTGGCGTGCGTGGTAGATGCGGGATGCGTGGCAATGGTGCGTGTATCGCCCAGGTTGGCCGTAAGCGAACACAGCTGCAGCGCATCCAGGAAACGCCGCCCGCGTTCAATGCCGCCTTTTAACTCAAATGTAACAACACCGCCGCCCATGCGCATTTGTTTTTGTGCAATGGCATATTGCGGGTGGGTGGGCAGCAGCGGGTAACGTACCTGTATAAGTTCATCGTGTTGCTGCAGGTGCGTGGCTAATTTCAGCGCGTTTTCGCTGTGGCGCTCCATGCGCAGGTGCAGTGTCTCGAGGCTTTTTGATAATACCCAGGCGTTAAACGGTGATAGTGCCGGCCCGGTGCTGCGGCAAAACAAATACACTTCGTGAATGAGTTCTTTTTTTCCCAGCACCAGCCCGCCCAGCACACGGCCCTGCCCGTCGATAAACTTGGTGGCCGAATGTGTAACTAAGTGTGCCCCGTATTTTGCAGGCTGCTGAATAACCGGCGTTGCAAAACAATTGTCAATGTTTAATATCACATTGTGTTTGTGTGCCAGTTTGCCCAGCCATTCGAGGTCAATTATATCAAGGCCCGGATTGGAAGGCGTTTCCGCAAAAATCATTTTTGTATTCGGCCGTATTTCCTGTTCCCACGTTTCCGGTTTGTCTGCATCCACATAGGTATGGCTGATGCCCCAGCGTGTGAGGTATTTCGTTATCACCGTATGCGTTGATCCGAAAATGGAACGGCACACCAGCAGGTGGTCGCCGCTTTGCAGCAGGGCCATAAACGAAGCAAACATGGCGCTCATGCCCGATGCGGTGGCATATCCCGCTTCGGTTCCTTCCAGCGCACACATCTTGTCAATCAGCTCCTGCGTGTTCGGGTTGGAAAAACGGCTGTAGATGTTGGCGTCGTTTTCATCCGCGAAAGCAGCACGCATTTCTTCTGCATTATCAAATGTAAAACTCGAGGTGAGAAACAGCGGCGTGCTGTGTTCGTGTTCAGCCGTGCCGGGCGTTTGTATACGTACCGCGTCTGTTTCCGGTTTGTGTGCAGCCATCTCAGTTGATCTTTTCGTTGTTCAGGAAAACGGAATAGGTGATCTGCGCCGTTTTTTCAAGTGTTTTTGCTACCGAGCAGTATTTTTCCATCGACAGGTCAACCGCCCGTTTTGCTTTTGCAGCATCGGCGTTCCCGGTGAGGTAATAGTTGACATGGATGGTTTGAAACAGCGACGGTTCTTTCCCGGCTTCACGTTCGCCTTCGATTTCAATGTTGATATCCTCCAGCGCAATGCGTTGTTTGTTCAGTATCGAAATAATATCAATCGCACTGCAGCCGCCCAGCGCCATCAGCAGTGTTTGCATGGGGCGCACGCCTTTGTTGTGTCCGCCGATATTCGGACCGGCATCAAACTGCATGGTATTGCCTTCTTCATTCCGGGCTTCGAAATGAAAAGCATCGTCGAGGCGTTTCAGCGTAACTTTCATGGCGTTGTTTTTTAAGCGGTCAAAGATACTTCAATTGTATATAATGCTGCAGCAACTATAACTGTACATTTTATTTCTAATGTTTAGCTTTGCACCGCGTATGGCACAACAGCTTTTTACCGATACCGAACCGTTTGTAACCGAACGGGGGCAGCGCCTGCAGCAGTTGCAGCTGGCGTATGATACGTACGGCACATACATTCCCGGTAAAAGCAAAGTGGTTTGGATCTGCCACGCACTTACCGCCAGTTCCGACGCAGCCGGCTGGTGGCCCGAACTGGTGGGCGAAGGCAATGTGATAAATCCCGATGCATACTTTATTATATGTGTCAATCTGCCCTCATCCTGTTACGGCTCTTCCGGCCCGCACAGCATTAACCCGGAAACGGGCGAGCCTTACTACGATACTTTTCCGTGGTTTACTGTGCGCGATCTTGTACGTGCATTCATCCGCCTGCGTGAAGCATTGCACATTGAACAAATTGATCTGCTGCTGGGCGGCTCCATGGGCGGCTACCAGTGCCTGGAATGGGCGCTGGCCGAACCGGAACGCATCGGAAGCCTCATGCTTATTGCCACCTCGGCCCGCGAATCGGCCTGGGGCATTGCCATACACAGCGCGCAACGCCTCGCCATTGAAAGCGATCCCACCTTCGGTGAAAAAACAACAAGCGCTGGTGCCCGCGGACTGAAAACGGCCCGTGCCATTGGTATGCTGACGTACCGCAGTTACCAGGCTTTTAATGATACACAGGCCGATAACGATGAACGTATCGATGATTTCCGTGCCGAATCGTATATCAATTACCAGGGCGATAAACTCGTGAACCGGTTCAATGCGTATTCGTACCGGATGCTGACCAAAACGATGGACAGCCATAACATCGGGCGCGGGCGCGGAGGTGTGGAAGCAGCACTCGCACAGATCCGCTGCCGCACACTGGTAATTGGTATCACCACCGATTTTTTATGTCCGAATGCAGAACAGGAATTACTCGCAAAACATATTCCCGGCGCCGTTCTTGAAATCATTGAATCGCCCTTCGGACATGATGGTTTCCTGGTGGAAGGCAAAAAAGTGGGGGAGCTGCTGCAGCGGCACCTGCTCTGATTTTTACGCCTGCAATCCGAACCAAACGCCTGTTTTATGCTCCCGGCAAAACCGGTTTAACCCGGTGAAATCCAACTGTTTTATACATTTCCGGGCGGGGTGTCTGCTTTTTTTCTACCTTCGCGGCTCTAAAAAACCAAACGACAACATGAAAAAAATCTTCGCCACACTTGCAATCGCTGCACTTGCTGTAGCCTGCGGTTCTTCAGCCAGCGGCCCGATCGCCGGTAAATGGGAATTCGAAAAAATTGAAATGAACACACCGAAAGTTGAAGAAAATGCTTCAGCTGCTACCGATTCACTCGGAGCAATGGGTGATTCACTTGCTGCTGCTATGGGCAACATGGCTTCTACCATGGGTAACGCTGCCGAAGAAATGGCTGCCGCACTGATGAAAGGTACCATCTATGAATTTAAAGGTGACGGAAAATGCAGCATGACCATCATGGGCTTCCCGGTTGACGGCCAGTACAACCTGACCACCGACAACAAAAAACTCACCATGACCCAGAACGGCAAAACCGAAACATTCGAAGTTGCGAAACTGGACGACAAAGAACTTGATCTGAAATCAGCTGACGGAAGCGTAATGCATTTCCTGAAGAAGTAATTCAGTATTCCATAAAAAAGCCGCCATGCAATTTGCGTGGCGGCTTTTTTTGTGGCATTAACCGATTCTATTTTTTTGGTGCCAGCGCATTCAGCTGTTCTTTTATTTTGGGCTCTATCCCGTCAATCAGTTCCCGCAGCAGGGCGGCGCTTTTACGAACGCGGTCGTTGTACAGGCTTTTGTCATCGGCCAGCGCGAGTTTAATCTGGAAACGCGCTTCGGCATCTTCATACGCCGCCGAGTCACTCATAAACCCCATGATCTCGGAAACGTCTGTAATGCATGTATCCTGGAGCAGGAAAAGTGCATCCAGCTTTTTGCGATCTTCCATCGGCAGCACTGCAGCGTAACCCAATGTTTGTTTTTTCAGCGCCACATATTTTTCGGAGACCAGCGAACGCAGCGCCGCCTTTGATGGTGTTTCATGCTGGTTGGCCACCCACATAGTCGTGAGCTGCTGCATTTCAAGTTGCATCACCTGCAGGTCGCGCAGGTTATCGTAGTAAGGCATCAGCGTATCACTTACACGGGTTACGGTGCCGGCAGCTCCCGCCGCATTACCGCCATCGCCCGAACAGGCACTCAGCGCAAACATGCTCCAGAAAAGCGCCAGGAAAAGATTTTTTATCATCGTGGTTCAGATTTAAAATTTTAAAACGAAACGATGCAGCATAAAAAAAGCCTCCGCTGCGGTTCGTTCCCGTTTGCGGAGGCAATTTACTAATTTGAAAGACTGGTTTGTAAAATGAGTTGGCAGAAGCGGTCATCCAGAGCGATAGTCGAAGGCGACTGCCACTGCCAACTGCTCCTGCCGCTGAACTGCAAGCTGCGAAGCTTTACAGTAACCGCTTAGCCTTTGTAATAAAAACGCTCGTGTACAATCTTCCCGTTTTCCCAGCGCTGCACCGCAACCTGCTCACGCACCATGCGGCCCATGCCTTTCAGCGAAAAATCCATCATCCACTCTACGCTCGATGTGCCGGCTTCTTCGTTCACACTTACCGAACGGATTTCAGCACCGTGAAAGCCTTCGAGGGCAGCCACAAACTGTTCTTCATACGCACGGTTCGCGGGTTTGCCGGTACGCGGCTCGTCGCTGTTTTCCTGCATTACTACATTGTCAGCATACATTTCGTCAAACACCCCGAGAATGTTGCCCTGCATAATCTGACCGTTAACGTGGTCAATACGTTCTTTGATCGTATTCATGGTTTTGTTTTTTTAATTGTCCAGGGCAAAGATATATAAATGTTGTAACATATAATGTACGTACAGCAAAACATTTTAAGGGCATCTATAAAAGCTCAAGATTGAGGCGGACGAAACTTTCGAAAAGCACGGCATACAGCCAGTGGCTGTATGAGCGAGTATGTGCAGGTGGCTGGCGTAAATGCCCATTTTCGAAATGAGTCCAACGAAGAGATTGAGCTTTTTAGAGGTGCCCTTAAGCATAAAAAAACCTCCCCGTATAGTTAACGGGAAGGTTTACTGGATTAAATCAAATCAATTAACCGGGCAATTGCGTTTGATGCCGGTCAAAGGCGTACTATCCGCTGCACGATTCGCAGGCATCCGGGTTGTCAAGCGAGCAGGCGATTTCGCTCATGCGCTGTTCAGCCGTGATGTCTTCTTCGCTTTGTACTTCCGGTTTCGGAAGCTGGAGTGCGCTCTGATCAACGGTAAATTTGATCGCGTCAACTGCAGCTTTGGTGCGGAGGTAGTACATGCCTGTTTTGAGGCCTTTTTCCCATGCGTAGAAGTGCATGGAAGTCAGTTTTGCAAAGTTGGCATTCTGGATGAACAGGTTCAGCGACTGCGACTGGCAGATGTAGGCACCGCGGTCGGCTGCCATATCAATAATGGCGCGCTGCGGAATTTCCCACACGGTGCGGTACAGGTCCTTGATGTTCTGCGGAATTTCGTCTATGTTCTGGATAGAGCCGTTGGCGGCAATAATTTTGTTCTTGAGGGAGTCGTTCCACATGCCGAGTTTCACGAGGTCTTTCAGCAGGTGTTTGTTTACCACCACAAATTCGCCCGACAGTACGCGGCGGGTGTAGATGTTGGAGGTGTACGGTTCGAAACATTCGTTGTTACCGAGAATCTGCGATGTGGAAGCGGTCGGCATCGGTGCCAGCAGCAGCGAGTTGCGCACACCGTGCTTTTTCACTTCTTCACGAAGGATGTCCCATTCCCAGCGGCCGGTTGGCGTTACATTCCACATGTCGAACTGGAAAATGCCCTGCGACACCGGTGAACCGGCATACGATTCGTAGGGGCCGTGTTCTTTCGACAGGTCTTTCGAAGCGGTCATTGAGGCGTAATAAATGGTCTCGTGAATTTCTTTGTTCAGTTGACGCGCTTCTTCCGAATCAAACGGGTAACGCAGCA
The DNA here is from genome assembly GCA_943372645.1 of Chitinophaga pinensis. Lineage (GTDB taxonomy): Bacteria > Bacteroidota > Bacteroidia > Palsa-965 > Palsa-965 > VBWE01. Next base: position 416,430 of record CALRZN010000001.1, on the reverse strand, counting down.
TGATGAATGCATCAGCAAGTCCCTGGATACCCAGCCCGATGGGGCGGTGGCGCAGGTTCGAGCGGCGTGCTTCCGGAATCGGGTAGTAGTTGCCGTCAATAATTTTGTTCAGGTTTTTGGTAACCACGTAGGTTACTTCAAACAGGCGCTGGTGATCAAATTTGCCGTCGATTACAAAACGCGGAAGCGCGAGTGAAGCGAGGTTACACACGGCCACTTCATCGGCCGAGGTGTATTCAATAATTTCGGTGCACAGGTTGCTCGACTTGATGGTGCCGAGGTTTTTCTGGTTGCTCTTGCCGTTGGCCGCATCTTTATAAAGCATGTACGGGTTACCGGTTTCGATCTGCGCATCAAGAATAGCGAACCACAGGTCCTGCGCCTTGATGGTTTTGCGGGCGCGGCCTTCTTCTTCGTATTTCATGTAGAGTTTTTCAAACTCTTCGCCGTGGCACTCGTGCAGGCCGGGTGCTTCGTTCGGGCAGAACAGCGACCAGGTGGTGTTTTCTTTCACACGTTTCATGAACAGATCGGGAATCCACAGCGCCAGGAACAGGTCGCGGGCGCGGAGTTCTTCTTTCCCGTTGTTCTTACGGAGTTCCAGGAATTCGAACACATCAGCGTGCCACGGTTCCAGGTAAATCGCGAACGAACCTTTGCGTTTTCCGCCGCCCTGATCCACATAGCGGGCCGTGTCGTTATACACACGCAGCATCGGGATGATGCCGTTGGATGTGCCGTTGGTGCCGCGGATGTACGATCCGGTAGCGCGGATGTTATGAATGCTCAGTCCGATACCGCCGGCGCTCTGCGAAATTTTCGCGCAGTTTTTCAGTGTATCGTAAATGCCGTCAATGCTGTCGTCTTTGGCCTGCAGCAGGAAACAGCTCGACATCTGCGGTTTCGGTGTACCGGCGTTGAACAGGGTAGGCGTGGCGTGGGTGAACCAGCGCTCGCTCATCAGGTTGTAGGTTTCTACAGCCGATTCCACATCTTCTTTGTGAATGCCTACCGCTACACGCATAATCATGTGCTGCGGACGCTCGGCCACCTTGCCGTTGATTTTCAGCAGGTACGAACGCTCGAGTGTTTTGAACCCGAAGTAGTCATAACCGAAATCACGGTCATAAATAATGCTCGAGTCAAGAAACTGCGCATTGTTGCTTATGATTTCATACACATCATCCGCAATGAGTGCGGCTTTCTTGCCGGTTTTCGGGTCGATATAATCGTACAGCAGCTCCATGGTTTTGGAGAATGACTTCTGCGTGTTTTTATGCAGGTTGGAAATGGCAATGCGCGAAGCCAGCAGCGCATAGTCCGGGTGTTTGGTAGTGAGCGACGCTGCTGTTTCCGCAGCCAGGTTGTCGAGCTCACTGGTAGTTACGCCGGGGTAAATGCCCTGGATTACCTTCATGGCCACATCCACAGGACCAACGTGTACCGGGTCGAGCCCGTAGCACAGTTTCTGGATTCGTGCTGTGATTTTGTCGAACTTAATCGACTCTTTACTTCCGTCGCGTTTGATTACGTACATACTTTTCCGCTTTTTGGGAGATGATTGCTATATGGTTGAAGCGACTGCCTGGCCGTACATTGTACGGTGTTAAGGCCCCGCCAGTTTGTTTTTTCTTTTTTTAAAAATCTTCGTCGAGACTGAACACGTTCGAATCGCGGCCGCTGGTAACACCTGATTTCTGGTATTCGCCAACGCGTTTTTCGAAGAAGTTGGTTTTGCCCTGGAGCGAAATCAGCTCCATAAAATCGAACGGATTGGTGGCGTTGTACACTTTGCTGCATCCGAGGGCCTGCAGGAGGCGGTCGGCTACAAATTCAATGTACTGGCACATCAGGTCGGCGTTCATACCGATCAGTTTCACCGGCAGCGCTTCGGTCACAAATTCTTTTTCGATTTCTACGGCGTTGGTGATCACGTCGCGCACCTGGCTTTCCGGTAACTGATTTTTCAGGTACTTGGTGTACAGCAGGCAGGCGAAATCGCAATGCAGGCCTTCGTCGCGCGAAATGAGTTCGTTGGAGAAGGAAAGTCCCGGCATCAGGCCGCGTTTTTTCAGCCAGAAGATGGAACAGAACGAACCGGAGAAGAAAATGCCTTCCACAGCTGCGAAAGCAATGAGGCGTTCGGCAAAGGTGCCGTTACCAATCCAGCGCAGCGCCCATTCGCCTTTGCGGCTCACCGCCGGAACGGTTTCCATGGCGTGGAACAGGTGGTCTTTTTCAACCGGGTCTTTGATATAGGTGTCAATCAGCAGCGAATAGGTTTCGCTGTGAATGTTTTCAATCATAATCTGGTAGCCGTAAAAACAACGGGCTTCCGGAAACTGCACCTCGCGCATGAAGTTCACCGCCAGGTTTTCATTTACAATTCCGTCGCTGGCCGCAAAAAATGCCAGCACGTGTTTAATGAAGTGTTTCTCGTCTTCGTTCAGTTTGGTATTCCAGTCCACCAGGTCCGGCGAAAGATCAATCTCTTCCGCAGTCCAGAAACTGGCTTCCGACTTCTTGTACATTTCCCAGATGTCGTGGTACTTCACCGGGAAAAGAACAAACCGGTCTTTGTTCTCTTCAAGTAATGGTTCATTTTGCTCCGCCATTTTAATTTTTCCTCTCTGTATTTTTGGTTCCGTCTGGAATCAGGTCTCTTTTTTGGCCGAAAAAAGCAGGACACCGCCTGCTCGTTACGTTACTTTATCGTTACTTTCCTTGTTTTTAGCGACTTAGAAAGAATTCTGGTCTTGTTTATTCTGGTTCACAAATTTTTGCAAAAGGAGTGATGAAGTCAAGTCTTTAAAATGAACAAAACGCCAAAGTTTTAAACATGCTACGTTGCGCGGAACTGTTGATAACGGCTAATAAGTGACACGTTTTTGAGTCATAGTGCGGGCTGCAAAGGAGATCAGTAATTTTTGAAAAAAAACACCCCTCCCCGGTTGCAAAATCAATTTCTTTTACATGGACTGAAATAGGTCTTTTTTGTGATCGTTGCTTTAAGCGGGTATGAATTTTACGTTGTTAGAATAATCATTCTTATATCTGCTAACTTTGTCGGGCTGCCCGTAAACGGCTGTTCCATTGAAAACGGCAAACCGGCAGTCAAAAGTATGCTATATATATGTCAGAACACAATCAAAATAACCGCGAACAGCGCATCCGTGTAGGTATTTCACACGGAGATATCAACGGTATAGGTATTGAAGTAATCCTGAAAACGCTGGCCGAGCCCCTGCTGCTCGACCTGTGTACCCCGGTGATTTTCAGTTCCCAGAAAACCATTGCGCACCACCGCAAAACCCTGCATGTGGAAGATGTGCATTTTAACATCATCCGCGATACCGACAACCCGCAGCACCGCCGCATTAACCTGGTGAATGTGTATGACGACGACGCCCCGGTAAGTTTCGGTACCGCCGATCCCGCCGTGGGAAAATACGCGCTGGCCTCGCTTACAGCAGCCTGCGACGCACTGCAGGCGGGTAAAATTGATGTGCTGGTTACCGCACCGATTAACAAACACACCATTCATTCCGAGGCATTTCCCTTTGCCGGCCACACCGAGTTTTTACAGGAACGTTTTGGTTCCGGCAAAAGCCTCATGCTGCTCTGCGCCGAGCAGCTGCGGGTAGGACTCGTTACCGGCCACATGCCGCTTTTACAGGTCGCCCAGTCCATCACCGTTGAAAAAATAATTGAAAAAGCCCGCCTGCTGGCCAAGGCGCTCACCGAAGATTTCGGCATCCGCCGCCCGCGCATTGCCGTGCTCGGCCTCAACCCGCACGCCGGCGATAACGGCACACTGGGCAAAGAAGAAAACGAAATCATTATCCCGGCCATCAATAAACTGAAAGAGGAAAACCTGCTGGCGTTTGGTCCGTACCCGGCCGACGGCTTTTTCGGGGCGGGTACTTTTAACCAGTTCGATGCCGTGCTGGCCATGTACCACGACCAGGGCCTGGCGCCGTTTAAAACACTGTCGTTTCACAGCGGAGTAAATTATACCGCGGGCCTTCCTTATATAAGGACATCGCCCGACCACGGAACCGGTTACGACATGGCCGGGAAAAACCAGGCCGATCCGTCTTCGTTCCGCAATGCCATTTATATGGCCCTGGATGCTTTCCGTACCCGGAACAACTGGACCGAAATCAGCGCCAATCCGCTCAAAATCCAGCCGCTGAAGCCCCGCGACCGGGATCGGTAGTACGTTCTGTTCGTGTAAAATAGCTGGGAGTTCAAACCGGGAACCTTTAAAATAGCTCCTGTGCTGAGTTTGCAGTCGGCAGTTTGCAGTCTGGCCGTATTTCAGAATAAGTTACAGGTACTTAAGTCATACACCACAGCTACACTGCGGTTTTTTGGTGTTCCTTCCGGAGCAGGATCGTATCCTTTCGCAGACTGCAAACTGCTAACTGCAAACTGCCAACTGGGAGAAACAGCAATTTTACAAAAACCAGATTTTGACATACGATTCATTTTAACAGCTCAAATTAGTCCGGAATTTACGCTCGTTTAACGTCCTTTTCAGGTAAAAAACCGCCTTTTCGGGTGTTTTGGGCGATTTTCCCCTGATTTTTCACCTAAAAAACAGGGCTGCAGCCTTGTCATTTCGGAGATTTATTTACATTTGCGGTCTTTCTTTGGAGGTAACGTAAAATGCGCAAGGGTCTGGAAGATTATGTAGTTCCTTTTTCAAGCCTGAAACCAGGACGTTATGAGTACGATTTCAAAGTAGATGATTCGTTCTTTGCACACTTCGAACAGTCTGAAGTAACAGCCGGAAATTTAGACGTCCGCCTGGAACTTCAGCGCCAGACCGTAATGCTGGCGCTTGCATTTGAAATTTCCGGAACCGTTAACCTGCCCTGCGACCGCTGCGGCGAGAACTACGACCAGGAAGTGGAATGCAAACGCCGGATGGTTATTCATCTCGGCGGGGAACCGCAGGACGATGAAGACGACATTATTGTTTTGCCGGGACACGAGCACAGTTTAGAGCTGGGCCGTTACCTGTACGAATTTATTACGCTGAGCATTCCTTCGCGCCGGGTTCATCCCGACAATGCCGACGGAACCAGCGGCTGCGATCCGGAAGTGATCGCCAAACTGGATGAACTGCGCACCGGTGATGATGAGGATGGCAACGCGCCTTCCGACCCGCGCTGGGCAGCCCTCAAGGGGCTTTCATTCGACCAGGAAGAAGAATAGTATTAACAATTAAAACAACAATAAAATGCCGAATCCAAAACACCGTCATTCCAAAAGCCGCCGCGATAAGCGTCGTACACACTATAAGGCGGAAGCTCCCAACGTAGTGACCTGTAACGTAACCGGAGAAGCCCACCTGTGGCACCGCGCTTACTGGCACGACGGCGCCCTCTACTACAAGGGCAAAGTTGTGATGGAAAAGAAAGCTTAATTTCTTCCACCACTCCCTTCGATGAAGATCGGTATCGACATCATGGGCGGTGATTTTGCCCCGGCAGCAACGGTTGCCGGAGCGATGCTCGCTTACGATGCATTGCCCTCGTCAGTCACCCTGGTGCTGATTGGCGACCGGGAGCAGATGATTCCCTTTTTTGAAAAAGAAGGGTTCGATGCCTCCCGCGTCGAGCTAATTCACACCACCGAGGTGATCGGTATGGGCGAACACCCGACCAAGGCTTTTACACAGAAGCCGGGTTCGGGCATTGCTTTGGGTTTTAAAATGCTCAAAGAAGGCACACTAGATGCCTTCGCCAGCTGCGGCAATACCGGCGCCATGCTCGTCGGTTCCATGTTTACCGTAAAAGCCATTCCCGGTGTTATCCGCCCCTGCATCACGTCTGTACTGCCGAAAGAAAAAGGCGGTTTCGGACTCATTCTCGATGTGGGATCGAATGCCGACTGCAAGCCCGATGTGCTTTATCAGTTCGGGATACTCGGCCGCCTGTATGCCGAGCATGTTTATAAAATTGCCAATCCGCGTGTGGGACTGCTCAACATCGGCGAGGAACCCGAAAAAGGAAACCTCGTTGCACAGGCCGCTTATACGCTGATGAAAGATTCACGCGATTTTAATTTCATCGGTAACATCGAAGGCCGCGACATATTCGACGACAAGGTGGATGTGATTGTGTGCGACGGGTTTACCGGCAACGTGGTGCTGAAAGAAGCGGAAGCATTTTACACCACCATTAAACGCCGCGGAATCGACGACGAATATTTCAACCGGTTTAATTACGAGATTTACGGCGGCACGCCCATTCTCGGCATCAATTCAACCGTTATGATCGGTCACGGCATCTCGAGCCCGCTGGCCATCAAAAACATGCTGCTCCTGGCACACAGTGTTACAGAAGCACGATTACCTGAAAAAATAAAACAAGCATTTTAATACGATGGGTAAAATCAGGGCAGCGATAACCGCGGTAGGCGGATGGGTTCCGGACGAAGTGTTAAGCAACGCCGACCTGGAGAAGATTGTGGATACCACCGACGAGTGGATCATGTCCCGCACCGGTATCCGCGAACGCCGCATCCTGAAAGGGCCGCAACGTGGCACCTCGGAAATCTGCATCAACGCAGTGAAACAGATTCTCGACAAAAAGAACATTGACCCGCTGGAGATTGATCTCGTTATTGTAGGTACCGTTACGCCCGATTTTTATTTCCCGTCCACCTCGAACCTGGTTTGTCACAAACTTGGCATGAAAAACGCCTGGGGCTATGACCTCACCGCGGCCTGTTCGGGTTTTATTTACGCACTTTCTACCGCTTCGCAGTTCATCGAAACCGGTCGTTATAAAAAAGTAATTGTAGTAGGTGCCGACAAAATGTCGTCCATCATCAACTACGAAGACCGCACCACCTGCGTTATTTTTGGCGACGGCGGCGGCGCTGTGCTGCTGGAACCTTCAGACGAAGGAAACGGCATTATGGATTTCCAGTTGCATGCTGATGGTGGCGGGGGACAATTCCTGAACTGCCGCGCCGGCGGATCGGTAAACCCGGCCTCGCACGAAACGGTTGATCAGAAAATGCACTACGTGTACCAGGAAGGCCAGGCCGTATTCAAACATGCGGTGTACAACATGGCTGACGTATCGGTGCGCATTATGGAGAAAAACGGGCTTACGGCTGCTGATGTTTCGTACCTCATTGCGCACCAGGCCAACAAACGCATTATTGATGCCACGGCTTCGCGCATGGGTGTAGGGCAGGAAAAAGTGCTGATGAACATTGAGCGGTACGGCAACACCACGGCCGGCACACTGCCGCTGCTGCTGTCGGATTATGAGAACTTATTCAAAAAAGGAGATAACCTGGTGCTTTCTGCGTTCGGAGGCGGATTCACCTGGGGTGCGGTCTATGTTAAATGGGCATATTAATTCAGTACGTTTACAATTCCGAAGAAATTGAAATCGCAGTACAAAAACTAAAAACGCTAAGCGATGAAATTGAATGAAATTCAGGATCTGATCAAGTTCGTGGCCAAATCAGGGGTCAGCGAAGTTGAACTGGAAACCAAAGATGTTAAAATCGTAATCAAAACGGCCAGCAGCCGTTCGGGCAAAGACGCCCCGGTGATGGTACAAACTGTAGCTCCTGCCGTTGCACCTGTGCAGCATGTGGCACAGATTCAGCCCGTGGCCCAGCCCGTAGCTGAAACCAAAGCTGCAGAACCGCGCAAAGAAACCGCTGCCGCTGATGATGCGAACCTCGTAACCATCAAGTCGCCCATGATCGGTACCTTCTACCGCCAGGCCGGCCCGGATAAACCGCTGTTCGTTAACGTCGGCGACGAAATCAAACAGGGCAAAGTAATCTGCATCATCGAGGCGATGAAACTGTTCAACGAAATTGAAAGTGAAATCAGCGGGACCATTGTAAAAATTTTGGTTGATGATGCCACACCGGTTGAATACGATCAGCCGCTGTTCCTCGTTAAACCTGCCTAACCAATCATAACCAAAACCATAACCGCGGTTATGGTTTTGGCATTTTTACAGGAAACAGCCGGTATTGCAGGGCTACTGCATCACCGTTTTTTCTGATGTACAGTTTGTACACCTTCAAAAAACAGTATCCGAATGGCTAAAGAAAAAATGTTTAAAAAGATATTGGTTGCCAACCGTGGTGAAATTGCGTTGCGCATTATCCGCACCTGCCGCGAGATGGGAATCAAAACAGTGGCTGTATATTCAACCGCTGACAAAGATTCGCTGCATGTAAAGTTTGCTGACGAAGCCGTGTGTATCGGCCCGCCGCCCAGCCGCGAATCGTACCTGAATATTGCCAGTATTATAGCGGCTGCAGAAATTACCAATGCCGATGCAATACATCCCGGCTATGGTTTTCTCTCGGAAAACTCAAAGTTCTCGCGCATCTGTGCAGAGCATGGTATCAAATTTATCGGTGCCACGCCCGAACAGATTGACTCGATGGGCGATAAATCGAACGCCAAAGACACCATGATCAAAGCCGGTGTGCCGTGTGTGCCCGGCAGCCAGGGGCTGATCTCCGATATTGAACATGCCAAACGCACCGCCGTTGAAATCGGTTTCCCGGTTATCATCAAAGCCACTGCAGGCGGCGGCGGGCGCGGAATGCGCATCATCTGGAAAGAAGAAGAACTCGATTCCAATTTCGAGTCGGCCAGCAAGGAAGCCGAAGCGGCTTTCGGCAACGGTGCCATGTACATGGAAAAGTACATTGAAGAACCGCGCCACATCGAAATTCAGATTGCAGGCGACCAGTACGGAAAAGTATGTCACCTCAGCGAACGCGATTGTTCCATCCAGCGCCGCCACCAGAAACTGGTAGAGGAAACACCTTCGCCGTTTATGACGCCCGAACTTCGCGACCGCATGGGCGAAGCCGCAATCAAAGCGGGTATGGCCGTTGCGTATGAAGGCGTAGGAACCGTGGAGTTCCTGGTGGACAAGCACCGCAATTTTTATTTCATGGAAATGAACACGCGTATCCAGGTGGAGCACCCGATTACCGAAGAGGTAATTGACTATGACCTGATCCGCGAGCAGATACTGATTGCAGCCGGCGTTCCGATTTCGGGCAAAAACTACTACCCGCAGTTGCACGCCATCGAATGCCGCATTAACGCGGAAGATCCGTTTAACGGTTTCCGTCCTTCGCCGGGAAAAATTACGGTACTGCACACCCCGGGCGGGCACGGCGTACGTGTTGATTCGCACATTTATGCGGGTTACACCATTCCGCCGTTCTACGATTCGATGATTGCGAAACTCATTACCATGGCACAAACCCGCGAAGAAGCCATCGCCAAAATGCGCCGCGCGCTGAGCGAGTTTGTTGTGGAAGGTGTGAAAACCACCATCCCGTTCCACCTGCGCCTGATGAGCGACGAGAACTTTCTGAAAGGAAATTACACGACGAAGTTCCTGGAGTCGTTTGATTTGAACGAGTAACTGATTTACGTTTACAATACAAACCCGCTTCCCTTTTTCACGCGCAGGGAGGCGGGTTTTTTTATTTCAGTGCCAGAAAAACGTATCGTATTTAATGTTGTGTTTTTTGAGTAAATCCATAAGCGCTGAAAAACCGGTACCGTGTCCGTAAACCGTTTTCAGGTGTGCCAGGAAAGCGCCTGTTTCCGGGTCGTTCAGTCCCAGTGCCGCATACAGCGCAGGCAGATCAGCAGTTTTTACCGTGAGGTTGTATTCGTAATCAAAACTGTCGAAATGATCCTTTACAAATTTGCCGGCATCGTAACCGGAAACGGTAAGGCCGTTTTCGCTCAGTATGGCTTTTACTTCTACTTTGATGCGGTCGTCGCTGTGTTCGTAAAGTGTAATGACTTCTTTTTTATCAGACATAACAGGGTCATTTATTGGAGTTACACGAAATTACACCGAAATACCTAACTTCGAAAATGCGCCGACTCATTTTTCAGCCCATCTCCGATCGCATCAGCAAAAACTTTGATGCGCAGGTGGAGCGGGCTGTTTTTCTGCAGCAGCAGCAGTTGCACAAACTGCTGGCCGTAACCTACAACACGGCGTTTGGCAAGGCGCATGGTTTTGAAAACGTGCGGTCGTATGCCGATTACTGCAAAGCCACGCCACTGATCAGTTACGAACAACTGCGTCCGTGGATTGACCGCATAGCAGGCGGGGAGCCGGATGTGCTGTGGCCCGGCAAACCGAAATACTTTGCGCTTTCGTCAGGCACTTCATCGGGTGTAAAATACATCCCGGTTACGCCGCAATCGCTCAAAGGCACGCTGCACGGCAAGTTGCTTTACACGTCCAATTTCACTTCGCGCATGGGCATGGGCGCGGTGCACAGCGGCAGTTTCATTTTGTTTGCAGACAGTCATCACTTTATAAAGCACGGTGAAATTCCGGCGGCAGCCATCTCGGCGATTTTATCCGTGAGCAAACCGTGGTACATCCGCAACTTCGATTATCCCACGCGCGCCACGCAGGAAATAAACAGCTACGACGAAAAGGTGAGTGCCATGATCCGCGAAACCATGGGCAAACGCATCACCGGCATTGTGGCCATGCCGCCCTGGCTCATGCTGTTTCTGCAGCGGCTTCCGGAAATTACCGGGAAAACGTTTGCAGAAGTGTATCCCGATTTTAAATTGCTTTGTACCAGCGGCATGAATTACGAACCGTACCGCCAACTTACGGAAAAGCTGATCGGTAAACCGTTTGAACAGGTGCAGGCGTACCCGTCGTCGGAAGGTTTTTTCGGATTTCAGTACAACCTTGGTTCGCCGGATATGGTGCTGCTGCCGCAGAACGGCATTTTTTTCGAGTTTATTCCCGAAGAAGAATTAACCGCCACCGAACCGAAACGTTTCCGCCTCGGCGAAGTAGAAACCGGTGTGCGTTATGCACTTGCCATTACTACAAACGCAGGCCTGTGCGCCTACATGCCCGGCGATCTGATTGAGTTTACGTCGCTGCAGCCGCACCTCATCCGCATTGCGGGACGCATCGGTTCTATATTAAATGTGTTTGGGGAGCACCTCACGATTGCGGAATGTGAAGAAGCTATTTCGACCATTGCCCGCGAAAAAAACTGCCCGGTAATTGATTTTGCCTTGCATGCCGTGCAGGGGAATGAACACGAAAAGCCGTATCACGATTGGTTTGTAGCGTTTGGGGAGCAGGATGCGCCTGCAGAAGACTTTGCCGCTGCGCTGGATGCGTGGTTAGTGCAGAAAAGCCTCTGTTACCGCGACCTTATAAAAGGTAACGCCATGCGTCCGCTGCGCATTACCATGCTTCAACCCGATGCGTTTGAAAAGGTGATGCGTCGCCAGGGCAAAACCGGGACGCAGGTTAAACCATTGCGTTTTTTATCTGAAAAGCAGGCCCGTTTGCTGGCCGAATTCAAAAAGTAGTTTAGGATTCAATCGGGCTTCTCACGCATTTTGCGGGGAAAACAAGTACATGGAGTCCAAACAAAGCGCCCTCGAAAGCACTTTTGATAACCGGATTTAGTTCACTGGCAGTCAAAATGTTGTTGATAAAAACGCGACAGGATGGCAGTTGTCAGATGCTGTTGGATGCAATTAGGATTTGATTGGGGTTAAAAAGCGGCTGGTAATCAGCTTTTTGCTTTAAAGTAAAGATAACAAATCCAGTGCCGGAAGTCAAGGTTAAGCGCCTGGAGTTATCAACAAGGTTATTAATCCGTTTGCAAACGGATCGTGATACATTTTAGCCTGTTTATTTGCCGAAAAATGAACTTCTTTGCGTCTGTGTTGTACTGCATTCCATAACGCGTTTTTATGAAATTACGTTACCCCGTTTTCCTGCTTTTGCTTTTCAGTGTTCCGCAAAAAGCATCGGCCCAGCTTAAAATTGTAAAGGACAATATTGCCTGCCTGTACGGCTTAAAAAACGACAAGGGGGATTGGGTGGTTTCCGCCAAATTCCAGGAAATTAGCGACTTCGGCATGGGTTTTTACCGCACGAAAGTGGCTGAAAACTACGGCGTGTTAACCAATACCGGGAAAGAAATTATTCCGCCGGCGTATGATTTTATCCAGCAGCCGGGCTACACGCCAAACTACGTTTATACCGATGGTGCGGCCGGGTTTGTTTTTATCGTGCGGAAGGACGGCAATACATTCGGCGCTTTTCTTGGAAACGGGAAAGAAGTGTTTGCGGTGAAATACGCTTCCATCGTGGTTGATCTCCGATTCGGATATATCGTACAAACCAAATCCGGTATCAGTAATGTGATCAGTGCTGCCGGCGACACGCTCATCCGGAATATAAGAGGCACCATTGTGCCGTTCAGCTTAAATGACATTACTGTTTTCGGATCGTCATATAACCCATCTACATTTTACGTCACCGGCAATGCGGGAGCGATTGACCGTACGGGGAAAATAATTGTCCCGCCGGTGTATGACCATGCACAACTGTGCCGGAAAGAAGAAGGAAAACTGGTGGTAGCCGTGCGGACACGCGGACGTGTTGGCTTTTACAGCGCCGACGGAACAGAACTGCTCGCTCCGAAATATGTTTTTGAAGAAAAAGGCTATACCAATGGCAGTATTCCCTGCAGGCAACAGCACCACGAAATGCAGCTGGTTTCGGAAGGTAAGCTCTTCGGTCTGCTGGCCAGCGATTACAAACTGGCGGCACCTTGCGTGTATGATGAATTGATTAATGAGAACTCGGATTTCCACATGCCAGCCTACCACTGGCGCGCCCGCAAAAACAACAAATGGGGAACCCTGGATGAAAACGGAAAAGAAGTGCTGCCGCCGGTTTACGATAGCATTTTGCGCATCGCTGATTTTAAAGAAACATACGGACAGGGGCGCAAACTGTTGAGTTTGTCATTTCTCGTAAAACAAAACGGCAAATGGGGGCTGGTGGACGAACGCGGAAATGTGTTGCTCCCGATCGTGCATTCGAAATACATCATCAATCCGAATCAGCAAACGTTGCAACGGAAACTGCTCGCATTTCAGCAGGGTGAAGCGTTGCAACTGTACGATTATGCGGAGCGCAAAATGGTAGGCACGTTTATACCGCAATCGCGCATCGCCGGCAAAGTATTGATTTATCAGCCTTTCCCGGATGAACTGCTGGTGATGGAAGCAGGTGCTGCTCATGCGGTTGAAAACTATGCTTCACCGTATGGTGATGGCGTGGGCCTTACCCGCCTCGGTAATTATTACACCCTGCAGGTGGGAACAAAAACCTATTTGCTGCGTCGAAACGGAACGATCTGGATGGGGCCGAAACACATCAAGGCGATGTCGCAGTTTGGCAGTTACCCCATGATTATTACGCACAGCGGCCGGATGGGATTGCTCGGAACCAGCGACAAAAAATTACTGGTTGATACCATTTACGAATCGTTTTCCGGTCCGCTGAGTGAAGATCCGAACCTGTTCTGGGTAAAGCCGGCTAAAATGAATTGCCGCAACGCACCCACACAAAACGATTGCTGGTGCGGCTGGGCCGTGGCCGATACGAATGGCAAATTGGTTACACCACCCGATTTTGCAGAACCGGTGAGTGATCTGTTTTCGAATAAAGTGATTGTAATTGCAACCAACAACGGCACCGGCATTTATTCCGCCGGCCGCAAAAGGTACCTGCTGCCGCCGCTTTACAAAGGCGTGAAAAAAATACACGACAACCTGTACCAGGTTACCACATGGGGCAACCGTTTCGGTATTACTGACAGCAGCGGCACGTGGTTAACGGATACGACCTGGAAAAAACTGTACATCATTTCCAATACATGGAAGTTGGTGAACAGGGAAGTGCGGGCACCGAAAGCGGCTGAACTCGGCTGGCTGCTGCTTGACGGAACACAGCAGGCAATTATAAATCCGGAAGGCAAACTGATTACCGATACCACGGAAATACGCGCATACCGCCGCCGCGCGATTGCCACCGCGGTGCTGAATCCGCGGCATGTCAATTACATCGGCCCGGTGCTCGATTCGTTGCAGGGCAGACCGGCATGTGATGGCGAACAGCTGCAGCGCATTACCGCACACATCGCCGATGAGCTTATTGTATCGAGAGACATGCAATACGGAATTGATGAGCAGCAACCCGCGCAACGCACCTGCCTCTGTTTTAAAGAAACGCCCGATTACCAGAACCGCATTTATGCACAGTACGGAACAGCCAGCCCGGAATATTTTACAAAGAATAATGAGCGGCCTACGAGTTACAAACTGCTGTATGCGGGAACATACGCCTATTCCATGCTGCAGTTTACACCACCGGGCATTCAGCTGGATGACATGGATAAGTTTTATGGCAGCGGGAATAACGAAACGGTTTACACCTACACGAATTACCATTACAAAAACGAGAAGTTTGTACCCCTCGCACTTTCCGATTTAATCCGCGGCGATTACAAATCACTTCTGCAGAATGAACTCGTTACTGCTCTCAAAAAACGCGATGACCTGAATCTGGATTGCCATGCATCTGACAAACTGTTTACACTCACCGAAGAACGTTTTTCCATATCCGATGCTGGTTTGGTGCTGTATTTGCCGGGTGGTTCGAAAATGTATGGGCAGCTGGTGGGGCTTACGATTCCGTGGGAGAATTTATTGCCCCACGCGAAAAAAGAAAGTTTGGTGCAGGAGATGGTGAAGTAAAAAATAAAAAAGATGCGCCCTGGGGTTGGGCGCATCTTTTTTGTTTTTGCAATTAAAAGTAAATGCTAATGGGAAATAATAATTCTACCGGTTTTGCTTTTTCCATCTTTCTGAATTATGCGGTATAGGTATATTCCATTGCTAAACGATTTTACATCAATATTAGTTTGAGTAGAAGAAATCCTTTGTTTTACTACTTCTCGTCCGCTGAAATCGGTTAATGTCAGCATCGATCCGATTAACTCGTCACTTTCAACAGAAAAAACAAGCATTGTATTGGCAGGATTTGGAAAGGGGTCAAGAAAACCTTCAGTGGAAATATCCAAATCAGATTCATTAGCTTCTGGCTGTACAACCCGGGAAATATCATTACAGTAATCGAACTCCGCCGGCACCTCCGATAGATAATCATTGATATCAGAGCAATTGCCAATTCCTGCAAAAAAGGAAGAACCTATAGCAATATTTGTTCCTGGATTTATAGTGATCTTCTCTGCTGCAATAAACCTGCTTACGGTATTTGGTTCAATTATTACCTCAGGGCCAAAAGTGATAGTGTTCGATGAAGAACGAAAATTTGATGTCCAAGACTCCATGATGTTGTTTTCGATAATAATATCACTTTCACAAAATGAAGAAGAGTAAGGTTCAAAAACAATATCATCAATAAGAATATAGCTGTCGCAGTTGCCATCCAACTCAATGCCAAGCCAATGGAGATCTGCAGCGTCGGATGGAGCTGTAATTATGCCCGAAATATATAGCCAGGTGTCGGCAGGATATTCATATCCGGGTGAACTTACTTCTGCAATAGTATATTCATAAAGCAGTTGCTGTGACTGAAATATGTCTTCGCATTTTTTCTCATGTAACAGAGGACTACTGCATGAAATTGTACAATTTGCATCCTGGTATGTCATTCGATGCTTCGAAAAAAGTAAATTCAATTTTGCAGGCTGATCCCAAGAGTAATAGTCGGAGAAATAAGATCCATTCACACCACCGAGCAAATATGGATTAATTTCTACAAAAAGAACAGGTTTGATATATGCACTGAACCGGTATGTGGCCCCCGCGCTTAATTCAGATACACCATTTGATGATATGCCCTGCTGTATCAAAGAATTGGTTTTCATTCCAACATAACTGTTTCCGGAATGCGTATTATGGTTATATAAACTGACATACGAGTCATAAAAATAGTCAGGATAAGGAGCTCCAAAAGTAGGATAGGCAGTCGCCGTCATTGTTGCCTCTTTGTACCAATCTGCAGCATGCGTTTTTACTTGATGAGGGCTGCCCACTGCTGTCCAGTAGTTGTTTTTACCATTGGGGTTTGTTGTGTTTCCTGACTGATAACCATATCCGTAAAATGTACAATTCGGATCATTTGTATTGATCTCAATCCACTGGAATGGATTGTCCCAGTGTTCAATTCCATCTTTTCCAGATAGCGTTCCAATATTATAGTTGTCTCCATCAAACTGCCCAGGGAATATTGGGCCATCAAATAATAAAGGATTGGGATGAGAAGGTATAAGTTGAAATTGCCCGATGGTATATGTACTTGAAATTTCATCGAAAGGAACTCTGTAATGTTGATTGTTGCTGTCAAAATTTCCGTTCGACAGCATGTTTTGTGCAACAGATGCTGTTGCTGGAAATATCAGACCAGATATAATAAATACGAATGCTTTCATACGTTTAGTTTTTTATAAATGAAATATTTGTATGAATTTGTTTGTGCTCCAGCTTTAACCGATAAACGCCGGTAGCAATTTGTTTTACAGGGATTTCGGACTTGCCGTCAACAAATTCATTTTCAGATACCCATACAATATTTCCGAGAATGTCGAAAATCGTGCATGTTGTTTTTCCGTCGTATGCTTCATTTGCGTGAATAACAATAAACTCATCTGCAGGGTTTGGCCACAACCGGATTTCAGAAGTATTATTAAAAGGAAGCGTAACAGTCTGAACAGTATCTGTTTGTTGAATCATCGCATGGTAAGCCTCACAATCAGAAATCGGGCATGAAGCAATGAATGCACGAAACAGGCAATTTGCTTCCGTCTCAAATCCCGGGTAAATCTGAATAATTCCGGCAGATTTCATGTGTACTTCCTGGCCATTATATACTATGATAGAAGATGGGGCAGGTGGTTGAATTACGATCAAATCGGATACGGCAGTATGCGCTGGTAACGTATTTGTAATTGTTGTTGCGGTATTGTAGGTTACATTTTGCGGACATTGTCTTTGAACAAGATATGGCGAAAGACAAATTGCAAAGTATCCTGCTGACGTATACGCGTATGCCTTTATATAAACCGAATTCAACTCATCAGGAAATACCTGAACCACACGACCGTTTCCTGACAAAGATGAATATGTCCATGAAGTAATCTCAGTCACACCATCAAGTGCGAAAAAGCGCCAGACATAATTTAATGCACAGGGCTGGTAGGGAACTTCGAAGGTTAATGGCGTATTATCATAACACGGAATGACTGCATAATCACCAAAGGCGGTTATTACAGGCGGATCAACTTTTTGAATATAAACATCAAGGGTACATTGATACGTGATATTCACCGGGTCAGGATCTCCCCATGGCAAATATGTTGCCACCACCGATACAATTACTTTACCGCTGCTGTTACATTCTCCGATCCAGGTTATATTCGGATTTGAAGATGTGGAATACGTTATTGCATTGTTTCCATTGTAAAAACTCCAATAGTAATTTGCGCTTAACAAAGTAGATGCAGCGTTTCCCGGAATAGAGGATGGAGTTACAGTGCCAATTGACATGCTCAGATTATTCTGGACAATTTGATCGTCAGTTAAACCGGTTACATAAAACCCGACACCATCCAGGCAGGTGTATGTCTGTGCATTGGAATAACCTGCATGCAGAAAGAACAAAACAATTATACATAGATGTTTCATTTGTTCGTGTTTTATAAATCTTTTCAGTTTTAAAGCGGAGTTTATTTTTTGCTCAGCTCAGCTTTCAGCGCCTCGTTTTCCTTTTTGAGATCGATAACATGCAGCCACAATTCTTCAATCTGACGAAGTAATGTTTCATCCATTGTTGCCATGTCTATCCCATTTTCTTTTACTTCGCAGGCGCTTGGCACGTTCGGGAGATGCTTGTTTTCTTTGATAAACTGCTCCACTTCCATTAAAGAATTACGTTTATAGGATTTTTCAAAAACATAATCCGCCCAATCAGCCTGCAACGCTACTTTAACTTTTTCAGTTAAAATGCCATTGTCAACCTGTAACATATATGCTGGATCAGCAACTCCAAGCCCTGCAGGGTTTGTAACTTTGCCGATTATTGTCATCCCGTTTGTATAAACATTAAAACGATTGTCTCCGGCATTATCATTTACCGCAATAGCAGAATGGTAATTTCCTGTTCCAGTGTATTTGTAAAGCAATCCGTAAGACCAGTCAGGTTTGTCTGAGATAATCTGTAAACCGCAGCCACTTACTCCAACATTGTTGATCACAAACTGGTCAGATGGAGTTGCTGTATTGATTCCCACTTTGCCATTGCTGCCGATATAAAAGCGGGAAGTTGTACCGTTCAGAAAATTGGTATTACCGGTAACATTAAAATTCAAATTATTGGAGCTGGTTACTTCCTGTGATGCTGAAAGGCTGAAGAAATTCAGAGATGATGTGTTTGTTGTGTTTGATACGGTCATGCCTCCCCCGTTTACATGTAGTTGCGAGGATGGATTGTTTGTTCCTATGCCAACTCTTCCGCTATTTTGTTTAACAATAAAGTCAGTTCGATAAACCGAAGATGTAGTTTGGGAACGAACAATAAAATTGTCTCTTACGCTTGATGAAGGAGAACAAATACCAAATGGACTCGAACCGGTTACAACAAGACCCCCAAGTAAGGGAGAAGTGTTTGCTACACAATCATTTTTGATCTCCAGTCTTCCAACTGGTGCGTTGGTATTTATTCCTGTAAACGTGTTTGTTGATGGACCTGTAACGGTTGTATATAAAGTTTGCGCAGCAGCCTGCTGCTGAATGCCCGCCAGTACAATCGTTCCGGCAATTAAGAAGAATTTGATTTTCATGATGTTGAAGTTTTAATTCACCTACTCTCCAGGCTTTTCGGTTTCCGCCATAGTTTAATTATGACGTAAACCTACTCCACGAAAAACAGGATTAAAACCACAACCGCGCAAGTGTGCAACCGCAATGCGTAAGTGTGTAAATGTGCTTTGAAACAAGCGCGTGTGCTGCAGCTGCGCTGCGCGTTATGGGAATAAGTGGCAGCAGCAGGCGGCAGTGGCAGTCTTGCAACACAAAAAAAGCCGGGCAACGACCGGCAAAAATGTTGCTAAGCGCAAAGCGCTAAAGAAAACAAATAATGCAGACTGCCACTGCTACCTGCCGCTGCCACTGAACCACAATTCATTTTATACAAAACAGAAAATCGGAAAAGGATTTATTTTACACGAGCTTATTGTACCCCCCGCGCAAAACCCGCCATGCGTTCCAGGAATTCTTCTTTTTTACGGACCGAAACTTCAACCTGTTGCCCGTCGGCCATCTCAACATAACCGCCGCGGCCTTTGTGGTATTTTTTGATGTAGGCGAGGTTAATGAGGTGTTTGTGGTGGATGCGCACAAAGGGCATACCGGTAAGCAGTTCTTCAAAGTGGCTGAGGCTGCGCGATGCGAGAAACGGTTTGTCTTTTGTAAAATATACTGTAGTGTAATTGGAATCAGCTTCACAGCGCACAATGTCGGCTATGCGTACCACGGAAAAACCATCGAGCGAGGGCAGTACGATGTTTTCCGGTACCGGCTGATCGTAAGCCGATTGTGCCACCGCAATGCGCGGATCGCGGGCGGGACCGGGTTTGTTTTTATCGCTGAAACGCGCTACCGCATTTTTCAGATCGTTGAAGTTAACCGGTTTCAGCAGGTAATCGAGCGCTGAGAAACGGAAGGCACGCAGGGAATGTTCTTCAAATGCAGAAACAAAAATCACATCGAAGCGGTTGCTTTTGCATTGTTCCAGCACATCAAAGCCGGAGCCGTCGGGCATCAGCACATCCATAAACACCAGTGCAGGCTTCAGGCTTTTTATTTTTTCCACTGCCTCGGCTGCCGATCCGGCTTCGCCGATAATTTCAACTTCCGGGCAGTAGCGGCCCAGCAGTGTTTTTAAGGTACTGATGCTTTTCGATTCGTCGTCAACAAGAAGCGTTTTCATAAACAATCAATTGGTTTCGTTATCAGTATGAATAGTAAGCGGGAGACGAATAGTTACGCGGGTTCCGGCAGCAGCTCCGCCGGGATGATACAGGTCTTCAACATCGATGGTAATGGCCGTGCCGGCAACACGATTCAGAATGGCCACACGTTCTTCAATGTTTTTCATACCGGCTGAATTGTGTTTCGGCTGTTTACGCATGGCTCGCGATTTTTCCCGGCCGATGCCGTTATCTTCTATAACGCACAAAAGCGCCTGGGCGTTTAAAGCAAAACTGATTTTCAGTTCCGGGTTTTCTTTCTGCAACAGCAGGCCATGCCATATCGCATTCTCCGCGTAGGGCTGGATGAGCATGGGCGGTATGCCGATACGATCCGTTGCTATAGCCGGATCAACTGCAATGGTGTAACGGAAGTTTTCGCCGAAACGCAGTTTCTCAAGTTCGAGGTACAGGCGCAGCGTTTCTATTTCAGTGCTGAGCGGTATGGTGTTCTGGCGCGTGTTGTCCAGGATTTTACGCATCAGGCTCGAAAAGTGGGTGAGGTAGAGGTGTGCCGATTCTTCGTCGCGTTCGAGGATAAAATGCTGGATGGAGTTCAGCGAGTTAAAAATAAAATGCGGTTTCATCTGCGAACGCAGCGTGTTCAGTTCCGCCAGCAACATATCAGAGGTCATCCGTTCGCGCAGCCGCCGCTGCTTGATATAAATGCGGATAGAAAGCCAGATGACAATGATACACGAAAGCACAAACAGCATGCGGAACCACCAGGTCTGCGAAAAATGTTTCGGAATGTGAAATGTAAATGTTGCCGGCTTTTCATTCCAGAATCCGTTTTCGTTTTTTGCACTTACCATAAACCGGTAATCGCCGTCCGGGATATTAAAATAACGGATGGTGCGTTCGCTGGTGTAGTTCCACGCGGTGTCGTATCCTTCCAGCCGGTAACGGTATTCCACATGGCCGCCGGCGTTGAACAACAGCCCGATAAAACTGAAGGCCATGTTGTTCTCATTAAATTTCAGTTTCGTCTGTTCTGTAATGTCCTGCTGGTTGGCCTGCGCAGCTTCAATATACACGGCGGGTTTGTACGCACTGAATCCGGCTTTCGTTTTATCGAACCAGCACAGCCCTTTGCCGGTTGCAAGCAGGATGAGGTTTTTCCAGCCCGCAATATCATTAATCATGTTACTTGCAAGGCCATGAAAAACCGTAATGCGGCGGATGTCATACGTAACCCGGTTCCCGTTTTTTCGTTTGGCAATGCGGTTCAATCCCTTGTTGGAACAGACCCATATAATGCTGTCGTCCAGGAGAAAATTTCCGCAGAGGTCGGTGGTGAGTCCGTCTTTTTCGCGCAGGTTCGTGAATTTTTCCTGGTTAATAAAAATCACACCTGCTCCCCGCGTTGAAACAATGATACCGCCATCGCCATCGGGAATGATATCGGTAACCCGCTGCCGGAATATCGAATCCTGCTGATGATACGGCGTGGTTTTCCCATCGCGGAAAATAAAAAGTCCGTCTGTTGTGCCGATCCAGCACTGGCCTGCTTCGTCAAGCGCAACTGCTGTACAGAAACGCGTGAATCCTTCGTCCCTGGAATGGTAAAGTGGTTTACCCGTTTTGTCAAGCAATATCCAGCCTGAATTGGTGGCGATGATTAATTTACCGGCACCAAAAAAAATGCTTCGGGATCCTCCGGTATTTATAGTTAGTGTTTTTATGTCGGCATACTTTCCGCTACGAAGCAATTCCTCAGGCGTAGCGTTATATGATCCGATATAGAGCCGGTTGCTGTATTCATCTGCAACGAGCGTATGGGCCATCCCATGAAGCGTATCGTTCCCCAGGTCGGTTATTACGGTATCCGGCGAACTGCCGTTCATTGCAAGATGATACATGTGCCCGTTCCGTCCATAAAGAAAAAGGTTATCGCGGCAGATCTCGGCAAACAACAATTCACCTGAAAAATTTTCCGATTGCTGCTGGTAAAAAACGTCAAGCCCGGGAACAAAAAGCACACCCCCGTTACCGGTTGCAAACCAGAAATTGCCCCGGCGGTCTTCTTTCATTGCATGAATGGAAAAGTGGCCGAAGTAATTTTTTGCAGTAGTTTCGGGCGAACCGTGTTTGTAATTTGAAACACCCTGCCTGCAGATCCAGTAGGCCCCGGTACGATCCCGGTATAATCCGTTTACCGCATTTTTAGGAGAAAAATCAAAACGCTGTGCTATGTTACCATTTTCAGCAATGAGAACATGTTC
Organism: Chitinophaga pinensis; assembly: GCA_943372645.1. GTDB lineage: Bacteria > Bacteroidota > Bacteroidia > Palsa-965 > Palsa-965 > VBWE01. The sequence continues at coordinate 394,270 of CALRZN010000001.1, read as the reverse complement.
ATTGTAACTGAACATAAAATTTCCGGAACTGCTCCACGACAGCCGGACCAGCGAACGCCCGGCATCCGCATTCGTCGAACTGATATTAAAATACCACGCATTGCCCCGGTGCAGGATCTGGGAAGTATCGGCATAGGTATCGGAACTGCTCTTTTCAAAATCAACAGCAGCAATGCTGATGCCGTTACCCAGCTCCATCAGCACCGCATTGTAACCAGCCGGAACCGGAACACGCTCAATACGCCCGTCGCCGTGCTGCTGCCGGTATAACCCGAAGGGTTTGCGGATAGACATAAACCAGAGATCGCCCGCTGCATCAATTGCAAACGTCTGGATGAAATTGCGCCCTAGAAACGCCTGCAGCTGTTCATTGTATTTGTACGGGTAAAATTTCCCGTTTTCCATGTAACACAGCGCGCTGTTAAACGTGCGCATCCATACACGGTGATGTACATCTTCAAAAAAACCAAAAATAGTATTGTGTACTAATCCGTCAGCAGTAGAATACGTCCGGAAATCATAACCATCATAGCGGGCGATACCGTGGTCAGTCGCAAACCAGATATAGCCGAGACTGTCTTCGAAAATATCATAAACCTCATTCGAAGGAAGCCCGTTTTCAACCGTGAAACCCGTGTACACCGGCTGCTGTGCTTCTGCCGCTTTTACAGCAGTGAGAAAAAAGAACAGGAAGAGAATGCCACCCCGGATTTTCATGAACAAACAAATTTAATGTTTTCGGTGGTTTTATCCGATATCCGGGAGGTAAACATTAAATGAAATATGATATAACTGTACGCAGGAATAGTGGGCTGATTTATTTTGTACCGGGAAAACTGCTTCAGGATTTCCGGTCCACAAAATACATCTCGATCTCGCCTTTGTTTTTGGCGTTGATTTTTCCGCGTGAAGTACAGCTGAAATGGGTATGTACCAGTTCCCAGGTCGCACCGGAAATGTTTACATGATCAATCTCACCACTCGATTCCATGCGCGAGGCCGTGTTCACCGAATCGCCCCACACATCGTACGCAAATTTTTTGATGCCCACCACGCCCGCTATCACCGGTCCTGAATTGATGCCGATGCGTATGGCCCATTCCGGTCCGCCCGCAGCCATTGATTTACGGTTAAAATCACGCATAAAGTCGCGCATGTCTAATGCCGCACGCACGGTGTTTATCGCATGCTGTGCGTCGGGTTCGGGCAGGCCGCTCACGCACATGTAACTGTCGCCGATGGTTTTGATGCGGTTCAGTCCGTACGTTTCGCAGATGTTGTCGAACGCGAGGAAAATACGGTCGAGTGTGTCAATCATCACTTCCGGCGAAAGCTGTTCGGCAATGGTGGTGAATTTGGAAAAATCGGTGAAGAGAATACTGGCTTCGTTATACAGGCGGGGTTTATATTTGTTCGTCTCTTTCAGCTCTGCCGCTACCACCGGGGGCAGGATGTTCAGGAGCAGCTTGTCCGATTTATCTTTTTCAATCTGGATGATGCGCTGGTTTTCAAGAATCGTTTCGTTCTGTTTTTCAATGCGTTTGTTTTTTTTGCGGAGAATCACCAGCGTAATAATGGCACCCACAATAAGCAGCAGCAGGCCGGCCGCAAAATAAATGAGGTTGCGCGAACGTGTTTTTACCTGTGTGAGTTCCAGTTCACCGATGCGTTTCTCTTTTTCGGCCAGGTTTTTCTGGCGTTCCGCTTCCTGTGCGTTCAGTTTTTCTTTTTCCAGTTCGAGCAACTGGATCTGTTTTTCACGGTTCAGCAGCGTGATTTCCGAGCTCTTTTTGTCGAGCAGGCTTTGTTTCTGCAGCAGTTCCAGCTGTGAACGCGTTTCACGGGCAAGCAGATCCTGATTGCGCAGTTCCGAGGTGCGCAGCAGCGCCTCTTTCTGCAGCACAATAACGCGTTCCGATTCCAGGTTTTTCTCTGAAGTCAGTTTGGCAATCTCCAGGTCTTTTATTTCTTCGGCTACGTGCAGCAGGCGCATTTCTTTTTCCATGCGTTCAAGCAGGAACTGCTGCTGCAGCAGTTCGTTCTGTTTATTCTGCTCGTCCTGGTTCACCGAATCTTTCAGCGCGAGGTGGGTTTTAAACGCTTTCAGCGCGTCTTCATAATCGTGCAGCGACTGGTTAATGAGCGACAGGATTTCATAACTGTCAACGAGTACCAGGTTGTTTTTGTTTTTGCGCGCAAGCTGAATGGCCTTCGTGCAGGTTGACATGGCGCGGTAATTATCACCGTTCTGGTAATATACCAATGCGAGAAAATTATCCACGCGTGCCTCATCGTCTTCATGCCCGGTTTTCCGGTACAGTGCGGCGGCCTCATCCAGCAAAGCCACGGCTGATTTATAATCCTGCCGGTTCTGTTTCAGAATACCGAGGCTCTGCAGCAGTTGGGCGCGCATCACATCGTCTTTTCCCGACGGGTTGAGTTGCAGCGCTGCATTAAAAAAGTTTTCGGCATCGGCCAGTTGTTCCGCATAACGGGCAGCGTAGCCAAGATTGTTCAGCGCAATCCGTTTCTGATCAGGTTTGCCTAAGCTGTCGGCGAGGTTGTATATTTTTTTGTTGATTTCAAATGCCTGCAGGTATTGCCCCTGCTCGTGCGCAATTTCGGCCTGCTGCTGGTAAATCCAGAACAGGTCGTTGGTTTTTCGTGAGCTGCGTGCAATGCCGGTTGCTGCATTCAGCTTGCCCTGCGCCACGTCCCACTTTTTCAGGTAACGCGCGGTAACACCGGCCTGGCGCAGAATTTCGTAATGCAGTTCGGGTGCATACTGCAGCGCCAGCACATCGGCTTCGCGATACGCATCTTCGGCTTTGCTGTACAGGTGACTTACAAAATACAGGTTGCCTGTTTCGTATGTAAGTCCCGCAAGATCGCGGAACCGTTTTTTCGAAGAAAGAAAATTGCCGTACTGGATCCGTGTGCGCAGTTCAGGACCAACCCAGCCTTTGCTTTTGTAAAGTGTGATGAGGTTGCGGAACGCAAGGTCGGTTCCGCGGTCGTAACTGATCTGGCGCGAAAGAATGATCGCTTTTTCCAGCAGTTCCGCCGCATCGTCGCTGCCCGCCGCCGATGCCTGTGCAATTATTTTTTTTACCCCGGCCGAATCCGTGCTCCCCTGCTGTGCCTGCAGAAGAACCGGGAAAAGAAACAGGATAAAAACAAAAATCCGTTGACGCATACTTCAATTTAATTCAGCGAGAATGTCATGCCGAGGCTGATGGCCCGCTTTTCCTGCGGAATGTAATTCAGCGGCTTACCGGTAATGAATGGTGTGCTGATGCCTTTTGCATCGCCGTTAAATACATTCTTCACGCGAATATACGCATACAGCCGCTTGCTCACCTGGTTGCCCACAATGCCGTCCACACTTAAATAGCCGTCGGTGGCCTGGGTAAATATCTGGTTATCCCGTTTGATCAGCGCCCCGCTGAAATCGCTGAAATAGTTTGCATATAGCGAAATCCGGAACGCTTTGATGTTTGAAAGCACAGCCGCGTGCAACTGGTATTTCGGAACCGAACGGTAAAAATCAACAGAATCAATACCATCAATTTTTTCCTTGCCGATGTTGTACTGCCCGGCCAGGTTGGTGGTGAAAAATTTGTTTTCATAATGCACAAACAATTCGAAACCCTGGAGTTCGGAAGTGGAACTGTTTTTCGCTGCATAACCGATATACGGTTTGTCCATCGGATTCGTAATATTATCCGGTGTTTCTTCCGAAAGCGTAATGCTGTTGGTCAGCTGGTGTGCAAAATAATGGAACTCCAGTTTCAGTTCGCGCATCGGTGTAAAAACGATACCGCCTTCCAGGTTCTGCATCAGCTCGGGTTTGAGATCGGCCCGTGAAATGCGCTTATAGCTTGGCGGTTCATTCGTATTGGGAATGGATTCGTACCGGTAGTTGTTGAACGTATAGAAACCGCCCAGCATGCGAAATGCCTGCGCATACATACCACGGATCCGCAACATGTTATTGATTTTGTAAAATACACCTACACGCGGACTGGTTTGCAGATACTGTTTCGATTCTTTGGTAAAAAGGGTATCAACACGGTCGAAACGAACACCCATATTGATGTTCAGTCTTTCGGTTTTGTAAACGGCCTGCAAAAATCCGGAGTAATCCTGGTAGGTATAACGGTTGTAAGCAGAGCCCGGTGCAATCTGGTTGGTCGTGTCAGTCGAATTATTTACCACCCAAACGGTTGTGCCGTCAGGAAGTTGTTTCAGGTTTACCTGCTCCGGATCGTTGGCATCGTAGGGCCTTGCGAGGTAACTCTGGTAACCGATACCGCGCCGTTTATTCATGTTTATCCCGGCAAGAAAAGAAAGGTGTTTCAGGCGGTAACCGACAAGCTGCTCCACAAACACGTCGCGCGACCAGGCATAAAAATAATTTTTACCGTTGGCCAGCGGATGTGTTATGCCGATGTAACTCGACGTATTGTCAACCCGGTAATTGTTGGCGTTGATATTGGTATGAATCCACAGCCGTTTAAACGATTTGTCATACTGCAGCTGGTAACTGTTGATCTGGTCAGCGATATAGCTGTTCGGATCGTTATACGCCACCACCTCCGGATGTGAACCAATAGCGCTGTGGTCTTTCCGGTACATCTGCAACGCCATCAGGCGGAAATCCTTGAATTTAAGCGAAGACCCGATAACACGGCTTTCGTGCGGAAGGGGGCTCACCAGCGGAAGGCTTTTGTCTCTCAAGCCGATATAATTGGAAGCACTGCCGTTCTGATTAATTGCGTTTGTATCTACCCGCACGAGGTCATCATTCAGATTCAGGTTACGGTCGGGAACAGAAACGCTCGAACCAAACAGCTGGTATTGCAAAACGTTTTTGGCGTTGCCCGCTTTTCCGCCGAGAAAAAGATTGAACTCGTTACGCCCTTTTGTACCTGCGGAAACACCGGCCAGTGCTTCCACCGGGCGCTCCACTTCGGGAATCACAATGTTGATTACACCGGCCATTGCATCGCTTCCGTAAATGGTGGAAGCAGGACCAAGAATAATCTCGATACGTTCCGCCTGGCGGATGGGCAGGTTGGAACCGAGCGGAAATCCCGGCGCAGCCGATGGTGTAATCGAAATGCCGTTGATCAGGATTTTGGTGTACATGTTGCCCGTAAGCCCGCGCATCAGGAACGATTCACCGATGTAGGCATTCGAGGGTTCCGATATGCGGAAGCCAGGCAGGGTGCGCAGCACATCGTTCAGGCTGATGTACCCGTTTCGGATAATTTCATCGCGCGTGATGATGTACGTGCGTACCGCAAGCTCATCCGGATTTTCCGCAATGCGGTTGGCGCCGGAAACTACTTTTTCCTTTACCGGGTCAAACGCGGTGATGTCTTTCTGGTTAAATGTTTTGGTCTGCAGTGTGTCTTCCTGTGCGTGTGCACAGAACGAGGCAAACAGCAAAACAGCAGTTCCTAAGGCTTTCAGATTCCGTGCGGCTGACGACGGAAAAGCAATGCTCCCGGTTGACATGATTGAATGTTTTAACAGGCATCTGCAGGAATGCCTACCTAAAGAAACGAAGATAAATTTTAAAAGTGACAGCCTCACGCCCGATAATCGGCAAACGGAAGAAATGAACCGGAAAAGGGACAATCCTCCAGTAAATCTGCTGCATATTCCCGGTTCATTACCGGCAGGAAACGTTTACCGTTCGCTGGCGATGAGTGTAAGCAGCGGGCGGTGGGTGCCTTTCAGCACTTTCTGCGTTTGTGTATTACGCATCATCCGTTTCAGGAAATTGTGTTTGTGCGGAATCATCACAATCAGGTCCGCATTTTTTTCGAATGCAAAATCGTTGAGGCTGTCCACTAAGTTTTCGCCTTCGGCCAGTTCAATCTGTTTCGAAATATCGGAATAGCGGTGTTCCAGTTCAAAGCTCGCAATGGCTTTGTCCACGCCCGGTTTTTCGCCCGGTGCCATCACACTTACAAGAAACAGTTCCCCGTTGAAGCGGTTGATTACTTTGCGCAGCAGGTTGTCATCAAACGTTTCGCCTTTGCGCAGATCGCTTGCAAGCACAATCCGTTTCAGCGGAACAAATGTGCATCCCATGGGAACAGCCAGCACCGGTATATCGGACGTATGCATCAGGTCATAAACCAGTCCGCCCACAATGCCGCTTCCGGCAGCAGTTTCGCGTGCACCGGTTACAATTGTGCCTGCTTTCAGCACATGTGCAGCGCGGATAATTTCATCTACGGGAAGGCCAGCGCTGCATGATGTTTCAGCATCAATGCCGGTTTGTTCTTTAATAACGCGTGCCGTTTCCTCCAGGCGGCGGAGCGCTTCGGTACGGCGTGCTTTTTCATCGGCAGGCAATACACCGTCTGCATCCGTTGCGGCTACCGACGAGTGACTTGCATGAAAAATAATGAGCGCAGTCTGAAATGCATTGGCCATTTCGGCCGCATAACGCACGGCATTGTTGCTGCCTTCAGAAAAATCAGTACAAACGAGAATGGGAGACATGGCGGGAGGTGTGGATGATGTGCGGGCAGTAATTGCTGTTTGTTCAAAATCAACGAGACCGGCTTTCGGAAACAAAACCGTGCTTTCGATGCGTATCATATCGCGCAGTGTATTGTCCATTTCACCCAAACCCTGGAACAGGTGCTTGGCCGATGGCGATGCATTCAGCGGCGAGGTGTATCCGGAGGTGAGGCTTTTCAGCTGATCAAGCCGGTTGAGCATCGCTTTGTGACGCGCAACCGTGTTTTTCATAAAGTGGCCCAGTTCCGGGTTGCCGATACGGCTGATCTCGTTTTCGGGGAATTTCACCTTGTTACACAGGAACGGCAGCAGCATGTGTTTTTCAAAAAGCAGGTACTGTTTCACCGTGGCAACAAGTTCCAGCGTTACCGATTCAAGCGATGCAATGCCGCTGATGTATCCCACATCTACTTTGCCGGCCACACGCGCATGAATTGTAATTTCAGGAAAAATAGCCTGCAGCAGTTCGTGGTGATGGCTTGCAATATAACCGCAGAGGGCTTCCGGGTCGTTCACAGGGGCGGAGGTATTAACGGGCTGATCCATAATGACTGTTTTTAATGGGTGCAGTTTTTTATTGCACTTAATGACTGTTTGCTATGCAATTAACGCAAAAAACAGGAAATGATTTATGTTCGTGGACAGATACTGCAAATGTATCGGCAAATCATAAAAAAACCGGTTCACAGAAACGGGTGAACCGGTTTTTTTAAGTTGTTATTTCTTCAGAAACCGGCCACGATGGTCTCGATGCGTGCATTTTTAATGTGCATCGGATTGATGATCATTACCGGGATTTCGTTTTCGTTGGTAATTACTTCACGCTCGCTGGTGCCGCTCAGCAGTTCGTGCACGCCGCGTTCCTGGGTATTGATGACCACGATCATATCGGCATCAATAGTACCGGCATGTTTCAAAAACTGCTTCACGAAATTTTTCTTTTCGGTGGCATGTTCAATGATGCAGTTCACCTCGTTTTTCTTGAAGGCCTGCAGCGCATATTCGGCGTTCCGTTTGATGGAATTTTTCAGGAAGGTATCTTCTTCGTGCATCACATACAGGTTCACACTGGCCTTGTAGGTCTGGGCCATTTTAATGGTCATGGCCAGCGACTGTTTATTTTCTTTGGCCATGTCAACCGGGAACAGGATGGTGCGGATTTCTTTGCGGGGCGGGCGTTGCTGCACCACGATGTACGGGGCCGACGAGTTGGTGATTACTTTCACCGCATAACTGCCCGTAACATGCTGCATGCCTTTTACGCCGTGGGTGCCCATCACAATCAGGGTTGCGCCCAGTGTATCGGCCACGCCGCCGATGTCGTCAAAAATATTGCCGGTTTTAATCACCGGGTGAATGGTGATGCCCGACGCCTGCTGTGCAGCAATTACGGCGTTGAGTTTTTCTTCTGCACCGGCCTTGTCTTTTTCGTTTGCCACGATGTGCAGCAGCGATACTTCGGCGCCTGTAATGCCTGCCAGGCTGATGGCGTGCTGCAGGGCGCAGTCGCCCACTTTACTGAAATCGGTGGGTACTAAAATGTGTTCTGTACTGGTTTCCATACGGGAATGAATGGTTCAAGTTTTAACGGCAAAGCCGTCCGTTCAATTATTGCCTGTTTCTGATTCAGGCTCTAATTTAAGGGTTTTTTGTAACGCCGTCTAATCCGAGCAGGTTCTGCAGCTGTTCGAGGTACAATTCTTTGCCGGCATTGCGGTGGGTGCGGGCGGTTTCGGTGTAAAAGGTATGCTGTTCCATAAACTGGTATTGCAGTTCATACCATTCCCGCATCGTTTTAACCATGCCGCGTTTGTGCCATTCTAATTTCAGCTGGTGCGAAATCAGCAGGTAATCTTCGCGCCCGAGGTAGTCGAGATCTGCATCGCGGATAATCATTTCCAGCAGGGTAGTGGGCTGGCTGGGCAGGGCGGTAACATTAATCAGTTGCTGTATGGTTTTTATATCTGCTTCGGTGTATCCAAACCCGGGCAGCACTTCCGCAGCAATACGTGCACCGGCCGGTTCGTGGTTGGCGTATATTTCAACAAAACCGATGTCGTGAAATGCAGCAGCGGTGCGGAGCAGCACAAAATCCGCTTCCGAAACCTGTTCGCCCTTGCCGAGGTACTCAATGGCCTGAAGCACATCAATCGTATGGTTGACGGCGTGGTAGTAATAATTTTCCGGTAGTTCCTTCCGGAGCCGTCCGAGCGCATATGCTGCCGCTGCTTCGTAATTCATGCAAAGGATGTAAGCTGTCAAATATCGCAACCTATTCGGTTAATCCAAATGATTGTTCCCCGAAACGGGATATTTATCGGAGTATGAACCGACTTTACAGGAGTTTGGGAAAATCGTGCCGGTCGTTTTCAGGAATTTCGGCCCGGGGCGGCGGTTCTTCCATTATAACCTGCGGAAACAGCCTGGTTTCGTGCCCCTCAAAATCGCGCGCCCATTCCTTGTGGTTGTAGACACACACCGGCAGGCAGATGGAGCAGTAATTGTGCTTTGCAAAATAGGGGAAACATTTGCCTGTATCCACCACATAGCGGTCGTTACCGAGGTGGTCTTTGCCCGCTTCCGGGCTTCGGTTATCGGGAACCGCTTTCGCCGGGCAATAAATGCGGCAGGCTTTGCATTTGTCGCAGAACGCCGCAATGCCCGCATCCACGGGGTGATCCGTTGCCATGGGAATATCGGTTACCACACTGCCCATGCGAAACAGCGGCCCGTGTTTCGGATGAATAATGGAACCGTGCCGCCCCAGCTCCCCGAAACCCGCCTTCAGCCCGATGGGAATATGCAGCAGGTCGCTGTCCCCGATCGGATGTTCAATGCGGCAGGTATAGCCCTGCGAACGGATCCATTCCGCCAGTTTAATGATACTTTCGCCCAGCGCATGATAAACACGCACACATTCAATGGCCGATTCCTGTGATGGCACCACCTGGAATTTGCGCCACAGCATGCGCTGCCCAACCGCAACCGCAAATTTTTCAGTAACAGTTTTGCCGCGATAAATATCCGACGGTTCAATGGCGCAGATGCCCACCATGTCGGCGCCGAATTCAAGTGCTTTGGCTTTGATGATTGCTGCAGCTTCTTCCGGCGATGCAAACGGACGTACCGTTTCCGCCACCGGCCCATCGAAACGCGGATACTGCCCTTCGTAAATTTCTTTGAGCAGCGCATCCACTTCCGCAATGCTGATGCTGCGCCCGCCCACGGCAGCGTACCATTGATCCCATTGAAACGGAGGAGGTGATGCCATCGGTATGCAAGATACTGCATCACGGGCATAAATCAGCGGCTGCTGAGCATTCCGTTGAAGTCAGCCTTGTTGCGTGGTTTGCCGGTGAGTGTCAGGTGAAATGTATAGCGTTCGGGCTGCTTCGAACTCATCGCATTAAAATCGGCAGCAGAACAGGTGTAAATGTTCATCCGGTCGTCAATCGCAAGCAGTGAATTCCTGGAAATGGTGCTGTACGGAAAATGATAGGGCGTAAGTTTTTCGCCCTGGCCCGAGTAGGTGAGTACACCATTCAGCCGGCTGTCAATCACCCACAGTGTAGTGATGTGCAGTTTCCGGTTCTGTTCATCCACATAATTGGCTTTTACATACGCTTTTTCGGCAAGGCGATCCACCTGGTCACAGTTCCATACGCCCATGCTGTTTACGTTTATATTGCGGAACACCGAAGAAAATGACGAGTCGCTGATTTCCGATCCGTAAATTCCCAGCATGCCCGCCACCTGGGCCATCTGCTTCCGGCGGATGTTTTCCTGGTAAGTAAGATACAGCTGGTTGCCTGGCGCGCGGTAGCGGTTTACATAACGTTCGCGCAGTTCGTCGTGATGATTATTGAAATAATCAATCCACGCTTTAAACGGAAGGGTGTCTTCGCCCACCTTCATCCACTGTTTGGCCAGTTGATAAAAACAAAACAGCGAATCGTGGCAACGATCGGGATTCAGGTTTTTTTCTTCGGCCAGGTTCAGCAGGCGCTGCTGTTCCATCAGCTGTTTGTTTTCCACGTCCGATTTCAAACGGGGTGCAAAAGCAGCCGCTTTTTTCCGGGAATTATTTCCGTTCAGTAATATGGTAACTGGTATATCCACCGTATCGCTGTTTGAAAAAAGGGTAAGCATGGCCGTGTTTTCTTTTACACTGCGCAGCTGTACGTCGGTCCAGGTTTCGCTGAAAGCAGGCAGCTGCAGGCCGCTGTTGTTTTTTTTGTAGTTGCGGAACCGTACCTGCTGCAGCAGCGGCACCAGCGTTTTGCCCGGGCCTTCTTCCACAAGGACAAACTCGGTGTATCGTTTATTGGAATTCCGTTTATGCAGTTTGAAATAGGTCGAAGGTTTTTCATCGGGCAACGCTTTTGCAAACGCGATATCCGGTTTTTTCAGGTCAATGTTTATTCCTTTTTCAATACACACTGCGCCTAAACGGACTGCAAAAACGTAACCGGGTTCCGCATCCATCGTGCACTGCATTTTTCCGTTTGCAAATCCACATAACCCATGCCCGTTGTTAATCTGCCACATGTTCTGCCCGTGGGCATTTGATTCGTTCCACGCCTGCGGAATGGAATCGAAGCGGTAAATGCCGGCGTTGGGCAGGTTCTGCACTTTTTTCAGCTCCACGTTCAGGGCAGCATCCGGCGCCAGCTTCACTTCGCTGCCACCGGCAAAAGCGCGGATGGTGAACATGCCGTCGGAGTTAAACGCCATGAATTCATCGTCTTTCACAAAACTCATCGGGATACCGGCCAGCAGAAAATCGGCGGGATCGCGGTACTCTTCGTAACTGATTTCCACTTCACCGCGCACCGGTTTTCCGTCGGCCCCACGAAACGCATTCGCCGGCACATTTATTTTTGTTCCGGAGGCCATGGTGAAAGCACCGCCGCGGGCATTATCCACTTTTATTTTTTCCTGCGCCGGTTTTATACCAAGCACCTGCTGCAGGTTCACAGGTTTCAATGCCACCACAATTTCGCAGCGGCGGTTAAGTGTACGGCCTTCTTCCGTTTCATTGGTGGCGATGGGCGTACTGCTGCTTTTGCTGTAAACGGTAATTGCCGATGGTGAAAAACCATTTTTACGGAACCATGCAGCCGTGCTTTCCGCCCGTTTCAGTCCCATGCGTTTGTTCTGTTCATCGCTGCCAGTAATGTCGGTATGGCCGCCGATGGAAATGGTGTACGCCTGCGGAATATTATAAAGTTTGCTGAACAGCGAATCGAGGCGGGCAGCGCCTTCGGGACTGAGTGTGGCGCTTTTGCTTGCGAAGGGAATACAGATGGTATCAGGAAGTGCTGCAGTGGCGGATAAAAAACCGGACAGCAACAGGACAGTGAGGCGGAGGTGCGTTTTCATACGGGAGCGGATGTGGTTTGGCTCCTGTATAATGCGAACGGTTTATAAAAGTGACAGATAAAATTGCAGGTGATGCAGCAGCGTGAGAAAAACCTACTCGAAGGGGTTGTCAATTTCAATAATGCCACGTTCAATGCTGTCGTGCGGCGGGTCAAGGTGCTGCTGCAATGCTGTTGCCATTGCCGCATGATCTTTTTTACCGCCTGCCCAGGGTTCAATACTGTCCCAGGTTTTGTCGCCGTTCGCTTTGGCAGCGGCAAGCAGTTTGTCCCACTCGTTCATGATGTTTTTAATGCTCAGGTCGTTATTTGCCGACGCTGCCTGGAATGCATCGTAGGCCAGTTTATGCCGTAGTGTGTCACCAGCATCGGAAGGACGGATGCGAAAGGGGCCGCCGTTAAAGTTGAAAAGCGTTTGCAGGTAACCGGCATCCGCGTTCATCATGTGATTCAGCACTTTCCGGATGCTCTCGGCTTTAATGCCATCCGGTGATGTGTTTTTCGGAATGACATATGCAAGAGTAGTCATGTCAGCTTCGACAAAAACCGATTCAAAAATATAGCGGTAGGCCTGCACCAGGTCATCAACCGTATCGTCGGTTATATCCGGCACCACACCTTTAAATATAAAATTCTTCCCCTGCCAGGCTTTTACCTCGACACGCAGGCGCTTCGCGATACCCTTTGCATCCTGAATCATAATTACGATGTCGCAGATGGATGTTCGTAATTTACGGGCCGGATTTTTAGTAATGGCAAAAAACATCCTGCTTTCCAGTTGCAGGGTTACATCGGTTATACGCCCGGTTTTAAAAACAGTATTGACAATACCGGAAAGGAACGAAAAAATGCAAAGCCCTTCCTTGAAAATATTGTTTTCTGATTTCAGATCGATGACATTTTTTGCGGCAGTCTGTAGTTGTGTAAGTGCATCATCCGGATATAGCAATTCCATTTCCTGGTTGACGCGCAGAAAAAGCTGTTTCACAAAATCCTGTTTCATGAGTATGGCAAACAGGTCGCCATCAAATTTGCCGATTGTAATAAAAAAACGAAAAACGAGTATTACTTCCTGGCTGATATCCGCTTTCGGATTTGATTTGTTTTTTTTGAGAAACCGGGAGATAATTACAATAACTGTAAAAAACGGATTTTGAAATTCGATGCGATCCATCACCCCGAATTGTTCAGCCCGCTCGAATACAACACCGGCAGCAGATTCGAATTGCCGGATCATGATGTCATAACGCTCGAATGCAACCCGGAAAAATGCAGCATCAGGCCCGAGTTCAATAGCCTTGTTCAGCACTTTTAAGGTTGCCGGAAAATGTTTGACTAGTTCATCGCTGCCTTTTTTCATTGCAGGGCCTCTTTAAATTCCGTTTGCAGCTCTTCTGTTACCCCGGGTTCAAAAACAGCGGCAATCATGCTGAGGATAAATTCGATAATGTCGGCCGGTTCACAGAAGAGGAGCGTCCATTCAAATATTTTATTAATTGCGTCATCGGCCAGGTCAACACCTTTGTTGATCAGCTTCGAAAGTTTAGGAAGATAAGTGAAGAATGTGTCTTTCATTTTTCCGGCAACCTGTACAACGATCCTGATAACGAGCTGGATAAATTCCTTGCAGGCGTCAATCAGTTTGGGTGCATATTTTGCAAGGAGCTTGGCCCCGTTCTTGCCAATTAGCTCCAGTGTACCCACTCCCGTAACGGCACTTACAATTATTTCCAGGATCAGCGGCCCGATGAAACGGCCCCAGTTGAAAAAGTAGGTTGCATAGATTGTGAGGTTATCCCACAGTGATGTGGAAAGCAGGCTGAACCCTTTGGCTTCTTTGAAGAAAAAATCGACCGTGCCTTCAAAAAGCGTTGCACCGATAAAATGCCCGATTTGCTCATAAATCAGTTCCGGGTTTTCAGGAAAAGCTGTTTTCAGGAAATCGAAAACAGAAGGTCCGGCTGTTTTTGCTGCACCGGCTAATCCCTTCAGTATTTCCAGGTGCGGCAGATTTAAGAAACCAATGAACGCATTCCACAACATGGTAATATATCCCTGGCACGTTGCTGCAATTTCACCGAGGTTAGTAAACAATCCCCATAATCCGGCTCCGAATGAATACAAATCATAAAGAATCTGACCCAGTGTGCCTGCAATAAAAACGACCCCGGTAACCGGGTTGAGGATCAAACCAACTACCACCACCTGGATTACGCTGCCAAGCAAACTTTTTGTTTCTTCACTGGTGGCTGCTTCATACAGCCCGCAGATCAGCCCTTTCAGAAAATAAACGTTGTATTTAAAACTATTGATGTTGTTCTGGATGGCGAGCTGAAAACCGCGGCCGAACGCGGAAGCGTATTTGTCGATATCGGCTATAATCGTATCGATCAGCTTAGTCAGTGGTAATACACTGTTTTTCGCTTCAGCGTCTGCCGTCGCATTGTTTATTAATGTATCAAGGTCTTTCAGGACACTGCTTGAACCAAAGGCAGCCATCAAAAGCTGCTGACCTTTCGTTTTAATGTAATCGCCCCATGAAAGCGTTGCAGATGGTGCCGTCTGTGTGGCAGCCTGGATGGCATTAACGGGCTGAAAGCGCAGGGCGTTCGAAACCTTGGACGGGTGCTGCCACGCATTGGTGTTCCATAGTGCATTTTTTCCGGGTAAAGGCATCCGGTTCAGCAGCCGGTCAGGATTACCGATGAGAAAATCATAACCTGCATCCACAACAAGACTGTTTTCTTCTTCGGCAGCGAGCAAAAGCGAAATCCATAAACTGCCGAGCCGTTCGCCGGTATCACCTTCTTCATCCATGTCCGTGGCCTCCCGTGCTGCCCGTGTAACCATCATGCCCATGGAGGTGTAACGGCCCATCACCGACACATCCATATCCAGGTTATCAGTGGTTACATAACTGGTTAAAGCCGTAAGTACAGAAAAACGCTCTTCCGGCGTGAGGTCCGGATCTCGGAATGTTTTTGCAAGCAGGTCTTCCACATCCTCAATCGACTCCACCTGCAATATTTTTTTCCGCGGCACATCTTCGGGTTCGTTTCCCGGGGTAAACGTTTCTTTCTCCCCGGGAGCAACTTCCTCTTTCCGGGCCGGCAGTTCAGGCAGTTCCTTTTCTGGACCGGTTTTTTCAACGGCCTTCGTTTGCATTACCGCAAGGGTTCGCGATAATGCAAGTTCATTGTCCGGTTTCTGCATTATGCTTTGCTGCTGTCAGCGGCCGGTTCAGGGAAAAGTGACTTGTAAATATCAGCCTTGGCTTTGTCGCCTGAAACGAGAATGGCGAGGCGTTTTTCACGCTCTTCTATTTCCAGTTCCAGCAGGCGGTTCTGCAGTTTCTTTTCGCGCACTTTTTCATCCTGCAGGTTGGCCGAATATTCATCCAGTGCCTGTCCCTGGCCAAGCATTGACTCTACAATTACCCCGTCGGTACGCATGGTGTTTTTGCTCACATTCAGGATAATGCCGGGAACAGCAAACTCCGAACCCGTTGCCGGATCGGTGTACACACTTACCTTGTCGCGGTTAAGCGAATTGTATTCAACCGTTTCATCATTCGTTTTTGTAAACAGGTCGGTGTGTTTGTTGCCTTTGTAATCTTTCAGGCCCGCGAGCACTTTCATGATCATGTCGCGGACTGTTTTTTTCACAGCGGGAATGCACACCTCGTCCAGCAGCGAATCGAGGTTATACAGCGGAACTTCCTTTTTCGTATCCGGGTTGCCGTTGAAATAACCGATACGGACGTCGGTCAGGTGCAGCAGGTTCACAAACTCCTGGTTCATCTGCCGGAAAATAAAATTCAGCGTAGCAGAAACGTTTATGTTTTCGAGCACGCGCACAATGGATGTTTCTTCGCCCGATTCGGTAGAAACCTGCGAGGTGGTATTGATTTCAACATCACGTTTTGCCGACGCTTTTGCCGATTCTTTTTTGGTTGCAGACGCCACGTTTTTCGACATTTCTTCGGTGGCCGAGTTCACGGAACCGGAAACACCGGCACTGGCACTTGCCTTTACAACACCGATGTTGCCTGAACCCTCTGCATCGGCATAGTAGTTAAAACTTTTGTCCTTGCTTTCGGTATTTGAATTTTCATTCTGAACCGCTTCTTCAAATTCAGACGCTTTCTCGTCGGTGTACGAATCAAGAATGCTGGACGCTTCGCTACGTGTTTCCGCCGACTTTTTATATGTTTTAACGGAGATGGTTGTTTTTTCACCCGGCAGCAACGTAAAAGTATTGATGGTGCGGCCTGCACCGTAACTGCCCAGGAAATTTGACAACGCAACCGACATCACGATATAAAGCGATGGTTCAGCCGCTGCGGGTTTGTTAATCACCCGCGTGCGTGTTTGCCCGCCCATCGTTTTGTAAAACACCAGTTTTTTATTGTCCTTGATCAGCGTTGACATCCGGTCTTTGGCGGCTAAGGCAACTGCGGCAAGCGGACCTGCAAGCGGTGATGTGTTGGCGCTGAACATTGTCATCAGCTTTGAGCTTCCTGAAAAAAGCGAAGGCTGAATACCGCCGATGGCCATTTTTACTTTCGAAGGAATAATGGCGCTCTTCGTAAATGAATCTACAGAAGTGCTGATATCCGTATCGGTGATTGCCGTTTCTTTTGGCCAGTCAAAACACTCGGGTTTAAACGTCAGCCGGGGCGCAGGCGAACTGAGTTCGACAAGAAATTTTCCGGGATACGAACTGGGTTCGGGTACGTTGTAACTAAGAATTGGTGCAACCCCTTTCGGGTCGAGCTGAATTAATGCGGGCATAAGTTGTTCCGGTTTTGGTCTTTTGCGAAAAAAGAACATTGGCCACTCAAAACAAAGGATTAGTTTTCAACAACCTCTCGAATGCGCGTGATATAGATCAGTAAGCTTACCGGCTGCGTTGTATTAGCAGCATAAAAAAAGCCGGCAACGAGGCCGGCTGATGTATCGGATAAATAGTTCGTTTTTAAACGCGCACCTTTTTCCCCTTCAGCACCATTTTCTTTGCGGTGGCTGCAATGGAGGCGGCATCAAAACCGCATTCGGCCCACAGTTCGGGTTGTTCGCCGTGTTCGATAAACGCGTCGGGAATGCCGAGGCGTTTTACCTGTGCGGTGTACCCGTTGTCCACCATAAACTCAATCACAGCGCTGCCGAATCCACCCTGGATGCAACCGTCTTCTACGGTGATCACTTTGCTGAAGCGGCTGAACACATCGTGCAGCAGTTCTTCATCAAGCGGTTTCACAAAACGCATATCAAAATGCGCGGCGCTTACCCCGGCCTGCTGCAGTTCGGCACAGGCTTCCACGGCAAAGTTGCCGGGGTGGCCGATGGTGAGTATGGCAATGTCGGTACCGTCGCAAATCCTGCGGCCTTTTCCGACTTCAAGTGCTTCAAAAGGTGTTTTCCATTCCGGCATTACACCGTTACCGCGCGGGTAGCGGATGGCGAACGGGCCGTAATTATTGAGCTGCGCGGTGTACATGAGGTTGCGCAGTTCCTGCTCGTTCATCGGCGATGAAACAATCATATTCGGAATGCAGCGGAAGTAGGCAAGATCATACGCGCCGTGGTGTGTAGGCCCGTCAGCACCGGCAAGTCCGCCGCGGTCGAGGCAAAGTACCACCTGCAGGTTCTGCAGCGCCACATCATGCACCACCTGGTCGTAGGCACGCTGCATGAACGAGGAATAAATGTTGCAGTACGGAATCATGCCCTGTGTGGCTAAACCGGCACTGAATGTAACTGCATGCTGTTCGGCAATGCCCACGTCAAAAGCGCGTTCGGGCATGGCTTTCATCATAATGTTGAGTGAGCAGCCCGAAGGCATGGCGGGCGTAATGCCCATGATTTTCGGATTCTGTTCGGCCAGCTCCACCATGGTATGTCCGAAAACATCCTGGTATTTTGGCGGCTGCGGCTCAGTGGTATGTGCTTTTACAATTTTGCCCGTGTTTTTGTCAAACAGGCCGGGCGCATGCCACAGCGTCGGGTTGCCTTCTTCCGAAAACTTAAAGCCTTTGCCCTTGGTGGTGAGTACGTGCAGGATTTTCGGTCCCGGGATGTCTTTCAGGTCGTTCATCACTTTCACCAGGCGGTCCACATCATGCCCGTCAACCGGCCCGAAATAGCGGAACTTCAGCGATTCGAACAGGTTGCTCTGGTTGAGCAGGGTTGATTTCATGGCATCACTCACCTTGGTGGCAATTTTCTGCGCATCCGGCCCGAATTTGCTGATTTTGCCCAGCAGTTTCCAGACCTCGTCCTTCACTTTATTGTACGTATGCGATGTGGTAATGTCGTTCAGGTATTCTTTCAGCGCGCCCACATTCGGGTCGATACTCATGCAGTTGTCGTTGAGCACGACCAGCAGGTTGCTGTTTTCAATTCCGGCATGATTCAGTCCTTCAAAGGCCAGTCCTGCTGTCATTGCGCCGTCGCCGATAACGGCTACCGCCTGGCGGTTTTCGTTTTTGTAACGTGCGGCTACTGCCATGCCCAGCGCGCCGGAAATGGAGGTGGAGGAGTGCCCGACACCAAAGGTATCGTATTCACTTTCAGAGCGTTTTGGGAATCCGCTGATGCCTTTGTACCGGCGGTTGGTATGAAATACATCGCGGCGGCCGGTCAGAATTTTGTGGCCGTAGGCCTGGTGACCCACGTCCCAAACCAGCTGATCATACGGTGTCTGGAAAACGTAATGCAGGGCCACGGTGAGTTCCACCACCCCAAGGCTTGCACCGAAGTGGCCGCCTTTAACCGACACAAGATCAATGATATACTGGCGCAGTTCGTTGCAAACCTGTTGCATCTGGCTGGCGTCGAGTTTACGCAGGTCGGCCGGTGAATTAATTTTTGCGAGAAGTTCTCCCGGCTGAAAATCGTGCTGTGGTGTTTGCCCCATGTTATACAGACAACAAATATACTACAAAAAAAGTTGTTAAAACCGGCAGAAAAACGGCTGGCGCAGGCAGTTATTATCTGCAACCTGTTAATATAAGCCAATATACGCTGAAAACCGGGGACAGGATTTGTACCCGTTTTCGTTGCAAAATCACCCGAAAATTGCCGTTCAACACGTTGCTGCCGATTAAATTGTTGGTTTTTCACGAACTTGCAGGATATAAATACGGCTACAACCATGCGTTTCATTTCCATCAAACTAATTGCGGGAGCCTGCTCACTGGCAGCCCTGTTCCTGCTGCTGCCAACGTTTTCCCCGAAACCGGCAACGCCCGAAACCTTCCGCGAGCGCGAAACCGAAGCCCTCGAAGCGTTGCAATGGCTCACGAAAAGCCGTGCCTTTCCGGGCCTGGATATTCCCGCTGATGCCTATGCCAAAGCCTGGGCGCATTACCAGGAGCAGTTTGTACAGAACCGATCGCAGGCGCAGGTGGGCACGTGGACTTCCATCGGCCCCAACAACATGGGCGGACGCACGCTCTGCATCGCGGTAAATCCGGCTGATACCTCCGAAGTGTGGCTCGGCTCGGCCAGTGGCGGGCTTTGGAAATCAACCACCGGCGGAATCGGGGTGAGTGCGTGGACCAATGTCAGCACCGGTTTTCCGATACTCGGCGTAAGCGCGATTACATTTCACCCGACAAATCCGGATATTATGTTTATCGGAACCGGTGAAACCTACAGTTACGGAACGTCCACCAACGGCCTCACCGACCGCACCACGCGCGGCACACACGGCATGGGCATTCTCAAATCGGTGGATGGCGGTGTAACCTGGTCGTACGCACTCAACTGGAGTTACCAGCAAAACCGGGGCATCTGGGAAGTGGTGTTCAATCCGCTCAACCCGAATGTGGTGTTTGCCGCCACTACCGAAGGCGTTTACCGCAGCAACGATATGGGCACGACCTGGAACCAGGTGCTGGGTGAAAAACTGGTAACCGATCTGGTCATCCTGAAAACAGATACAAGTGTGCTGCTTGCCGGTGTGGGCAACCTCAACAGCATTAACAAAGGGCTGTACCGTACCTCCAACGGCGGGCAAAACTGGAGCATTGTTACAAACGGATTACCCGCCAACACACACGACGGGCGCATCACCATTTCGATGTGGGAGCCCAACAACAATTACGGTGTGCTGCAGATCTGCAACGCCTTTAACACCATCGGCATTTACACCACCAGCGATGCCGGCCAAAGCTGGACCTACAAAACCAACCAGGACCTGAACAGCTACCAGGGCTGGTATTCCGAAGGCATGCTCATTCATCCGAACGACTCGAATAAAATTATCGTTACCGGCATCAATGCAAACCTTTCGGTTGACGGAGGCCTTTCTTTTTTCCAGGTTTCGAGCATGAATGGCGGTCCCGATTATTGCCACGTGGACATGCACGATGTGGTGGTAAATCCGCTTGACCCGGAAAAAATTTACATCGCACACGATGGCGGTTTAAATCGTTCAAACGATTTCGGTACAACGTATTTCGATTGCAACGATGGGTATGTTTCCACGCAGTTTTACATCGGTTCGGTTTCGGCAACCAACCCGGATATGGCGCTGGGCGGGTTGCAGGACAATTTCACCAACCAGTACCAGGGCAACGGCAACTACTGGTCGCTGGGCCATCTCGGCGGCGACGGCAGTTACAACGCCATTGATCCGACCGATGATAACATTCAATATGCGTCGTACCAGTACCGCAATATTTTCCAGTCGTATGATATGGGGCAAACCTTCCAGGGCATTTACAGTTCACCGGCCAGTGCGTTTGGCAACAACCCGGCGGCTTTTCTCGCACCGATTGTGGTGGCACCTTCCAACACCAATGTGATCTATCACGGCGGACTCGATCTGAAACAATCCACCGACCAGGGCGGCAGTTTTTCTACTGTAGGCAACCCGGCGTTTGATGCAGACGGCAATGTGATTATGACCATCGCGGTTTCGCACACCAATCCCGATTCCATTTACGTGGCTACAGCGCCTGATTTCGGGCCGATGAAAGTATTCCGCAGCGGCGATGGTGGCGCAACCGTAACCGCGGTTACGGGTTCACTGCCCAACCGCTTTCCGCGCCGCATTGCCGTCAATCCGCATAACAGCAGCGAAGTCTATATCGTGTTCTCCGGTTTCGGTACCGGCCACGTTTTTAAAAGCACCGATGCCGGAACTACCTGGACCGACATCAGCACCACGCTGCCCGATGTGCCGTTTCATGCCCTCGTTGTTGATCCGCAATTCCCGAACATCATTTATGCGGGCAGCGATCTCGGGGTTTTCGTTTCTATTAATGGCGGCCAAAGCTGGACCGCACACAACACCGGGCTGGCGGATATGACCATGGCGTTTGATTTTGCCATTTGTCCGGCCGACCGTTCCATGCTGTTGTTTACGCACGGCCACGGGGTTTACCGCCGCAGCCTAAATGATATTTCCGGTGTGAATGAACAGGCTGGCAATGAAATTCGCTTTGATGTGTTTCCGAATCCGGCAACTGATTTTGTAACGGTTTCAGCCGGTGCAGCAAATGCAACACTCACTGTGTTTGATCTGAACGGCCGGAAAATACAAACGAAAAAACTTACTTCGGAAACACAGCGTGTTGCTATGCAGCAATGGCAAAACGGCACGTATCTGTTTGTGCTGGAGCAAGACGGCAAGCGGGTTACACGGCGGGTGGTGAAGAAATAGTAACCGCGGTTATGGTTTTTGTTTGTTTTTGAAATAGCGGCGGATGTATTTCTGCTATTCAGGTAAGGGCTTTTTCCAGAAGCTATTTTCGAAAAGAACATTTGTTTATTTTCGAAAGCCGGTGGAACTGCACGAACAATAACTAACCACAATGCACACAAAGGACTGCACAAAGACCACAATGCATTTTGCTTTTCATTTGTGGCCCTTGTGAAAACCCTTGTGTGTGCGTCAGCATGCGCGAGGGCTCTTTGTGGTTAAAGCGGTTGTGATAGAGTTCCTCCTCTCATTTGCAGAAAATAACCATCCCAAACCCGTATCAATCCCGCCGGAATCCCGTTTTACACGATTTAGCTTGCCTGTTTAGCTGAAAAGTGTAATTTTGGGCACCCATTAAAAACGCAATTGTGAAAAAAGTCTCTATCGGAACCATTGCTGAACAGCTCGGGGTTTCAAAAACATTGGTGTCGCTGGTGCTTAACGGCAAGGGCGACCAGTTCGGAATAAGCAAACCCACACAGGAGGCGGTACGCAAACTGGCCCAGGAACTGGATTACCAGCCGAGCCGCATGGCCCGCGGGCTGCGCACCGGCCGATCGAACCTCATCGGTTTAATTGTAGCCGATATTGCAAACCCGTTTTATTCCCGCATTGCGCGCAGCATCGAAGACATTGCCAGCCGTTCGGGTTATCACCTGATGGTATGCAGTTCTGATGAAGACATCGCCAAAGAACTGCAACTCATCCGCCTGCTGAAAGACAGCCAGGGTGTTGACGGTATTATTTTAAGCACCACGCAGCAGGATCCGACCCCGCTGCTGAACCTGCGCAAAAACAATTACCCGCTGGTGCTGATTGACCGCGTGCTGCCGAAACTGGAAAAACCCAGCGTGGTGGTGGATAACCGCAAAGGCGCATTTGACGCGGTGAGCCTGCTGGTTTCGAGTGGACAGAAAAAAATTGCGATGCTTACCATCGGGCCTTCGCACCTGAGCAGTGTGAACGAACGCGTGGAAGGATATAAAGACGCACTGAAAAAGTTCGACATCAAACCCGATCCGAAACTGCTGAAAGAAATTGCGTTCGAAAACATCCGCGACGAAGTATATAAAGTGATGCACGAACTGCTTTCGCCCGCAGTAGGAGCCGAAGCTATTTTTACCGCAAACAACCACCTGGCCGTTGCCGTTATGGAAGCTGTGCGCCGCATGGGCAAACGTATTCCGAAAGACGTTACGCTGGTGAGTTTTGACGATGTGGATTTGTTCCGCCTTTCTGATCCTACAGTAACTGCCATCGCACAGCCCATTGAAGGCATCGGCGAAAATGCGGTGAAACTGCTGCTCGAAATGCTGGAAAACAAAACCGGCAAAGCCGCCGAACGCCAGATCGTACTGCCCACCGAACTCGTGGTGCGCGAATCGAGCCTGAAATCGTAACCGGTACATGGGTTTACAATTGCTCATTTTTAACCGGCACTTATCAGTACAGGCATGTTTATTGCCCCGGTAACGGTAAATTTGAAACCGATGCGCCATTTCCTGATCATCCTGTTTGCACTTGTTACTGCTTTTGTCCTGTTTACGGGCTTCAGCGGTCCGCACCCTGCACCTGCGCACGAATACCTGCGCGGCGGTGATACGTTGCGCTACCGCCTGTTTGTGCCGGAGAAAAAAGATACGTTGCTGCCCCTGCTGCTTTTTCTGCACGGTGCCGGCGAACGCGGTTCAGACAATGAAAAACAACTCATCCACGGGAAACGGTTTCTGGATTCTGCGCTGCAGCAAAAACATCCCTGCATTGTGCTTGCACCGCAATGCCCGAACGGCAAACGCTGGGTGGAAGTAAGCTGGAAACTGCCCGCACACACGCAGCCGGAGCAACCTTCGGATGCATTCCGTTTGCTGGTTCCGCTGCTCGATTCGCTGATTAAAAACCTGCCGGTGGATACCAACCGCATTTACGTTACCGGCCTGTCTATGGGTGGATTCGGAACGTGGGATCTGCTGCAACGTTATCCCAGCAAATTTGCAGCTGCAGCACCGGTTTGCGGCGGGGGCGATGAAACAAAAGCAAAACGCATTGCGCACATCCCGGTGTGGGTGTTTCACGGCGCAAAAGATAAAGTGGTGATTCCCGAACGTTCACGCAACATGGTGAAAGCACTGAAAAAAGCCGGAGGAAAACCGCGCTATACGGAGTATTCCACGCTGCAGCACAACAGCTGGGACAGTACCTACACCAATCCAAAACTTTACGACTGGCTGTTTGCGCAGTCACGCAGAAAATAATGAAACGTCATCCGCTGCTCCAGGTCATCCTGATTTTTTTGCTCGTGCAGGGCGCACTGATCCTTTACGCAGGATCGAAAAAAGAACTCAACCTGTTTGGTTATACCTTCCGCAAAAGCGGTTACAGTGCATGGTTTGAAAAAGAACAGGTTAAAAAACAACTTGATAAAGTTGATTCGCTGCTGTCCGATTCGCTGCGCGTTGAATTAAAAACAAATAAACCCGACACGGCGAAACAACGGTTCCTGCTCATCGGCGATTCCATGCTCGAAGGACTGATGTCGCGCCTGGATGATTACTGCGCAGAAAACGGACACAAGTCCAATGCAGTAATCTGGTACGGTTCCACCTCGCTGCAGTGGGGACAATGTGATACGCTGTCTTACTTCATAAAGAAATATAAACCGACCTACATCTGGATATGTCTCGGTGCAAACGAACTGGCGGTGGATCACGTGGAGCGCCGCGATACCTGCATCGCGCACATCCTGAAACAGATTCCGAAAACCACGCCATACGCATGGATCGGTCCGCCGAGCTGGCGCAAAGACAATGGCATTATTGCACTCATCAAAAAGCACGTGGGCAAAGACCGTTATTTTAATTCAGAACGTTTGGTGTTTGAACGCAAGAGCGATGGCGCACACCCCACAAAGCCATCTGCGGCCAAATGGATGGACAGCGTAGCGGTGTGGATGCAGAACTCGGCGGCGTATAAAGTGAAGCTCCAGTTTCCGGATACACATGTTACACGACATACACCCATCAAGCTGCTGAAACCATATTATAAAACAAAATAACCCCGAAGCAGACCCATGAACTTCGACGCCTTGCTGGATATGCTCGGTTACAACCGGGAAGAACCACTGCTGTTTAACAGCGGCTTTTTCCTGGCGGTGTTCACGGTTTTTCTTGCAGGGTATGCCTACATGTACAAACAACGCAATGCGCGTACGTGGTACATTGTGTTGTTCAGCCTGTATTTTTATTACAAATCAAGTGGCTGGTACCTCGGCATTTTGTGGACGACCATTGTGCTCGATTATTTCCTCGCGAAACTGATGCACGAATCGAAACAGCCCGGGGAGCGGAAACTGTTTCTTTTAATGTCGCTGATCAGCAGCCTGGGGTTGCTGGCGTTTTTCAAGTACACCAATTTTGCGATAGACAACATCAATTCCGTTAGCGGCGCGGGGATAAAACACCTTGATATCTTTCTACCCATCGGGATCAGTTTCTACACATTCCAGAGTATCAGCTACGTGGTGGATATTTACAAACGTGAAATTCCCCCCGCGCGCAATTTTATTGATTACGCGTTTTATATGTCGTTTTTTCCGCACCTCGTTGCAGGGCCGATTGTGCGTGCGCGCTATTTCCTCCCGCAGCTCGACCATCCGCCGGTGCTGGAGGCGAAGCCGATGTTTGAAGGATTGTATTTCATTTTGCGCGGACTCATCAAAAAAGCCATTATTGCAAACTACATCGCACAGTTCAACGATGTGGTGTTTGACAATCCCGGCGGTTATTCCGGCGCGGAAAACCTGCTTGCCGTTTACGGTTACACGTTACAGATTTACTGTGATTTTTCCGGCTACAGCGATATGGCGATGGGCATAGCACGGTTAATGGGTTACGATCTTGGTGTAAATTTTAATGCGCCCTACCTCGCGCGCAACATTACTGATTTCTGGCGGCGCTGGCACATCTCGCTTTCTTCGTGGCTGCGCGATTACATTTATATTCCACTCGGTGGCAACCGCAAAGGCGAAGAACGGCAGCTGCTGCACCTGATGGTAACCATGCTCATCGGCGGGCTGTGGCACGGGCCTTCGTGGAATTTTGTGATCTGGGGCGCACTGCATGGCCTGGGGCTGGTGGTGCATAAAGTGATACTGCTGGTAAATAAAAAAGAGGCGCGGCCAACACCAATTGTGTTGCAGGTGATTTTCAGTTTGATTACGTTCCATTTTGTGGCGGCGCTGTGGGTGTTTTTCCGTGCAGAAACATTGCCGGATGCGCTCACGGTTTTTAGCCGGATTTTATTCCATTTTAATGCGGAGATACTGCCGTATTTTGTGGAGGCGCGGGGGCTGTGGCTGCTGGTGCTGGCGGCGGGGTATGCGGTGGTGTTGCTGCCGGTGAGCTGGAAGGAAGTGCTGCGCGGGGCGTTTGTGCGGATGCCGGTGCTGGCGAAGGCGCTGGTGGTGGTGATTGTGGTGCAGGCGGTGGTGCAGTTGCAGGGGGAGGGGGTGCAGCCGTTTATATACTTTCAGTTCTAGGTACGGGGCAGGACTTCGTCCTGCTTTGGCTTATGCCGTCCCTTCGGGACTTTATCCTATATCTGCACCACTTTTTATATGCGCTTGTCCCTTCGGGACTTTGCTTTTTTACCGGCTCTTTCCTTCGGAAATTCGCTTTACTTTTTCTTCTGTTTTACCGGCTCTTTCCTTCGGAAACTCGCTTTACTTTTTCTTCTGTTTCCTTCGGAAATTCGCCGTGGCTCTCTTTCAGTATTCTGCGGATATTCTTACAGGTTTACCCGATCACCATTCGTGGTGGGGGAGGAGATGACGAGGAAGCGAATGTTTTGGTTTGATTTATTGCTGATGCGGTGTTTTTTGCCTGCTGCGATATGGAGGCTTTCGCCTTGTGCTACCAGCATTGTTTCTTCGTCCAACTGAAATTCGGCTTGGCCTTTGAGGATGTAAAATACCTGCGCGGCTTTTTCGTGGTAATGCAGTTGCTCGGCAGTGTTCGGGGGCATTTCTTCTTCTATTACGCGGAGTGATGTGTCTTCGGCGAGTGGCCAGCCTTTGCAGTTGCTGCCCCAGGTGTAGGGCGTTGTGTTGGTTGCGCTTTTTTTCATCGGTATAACTGATAATAAAGCCGGTTTGTTACTTCGCGGTACACCGGCACCTCTACCTGCAAAGCTGCTGCGCGCAGGGTTACATACCGTGTCAGTGTATCTGCTTCGGTTTGGCGGCCGGCAACAAAGTCGGCGTGCATAGACGATGTTGTATCAGGCGGCAGGTGTTGTACAATCTGCATGTTTGTTTCAAAACATTCCGGATTGAGGTGCTGCCCCGCCGCACGGCCCACCGCAATCACTTCGCGCATCAGCGCACTGAAACGTGCAAGGTGTTCAGGCGAAGAACAGATTTCACCGAGCGTCATGTTATATGCAGTGGTATAAGTAGCTACCGGCGAAATGAACGTAAATTTTTCCCACACCTTGTCGGCGATGTCATCGTAGTATTCCGTTTGTACCCCGGTGGCTTCAAACAGTTGCGTAAGCATTGCAGCGGTCGCGGTATCCAGTCCGGCCCGCCCGAACAGCAGGCGGTTGTAGGTTCCTTTCACACGTATTTCAGCGGGTGCAGTACGTTTGGAAACAATATACACACAGCCGTTGAGTACCTGTGCCTCCGGAAAACGGGCTTCGACCTGCCGCACACTTTCCACCCCGTTCTGCAGCGGTAACACAAACGTTTGCGGGCCGATATGCGGGGCAAGTTGTTCCATCACGGATTTGAGATGGTAACTTTTGCAGCACAGCAGCAGCAGGTTGTAAATACCAACGGGTTTATCCGTAACCACATGCGGGGTTGCATGTATTGTTTCCCCGCCGAAATGCAGCGTTAATCCGTTTTCAGCAATGGCCCGGAGACTTTGGTTACGCGTAATACACGTAATTTCATAAGCGCGGTTATGAAAATAATGGTGTGCCAGCCGGGCCGCGTAAAAACCACCTACGCCGCCGATGCCTGCAATACCAATGCGGAACGGATTGCTCATTGGTCGGCAGTATTACGCAGTTCAATAAGTGTGGATTGTGCCGCAGCGCACAGTTTTTCCACCCCGTTTTTAATCACGAATACATCGCTGCGGCAAACGGTTAAAGTTTTTCCGTATTTGAGCACTTCGGCGCGGGCGATGAGGCGTTCCCCTTCGGCGGGTGTGAGCAGGTTCAGTTTAAATTCCACGGTTAAAATGGACGAATCGGCATGCATCAGCGAAAATGCCGCATACCCGGCGCTGTTGTCGGCCAGCGTACTTACCACGCCTGCATGAAAAAAACCATGCTGCTGCGTGAGTTCCGGGGAAAACGGAACTTCAATTACACAGTTGCCGGGTTCCACTGTAAGCAGCGACGCACCAATGGTTTTCATAAATGCCTGCCGTGCGAAACTTTCGGCAACCCGTGTTTTGTAAAACTCGTCCTTCGGAATATATGCCATACATCAGTGTTTTTCAAAACCGTAATCGTGCTCTACTTTGCAGATGCGCGTTTTATAGTGGCTGTACCATTTTTCGCGGCCGTAACGTTGCGCCAGCAGGTGATCGCTGTTTTGTTTCCAGTTTTTTATTGCGTCTACGCTTTCCCAGTATGAAACTGTAATGCCAAGTCCTTCACGCGCACTTTCAACACCAAGAAAACCGGGTTGTGTTTTTGCCAGTTCCACCATGGCTTCCGCCATTTCGCCGTACCCGTCGGCTGTTTCTGTTCGCAGTGAAGTGAAGATAACAGCGTAATAAGGCGGGGCAGGCGTTGAAGCGATCATGGTTAAGGATTTTCAGGTGTGTCGAGCAATAACTGCATAAACGTAAGATCGAGCCAGCGGTTGAATTTGTAACCGACCTGTTTGAAGTGGCCCGCTTCGGTAAAACCGAACTTTTTGTGCAGGCTGATGCTGATGGCATTGTCGGCGTCAATTCCGGCAACCATGCAATGTTTCTGATTTTTTCGGGCTTCGCTGATCAGTTCAGTCAGCAGCAGTTTCGATATGCCGCGGCCGCGGAACTGGTGATGAATATGAACAGAATGTTCCACGCTGTACAGGTAACCGGCCCAGGGACGGAACTGCCCGTAGGTTGCAAAGCCACTAACTGCACCGTTTGTTTTTGCAACCAGCAGCGGCAATCCGCCGGCCTGTTTGGTTGTAAACCAATCGTTCATCCATTCGGATGTGCGTTCATCGTAATGATAAACAGCGGTGGTGTTCCGGATCACTTCATTGTAAATCGCGCGGATTTCTTCCAGGTCGGAGTGAACAGCATGCAGTACGATGGTTCCGTCAGGCATTGCAGTATTGGAATAAAGTGTAAAGATAACAGTTTCATACAAACCCGTTTAACATAGCAGAAGCCCGTCTCCACCGGCTATTGCTCAGGATGACGGGCTTCTGCAGTTGGAGTGCGGCACACTGTTATTTTGCGCGCATTTTATTTCCTTTTGCATCGTGGGTTACTTCGGCCAGGCCAAGGTGTTCCATCAGCGGCGGAATGTACATGCCGAAACGGCCGCGCAGTCCTTTTTTCAATCCATACCAGCCACCGGCCGGATTTTTTTCTGAACGTCCCCAGGCTTCTACGGTGCCTTCTTTGGCAGGTTTCTGTTCATCGGCACTGCCGAGTTCCATCCAGTCGCCGTGTTTTTTCAGCATGGCATGCAGGTCGTTCAGGCAATTGATGTTGTAATGCAAAACGGTTTTGCCCACGGTGCAAACCAATATTTCGTTGCCGTCTTTTTCATCCACATGCATGGTGTATTCCGAAGTGAGCGGCGGCGTTTTCAATGTCAGCGGTTTTTCTTTGGTTCCGATTTTCTTTTTCATGGATATGTTTTTTTTAACAGATGATTATGCTGAAAAACTGATTTTTAACCGAGGACTGCAGTTGATGAACCCACCAATGTAAGCAATTCCTGTTTCGGCGGAACCTCCAGGCCACTGCCTTTCAGCTGGTTCTGAAATGCGATGAAGGAAGGCAATGCATTCAACGTTTGCTGATCCGCATCCGATCCGAAAAATGCCGTATGAATAAATGTTTTTCCGTCGGCAGATAAACAGGCGTTGTAATTAATGCCGGGATTATTTAATTGCTGAAGATCAGCCATTACTGCCTGGATATTCGCCTGGTTCTGCGCTGAAAATGAAGCAGCAGTGGTGTATGTTACTTTTACAATTTTCATGGCTGCTTAGTTTTTTGCGTTGTGAATAATTTCAGCTTCTTTTTTCAGGCAGGCGGCAAACGTTTCAAATGATTCATCAAAAGGCGGAATCATTTTCGCATACATCGGGAACAACAGCCCGCCGATTTTTTCAGTCATTGAAAACGTTACACTGCCCTTGCCGTTATCGGTTAAGGTATAAACGCGTGTTCCCTGTCCGTCGCCCCACACTAAGCGTTTGACGGGTTCCATTTCTTTTACCGTGAGTTTAAAGGTGCGTTTTGCGTCAAGCGTGGATTTGAGTTTTATTTTTTCGCCTTTTACAATACTGCCTTCAATGGAAACAATTGTTTTATTCCAGCGCGGATAATCAGATGCATTTGTAAGCAGCGCCCAGACGATATCCGTGTCGGCATTGATGGTGGTTTGTACCGATGTTTCGCGGCTGAAGGTAGTTTTAACGGTGGTTGCTTTGCCGTTCCGATTGTTTTCGGAAGTTTGCGCAGAGGCGTTCATTGTTGTTGTCATCAGGAGCAGGATGCTTAAAATCGTTTTCATTTTGCTGTGAATTGCCTTTTTGACGACCGGCAAAAACAAAACGATAGGATTTGCTCAAACATTTTCGAAGTATTTTTCCATCACTGCGTTATTGTGTTGTAAATGATGCAGTTGCAGTTCGGCTGCCGGCGACAGAAACGGATCAATTTCCTTTACAATTTGTGTCCGCAGGTCGAGCAAATGTTCTTTATCCGGGTTTCCGGCCGCTTTGGCGAGCGAGGTTTTCATCTTTTCTTCCTGCGCATCCTGTTTCGGATTAAAAATGCCATTAAGTTCGGTGCACTGGTGGCAGACGCCTTCTTTATTTATAAGTGAACAGCGTTTATCAAATATGTCAATCAGTTTGGTGCGGCCGGTGTGCAGGTAATATTTCACCATCGCTTCGGTGTCTTTCAGAATTTCAGCGATTTCATTTACCCTGAAATCATAGACCTCTTTCAGCAGCACGGCCAGCTGCTGTTCCAGCGGAAGCGATTTGGTAACGCAGGTAAAACAAAACGTAATATGTTCCCGGATTTCGAAATTGCCCTGGGGCGAAGTGCTGCGGATGTGCATGGCTTCGCCGAAAAACTGTTGATTCTTCATGGCGGCATCCTTGCAGATGTCCGATACATTTTCCGGCCAGCGTTTTTTTGCTTTCAGAAAATCGCGCGCCAGGTTGGAGGCGATGGCAAACAGCCAGGTCTTCAGCGACGAGTCTCCTTTAAATGTATCAATGGCCTGGAACGCCTTGATATATGTGTCCTGCAGAATGTCTTCCGTGTCTTCCACGCTGGTGGTCATGCGCAGGATATACGATTTCAGCTGCGCGCGCGAAGCCTGGAAGGTTTCGGTGAGTTGGTCGGTCATGTGTGTTACTGTTTTTAAATACGGAATACAAATCGGCTTACCGTAAACAGCAGGAAGAGGTTGCTGTATTTGCCAAAACTAACCGAATAGCACTAAAAAGCAAAAAGAGTTGCAGGAAAATGCAACTCTTTGGTTAATAAATAGGCGTTTATGCGCCAGGTAACAATTTCTTAATCGTTATCGTCTTCGGTTTCTTTACCGATAAAGTTTCCCTGTTCGTCAAACATATAATCGGTATCGCCAACTTCCGCTTTGTACGAAATTTTGCCTGCGGCCGTTGTTAGTTTTGAAGCCTCTTTTATTTTTTTGCCGGGCAGATTTTTTGTTACGTATTCCGAAACAGCTTTTGGCAGTTCGTTCGGGCTGATTTCTGTTTCCGATTCCAGGAACATTCCTGAAGCATCGAAAACGGCGGAGGTTTCCGTTTTCCCGACTTTAAATCCGGCTTCATAGTTTGCGCCTTCTTTTTCCCATTCCGAAACGGTGGTGTTCGGATATTTTGTGCTGAACGCTGTTTTCACAGCAGCGGGTACATCCGCTTCTTTCATTTTTTGCGCCTGTACGGTTAACGTCAGAGCTGTGCCAAGTAATAGTGCTGCTATCTTCTTCATGATTCCTGTTTTTTGGTTTTGCTTTGTTTTATTACAGCAAGATTAATACATGACTCTGAAGAAATTCTGTAGTAATAAAATGTTTTCAGCTGAACCGGTAACAGAACACATGCAGACCATTTTCAGTATGATAGTCCAGGCGGTGTCCGTTCATTACGGCAACCTGGTTCACCAGTGCCAGCCCGAGCCCGGTTGAAGCGCTGCTGCTGTTTTCTTTATAGAACCGTTCGGTAAGTTTTTCCGGATGTACAATGGGCTGATTTGCGGTGTTTTTTACGGTGAATGCTTCGGCAGTAACCGAAACAGCAAGCTGCCCCCCGCGGCCGGTATATTTCAGTGCATTGCCCAGCATGTTTGAAATAACCACATCGGCGAGTGTAGGATGCAGCCTGATCCTAACCGCGGATATAATTGCTGTGCTTACCTGTAATTCTTTCATCTGCAGCAATTCCTCCAGTTCATTCAAACGTTGGTGTACATGTTCTGAAAAATCAACCGGGGTATCGGTTAAAAACTGGTTGTTTTCAATTTTTGAGAGCAGCAGCAGGGTTTGTGTAAGTTTCCCGAGACGCACTGCCGTTTCGCGGATGGTATTCAGCTGCCCGGTTTGTACTTGGTCCAGTTTTTCATTTTGCAGCAGCAGTTCCGTTTTGTGCTGAATTATAGCAACCGGCGTTTGCAGTTCGTGAGCCGCGTTTTCCGTGAAATCTTTCAGGTTTTTAAAATCGGCAGCAATTTTTGCTGTCATCGTTTCAATCGCTTCGCGCAGTTGCCGGAACTCGGTGGTGTGCGTAGGAACTGCTGCTATAACCTGCTCTTTTGCAGAATTGTAATTCCTGATCCGGGCGAGTGTTTCAAAAAACGGTTTCCACATCCTGCGCGAAAAAATAATGGTAACACCGAGCAGAAGAACAAACAGCAGGGCGGAAATTAACAGGAGTGAAGCGGTTATGCTTTCGGTCAGGTCGTCCGATTCAATAAGCGATTTGCGGACATTGCCCTGGTAGGTTATTCCATTCAGCGTGGTTTTAAAAAACAACTGCCGGTAGGGAACCGGCTCCATTTCCTGGTCTTCATTCAGTTCAAGTATGATCGTATCAGCATAACTGTTTTCAACAGGATTATTTGTTGGCCGGAACGAAAATTCATAGGAAACAGCCTCGGGAAGTTTTTGGTGTTTGGTTATATACTCCTGTAGCCTGTATTTTTCCGCGAGCAGTGCTTCCCCGGTTTCTTCATCAAGAATTGCCCGCAACTGAAAATAAAATACAAATCCGCCCGCCAGAAAAACGGTCAGCGTAACAGCGAGAACAACGATGGCATTTTTGGTAAGCAGTTTCATGCCGCGCCGAATTTGTAACCCATCCCGTAAACAGTTTTAATATAATCCGCAGCCCCTTTTTCGATTAATTTCTTCCGCAGATTTTTGATGTGTGTGTAGATAAAGTCGAATGAATCGGCCATATCCATGGCATCGCCCCAGAGGTGCTCGGCAATCATTTCTTTGGTGAGCACCCGGTTTTTGTTGGTGATGAAAAACAACAGCAGGTCGTATTCTTTACGTGTCATTGTCAGCGGCTGCCCGTTTACCGTTGCTGTTTTTGATTCGGGAAAAATCCGGATTTCATTAAACACGAGTTCCTGCTCACCGGCAAAACTGCGGCGGCGGATCACCGACTTGATGCGTGAATGCAGTTCGGCAAGGTTAAACGGTTTGGCGAGGTAATCGTCGGCACCAAGATCGAGCCCTGCAATTTTATCATCCACGGAATTTTTCGCAGAGATAATTATAATGCCCGCCTTTGATTGTTTTTTCTTCAGCGCATGAACAAGATTGAGCCCGTTGCCGCCGGGAAGTGTAATGTCAACCAGCACACAATCGTATTCATACATGCTGACTTTGTCTGCTGCCGAAAAATAATCAGCAGCTGTTTCGCACAGGTAGCCTTCCGGTTCCAGGTAATCGGTTATGGAACCGGCGAGGCCTTGTTCATCTTCAATAAGCAGTATTTTCACGTTCGTTCCGGCTTACGTAAATATAACAGATTTGTTATCTGCCAAAACTATCCCGTGATTCTGAAGCAAATCTGGAGCAGCCCGGCATTACCGGAAACGACGATGTTACGTTTAAAAACAGCCTATTTTATAAGGCTGAGGTGCCCGATATAGCTGTGTTTATTGCCGAACACATCCTTGCATTTGATTTTCCAGACATATGCATCCTGCTGCGCTACATCGTTGCCGTAGTTGGCATGACCGTCCCAGCCTTTGTACAGGTCGTCCGTAAAATAAATCATGTTTCCCCAGCGGTCGAAAATCCACATCTCGAAATTTTCCGGATCAATGCCTGCGCCCTTCACGTTGAACACATCGTTTTTGTTATCGTCGTTGGGTGTAAATGCATTCGGAATAAAAATGCTGTAATCCGGACCGATACAGATCGGGTGTACCGTATCGCCGGTACAACCAAACGAATTGGTGATGTTCAGCGTTACATCAAAACAGCCGGTATCAACATACGCAAATGCCGGGTTCTGCAGGATGGATGACGAATTCAGCAGGTCGCCGAAATTCCAGTTCCAGGAAACTGCACCGATGGACTGATCAGTAAACTGTAAGGTCGCATTCAATATGGTGGTGGGCTGCGGGCCAACAGAAAAATCAGCAACCGGGTCGGGATGAACAGTAATGTAATTCGGAACCAGCACCGAAGATGCACAGCCATTGGCATCAATAATTGCAAGTGTTACGTCATAACTTCCCGGCGTGTTGTAACAATGGGTGGGTGTGCAGTTCGCGCTTGCAGTGGTGTTGTCGCCAAAATCCCAGGCACACGAAGTTGCACCGGCAGTGGTGTTGGTGAATGTTACACACAGGGGCGCACATCCGCTCAGGCTGTCGGCTACAAATGTTATTGCCGGAAGTGTAAACACCGTAACTGCAACGGTTGCCGTAACAGCAGGCGAACCGCAGCCATCGCTTACGGTAACTGTATAAGTTGTATTTGATCCCGGTGATGCTGTAACGTTTGGTCCTGTTGCCGGTGATGTTGCCGGCGACCAGCTGTATACATAGTTGCCGTCGCCGCCCGATGCCACTGCCGAAAGCGCAGCAGATGCGCCGGGACAAATAGAAACTGCAGCCGAAGGCACAACACTCAGTGCCGGGTTAACAACTACGGTTGCACTTTGTGGTGCTGTGGTGCAACCATTGGCATCCGTCACAACAACAGAATACGAAGTTGTAGTTGTTGGTGAAACGGTAGGACCTGACGGTGTCCATACTTCGGTATAAGGTGCGGTCCCGCCGCTGGTGGTGGTACTCAATGTAACCGACTGCCCGATGCAGATTACAGCGGGTGGTGTAACTGCTGTTACCAACGGTGCAGGCTCGTTTATGGTAACTGTTGTTGTTGAAACACAGCCACTGGCATCTGTAACTGAAACCGGGTAACTGCCTGCGCACAGGCTGGTTTCCGTTAAACCGCTGCCACCTGAAGGCCACACAATGGTATAGGGACTGTTTCCGCCGTTTGCAGTTATTGTGGCCTGCCCGTTGCAGTCGCCTGAACAGGTTGCATCTGTTGTGCTTGCAATTGCAACCACAACCCCGGGCGTATTGGGAACATTGACAGAGTCAACCGCAACACAGCCGTTAAAATCAGTAACCGTTACGGTATAGTTGCCGGGAACAACACCCGTAGTGGTAGCTCCGGTGCCGCCTGCCGGACTCCAGCTGTACGTATAAGGCCCTGTTCCGCCACTGCTTCCTGCAGTTGCGCTGCCATCGGCCTGGCCGCAGTTTGCAGTAACAGACGACAACGCAAGCACAATGGGTGCAGGTTCACTCACGGTTGTATTGTCCGTTGCAACACATCCGTTTGCATCAGTAACTGTAACGGTATACGTACCGATGCACATGTTATTACAACTCGGTGCGGTGCAGCCGCTGCTCCATGCAAACGAAGCGTAGGGCTGCACTCCGCCCGATGGAATAACCACTACCTGCCCGTCGCATGCACCGGAACAGGTTGCATCAAATCCGGCAATGGCCAGCGCAAGTACAGGTGGCTCGGTAATGATTACTGTTTGTGTGGTGGTACAGTTATTCGCGTCAGTTACTGTGCAGGTATACGTTCCGGCCGTGAGCCCGGTTGCAAATGCGGCATTACCGCCCGAAGGTGTCCAGCTGTAATTTAAAGTGCCGGTTCCGCCCGAAGCATTGACTGTTGCTGTGCCGCTGTTGCCTGCAAAACAGAGCACGTCCGACTGCTGCGCGAGCGATGCAGTAACTGCAGTGGGCTCGGTAATGGTTGTGCTTGCTGTGGATGTGCATCCGTTTGCATCAGTAACGGTGCAGGTATAACTGGCCGGGCCGAGGGTTGTTGCATTGGGCGTTGTTCCGCCTGATGGCGACCAGGCCCAGGTGTACGGCGTTGTACCACCTGCAGCGGAAGCACTTGCTGTTCCGTTGTTTGCACCAAAACAGGTTACATTCGTAACCGCGGTTATGGTTACTGTTGGCGAACCTGCATTGGGTACGTTTACGGTGTTTGTAGATGTACATCCGTTGGCATCCGTAATTGTAACGGTATAGTTTCCGGCAATTACGCCGCCTGTGGTTGAGCCGGTTCCGCCTGCCGGTGACCAGTTATACGTATACGGTCCGATGCCTCCGGCAGCAACTACGCTGGCTGTTCCGTTTGCATTGCCGCAGGTAGATGTGGTGAACGTAGTTACGCCGGTTACTGCTGTCGGTTGTGTAATAGATGCGGTGGCAGCAGCCGTGCACCCGTGTGAATCGGTAACGGTTACGGTATAGGTTCCTGCACCCAGTCCGCCCGCTGAATTGCCGGTGCCTCCCGAAGGTGCCCAGTTGTACGTATACGGACCTGTGCCTCCGCCGGCAGTTACAGTTGCTGAACCATTGGTGCCCCCGTTACATAACACGTTAACAGGCGTGCCCATGCTTGCGTTGAGTGCAGCGGGTTGTGTGATGGTTACACTTGCCGTTGCAGCGCAACCGTTCGCATCAGTTACTGCTACCGTGTATGATCCGGCTGTTAAGCCAGATGCAGTTGTTCCTGTTCCTCCGGATGGAGTCCAGTTATAGGAATACGGACCTGTTCCGCCTACGGGTGCCACTGTGGATGAGCCGTTATTGCCGCCGAAACACAATACGTTCGTTGAAGATGTAATAGTCGCAGAAATACTTCCGGTGCTGCCAACTGTTACGGTGGGTTGTGTGGAACACCCGTTGGCATCGGTTACGGTAACGGTATAGGTGCCGCCACCAAGGCCGCTTGCCGAAGCACCTGTTCCGCCCGAAGGTGCCCAGCTGTATGTGTACGGACCAGTACCACCCGAAGGCGTAACAGAAGCCGTTCCGTTGAGGTTACCGCATACTGCCGGTGTGGAACTGGTTGATGCCGTTAATGCAGTTGGTTGTGTAATATTGAACGTGCGGGTGGTGGTACAACCGTTCGCATCTGTAATGGTACACGTGTAGGTGCCCGGACAACGCCCGGTAACCGATGAGCCGGTTCCGCCCGATGGCGCCCAGTTGTAGGAATAAGGTCCTGTGCCACCGGCCGGTGTTACCGTTGCAGAACCGGTGCAAAGCCCGTTGCAGAGAATGTTGGTTTGTCCGCCCGTACTCGTAAGTGCCGGCGGTTGTGTAATCGTAAATGTTTGTGTCCCCGTGCAGCCGCCGGCGTCAGTAATTGTGCACGTATAGGTTCCGGGACAGAGGCCGGTAGCATTTGCACCCGAACCACCTGCCGGCGCCCAGCTGTACGTATATGGTCCTGTTCCGCCCGATACGGTAACGGATGCGGAGCCGGTGCACAGGCCGTTGCAGAGAATATTGTTTTGTGAACCGTTTACGCTAAGTACGGAAGGCGGCGGTGTTACTACCACCTGGTCGCTTACAATAATCGGACCTGCGCAGGTGGTGTTTGTAATGGTGCAGGTGTAAGTAGATGGTACAGTGGGGCAAACGTTTACCGTTGCGGTATTACCAACCGGGCCCAGCGGTCCGGTCCATTGAATGGTATAATTTGGTGCACCTGCCGGGATAAAACGTTTGCCATCATTGGTTGCAGACCATTGTGTGGCATTGCGGCCTGCTACAGCAAATGCTACCGTACCGGTTGCATTCTGTATGCCCTCCGTTGCCCGGCCGCCGTTCCAGGCTGAACATAGCGGTTTGTTTGCGATAAACATATCAATGATGTTGGTGTTCTCATGCAAAACAAGTTGCTGCGAAGCCAGCAAACTGTTGCAACCGGAACTGAACATTGGAACATTGTACCAGCTTACCACAAATTCACGGCAGGGTGCTGTGCCATAAATCTGGTAACGGATATCGCTGGATGAACCGATGGACGGATCAATGTCATGATACGGGCACATGATGGAATTCAACGGTACGGTGTTGGTCGGAATGGGGTTTACGAACGACCACTGGCAGAACCCGTTGGCATACGTAAGGTCAAACGTAATAAGTCCGTTTGAGCCGATTACCATCTGGGTGTACGTGTTTCCGAAATACTGGAAACAGAACGGCAGGTTAATCACCGGTGTCCAGGTGTCATCAATATTTATGAGTACCGGCGTACCGGTTGTAAATGAATAAGGCGAATACGGAATCGTCTGAACCGTATAGGTATTGGTTTGCAGGGTTCCCTGGATTGTTGCTGTAAGATTGGTGCAGGGCGATCCGCACGTGGTGGTTACATCGGGGCCTGCATTTACTGCCGGGCAGGCCGAAGTCTGTGCATACAGTGCAGACGGCAGGAAGTAAAGCAATAACAAACCGGCAGGTAGCAGTTTTTTCATTTGATCCGGGAAATTGAATTTTTGTTTTCTGGTAATTACGTGGCAAGATAAAAACTAAATGTTTAGGATATTATTCCGAATTTAGTGCACGTATCAGATGGGTTTGAAGCCCGAAAAAGGGACGGGAACAGGTAAAAATGCAGTAAAACTGCGGGTTTTACTTTTTGCTTGTCTTGGGTTTCAGGATGCCGGTGTAAACATAGCCCTGCTCAAAATAGGGTTTCAGCACAGTTTTATTTGGGCTGACAGGTTGGTTTTATTGCCGGATAAATTTACAAACGATGCCCGGATATCCTGAAATGGTAAGGCAATAAACACCGGGCGGAAGCGGCGAAACGTCTACATTACCGCCTGCGTCTGCAATCCGTGAAAGGCATATTGCGCCCGTGCTGTTATAGATGCAGATGGATTTTCCGGCCGGTGCAATTTCCCCGGCACGCAGTGTCAGTGTTTTTCCGGCGGTTACCGGGTTCGGAAACACCTGCAGTAGGGGAGTACCGGCTGTCGTTTCGTTTACAGCGCTGATACCCGGAATGTAAAAACGATACAGCCCCGCCGCATTCGGAGTCATTGAAAAGTTGAGTGCTCCACCTGTAAGCGAAGCCGGAATACCTTGCAGTTGCTGGCTGTTCAGCAGAAACGTTATGGCATTGGTCTGCGTATATCCGGCGGTACGCAACGAATCGTAACGGAACTGCATGTTGTTCGAAGCCGAATCAACGCGGAACAATTCGCCGGTGTAATTACCGCTGTATCCGGAAAGCTGCAACTGAAAACTACGGGGCTGTGTTTCTATCGCGGCAAAATGCTGATACGTCGGAATCGCATTGTTTATGGCAGTTTCAAGCGCGTTTGAACCCGGAAGCGCAATCAATCCGCGGAAAATGGAATCGAGCGGATTGATGTTGTTTCCTGCAATATCAATAAACCCGGCATTGTCTAATTGCTGCACATTGGTTTGCCCGGTGTACAGCGTATGATACAATGCTTCCACGAAAGGCGGCGGACAATAATTACTCACGAGCACAAATAACGTATCGTTCGTAACCGCGGTTATGATATCAGAAGGCAAACTGCTTGCATGCTTGCAAACACTGCCCTGCAGCATATCCGACAATTTTAAACTGTAATACGCCGGTTTGTGAATGGCGCCGTAACTCAGTAATCCGTAATCGTTATGAAACTCATTGGTGCTCTGCGAAAAATCCTGCCACGCGGCAATGGCGTTTGCGCTGATACCGGTGCGGGCCAGTTCCAGCTGGCTTTTCAGCGTATATGCTTTTTGCAGCGGTGTGTCGCGGAGCTGTGAAGGGGCATTCCATTCGCTAACGATTAAAGGTACCGGCTGCATGCCCAGTGCCGCAAATTTATATTGCAGGTACGCTTCTGCGTTTTTGTATTCCGGCCAGGCGAGACTGAAACTATGCCACGAAATAAAATCAGGCGTACGCCCCGCCGCTACCGCCGAATCGAGCAGCAGGCCGGTCAGCGACGAATCGCCGGTGGGGTTTGAAATGTAACCGGAATTCGGCTGCCAGCCGATGCTGTTGTACCACGCATTGCATGTGGGTCCACCCACTTTTGCATTGGGTGCTGCTGCTTTTATGCCATCGTACGTGGTGCGGTACAGCCTGAAATAATCGCTCATGCTGCCGGTCCACGAACCGATGTCGGGTTCGTTCCACACTTCAAACCAGGCGTTACTGATGCCAAACTGGTTCACGATTTTATCGGTTATGCTGTCCACCACGGTTTGCCACGTGTTCCAGTTGGCAGGCGGCTTTGTATTCAGCACATACCAGCCCGGTGTGGTGGCCGGCGATCCGTCAGACGAACTGCTGAGCCAGGCCGGCATTTTTTCGAAAATGAAAATCAGTTTATCACTGCGCTGTGAAAGCATTTGCAGATCGGCCTGTACCGTTCCAAGCAAGGCAAGACATGCGGGCAGGTTTGAAGTATTGTTCAGCGCGCTTTCAATTACGTTGGTACGCAGGCATTGAAAGTGCATGCCGTTGCCGGTAAATTCAGTGTAGGCATCCTGTGTTTTGGGAACAAAAAAAACGCCCGGTGAAAGGTTGTTATTTATTGCGCCCTGGATGGAGTCGGGATAAACGGTGAGTACAGTTTGGGCGTGCACATGAAGCATCCCCGAATGGAATAGAAAAACAAAAAGCAGGAGCTGTTGGAATGCCTTTTTCATCGCACGAAATTACTTCGGGCAATCTTCCGTAAAATCAAAAATATCCTTGGTTACATTAAATTCCTGCCAGAGGCACACGTACCAGGCATCGGTTGAAAACGCGCTGGCGGCAAGAATTTTCCAGGTGTTGTTTTCTTTTTTCAGCAGGGCTTCTACGTGGCAGCAGTCTTCGGCTTCGCCGCTGGTGCTGTAGGGTGTACCGTTCATGTTCTGCGCGTCACCTTTAAAAAACGCAAAGCCGTCTTTCAACTGCAGGTGATTCACCACGAACTGAAATTCGGGATACCCTTTCTGATGAATATCGGCACGCACGGCATCCAGTATCTGTTTGCGTTCGGTTTCGTTGGCAGGTGTTTTGTCTTTCCAGTTTTGCAGCACAGCGTTTGCGGTTTCGGGCGGCGTTGTTTTGGTTGTTGCGCTGTCGCCCGGTTTATGTTCAGTGCTGTTGCTGCAGGCTGCAAAGGCAAGCGCGAGGAAAAGAATGGTGAAGTATTTCATCTGCGTGTTTGGTTTAAGGAATAAAAATACGCTATTCGCGCACACCATCAGTTTTTATTAAGCGAAACATGCACGCGGTAGTTCACACCGAACATGGCACCCTGCTCGTCGTCTATGTCGTATTCCTTGCGCTGTGCCGGTTTCCAGGGCTCGGGCAGGTGGGTGAGCAGGTGTTTCAGTTGCGCTTCCTGTTCCGGTGTGGCGCGGCCTCCGCTTATTTTTACATCGGTAACAGTGCCGCCCCAGGTAACGATAAAATCAAACGAAAATGGAGGTGCAGTTGATAGCACAGGCGGAATCAGTTTCGCGATGGTGTCGCGCAAAAACGTTTCCAGTTTTTTTATGCCTTGTGTATACGAACGTGTTTGTTCATCTGCACCATAAACCGGCAACACATCGGGTTTGGCCGCAATTTCCGAAAGCCAGCGGTCGGGCGTGTGTTTCAGGTTGCTTTTCGGGTAATCCCTGTCCGGAGCCTGTGCTGCAGGTGCATTTTTTTTGCAGATGGCCCATGTAATTATCGGCTCCAAAGCCAATGTAACGCTGTCCTGTTTCAGTCCGGCAAAACCGGCATACACTTCCAGGTCGGTCATTTCTGCGGGCGTTTTCAGCTGGTTGCTCCATTTCACATCCACCTTCGCATAACCCGACGGAAAATGCTCTGTTGAAAGTGTCGAGAGCCGGTAATCTTCGCCATCGTAATATTTATTCGGAATGTAACGGAACGTTTCGCGCATGTCCGCGCCATCGCCCACGGTGTAATATTCTTTTACGTACGGAAAAAATTTCAGCATCCATCCCGAGATGTGGAAGATGTTGTACATGGATGATTCTTTATACATCGCGTTCCAGAAAACGGTATCCACGTTGCCTTTGTAAGCCGCTGAAAATTGCGACAAAACCGGCTTCAGGTTATCCACCCATTTGCCCAGCCCGAATTTGCGCAATGCTTCTGCTTTTTCCGGCAACGCATCCCAGTCGGCCTGGCTACCGGTC
The DNA here is from genome assembly GCA_943372645.1 of Chitinophaga pinensis. Taxonomy (GTDB): domain Bacteria; phylum Bacteroidota; class Bacteroidia; order Palsa-965; family Palsa-965; genus VBWE01. The sequence continues at coordinate 351,879 of CALRZN010000001.1, read as the reverse complement.
AGCGTAATTTCCGGAATACCGCAGCCTGATTCGGCAAGGAAATTAAATCCTTTCTTCACGCTTTCGAGCAGTGTTACGTTGTATGCGGTTGTAATTTCAGGCGTGGTGGTAGAGAACTTTTGAATCACGGCATTATACACATCGTTGCGCGTGTACTTTTTCACCGAATCGGAAAACGAGGCAATTGTTTTTTCCCATTCCGACGCTTTGCCGGTAATGAGGCTGTCGTTACGCACAATAATATCGCGTGGTTTGTCAGACGTAAACACCATGCTTTTCAGCGAATCGTATTTTTCATTCACATGAATGGAAAACCCCTGCGCAATAAGCAGCCACACCATGTCGGGCGAAATAACCAGCGGACGGTGTTCGGCGTAAGCGTATTGCACGCCCTGCACAAACCCGTTCATATACACCGGCACGCCGTGCTGATTCTGCGTGCTTTCGGGCATAATGTAAATGGCCTTGCCCGTACGCCCGGCCATGAGCCGTTTCATCGGGAAGGTTTGCAGCGGTTTTGTATTTCGTTTTACATGCGCCAGCTGAAAGGTGCTGCTGTTTTTTCCAGGCGCTGCAACGGTTTCTGTTTTTTCAGTAACCGTATAGGTGCTGTCGTTTTTTTTTGCTGCGGGCTGATCGCTGCTGCAGGCAGTTAAAATGAGCAGCAGGACGGGGAGGAGTTTTTTCATGATCACTCTTGTTTGCAATCCTATAGTTAATCGGCAATTTGCAGAAAGCAGTTTTGTCCTCTTTAATTAACAAGACCATATCCCCCGAAATGCAATCAGACTGCAAACTGCCGACTGCAAACTGAGCATAGGAGTTATTTTACAAAGGCCAGTTTTTATGCGGTTTATTTTATAAGTTCATTTACTTCCTCCGCTTCATCGGAAACGGCACCGCAATGGTTTTTCCCTCCTGTGTTGCTGAAATTTCAGCATACAGCGAATCGGCATTCACGCGGGTGTAGGCAATGCGCTGCGGGAAATCGTGCATCGGGTTTTCGAACACAACACTTTTTTCATCCATGCTGGTCATAGCAAAAGCCACAGGAAGTTCTCCGTTCTGGTTTTTTACGGTTACGATGTAATTCAGATTACCGGCCCGTTCTTCAAGCGAAATCCATTCGTTAAAAACCGTATCAGTTCCCGCGATAGTATAGCTGTGCCCGGCAAACGTGGAATCGTTTTTCTTTTCCCATTTTTCGGTGCTTACACCGGCACTGTCAGCACTGCCCCAGGTACCGCTGAGCCAGCCGAGCTGTGCCAGGTTTGATTTTTTGGAGGTACTGTCGGAGCCCGGTGCGGCGGGCTGTCCGCAGGCATTCAGCAACAGCAGTGCGGCTGCAAGCGGGAGGAGGCGGAGCGTTGTTTTCATTCCTGCGAAGATAAGCAGACTGTGCCAGATTATTGCACGCTTATTTTGCCGCGTGAAATCAGTTTACCGTTGTTCTCGAGGCGGAACAGGTAAAGGCCCGAAGCTATGCTGTTGCGCTGCTACCGAAGATTCAGAAATTCCACATGGTTTATTAACCGGCAGATCATTTTTTGAAATTCAGATAGATGTCCGCTTCAAGGTTGGGATTGTATTTTACAGGCTATTTCCGGCACTACTGCTATTGACTTGTTAGCACAGTTCTGGCTTTAAACCAGCGGTAGTTGAAAACAGGTATAATTGCCCGTTTTGAAAAATTGAAAGTATGTAAATTTGAAAAAATAATTAATAATATAAAAAATATAATTATGCAGAAGCTGATTTTCCTGCTAACCCTGATTTTGCCTGGTTTTTCGGGGCTTATTTGTGCACAAACCAACCACCCAAATCCGGATTATGTTTTTAATATTCCGCAACAGCCAGGGACGAATAATTACGGGGGGGTAAACCTATTTACCGGCGACCTGAATGACAAAGTGGCACTCGCAACTATTGCAGCCGGCGAAGTGCAGTTTGAATTATTGCTATTATACAACAGCCGTTCTGCAGCACTTACCCCGCTGGTCACACAAAATGAGGTCGGCGGGCTGGGCTGGAAACTGGGCGATTATCCGAAAGTGGGATATGACAACGGCAGCAGTACCTACTGGCTGGTATTTCCGGACTCCAAAGAACAGCTGTACATGGTGTCGTCGGGCAGTTCAACCGCAAGTTTTGAATCGTCGGGCAGCACCCACCGCTGGAAAATTACCTGCACCGGATGGGGGCAGAGTACGAATATGATTCGATGGGAAGTCGCTTCGCTCAGTGGCATTCATTATGTTTTTGATTCAGCGCCAATAACGCTGTCGGAGGATCGGGTTACTGCGCAGCTCTGGAACCTCACGAAAATGCGTGATGCGTTTCATACCGATTCATTGTTGTTTTCCTACAACGGCCGGATGCTTCATACAATTACATCATCAGATGATGAGCAATTGTTACTGTCTTACAGTTCGCAGAATCGGCTGGGAACAATCTATCATTACCAGATCAAAAAAAATAATTTATCGTGGCTTACTGAAAAAACGCTTCTCAGTTATATTGCGAATTTTCCGACGAACACCAGCTATCTTATGCTTTCGGGGATTCAGCGTGAGATTAACCAGGGCGATGCCGACGAATGTTCCAATGTTACGGGAAAAAAAATTCCGACTACTCGTTTTGTTTATGCGGATACCGGTTATGCCGGCGCACTTGTGCAGCGTATGAATGAAAGCGGAGAAATTATCAAATATGTTTATGGAACTGAGCTGCTTGGAAATGCTGTATTTCATCCGGTTGTTCAGATTAATTTTTTGCCGGGATCGGTATATACGTATGAAGATGTTCCGCATCCGGATTATACACCGGTAACAATTAAGTATGAAGGACTCCGGGCATTGCCCGACGGGATTTTTGGAGGCTATAATGAGTGTTCAGTACTGCCAGGTGTAGATAAAATCGGTTCGGTATATTCAGAAAGTTCGACGAGTTTTGAGGATTCGCTTACAGACCCGCTTTTTGAATACCTGCAGCTCGATTATTTCAGCACGGAGCATGTGCTTTCGGGGGAGAAGAGCATCAAATTTGATACGCAGGGGGCTGGTTTCGACATGTATGTGCGCTCGCGGATGCAGTCGCTCTCGCAGGCCAGTAAGCTTGCCGCTGACCGGGGAAGTCATTCCGGTATAAATTATCAGGGAACACATGATTCGATTACGGTCTCTTTTTTCTGTTACGACAAACACAAGTCGTATGATGTGAATTTTAAACTGAAAACGGAATTTTTTAATTCCCGTGGCCAGGTAATCGACGATCCGCAATTGTCGCTCAAAATGGACGATTCCAATTATGGTAAATGGGTGCCGTTTGTGGAACGTTTTGCTGTTCCGGAAGACGCGATAAGTTTTAAGCTGACTTTTGAAGGGGGGAGTTCAGTAGGAAACCATGATTTTTACATGGATAATGTTTCCATTTCAGGCGCACGATATGACCGGGTGGGCTCTTTGGTTTATCACTTTTTCAACGGTGACTCACGCGCAAGCCTGGTCCACCTGCCAGATGAATATGTGCAGGTATCCAACAACGAACAAATTGTAGGTTATAAATACACCGGTTTTGAACAGGGTGATCCCTTTTCGGAATGGGTCAGTCTGGATAATGACTGTAAGCCCAAACAGGCATCGAGTACTGCGAGCAAGTTGGTTGCCTATAACGGAAATTCAGCACTGCGGCTGAAAGCCTGTAAGAGTGGTGACAAAAGCCGGATTTACGGAACCCTTGCTGTTCCGCGCAATACAAACAGGGTAGCTGCAGGTTTTAAATTCAGCTGCCCGCAGATCAGCGGATTAAAATTCCGTTTTCGTATTACCGTCAATAATGTAAATAAGGATACGACCATTACTGCGACGGACAGTTATTTTTTTAACACCACTTTTTTGACCTGTTTAAGAAATATACCCATCGCTTCCAATGCCACGCAAATTTCATTCGAGTTGAAAATTACCGATGCCGGAAATTCGGAGGATGTAAATGATATTTATATTGACGATTTAACGTTCACATTTTTACAAGACAACCATATATCATCGCTCGTACCCGCACTCATTAATGTTGCAGATCCACTACTACTCGGGCAAAATTACCATGTGCGCGAGTTTACGGCTAACCAGCAGGAAGTTAAGACGACCGAGTTTATCTATAACCCGCAACGATTGTCCGGCCGGGCTCCGTACCTGAGTTTTATCGATGCCCGCATGTCTGAGCGGGGGGCAAAGCTGCAACACAACCTGCTTTTTTACAATTCAAATGACCAACTCATCGAAACATTTTCGTCCTGGAATCGGGAGCTGGCTGATAAGTCACATGTATTAACAGAAAATAAAACCAGTATCCGTTATGCCCGGGAATACTACCCGGTATTGGCTGAGTCTGATCTGTATATGCCTGATGAGCCGGCAATCATCATAAACTATAATAAGGCATCTCCTGATTCGGCCTGGATTGCAGCATCAGGCAGCCTGGTGCAGTGGAAATTGTTTACGAACCTTTCGCAGCAAAACGGGGGCAAAAATTCGCGCTGGGCACCGTGGCGAACCTACCAGCTTATAGCACCCATTTCAGATCAGGACCTCACGAACCTTGATCTGAATCTTCGCTCCAATCCGCAATATACACCGCCATCAACGATGTGGCAACTTGAAAACGAAGTGGTTTCAATAGACGGAATCGGAAATATCCTGGAAGAAATAACAGAGGAGACGCAGGTGCTTCACCAGTACACGGCTAAACTGAGCGAGGCAGTAGGCCTGAATTCCGCATTTAACCGGGCCTGCCAGGAAACCGCTTTTTTCAAGAATGTTACAGCAGGCTCTGCATTTTACAATGGCATGGAAACGTATGAAATGCCGTTATATGGCAGTTCGGCTTATAATACCAACTATGCTTATACCGGTTTGCGTTCAGCTTATTCGGCCGGCTCATTTAATTTTCAGTTCGATAAAACGGGAATAACAACAACCAGTTTTCAGGTTGCATTCTGGTTTATGCCAACAGGCACATCGCTGAAGATACAGGTCGTAAACACCTCAACGAATACGACATTGCTTGATGTAACCCGTTCGTTCAGTTCTGCGCAATTGAATAAATGGCAATACGTGGAGTTTCCGCTGACCATAACAGAAACATCGGGCAGTTTACGGTTTACGATTTCAAATTCCGGAAATGGTATTGCCGGGTATGTTGACGATTTCCGCTTTTCGCCGGCTGATGCAATGTATGAAATGCAGGTGTATGATTTTACTACGGGCTCCCTGACGGCGCAACTTGGCATCAATGGCAACGTATCACGTTCGCTTGGGAATTATCCGGGAACTTCGTCTGCTGTTGTCGGCCCGGATGAACAACCCATTGAAGTTACCTGTGCATACCTGTCGAGGGGCGGCAGCGGAAACAGTGACAAATACAATGCAAATGATCCGGATTGTTCTACAACGTTTCGTTTAAGAGGCAAAAGCGTAGCCTGCAACTGGGGCGAAATCAGCAGCCGCGATCAATGGTATGCCTCATCAGCGATTCACTTTACCCCAAAAACAGTTTCCTTTCCCGGAAACGCACCACAGCAACTCACGCTGGCCAGCTCGTATCTCCCTGCGAACCATCTCGACTGGGGTGTAAGCATGCGCCTGAAAGGATTATTAATGCCAACACTGTCATCCGGAACAGCGCAGTCAATGACAGTCCATTTCGGGGGAACCGCGGTCAAGCTGCGTTATGCATTTTCAACATCGCCGGTGTGCAGCCTGCAGGTGCTGAACAATGGAACATGGCAGCAGGTGGCTTCCATTTATCTTGTAATGAATGGTTCCGGTGTTGTGTGCCAGGATTTACAGGTGGTTTTTGCAGGTAACAAAATGCTGATCTGGGTTGATGGCAAAGTGTATCATACTTCGGTTTCGGTACAATCGAATACCATTACGCAGCTGCAACTGTCGTCGGAGAGCGGATCGTTATTTTCAGCGTTTCATGTTGATGATCTGCTGCTGATGAACGACCCGCTTGTTCAGCTCTCCTATTCCGATGCTGCAGGTAACGAGCTGCAGGAGCAATCGCTCAAAGGCAACGACCTGGTTGTTTCCGAAACCGTGTACAATGTGATGCAGCTGCCTGAAATAGAAACCAAGCCTGTGCTGCTGCAAAACACAGCACCGGGTTACAATACCGGTTTTGTTACCTCGTTCGACTGGAGGACCGGGAAAATCAATGGCACCGTCACAAATGCTGCTGCTTATATTACCAATGGCAGTAATGATGAAAACTATGTGTATTCGCGAACCATTTTTGCCAAATCGCCGGAGGTACGGCCGGAACTGGAGTTTAATGCCGGGAAGGATTTTGCCCTTCGTGATCAGACCAATCTCGAAAAAGCCAAGGCCTGGATGTGCAATGATTTTCCGGGGTATCTGAATGATGCAATTACGGCAGCTCAATATGTTTTTGATGCTGTTGATATTATCACAAATCCGGAAATGGCACCGGTTATCATCACTGCAGATGCCGCAGGTCTTGTGCTCAGCCACGTCAATTTTTCAAAACAAAATGCGGATCACGAATTTCCGTTAACCCGGATGATTTATGATAAGAATAAAAATCCACGGGCGATCTACCTGCCCATGGCAAACCGCAAACACAGCCCGGTTGCGGCACAGGTAGCACTGTTTCAATACGACTTTCAGAATCAACTTATATTGGAGTCATACCCTGAATCGGGAACCAATCATTATGCCTATGACCGCTGGCAGCGGGTGCGGTTTGAACAAACCGAAGACAATAAAACGGCCGGTATTGTTCAATACTATAAATACGACAACAATGGACGTGTAATTGAAACAGGTTACTGGAGTTCAATCTGGGATCAGCAGTTTATGAACAGTGAAGCTAATGCAGATACCTACCCGACCGGCTCTTTCGTAACAATCACCAATCAGTATTTTTATGACGGCCTGAATTCTGACAGTGCATACTACCCGGGAAAACGAAATCAACTGACCTCTCGGCGAACAAATAATCCCGACGGAAGTCACACAGTAGAGTATTTCTGGTACGATGCATTTGATCAGTTGAAATCAATGCGTACCGTAATTACGGAAACCTCCGGAAGCAGCACCACCTATAATGTGAGTTACGCCTATGACATGGTTGGTAATATCACGACCATTGTTTACCCGCCGCATAACAACCAAAACTTTATCGTTAAATACGGTTATGATAAGCTGAATAACATTATCAGTGTAGGAGACGAAAGCAATGCCAGAACGTATGCAGCGTATTACTGGAATCCAGACAAAACACTGTCCGGTCAATCCATGTATGGAACAACCGGCCGGCGTTTCCACACCTCCTATGATTATAATGCTCCCGCCTGGAATACCGGGATGCGACTTGTGGATTCATTAAATCAATCATTTTCTGAAATAAGCCGTACCGACTATAACTACAATATGATTGATTCCTGGTGGCAAAATCTTTGGGGGCAGAAATATTATACCGGCCAGGTGGCCGAAAGCAAACATGATTTTTACCGGCCTTACAATTCTTCGGATTATTATGTGCAAAATTTCAGAGGGTTTACTTACGACAGTTTGGGTCGCCTTAATCAAACTTTCAGTGTGATCGGGCCAACCAGTGGCGGAGGCGGAAGCGGATTGACCGGCGATCATCCGACACCGTGGATTGACAGTTATAACCTGAACGGAAATCTGCTGTCACATCGTTTTGTCTTTAATACACATGATTCCGGTATTGATACAACGCAATACACGTTCGCATACGATGACAATCATAACCGTCTGCAATCCATCAATTTTTATAAACGCAATTACGATAGCTATTCCCATAAATACCGCTTTGACCAGGATCAGCTGACAACCACGGTTTCGCGTTCCGGATTTTATACCGGGTTAACTTACCAGGGCCATGCTCCGGCCGAAGATTCGTATCATCCGGTTACGGGTGCCGTTGACTCCACGTCAGCCCGCACATTTGCATACAACGCGAAGGGGATGCTTGAATCGGCAACCTGGTCGGGAACAGCTATAACTTCCGGATCACTGAAAATACAGTATGACGGACAACTTACCCGGCTCCGTAAAATAAGCACCACGGGCAATACCACTACGACCACCACCTGCATTTACGGGAACAGTACATCTCCACTGCTTGAAATTATTTCAACGGGCTCAACGGTGAAATACAATTATTATGTGCAAGGCCCGGATGGAAATATAGCGCTGGTTCAGCAGTCGGGTAGCAGTACCGAGTCATGGTTCATGATGAAAGACAGGACCGGTTCAGTGCAGGAACTGGTGAACCGAAACTCCGGCACAACGGATGAAGAAATTCTTTATGATGACTATGGCACACCGAAACTTATTTCCGGCACCATAAAATCAAATTGCCTGTTCACCGGTCACTGGTATGATCCGGAGTTGCAGGTTTATGATTTTGGTGCCCGCCTGTACGATCCGTGGATGCGTCAGTTTCTAAGCCCGGATCCGGCACATCAGGATATGGGCGTGCCATACGCTTATTCAGCCTATGACCCGGTTAACAGGATTGATCCGGATGGTGCGATAAACCTGCTCACCAAAGGAGTAGTAAATGCAGGCGAGGTAGAGGTTGAATTGGCCCGTGACCAGTTTAAAGCATATAACTTTGAACAGCTCATGGATTACCGTGATCCCAAAACCGGGAAACCGATTCGCAACAAGCCGTGGAAAATTGATATACGCAGGAGATTGAATTTTCCTGATGCCGCACTGTTTAATGAAATTATTGCAATACGTTCTAAAGGAGGGCAGCTCTGGGAAATGTTCAAAAATTTGATTCGGCCAGGAAGAGGGAAGCATGAGTTTTTTAACGTAGCCAACACGGCCTATTGGCTCGAACTCGGTGCCCAGCTTGACGACCTCCAGCAAGTTGTTCTGCCAACATCAAAAACACATTTCATCGAACTGTCTAAATCAACAGTACTTCATAATCACAATAATACTTCGGTATCGTCCCTTGCCCACAAAGCGATAGCCAATGATCTGAAAGCGATTAAACTTCCTACTACTACAGGGTATGATGATGCAACCCGATCGTTGCTGTTAACAAGAGCAAATGAAATAGTTGACCATAAGAGACCCGGACAGATATATGGACATTCACACATTACACAGTCCATGTTAAAAGCAAATCTCAGCAAAATATCTTCTAGGCCCCGAAAAAGCTACACTTCAACTTTCGACCTCACCCGTAAAAATAATAAGCAGTATGTGCGTAACTTCAAGAAAGCGAATAAGGGTCCGGCCTATTAAAAACGCTGCCGGCACTCATTAAGATTTTACTGATCCTGCCCCGTGTTGTATTGACCTGCAGCACGGGGCCGGTGCTTTAGTTGCGGGCTCTGTTAAGTCGGTGTTTTGCCGGCCTGCCAGCATTGAACGGGCATTGATCTGTCCGGGGTAACCCCATGGACGGGATGAGGTATTGCCGGATTCGTGATTTTCAAAATGGCGTTTAAAAGCTTGAATAGCAGTGTTTTCATATGCATGCAATCTTTTTGATTCAGGCTCCCAAACCCCAAAAAAATCGTACCTTTGCCGTCCATTTTATACCTTGAAATGCAACACATACGCAACTTTTGCATCATTGCCCACATCGACCACGGAAAAAGCACCCTGGCCGATCGTTTACTGGAATACACAAACACCATCTCGAAACGCGATATGCAGGCGCAGGTGCTGGATGATATGGACCTCGAAAAAGAGCGGGGGATTACCATCAAGAGCCACGCCATCCAGATGGACTACGAATACAAGGGGCAGAAGTATGTGCTGAACCTGATTGACACGCCCGGCCATGTTGACTTTTCGTACGAAGTGTCGCGTTCCATCGCCTCGTGCGAAGGCGCACTGCTCATTGTGGATGCGGCGCAGGGCATACAGGCGCAAACCATTTCGAACCTGTACCTGGCCCTCGGCAACGACCTTGAAATTATTCCCGTTCTCAATAAAATTGACCTGCCCAGCGCGGAACCGGAAGCAGTAAGCGACCAGATCATTGACCTGATCGGTTGCAAACGCGAAGACATTATTCCCGCTTCAGGTAAAACGGGCCTCGGTGTGTTTGATATTCTTGCCGCCATCGTGGAACGCGTTCCTGCCCCGAAAGGCAATCCGGATGCGCCGCTGCAGGCCCTCGTGTTTGATTCGGTGTACAATTCCTTCCGCGGTATCATCGCTTATTTCCGCGTGATGAATGGCGTGATCCGTAAAAACGACCAGGTGCAGTTTATGTCAACCGGCATGGCGTATGGTGCGGATGAAGTGGGCGTACTTAAACTCGCGCTTTCACCCAAAAATGAAGTGCGCACCGGCGACGTGGGTTACATCATTTCAGGCATTAAAGATGCCCGCGAAGTAAAAGTGGGCGATACCATTACCCGCGTGGATGAACCTGCCGTGGAAGCCATCCAGGGGTTTGAAGAAGTAAAACCGATGGTGTTTGCCGGTCTTTACCCGGTGGATACCGACGAATACGAAGAGCTGCGCACGTGCATGGACAAACTGCGCCTGAACGACGCATCCATCACCTACGAGCCGGAAGCATCGGCTGCGCTCGGTTTTGGTTTCCGCTGCGGATTCCTCGGGATGCTGCACATGGAAATTATCCAGGAGCGCCTCGAACGCGAGTTTAACATGACGGTGATTACCACCGTTCCGAACGTATCGTACATCGCGCACAAATCGGACGGGGAAACGCTGATTGTAAATAACCCGAGCGAACTGCCCGAAGTATCGCGCCTCGATTCGGTGGAAGAACCCTACATCAAAGCAACCATTATTACAAAAGCCGAATACGTGGGTTCCATCATCAAACTGTGCATGGACAAGCGCGGGGTGATCATCAATCAGACGTATCTAACTACTGACCGCATCGAGATGGTGTTTGAAATGCCGCTCGGTGAAATTGTATTTGATTTTTACGACAAACTGAAAACCGTTTCGCGCGGTTACGCTTCATTTGATTACACGCCGATCGGTTACCGCGAAAGCGACCTGATCAAACTTGATATTCTGATCAACGGCGACCAGGTGGACGCACTGAGTGCACTTATCCACCGCACCCACGCGCATGAGTTCGGTAAAAAAATCTGCGAAAAGCTGAAGGAACTTATCCCGCGCCAGCAGTTCCAGATTGCGATACAGGCGGCCATCGGGGCGAAAATTGTGGCCCGCGAAAACATTTCGGCCCTGCGCAAAGACGTTACAGCCAAATGTTACGGCGGTGATATTTCGCGTAAACGCAAACTGCTCGAAAAGCAGAAAGAAGGAAAGAAACGCATGCGCCAGGTGGGCAACGTGGAAATTCCGCAGAGTGCGTTTATGGCGGTGCTTAAACTCGACTAACTGCAACTACCATGTGCCGCATCCTGTTTGTGCTGCTTGCTGTTATCGTGCTTCCGCACACTGCAGTTGCGCAGCAGGTAACACTGCGTACCATGCTGCAACGCATTCCCGGTGCTGACCGCGTAACTGCTGATCTGCAGCCAACCGATACAGTGTACGATGCGAAAAGCCAGTACCTCGCGTACCGGTTTAACAGCGGCACCGAAATGGTGAACCTGGTGGAAGCGCGCCTGTATGGTAAACCGGGCGGCAAACAACTGCTTACGATTACAAAGTATTCGGGCGATATGCAGTGCTCGTTTTATTACACCAGTTTTTTCGACTGGGATCCGAAAATCGACAGCGTTACCCCGCGCAAAGCCAGCACCTGCCTGCCGCCACTTTCCATCAATCCGTTTTTTAACGACAGCAGCATTTACCGCCTGGCCGCGAAGTATCTCGGTCCCACGCGCGCAGCCTACCTCGGCGACAGTGCCACCGTTGACCAGATGCTTCATGAAATTTACAGCATCCGTTTTTATCCCGAGCCGAAAAAGCAGGTGCTGAACGTAACGCTGAATGTGTGCGATTACATCCCGCGTAACGAAGTAGGTATTCCGGATGCCGACTGGAGTCAGTTTGAAAAGGCGTTTCATGCCCGCAAAATGATTTACAATGCCGGGAAACGCAGTTTCGAACTGCGCTGATAAATAAAAAAACGTTGCTGATGATTCTGAAACACCACGTTGTTGATGTTGTTGCACGCCGTATTTTCCCGGCTGAAGTGGAGGTGAACGATGGCCGCATCGAGCGCATTACGCCCATAAACGAAGCGGTTGAAGGCTTTCTGCTTCCGGGATTTATTGATGCACACGTGCATGTGGAAAGCAGCATGCTTGTGCCTTCGGAGTTTGCACGCATTGCGGTGGTTCACGGAACAGTGGCCACTATCAGCGATCCGCACGAAATTGCAAATGTGCTTGGTGTTCCCGGCGTGGAATACATGATTGAAAACGGTAAACAGGTGCCGTTCCATTTTTTCTTCGGAGCACCATCATGTGTCCCGGCCACGGCGTTTGAAACAGCAGGTGCGGCAATTCATTCCGGCGCAATTGAAACGCTGCTTGCCCGTCCTGAAATTGTTTACCTCGCCGAGATGATGAATTTCCCCGGCGTTATTTATAAAGACGAAGAAGTGCTGCGCAAACTGGCCGCCGCACGCAAACACAACAAGCCGGTTGACGGCCACGCGCCCGGCCTGCGCGGGGAACAGATGCGCGCGTATTTTGATGCGGGCATTACCACCGACCACGAATGTTTTACCTACGCCGAAGGAAAAGAAAAAGCGGAGTATGGTGTGAAAATCATCATCCGCGAAGGCAGTGCAGCACGCAACTTTGACGAACTGATTCCGCTGCTGAATGAATATCCCGCACAGGTGATGTTCTGCAGCGACGATAAACATCCTGATAATTTAATTGAAGGTCACATCAACCAGCTGGTGAAACGTGCGCTGGGAAAAGGCTGCGAACTGTTCGATGTGCTGCGGGCCACTTCGTACAATGTGATTAAACATTACAACCTGCCCGTAGGATGCCTGCAGCCCGGTGATGCCGCTGATTTTATCTGCGTGGACAACCTGGAACAGTTTAACGTGCAGGCCACCTACATCCGCGGCGAAAAAGTAGCGGAAAACGGTGTGTCATTTATTCATCCCGTGGAAGCAGCCATTGTTAACCAGTTTGATTGTACACCCAAATCGCCTCTTGATTTTGGACTGCCGGTTACATCAGAAAAAATTCGCGTCATCGAAGCACTCGAAGGGCAGCTGGTGACAAACGAACTGCATTGCACCGTAAAAAGTGAAAATGGTTTTGCTGTAAGCGATGTAGAAAACGATATACTGAAAATAGTGGTGGTAAACCGCTACCAGGATGTGCCACCCGCGGTGGCCTTCATCAAAAATTTCGGACTGAAACGCGGTGCCATCGCTTCGTGCGTGGCACACGATTGCCATAACATTGTGGCCGTTGGCGTATCTGATCAAGACCTGTGCAACGTGATCAACGAAGTTATCCGCAACAAAGGCGGCATTGCATTGGCTGATGGTGATAACGTACAATCGCTCGCGTTACCCATCGCCGGTATCATGACCAACGCACCTTACACCGAAGTGGCACAGCTCTACACCGCGCTGGATGAAGGCGCAAAAAAACTGGGCAGCACCCTGCGCGCTCCGTATATGACTTTAAGTTTTATGGCGCTGCTGGTTATCCCGCAACTGAAGCTGAGTGATAAGGGGTTGTTTGATGGGAAGGTGTTTGGGTTTACGGAGGTGTTTGTAAAATAAAAAAGCCCCGCCTCCTTCGACTATCGCTCAGGATGACGGGGCTTTTTATTTTAAATCAGTTACCGCACCACCATCTTGGCCGTTGTACGCTCCCCCTTCTCATTCACCACATTCACAAAATAAACCCCGCGTGCTTCACCGCGCAGATCGAGTTCAAGCTGCTGCGCAGCAGTGTTCGATGCAAAAACCGTTTCACCCAGCAGGTTTACAACGCTGATTGTTTTGGTGCCGCCGGCTGTTGTTTTAAACGTGAACAAGCCATCTGACGGATTGGGTGAAAGTGTAAACGTGTTTTCCGCATTTAATTCGGTTGTGCCTGTGAACAGGATCACCACGATAGTGTCTGTTAACGAAATGCCGCAGTTCGGAGCCTGGATGGTGAGTGTTACGGTGTATGTTCCAGGTGTGGAGTAAGCATACAGCGGGTTCTGTGTGTTGTTTACCGGCGAACCGTCACCAAAATCCCAGGTGTATTGTGTGCCCACCGATCCGTTGGAGTTGGCGGTAAACGGTACATTAAACGTGGTGAGTACCGGGCTCGGAAACGACATGGTGCCTTGCAGCACAAAATTTTCGTCTAAGTAAAGTCCGGTAGTTCCGTTAACCGGGTTTACGGTATTTGCTCCCGAACACCATACACCATTGTTATCATTAATGCTTCCGGGCACCAGGATGGCCGCCGTAGCAAAGTCGCGGTATTCCACGGCCTGCACACCGTTTGCATTTACGTTGGGCATAATGCTGCCCCAGCGCTGCGGAAACGAATCCACGTTGTTGCGGTAAAATGCAGCAATCTGCGTGATTGTATTTTGTGCAAGTCCTTCCGATTCAACAATGCCGCTCGAAAGCGGGCGGCCGGAGGAGGCCATATTGTCGTACAAAAACACAATACTCTTCGGTGGTGCTATGGCTGTGCTGGCACTGTCGTAAATAGCCGAGCAAAAATTGGGTGCGGCGGTTATGCCCATGGCAAGCGACGTAACCATATAGCTGGTGAATTTTAAACGGGTAACTACCGTGGTACCGCCGTTTCCGTTGTTCATCTGAAGCTGCGGATGAATCAGGTTTCCCGAAGCATATCTGCCGTTGCCTGTTGATTCCACACCAAACCAGCCTGCATACGCGCCGCTGCTGTTGGCAGTAAGGGAATCGTAACCACCTGCTACTGCAACCGAAGGGTTGGTGGTGCGCCGGATGGTGCCGCTGCTCATATTTATAAAATAAGGGTTGCCGGCTCCGTTTGAACCCGATGTGGAGTTCAGCGTATCCATTGATGTATAATACCGGTAGGTGGCGTTCGGTGTAAGTCCTGAAATTTCGCCCCAGAAATAAAACGGAACGCGGTCGTTGTTGGTGCCGCTTTTGCCTTCCATGTATTGCGGAACAATACAGGTGGTATCAACGGTTATCTGTGCAAATGCGCTGGTTGCAAGCGCCATGAACACTGCAATGGTGTAACGTTTTTTCATGTGTTGTATGACTTGTGTTATACACAAATATAACCCGTTTTCACGGAATGAACTATTGCCCTGTCGTTAAGAATTGGACAATTGCGCGTGCTTTTACTGCGCCACCGGTGCTTCTTTTTCCACCCAGTCGCCATGCTCACGTATCAGTTCCACCAGCGCTTCCACCGCTTCGGTTTCCGGGATGTTGCGTTTCACCACTTCTTTGCCTTTGTACAGTGTAATTTTTCCCGCGCCGGTTCCTACGTAGCCGTAGTCGGCATCGGCCATTTCACCCGGACCGTTTACGATGCAGCCCATGATGCCGATCTTTACGCCTTTGAGGTGCTCTGTACGTTTGCGTATTTTATTCGTGGTATCCTGCAGATCGAACAGCGTGCGGCCGCACGAGGGGCAGGAAATGTATTCTGTTTTTGAAATGCGCGTGCGCGTAGCCTGCAGAATGCCGAAGCTGAGGCTGTTCACGGCCTGCGGCGATGCACAATCGGTTTGTGCAATCCACACGCCGTCGCCGAAACCATCGAGCAGCAGCGCAGGCATATCCGTTGCCGCATGCAGCTGCAGCTCATCGGTGGTAATGCCGGCATATTTGCGTTTGATGATTACCGGAATTGTACACTCCTGCAGCAGCAGTTCAATAAAGGCGCGGCGCTGTTCGGCCATGCCATGTGTGTTGGCGGTTTCAAGTACGAGTACAACGTTCGTTGCTGTTTTCAGTTTCCCGATAAAATCAGCGGTAAGCGTTTGCAGATCGCACAACACAAAATTCAGTTCTGTTGATTTTTCCGCTGCCCCGAAAAAGGCATCGCCATGAAACAGCGGGTAGCTGCGCACGGCCTCCGGCAAGGATTTCCAGTGCACGGCATCGTAAATAATGCCCAGCGTTCCGGGAATAGCAAACGTTACGGTTTTGGTTCCGGCATAAATGTAATCGCAGGCCTGGTCGGTGAGGTTCCATTTATCCAGCGGCACGGAATACTGGTAACCCACGGCAAACAACGAAGCAGCCGTAATTTCATCGCGCATGCTGTAATCTGCAATCACCCGCGGCACCAGGCTGCTTCCGAAATTGGAAATGGTTGCCGTGGTTCTGCGGCTGTATGCATAAGGCGAGTAGGGCAGCGTTATATTTTCATTAACCGGTGCAATGGGTGCATGTGCGGCGCGGTTGCTGTAACGTGCAACCAGAGCTTTTGCAACGGGAATTTCAAATTCCGGATCTTCGGTTAACGAAACGCGGATGGTATCGCCCAGTCCGTCTTCGAGCAAGGTGCCGATACCGGCGGCAGATTTGATTCGCCCGTCTTCGCCATCACCGGCTTCGGTAACACCAAGGTGCAGGGGATAATCCATGCCGCTGAGCTGCATCTGCTGCACCAGCAGGCGGTAGGCTTCTACCATTACCTGCGGGTTGCTGGCTTTCATGCTCAGCACAATGTTGTGGTAGTTTTCTTCGCGGCAGATGCGTAAAAATTCCATGGCCGATTCCACCATACCGAGTGGCGTATCGCCGTAACGGCTCAGGATGCGGTCGCTGAGTGAGCCGTGGTTGGTACCGATGCGCATGGCCGTGCCGTATTCCTTGCAGATTTTTACAAGCGGCAGAAAACGCGTGCGGATGCGCTCCAGTTCTGCTTCGTACCCCGAATCCGTATAATCAATATGTTCAAACTTCTTTTTGTCGGCGTAGTTGCCGGGATTGACACGCACTTTTTCCACCAGGCGTGCAGCCAGTTCGGCAGCGTTGGGTGTAAAATGAATATCGGCCACCAGCGGCGTATTGTAACCGCGGTTACGGATTTCTTTTTTGATGGCTTCGAGGTTCTGCGCCTCTTTCAGACTGGGCGCTGTAATACGAACGTACTCACAGCCGGCTTCAATCATGCGGATGCTCTGTGCAACGGTTGCGACCGTATCCAGCGTATCCGTGGTGGTCATGGATTGCACACGGACGGGATTATCGCCCCCCATGGGCACATCACCGATCGTAACAACGCGTGTGCGGAAGCGTGAGAATTTCGTGAGGCTGTTGCAGTATAACGTCATAAGCAGAAACAGTGGAAGGCACAAAGATACCGCGATTTACGCAGTCTGTTTGGCCGGTATTTGTTATTTTTACAGTAAACCATAAACGATTATTCATGAAACACCTCTTACGCGCTTTTGTTCTGATGCTGCCCCTGTTTGCTGCCGGTCGCCTTGCTGCCCAATGCCAGGCTGCATTTACCTACACCGCTAACGGTAATACAATTACGTTTACGGATGCATCTACCACCAGCAGCGGCACCATTGCCAGCTGGGTATGGACGTTCGGTGATCTTACGGCTCCGTCAACCGCACAAAACCCGGTGCACAGCTACACCGCCTGTGGCATGTACGTGGTAACGCTGAACATTGTAACGAACACCTTCTGCAGCAGTTCCATTTCCGACACCATCCTGGTGAATGGCGGCACAACGCCCACGTACACCGCCAATGTGAACAATACCAACGGCAATACCACTTTCCAGGCCCAGCCGGTTTCGCCCGCGCTTACCTATACCTGGGATTTCGGCGACAGCGGCACTGGTACCGGCGTTGCGCCCACGCACACCTACGCCACTTCAGGAACCTACAATGTATGCCTGGTGGTAGCCGACACAGCCGGCATCTGCAGCGATACGATTTGTGATACGGTAAACGTGAACCTTGTTCCGCCCTCGTGCAACGCCACGTTTAATGCCACCATCAACAACGCCACCGCATTTTTTACGGCCACGCCGGCCAACCTCGGCTGGAATTACAACTGGAACTTTGGCGACAACACCACCGGCACCGGTATAATTACAACGCATCAGTACCAGTCTTCCGGAACCTATACGGTATGTCTTACCATTGTTGATTCCGCCAACAACTGCACCAGCACCACGTGCGATACCATTACCATCAGCATCAGCTGCGCGGCTACATTTACAAATACGGGCAACGCCAACCTGCAGACGTTTAACGCCACCCCGCTGAATGTGAACTGGACGTACAGCTGGGATTTCGGCGACAACACGTTTGGTAATGGCGTACTCACTACACATACGTACACTTCCACCGGCACATTTACGGTTTGTCTTACGGTAACCGATTCGGCATTGAACTGCACCAGCACGTTCTGCGATACGGTAAATATTCCCACACAAAGCAGCTGCCCGGTAACATTTACGAATGTGAGCCTGCTTGGTAATCAAACCTTCTCTGCGCAGCCGCTCAGTATTTTTAATACCTACACCTGGTCGTTCGGCGATAACACCACCGGCACCGGGGCGGTAACTACGCACACCTATCTTGCCCCGGGTACCTACACGGTTTGTGTAACCATGACCACACAACAGGGCTGCACCAGCACCTTCTGCGACACGGTGAATGTGGCCCCGGTAGGCATTGCCGAACAGGCACTGACCGATAACATCCACATTTTCCCGAATCCGTTTAACGAACAGTTGCAGGTATCTTTTGAAAACAGCACCGGCGCGCCCGTCATCATCCGTATGTGCGATGTTACAGGCCGGATGCTCCTGGAAAAAAAGACCACAGCCACGTCCGGAACAACAATACTGCTCGAAACGGCGGCCCTTCGCCCCGGTGTTTACCTGCTGCACTGCACCACCGAAGCAGGAACGGTTACACGGAAGATCGTCCGGGAGTAAGCGGTTTTTAGTTATTTCAAAAGCCTGTTTTTACCTGTCCACATTTTCCGGCAGGCGAAAACAGGCTTTTTTCGTTTTCAGCAGGGGTTAAAAATAATTTGGATGCGTAAGAAAAAAACACGAAATCATTGCTGTGATTTTTATTCCGCTTCAACTTTGTACCCTAAACTAAAAACCAAAAAATCATGAAAACGATGACTACTTTATTGCGTCCTTTTGCACTTGTGCTGCTCTTCCTGATCACTGCTTCGGGTGCGAATGCACAGAACTGTAACGCTTCATTTACGTACACAACGAGCGGTAATACAGTAACACTTACCAGTACGTCGACCGGTGTAAACAACAATACCTTTTACATGTGGACCTATGGAATGAGCGGTACCGCCTACGGTCAGAACACCACGATTACCGTAAACCAGAGCGGCAATTACATTGTGTGTCTTTACATTTCCGATTCGCTGCAAAGCTGCAGCGACCAGTTTTGCGACACCATTACCGTAACGCTCACCGGCATTGCAGATCACATTCTGCCGGTAGATGTAAAAGCAACGCCGAATCCGTTTGGCGACAAACTGCAGGTGGCATACACGCTTGCCAGCGCATCGCCGGTAACCATTACCATTTCGGATATGCTGGGACGCGAAGTGAAAAAAGAAGAAATTGAAACACAGGCGCCTGGCGCACAGCTCACCAACATGGAGTGTTCGTTGCTTGCCCGTGGTACGTACCTGCTGAATGTGAAAACCGATTACGGAAAAACCACGCAGCTGCTGATTAAGAACTAAGGAGCGGCTCCGGTTAAATTGCAAAAGCGTTTGGTCTGCAGTAACTGTCAGGAGTTTGTTTTTCGAGATTTTTAGAATGAATTTTTTGCTCAATCGAGGAACTTTTTGAGTAAGTAGTTGGATACTACAGGCGAAAAAAGTAACGAAGAGTGAGCAAAAAAGACATCTAAAAAGCCGGAAGGATAAGTACCTGACAGTTACTTAGGGCCAAACGCTTTTTTGCACCAGGCATTTGCAAGCACTGTGGCGAAGATACCCAGTGTGCAGAGGTAAAACGGCAGCGACATTTTTTCATCGTTGCCGAAAATGATGAATGCAAGAACAATACTATACACACTTTCCAGGTTCACCGTCAGCACCAGCGTATAAGGGCTGATGGTTTTCATAATGTTTATACTGATCACCATAGTGAGCGATGTGCACACAAACGACAGCAGCAGCAGCCACAGCAGGTCGTAATCGTGCAGGGCCATTTTGTCGGCCGTAAATTCACCGGCAGCGGCATTGTAAATGGTCATCCATAAAAACGCACTGAGCAGTTCATAAAAGGAAATCAGTCCCGGCTCGTATTTTTCGCCGAGTTTGCCGTTCATTACACCAAACAGTGCAGAGGTAAAAGCCGCTGTAACACTGAGCAGGATGCCGGCCGTATATTTTGTTTCCACATTGGAAATAAGAATGAGACACACAATAACCACGCAGCCGAAAAGCACTTCATACAGCAGGATGCGGCGTTTGTAAAAGAACGGTTCAATAAAGGCTGCAAACAATGCGCCGCATGAAAAACAGGCCAGCGCCACCGAAACGTTTGATACTTTGATGGCCTGGTAAAACGTAATCCAGTGCAGCGCGATGATAGCGCCAACACCCGCAAAACGAAGCAACCCTTTCAGGTTGGTGCGCAGTGTTTGTTTTGTGAACAGGAGGTAAATCAATATGCCGGCTGCAGCAAGAATGGTCCGGTACCAGGTTAACTGGAAACTGCCGAGTGAAATTAATTTACCAAGTATGCCGGTAAATCCCCAGATGAAAACAATGAAATGAAGTAAGTAATGATTTCGTGTAAACTGCAGCACAACCGTTGATTAGAAATGCAAAGCTACAAGAGTTTCAGGCATCACAAAAAACAAAGCAACGGGTAACTAGTCACGCAACTTTTTATTGTGTGGTTGGGTCAAAAAAAATAATATTCTGGACGCGTAAGAAATTATTTTTTTGAATTGAACCGGAGTTTTCTTTGATGAATATTTGTATCGTTAAATAACAGCACGCAGATGACACAACGAAGTATCATGCGGATTATCGGAATCGTCCTCGCGCTGTTATGCCTGCTGGTTGTGCGGATGTCCGCAAACGGCGAAAGCCCTTCAGCAGCCACCAAAAAGAAAATGATTACAACATCATAACGATCGTTCTTTCCTCCCCCGCTTGTTTGTTTTTGGGGTAATTTCGGAGACGCGCTGACGGGAGACGGCGCGTTTCTTTTTTATAGGATACCTCTGAAAAACACAATCTCTTCGTTGGGCTTTTTTTGAAAATGCTCATTTACAGGAGTAAACTCCGCTTTTCAAAACTACGCCCGCCTCAATCTTGTGCTTTTCAGAGGCATCCTATTTAATGTTTCAATTCTCAACGACTGTTTTGCACCGGTTTTTAATGGTGATAACGCTTTCGGTTGCTAATTGATCCGCCGCGGCCGAATGAACATTGTTAACGGAGCGTTTTGCCGCCCAAACTTCCGAATCCGTACCTTTGTGTTTCATGGAAGGCCTCATTTACCTGGATTACAATGCCACCACGCCGGTTGATCCGCGCGTGCTTGAAACCATGCTCCCGTTTTTCTCCGCCGATTTTGGTAATGCTGCCAGCCGCACCCATGCCATGGGCTGGCGCGCAGCGCAGGCCGTTGATACCGCACGGGAACAGGTGGCCGCACTTATCGGGGCCGGACCGAAAGAAATCGTTTTCACCTCCGGCGCTACGGAAGCCATCAACCTCGCCCTCAAAGGCGTTGCCGAAAGCTACCGCAGCAAAGGACAGCATATCATTACTGCAGGTACTGAACACAAAGCGGTACTCGACACCTGCAACGCACTCGAAAAAAACGGCGCAACGGTTACTGTGCTGCCTGTTTCCCGCGACGGCCGTATTGACCTGCAGCAACTGGAAGCCGCAATTACAGCGCAAACGATTTTGGTCTGCGTGATGCTGGCCAACAACGAAACCGGTGTTATTCAACCGGTAGAAGAAATTGCGGCCCTGGTGCACCGCAAAGGCGCTCTGCTCTTTTGTGATGCCACACAGGCTGCCGGTAAAATGAAACTGGATGTGCAGGAACTCGGTGCCGACCTGCTCTGCCTTTCTGCACATAAGTTTTACGGACCGAAAGGCATCGGGGCGCTGTATGTGCGTAGCAAAAATCCGCGGGTGGTAATTGCAGCACAGCAACACGGGGGCGGACACGAAAACGGGCGCCGCTCGGGAACGCTGAACGTACCGGGCATTGCGGGGCTGGGCAAAGCGGCTGAACTGGCTGCTGCAGAATGGTGGGACAATGCGGAAAAACTGTCGCGCCTGCGCACCTGGCTCGAACAGCACCTGCTCGATATCGGCAACGTGTTCATTAACGGCAGCACCCGCCACCGCATTCCGAATACCACCAGCATTTGCTTCGAAGGCATCAAAGCGGATCAGCTGATTGCAAAACTGCCTTCGCTGTGTATGGCCACCGGTTCGGCCTGTTCTTCGGCGCTGGCAGAACCTTCGCACGTGCTTACAGCCATGGGGCTTTCACCGGCACAGGCGTATGCATCGGTGCGTTTCAGCCTGGGCGTACACAATACGGAAGCCGAAATGAAACAGGTACTGCAGCTGCTTACGGAAACCGTGCCGGCACTGCGCAGCCACACTTAACAGCGTATTGTTTAAAGTAAATTAGTTACCAATTCGTTGCCGTCGCATTATACTGGTAGTTTTGAACACGAATTACGAACGTTTCACGTTATCTATACGAATGAAAAGAATCATCTCCATTTGTCTCCTGCTTTTAATTACAGCTGCTGCCGCTTATGCGCAGACGGGTAAACAGCCCCGCGAGAAAAAACCGCGTGCAGGTAATGGCGGAAAACAGACACCCGTTAAAAAGCTGGATTACTGGGACGAGAACAAAAAAACCAAACGAAGCGAAGAAACCTACGTAGGCGCATTGCTCGAAGGAAAAGCCACGTACTGGTTCCGGAACGGGAAACTGCAGCGCACAGGCACATACAAAGCGGGCAAGGAAGACGGCCTGTGGATCAGCTACTACGACGAAGGCGGCAAGAAAAAAACGGAAGAGCTCTACATCATGGGCAAAAAAACCGGCAAAGCCACCTACTACTATAAAAGCGGGCAGCCGGCGCAGATCTGCCGTTTTATTCAGGATAAGCCCGACAGCACCTGGGTGAAATATTACGAAGACGGTAAACAGCAGTCGGAAGAACATTTCAAAGTGTATTTCTACAACTTCCGCCTTACCACGGTAAAAGAAGGCGCTTTTAACTACTGGTACGAAAACGGCAAGCCGCAGAGCCAGGGCACATTTGTGAATGATACGCTGCAGGGCGCATTCAGCGAATGGTTTAAAAACGGCAACAAAAAAGAAGAAGGCAGCTACACCGCCGGGGCAAAAAGCGGGGTGTGGAAATCGTACTACGAATCGGGCAAACTGAAACAGGAAGTGGAATACAGAAACGGGCAGGAGTTGCTGCTCACACTGAACGATGATATGGGTAATGCCATTATCCGCAACGGTTACGGCAAAATGAAAATCGTGTATAACAACGGTGCGCTGCGCGGCGAAGGCATTTACCGCGGCGGATTGCGCGACAGTACCTGGAATTTTTATACCAACACCGGCAAAGCCGATTACCGCGAAATGTACAAAAGCGGCAAGCGCGAAGGGGAATCGGTGCACTGGTATGCAGACGGTACCGTGAGCATTAAAGGACAGTACGCCGGCGATAAAAAAACAGGCACCTGGACCTGGTTCCAGCCCGACGGAAAACCCGATCAGCAGGGCGAATTCAGCGAAGACCTGCGCGAAGGCACCTGGAAATACTGGTTCGAAGGAAAAGAGCAGTTGGAAATGGTAGGCCGTTACAAAAACGACCTGGAAGACAGTACCTGGATGTTCTGGTACCCCAACGGCAAAACATACAAAACCGGCCCGTTTGTGGAAGGTAAAAAAACAGGCTTATGGACGTTCTGGTTCGAAAACGGCCAGAAACTGCAGGAAGGCACTTACTTAGAGAACAAAGAAGACGGCCACTGGGTATCGTGGTACGATAACGGAACCGTAAAAGATGAAGGTGCTTTTATGAAGGGAAAAATGACCGGCAACTGGATCGGGTTTTATTACAACGGCAAACTCAATTACCAGGGAACGTATGTTGACGGTAATAAAGAGGGCGGCTGGCGTTTCAGTTACGACAACGGCTACCCGAGCGAGGTCGGTAAGTTTAAAGGCGGCAAACGCGAAGGATTATGGATTTACTGGAATCCGGACGGAACCAAAGACCGCTGGGGCAATTACCATTACGAAAAGCAAACCGGCAAATGGTATTACAATTACCCGAATGGCGGCCTCATGCAGATTCAGAATTTTGAATACGGTAAACTTTCAGGTAAAAGCGTGACTTATTACAACAACGGTAAAAAGAAAAGCGTTGCCTGTTACAAACAGTTTATCCAGAATGATAAAGTAGCCTCGAAAGTAAACGGGAAGAATGCGGAAGACAAAAAATTAGTGAGTAAGCCGCACGGTACCTGGATTTACTGGGATGCGGATGGAAAAGTGCTGATGAAACAGAAATACAAAAACGGGATGAAGGTCAACTGACGACCAACATCCGGGCTTTGTACACCGGTTTAATTTCGTTTCAATTTAACGGCGGTGGTGTTTGTGGTGTCCCTTGTGGTGCGCGTGGTGGTGGTGCGCACCGGTATTGGCGGGTGGTTGCGTCTTTTTGCCGCCCATGGTCATAAACCAAGCGATCGCAACTACGGCAACAATAAGTACAACATAGAGGGCGATTTCACCGGCAGTAATGCCTTGTGTTTTACCCGCTGCGTGTGCCGGTACTGCGAAGAGTAACAGTATCAGCACCATCGGAAAGCCCGGGGGCGCTAAACGGCCCGGTTTCTGATTCCCGGATTTGGAATGCATGTTTTTCATGGTATTCGAGTTTTAGTTGTGTACTACTAAATTTTTCCCTCTACCATTTTTCCCGGGGGAGAAAAACGAAAGAACGTTCATCGGGGTAAAGAGGCTATTTGTCTAACAATAATACGAATAAATCGAATATATGGTTGTAATCATTGTATTTGGTTTTTAATTATTATTGTTATATATTTGCATCCGCATTTGTGAAAAAGATCAAGACAGGGGACAACAGTCCCCTGTTTTTTTGGAAAAAAATGATAACTGCAGAACAGATAAAAACACTGGTAACACAGAAGCTCGAAGGAACAGATTGTTTCCTGGTGGATGTGCATGTGCGTCCGGGCAACCGCATTTCGGTGTACCTGGATAAAGACTCCGGCGGGATTTCGATTAAAGACTGTGTGGAGGTGAATCGTTTTCTGGAAAAATCGCTTGACCGCGAAACGGAAGACTTTGAACTGGAAGTATCATCGCCGGATATGGAACAGCCGCTGAAGCTGCTGCGCCAGTTCCGCAAACACATCGGCCGCAAGGTGGGTGTGGTGCTGTTCGACGGCCGCCGCATAGAAGGTGTGCTGCGCAGTGCCGACGAATCGCAGCTTACCGTGGAAGAATTGCCCGCGAAAAAAAGCAAATCAAAAGAATCTACGCAGCACCAGCTGCAGCTCAATCAAATAAAAGAAACCAAACTGGTTATATCGTTCAACTAATCAGCGTACAGCAAAATGGAAAACATCAATCTAATCGAATCCTTCTCGGAGTTCAAGGACATCAAAAACATCGATCGTGCTACCTTGATGAGCATCCTGGAAGACGTTTTCAGAAGCCTTATCCGCAAAAAATACGGCAGCGATGAAAACTTCGACATTATTGTGAACCCGGAGCGCGGTGACCTGGAAATCTGGCAGAACCGTACAATCGTTGATGACGAATGGGCCGAAGACAGTTTCGATTTCGATCCCGGTAAACACATCAGCCTTTCCGACGCACACAAAATTGAGCCCGACTTTGAAATCGGCGAAGAAGTAACCGACCGCCTGTACCTCGAAGACTTCGGCCGCCGCTCCGTACTGGCCATCCGCCAGAACCTGCAGGCCCGCGTACTCGATCTTGAAAAAGATGCACTCTACCGCAAATACAAAGAGCGTGTGGGTGAAGTTATCACCGGCGAAGTATACCAGACCTGGAAAAAAGAAACGCTGGTGCTCGACGACGAGGGCAACGAACTCATCCTGCCCAAGAGCGAACAGATACCGGAAGACTTTTTCAAAAAAGGCGACGCAGTTCGTGCGGTGGTTTCGAAAGTGGACCTGCGCAACAACTCGCCGGTTATTATTCTTTCGCGTACCTCGCCCGTGTTCCTCGAAAAATTATTCGAACAGGAAGTGCCCGAAGTATTTGACGGAATCATTACCATTAAGAAAATTGTACGTGAACCCGGTGAACGCGCCAAGGTGGCCGTGGAATCGTACGACGACCGCATTGACCCGGTGGGTGCCTGCGTGGGCATGAAAGGCTCGCGTATCCACGGTATCGTGCGTGAACTGAAAAACGAAAATATTGACGTTATCAACTATACCTCCAACCCGGTGCTGTTTATCCAGCGTGCGCTGAGCCCGGCCAAAATCACCACGGTAAAAATTGATGACGAAACCAAACGCGCAGAAGTTTACCTCAAGCCTGATCAGGTGAGCCTGGCCATCGGCAAGGGCGGACATAACATCCGCCTCGCCGGCCGCTTAACCGGTTACGAAATCGATGTGTACCGCGATTCGGACGATGATGTGGAAGACGTAAACATTGATGAATTCAGCGATGAAATCGATCAGTGGATCATCGATGAACTCAAGAAAATCGGTTGTGATACCGCGAAATCCGTAATTGATCTTCCGGATGAAGAACTCGCAAAACGTACCGATCTCGAAGAAGAAACAATCCGCGAAGTGAAACGAATCCTGCGTACGGAATTTGAATAACCGAAAATCCGCCGGAGTAGCTTACCTTTGCACCACGAGTTGTGAAAACCGCCGTTGCTTTTAACGGCTGAAATGAAAATATGTCCGAAGAAAATAAAATACGATTAAGCAAAGTTAAGGGTGACCTGAACGTGTCCATTGACCGGATTTTCGAGTTTCTCGAAGATCAGGGCTTCAAGGTGGACCGTAATCCCAACCAGAAGATCTCGGAAGAGATGTTCAAACTCCTGCGTAAGGAGTTTGCGCAGGATATGGAGGAGAAAGAGGAATCGAAGGCGCTGGGCATTACAACACGTCCCAAAAAGGAAACCATTACCATTGACGAGAAAAAAGTCAGTGATATTAAAAAGGCGCGCGACGACGATCACGACGAGATCGTTATCAAAGACATGAACTCGCCTTCGGTGAAAACCGAAAAAGCAGCGCCAGTAGTTACGCCTGTTGCGGAAGAGAAGATAACACCCAAGCCGGAAGAAAAGAAAGAACCCGAACCCGTGAAAACGGAACCGGTGGCCGAAGTTGTTACACCGGAAGAAGTGGTGAAGCCCAAAGTAGAATCCGGCATCTCCATCAAAGTGATCTCGAAAATTGATATCGAGGACACCAAAAAGCCGGCGAAAAAAGGCAAAGAAAAAACAGAAACTACGGCCAAAACCACTGAAAAAACCGGGGAGAAGAAAGTTGTATCTGAAACACCGGCCAAAACAGAAGTTCCTGCTGAAAAAACAGAAGCCAAAGTTGAAGTAAAAACAGTTACCCCGGAAATCGTTAACGTTCCTGAAGTTATCAAAGAGGAAGTTAAGGAAGAACCGAAAAAACCGGAAGAAGCCGAAATCTACAAACGTCCCGTGGAGAAGCTCGAAGGCCCGAAAATTATGGGCAAAATCGAACTCCCGGTAAAAGACGACAAAAAGAAACCGGTGGCTTCTTCATCGGCCAAATTTGAAGCCGAGAAGAAAAAGAAACGCAAACGCATCCGTAAAGACGGGCAGCCCGGCCAGTCGGGCAGCAATCTTGTTGCGAACCAGGGCCCGCGCAAGCAGCTCAACCAGGGTACCGGCGGTGGCAGCGGCAACAAAAACAACAACCGCCGTCCGAATCCGAATGCGCCGAAAGCTGAACTGACCGAAGAAGAAGTACAGAAGCAGATCAAAGAAACCCTCGCACGCCTCAGCGGGCAGGGCAAATCGAAATCAGCCAAGTTCCGCCGCGAGAAACGCGACCAGGTGCGCGAGAAAATGCAGGAAGAAGCGGCACAGATGGAGGCCGACAAGAGCACACTGAAAGTAACCGAATTTGTTACTGCCAGCCAGCTCGCCAGCATGATGAGTAAACAGGTTACGGAAATTATCTCCACCTGTATGCAGCTCGGCTTGTTTGTGTCGATCAACCAGCGCCTCGACGCAGAAACCATTAAAATTGTGGCCGAAGAATTCGGTTACCAGATTGAATGGGTGAGCGCCGAAGTACAGGAAGCCATTAAAGAAGAAGAAGACCGCCCCGAAGACCTCGTATTCCGTTCGCCGATTGTTACGGTAATGGGACACGTTGACCACGGTAAAACATCACTGCTCGATTACGTGCGTAAAGCAAACGTAATTGCAGGTGAGGCCGGCGGTATTACCCAGCACATCGGGGCATACAACGTTACACTCGAAAACGGCAAACACATCACGTTCCTCGATACACCGGGTCACGAAGCGTTTACCGCGATGCGTGCACGTGGTGCGCAGATAACCGATGTGGCCATTATTGTGATTGCCGCTGACGACAGCGTGATGCCGCAGACCGACGAAGCGATTAACCACGCACAGGCTGCCGGTGTTCCGATGATTTTTGCGATCAACAAAATTGATAAACCGGGAGCAAATCCCGAAAACATCCGCCAGGCGCTTTCGCAGCGCAACATCCTTGTAGAAGAATGGGGCGGCAAATACCAGTGCCAGGAAATTTCAGCGAAAAAAGGACAGGGCATCGACACGCTGCTTGAAAAAGTACTGCTCGAAGCCGAACTCCTCGACCTGAAAGCGAATCCGAAACGCCGCGCCTCGGGTGTGGTAATCGAATCGAAACTGGACAAAGGCCGTGGTTATACCGTAACCATGCTCGTTGAAAACGGAACGCTCAGCATCGGCGACGTAGTACTTGCAGGCTGCTTCAGCGGCCGTGTAAAAGCCATGCACAACGAACGCGGTATGGATGTGAAAACCGCAGGTCCCGCCATGCCGGTTGAAATTCTCGGTCTCAGCGGTGCGCCGCAGGCCGGTGACCAGTTCAACGTAATGGCCGATGAACGTGAGGCCCGCGAAATTGCCAACAAACGCCTGCAGCTGCAGCGCGAACAGCAGATCCGCACCACCAAACACATCACCATCGAAGAAATCGGCCGCCGTATCGCACTCGGTGACTTTAAAGAACTCAACATCATTGTTAAAGGTGACGTGGATGGTTCGATCGAAGCACTTTCCGATTCGCTGCTTAAACTTTCGACCGAGAAAATCCAGGTGCGCATTGTACACAAAGGCGTAGGTGCTATCACTGAAAGTGATGTACTGCTGGCCTCTGCTTCCAATGCCATCATCGTAGGCTTCCAGGTTCGTCCGACCGCCAACTCGAAAAAGCTGGCCGAGCACGAACAGATCGAAATCCGCCTCTACTCGGTAATTTACAAAGCCATCGAAGAAGTGAAAGCCGCGATGGAAGGCATGCTTGCACCGGAATTCGAAGAGAAGATCGTGTGCAACGTCGAAATCCGCGAAGTATTCCGCATCACCAAAGTGGGAACGGTTGCCGGCTGTTATGTACTCGACGGCAAAATTACCCGCCACACCAAAGTACGCATCATCCGCGCAGGCATTGTACTGCACGACGGAGAACTGGGTTCACTCAAACGTTTCAAAGACGATGTGAAAGAAGTAGCTGCCGGTTACGAATGCGGCCTCAACATCAACGGCTTCGATAACATCGAAGTGGGCGATATCATTGAAGGCTACGACATGGTGGAAATCAAACGCAAACTGTAATTCCAGTTTCTTATAAAATGAAAAAGAGCTTGTACATCGTACAGGCTCTTTTTGTTTTTATTGCTATGCCAGGTTCGTTGTAAGAATCAGTACCGGGTACTATCAAGTTTGCGGGAATTAGTTTGCAGTTTGTAGTTTTGAATTTGCCACGGAACACGATCGTAAGCCTTGAAACAGGGGCAAAACTGCAAACTGCCGACTGCAAACTGGGTATAGGAACTATTTTACAAAAACAGTCATTATTCCCTGTCTATTTAATACAATCGTTTATTTCGAATGCTCCTCGCCCGGTTCAATATCGCTTTCCACGATAAAGGCGGTGGGAAAATCGGCTTTGATTTTTTTCCAGAAGCGGTAGGCTTCCATGCGGGTGCGGAAATCACCGACGCGTATTTTAAAATTCGGTTGTTCGTACGGTTCGTAGGCGCGCATTTCACGGCCGTAGAGGTTCAGAAACTTCGCTTTCATTTCCTTGGCTTTCGCCTTGTCCGAGCCGAAATAAATCTGCACCCGGTAGCCTTTGCTTTTGCCGCGCTGGTTAATCTCGGTGTGTTTTTCCACGAGGGTACCCACACGTTTGTCGGCCACCACTTCAACCGAAGGAGCGGGTGCGGTAGTTTGTGCCCCGGCACGAAAAAAACCAATGAGCAGGGACAGGAAAAGAAATAAAACAGGTTTTGTCATCACGGGAGCAAAATTAGCCAAAAAACCACAGCCGGTTTTTCTGTTTTTCGACTATTGCAAGTTTTATGCCTGTTTTTATTTGATTTTAACAGATAAAAAAGGGTTCCTCCTGCCGTGGAAAACGTGTTCCACAGTGTCAGAATACTGTCATGTTATTTAGAATCAATATAAATTATTCCAAAGGAATATTTTTTCGCTTCCGGCAGCATCACGAACATCTGATTCCGTTAAATTTGCCACCGCGTTAAAAAGTGTTAAGCCACTACGTATGCGCTCAAAACAAACCGAAGCACAATACTGCAACCATATGGGCAACGGTACCGCCACCAACCGGATCCGCATCGCTGCGATCCTCTTTTTCTTCTCATTTTTCACGTATTTCAGTACGAATACGGCGTATGCACAGCCGAACGGTGAGACCATTTTTGACACGAAATGTTCGTCGTGTCACAATGCCACTGCCGACAACGGAACAGGCCCCGGCCTGAAAGGTGTACTCGGCCGCATTCCGAAAGGCGACTGGAAATACAAATGGGTAACCAACCCGGCAGGTATGATTGCCAGCGGTGATGCGTATGCAGTTGCCCTGAAAGCAAAATACCCGACCGTGATGACGGCACAAAACCTCAGCAACGAGGAAATTGATGCTGTACTTAGCTGGGTTGATCCGGGTCCGCGTGATCCGAAACCGGTTGCCGGTGGCACAGGTCCGGTTGATACCAAAGGCCCCAAAGCCGATGGCGGAAGTGGTTTCTGGCTGGGTGTAATTCTGCTGGTTGTTCTTATCCTGCTCATTACCGTATTACGTTTCACCAAAATCAACCTGCGTAACGCCGTTCGTGAAAAAGACGGCCAGGAAGAAGAGGCGGCCATGCCGTTCTTTACTGCTGCACGCACCTGGATGGACAACAACAAAACGAAAGTGGGCCTCATCGGTATCTTCTTCGTTTGCCTGTTTGTTCGCTGGAGCTGGTACGAACTGAAAGACGTAGGCGTTTACGCCCACGAAGTGAAACCGGGCGTGTGGGAAGGCTATCACCCGGAACAGCCGATCAAGTTTTCGCACCGCATTCACGCCGGTGATAACAAAATCGCTTGTCAGTATTGCCACAACACCGTTGAAAAATCAAAAACAGCCAGCATTCCTTCATCGAACGTTTGTATGAACTGCCACAAGGCCATCAAACAGGGACCGGAAACCGGCAAGGCTGAAATCGCAAAAATTTACAAAGCAACAGGCTGGAACCCGGATTCGATGCGCTACCTCACCAAAGAGGAGCCGGTGAAATGGGTGAAAGTGCACAACCTGCCTGATTTCGTATTCTTCAGCCACCAGCAGCACGTAGTGGTAGGCAAACAGGCCTGCGAAAACTGCCACGGCGATGTTAAAACGATGGATGCTGTTGAACAGCAGCGCCCGCTCACCATGGGCTGGTGTATTGAGTGTCACCGCAACACCGACGTTACCAAGAACCTTCAGGAGAATAAATACTACGAGCGTTTACACGAGAACCTGAAGAAAAAATACAAGCGTGATGACAAATTCACCGTTGAAAACATCGGTGGTCTTGAATGCGCACGTTGCCACTATTAATACAGTAAACGAAAACGAATTACGACAACCGTCATAATCCATATACGAATCAACGCACATGGGTACATCAAAGAAATACTGGAGAGGCATCGGACAACTCGCTGATGATAAGGCTTTCAAAGAAGCCCACAAAAATGAGTTTGCCGAAAATATTCCGGTCGATCAGTTTATCGGCGACGAAGCAGCGATGGGACAGAACGGCACCAACCGCCGCGACTTCCTGAAGTTTCTCGGGTTCAGTGCTGCGGCGGTAACGCTGGCGGCCTGCGAAGCGCCTGTAATGAATGCTATTCCTTATGTGGTTCGCCCGGAAGAAATTGTTCCCGGTGTGGCCAACTGGTACGCCTCTTCATTTTATGACGGCAATGATTACTGCAGCATCATCGTAAAAACACGCGAAGGACGCCCGGTAAAAATTGAAGGCAACAACATGTCGAAAGTTACGCGCGGCGGTGTAAACGCCCGTGTACATGCTTCGGTGCTTTCGCTGTACGATTCGAACCGCGCCCGCGGCCCGAAAATGCGCAGCGGCGACAAGTGGGACCTGAAAACCTGGAATGAAGCAGATACCGCTATCGGCAATGCCATCAAAGGCAAAAAGACCGCGATCATTTCTTCTACCATCATCAGCCCGGCTACCCAGGCCATCATCAACGATTTCGTTGCGAAAAACCCGGGAAGCAAACACGTGGTGTATGATGCTGTTTCGTACAGCGGATTAGCCAGTGCACACGGCAGAACCGTTCCGACCTACAACCTGGAAAAAGCAGACGTTATAGTAAGTATCGGTGCTGACTTCCTCACCAACTGGGTATCGCCGATTGAAATGGCGAAACAGTATGCGGAAACCCGTCGCGTGAGCAAAGACAAAAAGAAAATGTCGAAGCACATCCAGATTGAAGCCATCCTGTCGCTTTCCGGTGCCAACGCAGACGAGCGTTTCCCGGCCAAGCCTTCGGCGTTCGGCAAAATCGCGGTGGATATTCTTGCAGGCAACAGCGGTTCAACCCTTCCGGGTGTGAAAGCAGTTACTGCAGCGCTTTCAAAAGCACACGGCAAAGCGGTGGTACTGTGCGGATCGAATGATCCGGCCATCCAGCGCATTGTAGCTGAAATCAACAAAAATGCAGGTGCTTACGAAGCCGGCATTATCAATACCGAAATCGCAGACCTTACTCACCAGGGTGATGACGCGGCTTTCGTGAAATTTGTAAAAGAAGAAATGGCCGGATTCGGTGCTGTGATTTTCTACAACAGCAACCCGGTTTATACTACACCGAAGGCCCTCGGCTTTGCGGATAAACTTTCGAAAATCGGAACAAAAGTTTCGTTTAACGACCGCGCTGATGAAACAGCCGCACTGTGCGACTGGATCTGCCCGGATAATCACTACCTCGAAAGCTGGAACGATCACAAACCGCGCAGCAACCAGTACAGCCTGGTGCAGCCGGTGATCCGCCCGCTCTTCAACACCCGCGCAGCACAGGAAACCCTGATGCGCTGGACCGACGCAAACAACAAAACATCGTACTACGATTACCTCCAGAACCACTGGAAAACCAACGTTTACAGCAGCACCACCTGGAGCTTTACCCAGTTCTGGAACCAGTCGGTACACGACGGTGTTTACACCGTTACCGCACCGGCCCCGGTTGAAGCAGTAGCCGTTGCCCCGGCAGCAAATAACCAGCCGAAACCTGTTGCAGCACCTGTTGCCCAGCCGGTTGAAGTTGTTGCAGCACCTGCTGCTGAAATGATGTCGGTTGACGCTGCAAAAGCAGCCATCAGCGGTATCAAAGAAGGCACCGTGGAACTGGTGATTTACCAGGGCACTGCGCTTGGAAACGGCAGCATGTCGAACAACCCGTGGCTGCAGGAGTTACCTGATCCGATCACCAAAATTACCTGGGACAACGTGGTTACCATGCACCCGGCTGATGTGAAAGCGGGCGGTTTCTTCGGACTCGACGGCGACCTGATGGTTCGTTTCGACCAGATGGAAGACCAGCTGGACATCGTGAAGGTAAAAGCAGGCGATTACGAATTTGAGGCACCGGTTTGGGCACAGCCCGGCCAGGCCAAAGGCACCATCGGTATTGCACTCGGCTACGGCCGCATCGACAGCTTCGGACCGACATCCAAAGGCGTGGGTGCAAACGCATATCCTGCTGCCGCAATGACTTCGGGTAACACCGTGTCGTTTGACGTATATAATGCAACTGTTTCGAAAACCGACAAAAAGCACTGGATTGCTACAACCCAGTCGCACGGTACACTGATGGGCCGCGATGAAGACATCTTCCGCGAAACCACCATTTCGGAATACGCTGAGAAAGACGGTATGGTTAGCGAACCGCTCACCATGCACACCTATAAAGGTGCTGAAACATCGCTTGATGATGTTGACCTGTGGCAGCAGCACGACCGCCTGAACCACAAATGGGGCATGGCGATAGACCTGAACT
Organism: Chitinophaga pinensis; assembly: GCA_943372645.1. Taxonomy (GTDB): domain Bacteria; phylum Bacteroidota; class Bacteroidia; order Palsa-965; family Palsa-965; genus VBWE01. The sequence goes on along the minus strand of CALRZN010000001.1, from coordinate 317,269 downwards.
CGTGTATCGGCTGCGGATCGTGTGTGGTAAGCTGTAACGCTGAAAACAACGTTCACGTAGTTGGTAAAGACGAAGTACGCCGCAGCCGCGAAATGCACTGGATGCGTATTGACCGTTACTACACCAGCTCCACTTCATCAGACGATACTGAACACGGTACAATTGAAAAGTACCGCATGATGGAAAACCCGGAATTCGATAATCCGAAGGTGGTATTCCAGCCCATGATGTGTCAGCATTGTAACCACGCACCGTGCGAAACGGTTTGCCCGGTACTGGCTACCAACCACAGTTCGGAAGGCCTCAACCAGATGACCTACAACCGTTGCGTAGGTACCCGTTACTGCGCCAACAACTGTCCGTATAAAGTACGCCGCTTCAACTGGTTCAACTACGAGCGTTACCACCGTGATTACGATACGAACCAGAACCCGGATCACAACCAGAACCCGGTAGCCGACGAATACGGCCGCATGGTAATGAACCCGGATGTGGTAGTACGTTCACGCGGTGTAATGGAAAAATGTTCGATGTGCGTTCAGCGCATCCAGGCCGGCAAGCTTGACGCGAAGAAAGCAGGAGCACCGGTTGTGGACGGATCAATCCAGACCGCATGTTCACAGTCGTGTCCGACCAACGCCATCATTTTCGGCGACCTGAACGACGAAAACAGCGAAATCATCAAGTGGGAACAGGATGGCCGCAAGTTCGAAGTACTCGAAGTTGTTGGTGTACGTCCTTCGGTATTCTACATGACCAAAGTATGGAACCGCGAAGCGGAGGCGAAAGCCGAATCCAAAGGCCATGCAGAACCTGCCAAAAAAGAGGAAGCACATCACTAAGCCTGTTAAGTAACTACGATAAACACCGCATAAAAAGAAAACTATGTCGAGCCACGAATCAGTCCTCAGGGAACCGTTGATCCTCGGTGATAAAACGTACAGCGATATCACCGCGGAGATCTGTAAGCCCATTGAAGGGAAGGCCAACAAGTACTGGTATCTGTTGTTTACAATAGCTGTTCTCACGTTCCTGTGGGGCCTCAGCTGTCTTGCAATCACCATCGGTACCGGTATCGGTCAGTGGGGCGCCAACCGCACAGTGGGTTGGGCCTGGGATATCACCAACTTCGTTTGGTGGATCGGTATCGGTCACGCCGGTACACTCATCTCGGCTGTACTGCTGCTGTTCCGTCAGAAATGGCGTATGGCGATTAACCGTTCGGCAGAAGCGATGACAATTTTCGCGGTAATGTGCGCGGCCATTTTCGTAACCATGCACACCGGCCGTCCGTGGCTTGATTACTGGCTGTTCCCGCACGCCAACCAGTTCGGTTCGCTGTGGGTAAACTTCGATTCGCCGCTGATGTGGGACGTATTCGCAGTATCAACGTACTTCACCGTATCGCTCGTGTTCTGGTACACCGGTCTTATTCCTGACTTTGCAGGTATCCGCGACCGTTTCAAGATGCAGGGCAAAGCGATGCAGGAAAAAATTTACCGCACCCTTTCCTTCGGCTGGAGCGGCCGCGCCAAAGACTGGCAGCGTTTTGAAGAGGTTTCCCTGGTACTTGCAGGTCTTTCTACACCGCTGGTATTCTCGGTTCACTCGATTGTATCTATGGACTTTGCTACCTCGGTAATGCCGGGCTGGCACACCACCATCTTCCCGCCTTACTTCGTTGCCGGTGCGATCTTCTCTGGTTTCGCGATGGTACTTACCCTGCTGCTCATCATGCGTAAAGTGTATGGCCTGGAGCACTACATCGGCATCAAGCACATCGAATACATGAACATCATCATCATCCTTACCGGTTCAATGGTAGGTGTGGCGTACCTCTCGGAGCTGTTCATTTCGTGGTACTCGGGCGTTGAATATGAAGGTTACGCCTTCATGAACCGCGCTACCGGTCCATACTGGTGGAGCTACTGGGGCATGATGACCTGCAACGTAATTTCGCCGCAGCTGTTCTGGTTCAAAAAAATCCGCACCAGCCTTATTGCAACATTCATTCTTTCGATTGTGGTAAACATCGGTATGTGGTTCGAGCGTTTCGTAATTATCGTTACCTCGCTGCACCGCGATTACCTGCCGTCGAGCTGGACGATGTATCACCCGACCTGGGTTGAGATCGGCCTGTTCATCGGAACCATCGGTATGTTCTTCACTTTCTTCCTCCTGTTTGCACGTGTGTTCCCGGTAATCGCCTTCAGTGAAATGAAGATGATTCTGAAATCTTCGGGATCGCAGCACAAGCGCAAATTCGCAGAAAGCAAAGGCATTAAAGTAGATTATTAAAAATTTTGCATCAGAAAACGATATGGGTGCTACAAAACTGATTCACGGCATTTACAGCGACGAAGAGCAATTGCTCGAAGGCGTTGAACAGGTGCGGTCATCACATTTCCACATCAAGGAAGTGTTCACACCGTTCCCGATCCATGGACTTGATCATGCGATGGGACTGAAACGGACACGCATTGCCATCTGCGCGTTCATCTACGGGCTTACCGGCTTCGGCCTGGCGGTTCTGATGACGTGGTACATGATGGTTTCTGACTGGCCGGAAATTGACATCGGGGGCAAGCCGAACTTCTGGTACTTCCAGAACTGGCCGGCATTTATCCCGGTAACCTTTGAATCGACGGTATTCTGTGCCGCGCACGGTATGGCCATTACCTTTTTCCTGCGCAGCAGGCTTCTGCCCGGTGTATCACCGAAGAATCCGGATCCGCGCACTACCGATGATAAATTCCTGATGGAGCTTGAAGTTAAAGCAGAAGACGAAGCCCGCGTGGTTTCGATTCTGAAGCAGACCGGCGCCACTGAAGTTAACGTGAAATAATATACGCACTGATCCACCAGACGATGAAGAAGCGTACCAAATACTTTGCATTACCGGCAGTAACGGCTGTAGCTGCAGCTATGTTGCTGGCATCATGCGGAAAAGACCCGCAGAGTCCGGGTTATGAATACTTCCCGGATATGTATCGCAGCCCCGGGTTCGAAACCAATGGTTTGTATTATACCAAGAAGGATTCGGCCGGTAACCGCGACACACTGATGACCAACCGCCTGCCGGTTGCAGGAACCATCCCGCGCGGATTTGTTCCGTTCCCGTATCCGAACACGCCTGCCGGTGATACACTGGCTGCGAACTTCTGGAAAGGCGATATGCCTGCAACAGAAGCGGTGGAGATGGAAGGCAAAGTGCTCTACGAACAGATGTGCGTTCACTGCCACGGCGACGAAGGCAAAGGCGACGGCACCATCGTAGCGAACAAAAAGTTCCCGAACAAACCGCCGGATTACACTACACTGGCTCCGTTCAATCAGACGGACGGACACCTGTATCACGTAATCACCTACGGCAAAAACATGATGGGTTCACATGCTTCACAGCTGAACCCGACCGAGCGCTGGAAAGTAATCCGTTATGTACAGCGCCTTTCACGCGGTAATGTTTCGGTGGCTGAAGCCATGAAAAAATCAGTGGCCGATTCTGCCAAAGCCGATTCAGCAGCAACCAAAGCACCCGTTAAACCGGCTGCAGGAAAATAATTAAACAACGAAGAAGACGCTAAAGATTCAACAATATGCACGCGATCGAATTCAATAATCTGCAATACAACTTCACCGCAAAAAGCAAGCGGAACCTGTTCATTATGATGGGTCTCGGGCTGCTGCTGCTGGTGCTGGGTGTAGTCCTTTTCAAAAGTCATGGCGCAGAACATGCAATTGAAGGACACGAAGACCATACCGGTTCACTCGGACAGCGTTTCTGGGCCAACCTGCTGGTAAACAGTTTCTTCTTCGGTGCTATTGCACTTGCAGCGACTTTCTTTTATTCGCTGCAGTTTGCAGGCCAGGCCGCATGGAGCGTAGTGTTTATGCGCATTTTCAGCGCGGTAAGCACATTCCTGCCGGTAGGCGCAGTGCTGATTATCCTGATTCTTGCAGTAGGTCAGTTCGGCGGCCACCACCTGTATCACTGGCAGGATTCGTCGGCATACGACCACGATCCGATTCTGCAGCATAAAGCGGCTTATTTCAGCCCGATTTTCTTCTGGGGACGTATCCTGGTGTTCATGGCCGTATGGATTATGTACCAGCGCTGGGCACGTAAAAAATCACTCGAAGAAGATATGGCCGGCGGCACATCGATCTTCAAACAGAACATCACCAAATCAGCAATCTTCCTCGTATTCTTCGGTTTCACTTCCAGCGTATTTGCCTGGGACGTGGTAATGAGTATTGACGTACACTGGTTCAGCACGCTGTTCGGCTGGTACATCTTCGCCGGCATGTGGATCGGTGCAATCATCACGTTCAACATGCTGCTGCTCCACCTGAAAGGACGCGGACAGATGGAATTTGTAAACGCCAGCCACACGCACGATCTGGGTAAATGGATGTTCGCCGTGAGTTTCCTCTGGACGTACCTCTGGTTTGCACAGTTCATGCTCATCTGGTATTCGGATATCCCGGAAGAAGTGGTTTATTTCCAGCAGCGCTGGGACCACTACCGCGGACTGTTCTGGGTTACCATGTTTGTAAACTTTGCGTTCCCGATGATCATGCTGATGTCGCGCGATGCAAAACGCAATAAACACTACCTGCTTTTTGTAGGTGTACTGATCCTGATTTTCCACTGGTGCGATACCTTCCTCCTCATCATGCCGGGAACGGTTGGTGAAAACTGGGGCATCGGAACCATTGAAGTAGGAATGTTCCTGCTGTTCCTCGGCGGTTTTGTCTTCTGGATTCTGAATGCGCTTTCAAAAGCTCCGCTGCTTGCGAAAAACCATCCGTACCTGGAAGAAAGCCTTGGGCACAACATCTAATCAAACGAATAACGAAAGCGAAAACACGATATAAACGATTCGGCTATGCAATTCCTGATTTATCTCATCCTGATCCTCGCAGCAGCAGCCATCTGGCAGATTGTGCGGGTGGTGGAACTGTCGAACGATCTTAAAGGTCCCCGTTCGGAAAAGGTAAGCGAGAGCGACAACCGTATGAACGGTGTGCTCATGATTTCCTACATGACTGTCTTCTTCATCTGGGTGACCTGGCAGTTCATGGAATACGGATCACGCGTACTTCCGCAGGCTGCATCAGAACACGGTCAGAAAATAGATGACCTGTTCAATTTTAACATCTGGATCATCACCGCCGTGTTTTTCCTTACCAACGGTGCGTTGTTTTATTTCGCTTACAAATATTACGGCCGCGACAATACCCGCGCCTACTACCTTGCACACAATAACAAACTGGAATTACTGTGGACCATTATCCCGGCAATTGTTCTTGCTGTAATTATCATCTGGGGTATTACGCTGTGGAATGATGCCACGTCGGAAGTTGCCCCCGGCAAGATGCGTACAGTAGAAGTGTATTCGAAACAGTTTAACTGGGTAGCCCGCTATCCCGGCGCTGATGCAAAATTCGGAAAACACAGTTACCGCCTGATTTCAGGAACAAACGAACTTGGTCTTGATACTACCGACGTTAACAGCCAGGACGACCAGATTGTAAGCGAAGCGCTGCACCTGGTAGTTGGGGAAGAAGTAAACCTGCTGTTCCGTTCGCAGGACGTTATTCACAGTGCTTACCTGCCGCACTTCCGTGCACAGATGAACACGGTGCCGGGTATGCGTACCAACTTCCACTTCAAGCCGACAATCACTACCGTTGATATGCGCAAGGATGAAGCGGTGATTGAACAGATGAAAGACATCAACGCCATCCGCGAAGCCAAAGGACAGAAGCCGATTGAATTTGACTACTGGCTGCTGTGCAACAAAATCTGCGGAGAAAGTCACTACAAAATGAAAATGAAAGTGATCGTAGAAACCAAGGCGGAATACGAGAAGTGGCTGGCCACACAGAAAAACTTCGGTGCGCAGCACCCGATGAAACCGGCCAAATAATCTGAACTGACATTTAAGTAACGAATCAACATAAATTAAAGATAGCAACATGGGAGCGGAAAATCACGAACATCATGACTTACACGCGCAGGATCTGGCTCACGGCCATGCGCACCATGATGATCATCACCATGACGATCACCATCATCATGAAGAAAGCTTCATCTCGAAGTATGTCTTCAGTATGGATCATAAAACCATCTCGCGCCAGTTCCTGGTTACTGCGGTAATCATGGCGGTGATCGGGATGATGATGTCTATCTTATTCCGACTGCAGCTGGCCTGGCCGGGCGAGAAATTCGCTATTGCCAACGCACTGCTCGGTGATAAGTGGGCACCGGACGGAATTCTTGATCCGGAAATGTACATGGGCCTTGTTACCATCCACGGTACCATCATGGTATTTATGGTGTTAACCGGTGGTCTCAGCGGTACATTCTCCAACCTGCTCATCCCGTACCAGATCGGTGCGCGTGATATGGCTTCGGGTTTCCTCAACATGCTTTCGTACTGGTTCTTCCTGCTTTCGAGTCTGTTCATGGTAGGTGGAATGTTCCTCGAAACAGGACCTGCATCCGGCGGATGGACAGTTTATCCCCCGCTGAGCGCACTGCCGCAGGCAATGTCTGGTTCCGGCCTGGGTATGACGATCTGGCTGGTTTCTATGAGTCTGTTCATTGTATCTTCACTGCTCGGTGGTCTTAACTACATCATCACTGTACTCAACCTGCGCACCAAGGGCATGAAAATGACCCGCATGCCGCTGACAATCTGGGCGTTCTTTGTAACTGCAATTCTCGGTGTACTTTCGTTCCCGGTACTGTTCTCGGCTGCACTGCTGCTCATTTTCGACCGCAGCATGGGCACCAGCTTCTACCTCAGCGAAATTTACATCAACGGCCAGGCGCTCGACAACATGGGCGGCAGCCCGATCCTGTACCAGCACTTATTCTGGTTCCTTGGTCACCCGGAAGTATATATCATCATCCTGCCGGCACTCGGTCTTACCTCTGAAATCATTTCGGTGAATGCACGCAAACCGATCTTCGGTTACCGCGCTATGATCACTTCGATTCTCGGTATCGGTTTCCTCTCGTTCATTGTATGGGGACACCACATGTTCCTTACCGGTATGAACCCGTTCCTTGGTTCGGTATTCGTATTCACCACGCTGCTTATTGCGATTCCATCTGCGGTAAAAGCGTTCAACTACATCACTACACTCTGGCGCGGTAACATCCAGTTTACACCGGCCATGCTGTTTGCGATCGGTCTTGTATCAACATTCGTAACAGGCGGTGTAACCGGTATCATCCTGGCTGACTCGGCACTCGATATCAACCTGCACGATACCTACTTCGTGGTTGCACACTTCCACATTGTAATGGGCCTGTCGGCGATTCTCGGTATGCTTGCCGGTGTGTACCACTGGTTCCCGAAACTGTTCCTGCGCCACATGAACAACAAGATGGGTTACATCCACTTCTGGCTCACGCTGATTGCTGCGTACGGGGTATTCTTCCCGATGCACTTCATCGGCCTGTCAGGTGTTCCGCGCCGTTATTACACCAACTCGGAATTCCCGATGTTTGATAACCTGCAGGACATCAACCAGTCTATTACGTACTTCGCAATTCTCGGTGCTTTTGCTCAGGTGATCTTCCTGTTCAACTTCTTCTACAGCATGTTCCGTGGACAGAAGTCAACCCAGAACCCGTACAACTCAAACACACTCGAGTGGACCACACCGATGGCCAATACGCACGGCAACTGGCCTGGCGAACTGCCGGTGGTGCACCGCTGGCCGTATGATTACAGCAAGCCGGGTGAGGAAAATGATTTTATTCCGCAAACTGTTCCGCTTCGTGAAGGCGAAGAAGATGGTGGCGGTTCCCACTAATCCGTATTAAAAAAGACCCATTGAAAATGTCCTTACCTTTGTGAGGACATTTTCATTTTCAGCCGTGCGTATTCCGAAACTGTTTGCTTTTGTGGTGTTGCTGTTGCTACCTGCAGCGGCCAACGCACAGCTGACGGACACATTACGCGCCTGTTTCAGCCGAGGGGTTTCGCCAACAGCGTATTTCGATTCGCGCAATTCGTTTATCGGTAACCGGCGCGCGCAGATCTGGGGCATCAAAGCAGGAGCAGAGTTCGGCGGCAAGCTGGTGCTGGGCATCGGTTACAACCAGCACACGAACAACCTCACCAAAGAGTTTGTATTTAAAAATACGCAGCAGGGTTACGACACCGTTCCCGGAAAGCTGCGGCTCGGTTATGTGAGTTACTTTGCACGCTATGTTTATTATTCGTCAAAGCACTGGAAATTCAGCGTTATTCCCGCGCAGCTGGGTGTCGGCCGTTCGCGGTATGATGTGGATTATGGCGGCGAAGAAATGCGCCTCAACCGCAAAACAATTATCCTGTACGAAGCAGGTATTTCCGTGGCGTACAAAGTTGTGCCCTGGTTTGGTGTCGGAACTGACCTCGGTTTCCGTTACATGATCCGGAAGAACAAGGCCATTCCTGAAAATTTTAATTCGCCGATTTATTCGTTTTACACGATTATCTACTGGGGCGAATTGTACAAAGCGGTTTTCCCGAATACGAAACTGGCGAAACGATTATGATTACAGCAGTTTGCTTCGGATAACTGCCGCCTTATGCGAAGATTTAATTCCGTATTTTTGTCAAAACAACCGCAAGCGTGTCTGTAAATCCAAATATCGATCCCGAAAGCGAACACCTGAGTGCTGCCGACAAGGAGATGGAGAAAATGCTCCGTCCCCAGGAGTTTGATGATTTTGCCGGGCAGCATGCGGTAGTGGAGAATCTGAAAATTTTTGTGCAGGCGGCCAAACAGCGCGGCGAAGCACTCGATCACGTGCTGCTGCACGGCCCGCCCGGTCTCGGTAAAACCACACTTGCAAATATCGTTGCTGCGGAACTCGGTGTAAACATCAAAGTTACATCCGGCCCGGTACTTGATAAACCCGGCGACCTTGCCGGCCTGCTCACCAACCTGGAGCAGTTTGATGTGTTGTTTATTGATGAAATTCACCGCCTGAGCCCGCTCGTGGAAGAGTACCTGTACTCGGCCATGGAAGATTATAAGATCGACATCATGCTCGACAGCGGCCCGAACGCGCGCAGTGTGCAGATCACTTTAAATCCGTTCACACTCGTTGGAGCCACCACGCGTTCCGGTTTGCTTACCGCGCCATTGCGTGCGCGTTTCGGAATCAATTCGCGCCTCGGGTATTACGACAGCAAACTGCTGAAACGCATCGTGGAACGTTCAGCCAGTATATTGAACGTGCCCATTGATGAAATGGCCGCATTTGAAATTGCACGCCGCAGCCGCGGTACCCCGCGCATTGCCAACGCACTGCTGCGCCGTGTGCGCGACTTTGCACAGATCAAAGGCAACGGCACCATTGATGTGGAAATTGCCCAGTATGGTCTCGCTGCACTTAACGTAGATAAAAACGGGCTGGATGAAATGGATATCCGTATCCTCTCTGCGCTCATTGATAAATTCAAAGGCGGGCCGGTAGGCATCACCACCATTTCAACAGCAGTGGGCGAAGAAGCCGGGACGATTGAAGAAGTGTATGAACCGTTCCTTATCCAGGAAGGATATCTCATCCGAACACCCCGCGGCCGCCAGGCTACGGACATGGCGTACAAACACCTCGGCAAAACACCGCAGGCACACAAAGGCTCGCTGTTTGACGAAGAATAAAAACGCAGCACACTGCCTGAAACCCGTTTTAAAAAACAACTATGACATTTGAAATAATTCTTTCGCTGCTCAGTCTTATCGCACTGGAAGTAGTTCTCGGCATTGACAATGTAATTTTCATTTCTATCCTGGCCGGTAAACTGCCGCATGAGCAGCAGAAACGGGCACGGCGGCTGGGGCTGGTGCTGGCCGGTGTGCTGCGGCTGGGGCTGCTGCTCATCATCTCCATCATCCTGAAACTGGATCATGAATTGTTCCGGGCTTTCGGACAGGGCATTTCGGGAAAAGACATTATCCTGATCGCGGGCGGATTGTTCCTGATCTATAAAAGCACGAAAGAAATTCACCACAAGATGGAAGGGGAGAAAGGTGACCAGACCAAAAAAATGAAAGCAGCCGCGTTCGGCCAGGTGCTGGTGCAGATTTTAATCATGGACCTTGTTTTTTCGGTCGATTCCATTATCACCGCGGTGGGCATGGTGCAGGAAGTATGGGTGATGTATGTGGCTGTAATTTTAACGGTGGTCATTATGATGTTTGCCGCCGGACCGATCAGCCGTTTTGTAAATGATCACCCGGCATTTAAAATTCTTGCGCTTACGTTCCTGCTCATGATCGGGGTGTCGCTGGTGGCCGAAGGCTGCGGTGTTCACATTCCGAAAGGATACATTTATTTTTCAATGGCCTTTTCATTGCTTGTGGATGTGCTGCAGATGCGTCTCAACCGGAAAAAAGACCCGCCGGTTAAAACACACGAACATTACCGCGAAGAAGAAGCGCGCCTGCCCGATGACATGGTTTGATCTGCTGCGCGTATGATTGCTGCTTTTGAAAAAACCATTCGTATTGCTGCTGCACCGGCGGAAGTATGGAAAACACTTACCGTTCCGGATTGCATGCTGCAGTGGATGGGCGAACGCGACCTGCAGTTGCAGGTACACACCACCTGGGAGGTAAACAGCCCGTTTGTGATCAGCGGATTTCATCATATTAAATTTGAAAACCGCGGCAAGGTGCTGCAGTTTGAACCGGAACAGCTGCTCGTTTATACCCACCGCAGCACCGTTTCGCGTTTGCCCGATACACCGGAAAGTGATACCGTTTTTACGTTTCAGTTGCAGCCGGCAGAAGGTGGCACAACGTTAACCCTGCGCATCGAAAATTTTCCGACGGAAACGATTTACAAACACCTCGCATTTTACTGGCCGGTTACGCTGGAAGAATTAAAAGCCTATGCAGAAACGCGCGTCTAACGCAACTGCCGCATGAATTACGGTGTAAAAGCAAATGCGTTTTAGCGAATTTATCCCGTGAAAAATGTATTTTTAATAGATCAACTGATTTCCATCCGCATGATAAAAAAAGGACTTGTTTTATTTGCCCTGTTGTTGCCGGCCTGCTTCACTGTTTCAGCGCAGCACACCACCGATTTTAATCAAATCAACACTGCAATTAAAAACGCGTTTGATCATCCCGGCCGCCCGGAATGGCCGCAGCAAACCACAGCGCCCGGCCAACACCTCAATGGACTGCTCCACGAAATGGAATTGCTGAAAGCCGGGAAAGATGTAAGAACATTACGCAACCAGCAACCCGCCGCACAAACGCAGGCGCTGGATACACTCATCGTAGGCCTGCTCGGCAATGATACGTTAACCATTACCGGCAACTGGACACACACCGGCCCGATATGGGTGTTTAACCAGGGCGTTCTTATTTTCGATCATGCCAATGTAATTGATACCGGCGATGTATATGTGTTCGGTGATGGTCAGCTGCTTGCGGATTCATCTACGCTCTTTTTTCCGCAACAATATTTTTATGAACTCCGCATGGTGGTGGTGCAGAACGGTTATGTGCGCATCAGCAACTCGTCCATGAACTACAGCGGCTTTTCCCATTCACTCGTTTCCGGTGAAAACGGCGTGGTGGAATGGAACAACGTACACCAGAACGACTGGACTACCTGCGGATTGTACACTACGGGGCAGGTGCATATCAATGGCTGTAACCTCACGGGCGAATACATTCTTGCAGACAGTTCTGTAACCTCGTTTACCCATGCTGATTCAGTAATCCTGTGGCACCATTTTCCGCAAACGGCTGTTGTAAACTATGCGTTTCCGAATGGCAGCTTTGTAAACAGTTATACGTTTAATAATTCCACGCCCGGTATCAGCGGTGTGGGTTACGATGTGCAGGTGGATTCGTGCAACACGGTGTGGTGGGCCATCATGCCCGTGAACGGATCGGATGTAACGTTATCCAATTCCGATATCCGGCTAATCGGCGCGTGGTTTCAGCGCGGCGATACCACAACGGCACACGGCATTTTTAATAATTCAACGTACACCAGTTACACCGCCCCGCTCATTGACCGCAACCTGCAGCTGAATAATTCAACCGTAGGTACATGGAGTTTTTACGTGTTCGATTCATCGCAGGTGGCCATTGACAGTTGCCAGCTCGGTGAAGTGGGCACACAGCAGCGGTCGGTGGTTGCTGCAAACAACATGCTGCTTGACGGAACCGGCGGTTATTTCTGGGCAACCGATACCAGTTTTACCATTGCCACCAATTCCATCTGTTATTCCACCTGCCGCAGCGAACGCGAAGGTATTTTTGTTGTTGCTTACAGCTACCTGCCGTTCGCACCACCCACCGCGGTGGGAACAAGTACGGTGATTTGTGTGCAGAACAACCTCGTTGCTGATCCTGTTCCGTATGATGGCAGCGTAGCCTGGCTGGCCGTGATGGAACAACCGGATACGAGTGTGGTAAACAGCAACGTAACACTTACCGGGTCAGCCTGGATTAACCAGGGGCCGCTGGGCAATGTGCTTGACTTTGATTCGTATAGCATGTATTACCAGCTGCCGAGCCAGTCGCAGAACTGGTTTCCGATCAGCGTGCATGTTACGTCCGAAGTATCACATGCAGCTTTGGCGAACTGGAATACGAACGTGCTGCAGCCCGGCACATACGTTTTGAAACTGGTGCTGTATGCCAACTCCGGCGACAGCGTGGAAGGATTTAAAATTATTGAACTGCTGCCCAATCCGCTGGATGTGCCTGCGTCCCTTGCCGCAGCGAACGCCGCATTTATGTATCCGAACCCGTCGGCCGGCTTTATCACCATTGAATTGCCGGCAATGCCGCAGGACGTAACGCTGCATATATACAACGCGGTTGGCGCGCTGGTAAAGTCCATGCCGCTTACAGCCATGCGCACCACACTTGCGCTTGCCGAATTACCCGGAGGCATTTATGCGTGGCGGTTGACAGGCGCTGCCGGTGCAGGAACACTGGTGCTGTGTCGCGAATAAAAACGGATTAATTACGCTTTCGCAGGACGATCAATGCCGCTCCAGTTGTTGGAGGTGCCGATGTCGTGCGCGCCTGCCTGTTTGGCGTAGAGGAACAGTTGCATGCGGTAAGCTGTGAGCCAGCTCAGCGTCATGTTCAAAATGCCTGCGCCCAGGGTCATTTCACCGCCGGTAGGATGTTTTACCATCACGGTTTGAAAATCGCTGTCGGGGATGGCGTTAAACGCATCTTCAATTTCACCCATCTGTTTGTCCATTGCTGCCGGAAAATCTTCGGGTTTCATTTCTTTTACAGCATCACTATACGGTTTCCATTTGCCCCAGTCGCTGTTGTGCAGCATCACCTGCAGCGAAGCAATGCCGCAGACGGAAAGGTAACGCAGCAGGGCAGTGGTGTTGCGCTGGTTTTCGGTGGGTTTAAAGTCAAATGCATCACCCGGAATTTTTGTAAACAGGTGTTTGCAGATGGTGCATTCTTTCAGGATGCTGTTGAGTACTTCGTCGCGGGTGATCATGGTGTGTTTTGTTTTATGATTTGGCTGTGATAAAAGTACGTATAACACAGGCAATCTTTTGCGTGTAAAGCCAACACTTCCTTAACTTTACGTGTTTCGAAAAATATTATCCATAACTTAAAATCCGGAAACTGCAGCGAGATAATACGCATGGAAGAAAATAAGATCATAATATATAATACGGCTGATGGCAAAACGGCTGTGTCCTTATATGCCCAGGATGGATCGGTTTGGATGAACCAGAATCAAATCGCTGAACTTTTTGACACCTCGGTGCCAAACGTTAGTATGCACATATCTAATATACTGAAAGACAGGGAATTGGTAATAGATTCAGTTATTAAGGATTACTTAAGTACTGCCGCTGACGGCAAAAAATACAATGTTACGTTTTATGCTTTGGATATGATCCTTGCCATTGGTTTCAGGGTGCGCAGTAAGCGGGGAACACAATTCAGGCAATGGGCAAATACCAACCTGAAAACGTATATGATCAAGGGTTTTGTGATGGATGACGAGCGGTTAAAAAATCCGGATGCCCGTCCTGATTATTTTGATGAACTCCTTGCCCGCATAAGGGATATTCGTGCCTCTGAAAAGCGGTTTTATCAGAAAGTCAGGGATTTGTTCGCAATCAGTAGCGATTACGATGCTACGGATAAAGCCACACAGATGTTTTATGCCGAAACTCAAAATAAAATACTTTATGCTGTAACAGGTAAAACCGCAGCTGAACTTATTGTAAGCCGGGCAAATGAAAATGAGTCCAACATGGCTTTAACGGCCTGGAAAGGTTCGGTGGTCAGAAAGCAGGACATTTATATTGCTAAAAACTACCTTACTGAAGATGAAATTGACAGCCTCAATCGTTTCGTGGTTGTGTTTCTTGAAACCGCTGAATTGCGGGCCAAAAACAGGCAGGACGTTACAACTGCTTTTTGGAAGGAAAACATTGATAAGATTATTGAACTGAATGACAAACAGGTGCTGGATCACAATGGCAGTATAAGTCATAAACAAATGGAACAGCATGTAGAGGCTGTTTATGATAAATTTAACTCCCGGCGAAAATCAATTGACGCTAAGGCTGCGGATGAGCAGGATATGAATGAACTCAAACAGTTAGAAGATAAAGTCAGAAAACAAAAATAGGGGATGAACGGCTTTCTTTCATCCGCTTTCTGAATCCATCATTTGCACTTTCTTACATTCACGCCGTGGATAATAAAACCCATTCCGCCCTCGTAAAAGCCGAAGCCAAACGCATCGGGTTCGATTTCTGCGGCATTGCACAGGCCACGTTCCTGGAAGAAGAAGCGCCGCGCTTAGAGCAATGGCTCAAAAACAACATGCAGGGCGAAATGGGGTACATGGCAGAGCATTTCGATAAACGCCTCGATCCGCGTGTGCTGGTGCCCGGTGCAAAGTCGGTGATTTCCCTGCTGTATAATTATTACCCGGAACACACGCAGACTGATCTTGAAGCTCCAAAAATTTCGAAGTACGCGTACGGTGAAGATTATCACTTCGTGTTAAAAGATAAATTGCGCAAACTGCTTGACGCGCTGCGTGAAAAAATAGGCGCGATTGACGGGCGTGTGTTTGTGGACTCAGCGCCGGTGATGGACAAAGCCTGGGCAAAACGCAGCGGACTTGGATGGGTCGGGAAAAACAGTAACCTGATCAATAAAAAAGCAGGATCGTTTTTTTTTATTGCTGAACTCATTGTGGACCTGGATCTGGAACCCGACAGCCCCATCGCCGACTACTGCGGCACCTGCACGCGCTGCATTGATGCCTGTCCGACAGATGCGATTGTAAATCCGTACATCGTTGATGGCAGCAAATGCATTTCGTATTTCACCATCGAGTTAAAAGCTGATACGCTGCCGGCAGAAATGAAAGGCCGTTTTGAAAACTGGGCCTTCGGCTGCGACATCTGCCAGGATGTATGCCCCTGGAACCGTTTTTCGAAACCGCATAACGAACCGCGTTTCAAAAGTGAAACTGGTTTGCCCGAAATGAAAAAGAAAGACTGGGAAGAACTTACCGAAGAGGTTTTCCGTACCGTGTTTAAAAACTCCGCTGTAAAACGCACAAAGTTCAAAGGACTGAAACGGAATTTGGATTTTTTGAAGTAACAACCCTGCCCGCTAACCCCGGCCCGCTATGGCTAATGGACAATGGCTTCCTCCCGCTTAATCCAGCCCTGGATGGCTAATGGTTTTGTGATTTATAAAATCAAATCCATTGTCCATGCGCATGGCTGGGTGCGTGGAAAACATTGTCCATTTTCCATTTAAGAAAGGTGCGCGGAAAACTATGCTTTGTTAATGGCAGTGCGGAACACGTCAGAAATTACATCGCCATACATACTGCCGAAGGTGGCAATGCACCAGGCCTGCAGTAACAGGGCGTCGTCTTTCTTTAACCAGTTAAGTGCTTTGGTGAGTTCCTTGCGGAATAAAAATTTATCAAAACTTACTTTCTCGAGAATTTGCTTGCTGAACTCTAACATAATACTACCTCCGAATTTTAATTCAACATATAGACGGATTTGAGTCGCGATTTGTTGTATGAAAATTAGTCCTTCGCGTTAAAAAAACCTAACAAACGGGCCGAAAAAAAGCATAAAAAAACAAACGAACTGAATAACAGCTACTTAATTTTCAGTGTTGCCCCACCGATAGGTCTCCTGCTCAAAACCGGCTAAATCGATTATGCGGTCAACCAGGGTTGCTGCAAGGTCTTCAAACGTCTTCGGCAGGCTGTAAAACGACGGGCTGGCGGGGCAAACAATGGCACCGGCTTCGGTTACCGTTTTCATGTTGTTGATGTGAATCAGGCTCAGCGGCGTGTCGCGTGTAACGAGTATGAGTTTGCGCCGTTCTTTTAAAATAACATCGGCAGCACGCGTGGTTAAATCATTCGAAATGCCGGCTGCAATGCGTGCGAGCGTGCCCATGGAGCAGGGGCAAATAATCATCGTATCGAACCGGGCCGAACCCGATGCAAACGGAGCGAAGAAATCGTTTTTGGCATACACGCGGAACGGAATGTCGTTGTAGGTTTCGTTACCGAGTTCTTCTTTCCAAACGGTTTTGGCATTGTCGCTCATCACCACAGCCACTTCGGCAATTTGATTTTCGAGTGCAGCCAGTTTGCGCAGCAGTACAGCCGCATAAATGGAGCCGCTGGCACCGGTAACTGCAACAACAACTTTTCGTCGGGGCGTATTCATGCGTAGGAAACAACCGAAGCTGCCGGATGTTCAGCCGTTGTTTTTGTTCGGTAAATGATAATACAGCGAAATGCCGAGTACGTTGTGGTACATGCCCCGGTTAAACAGGTTGGAGATGTAACGCGAATAATATACCGGCGTGTAGAACTGGTAAACGGGCAGCAGCGAATTGGTAAAACGCACATTCGCGTCAAATTTGTCATTCAGCCTGATCCCGAATCCCACAACAGTGGCCAGTTCCCATTTGCGGTAACCGACGCCGGGTGTAATCAGTCCGTAGGAGTCGAATGTCTTCATGTTAACAAGTACGCCACCGGCAAGCCCTGCTTCAAAAAAGAACTTGCGGTAATTGATTCCTGCCACCATCGGGATTTCAACGTAGTTCATGCGAATCTCAAAGGACTGAAAATCGCCGATATTCGGACGCGCATATTTTTTACTGCCTTTCATGGAGTACTGCATTTCCATGCGCCAGTACCATTTCTGCGTAGGATCTGTACCCACATACCCGCCGCCCACGAGCCCGGCCTTGTGAAACCCGGACGTAAAATCGCCATGAATCTGGCTGCCGTTAATACCAAACTGCAGCCCGGCCTGAAAGGTGCGCTGTGCATTTGCAGCGAAGGGCAGGAGGATTATGGAAAGGAAGAGGAGCAGGCGTTTCATGATGTACAAAGTTAAGAAGAAAAATATATAAACAGTTCTTCATTTAATTGCCTGAAAGCCTGTGTTTTGGGATGGAAGTTTAATTTATGCGATGAACGTAATTTCTGAAAATTGCGAAGTGTTATAAATTTAGTAATACCATAAGAGTTTATATGTATAAAAAATATACCTAAAAACATGTATTGGCACAACTGTCTCTTTCTAACCATTTAAAAACAAAAAACACCATGAGAAACAAAAATCTTCAGATCGGACTGGTGCTGGCGGCAACAGCGCTCTGCGTTATTTCCCTCCCAGGAATTGCACAAATTACAGGAAGCGGAATCGCTTCATACATCCCCAAATTTACAGCTGCTACTGTAATCGGGAACTCCCAGATTTATGATAACGGGACGAATGTAGGCGTTGGTTTTACAACACCATCCTATAAGTTAGATGTGAATGGCGATATGAATATTCTTTCTACCGGTGCATATCGCATAGGAGGTTCAAATGTGTTTCGTATTCCCGGAACAGCGAATTCCTGTTTTGGTGTTAGTACAGGGACCTCAGTTACAGGTACTGGTAATACGCTTGTAGGTAATTCAGCCGGAACATCCGTTTCTACGGGCGGATCAAATACCATGCTTGGTTATATTGCAGGCAATGTACATACTACGGGTAATGATGCCGTTTACGTAGGACGCAGTGCAGGCGGAGCCAATACTACGGGATCAAATAATACGTATGTGGGTGCATATGCGGGTAGAATAGGTGTTTCAAATAATAATAATGTTATAGTTGGTGCGCAGAGCGGGTACAGTAATACAGTTTCAGAGTGTACGTTTATTGGCTTCCAGGCGGGTTATTCAAATGCGCACGCAAATGCACTTGAAAATACGTTTATTGGTTTTCAGGCAGGTTATTCAAGTAATTATACAGGACCAGGAACCTATGCAGGAAATACAATGATTGGATACAAAACCGGAACAGCTACAACAACTGGAGCGGCAAATACAATGATAGGTGATAGAGCTGGTGTTGCAAATACATCAGGAGATCAAAATGTTTTTGTTGGGTTATGGGCAGGATATTCAAACACAACTGGTAGTGGTAACATTTTTATTGGAACCGAAACAGGTCAAAACAATACTACTGGTTCGCAAAATACGTTTGTTGGCGATGCAAGTTATGGGTCTGCAACAGGTACAAATCAAACTGCTGTTGGTGCAGGTGTTTTTATTTCGGCCAGTAATTGTGTGGTTATGGGAAATAGCAGTGTAACAAAATGGGGAATGGGTATAACGCCCGGCGCAACAAATATTCTTGAGTTTGTAAATACTACTGCCAAACTTACTACAGGTGGCGTATGGACAAACGCTTCCGACCGCAATATCAAAGAAAACATCACCGAACTGAATGGTGCCGAAGTACTTGAAAAAATCAATGCACTCGATATTACCCGCTGGAAATATAAAAACACCGAAGGCGAATACCACATCGGTCCAATGGCGCAGGATTTTTACAAATTGTTCCAGACAGGTAATGATGACAAAACTATTTCAACCATTGATCCGGCAGGTGTAGCATTAATCGGGGTGAAACAGCTTTCGAAAAATGCGAATGAACAAGCCGTTGCTGTTGAGAATCTTGTGGCAAAAAACCAGGCGCTTCAGAAAAAAGTAGATGAAATGACAGCCCGGCTTGCAGCGCTTGAAAACTGTGTCACTTCGATTTGTAGCCCTGAAAAAGCCCCGGTAAATGTTCCTGCTACATCGAAAGCTTCACTTGGCCAGAATAGTCCTAACCCATTTAATCAGCAAACAACCATTTCGTATTTCCTGCCGGAAGGAGCGAAGCAGGGGTTTGTCAAAATTACCGCAATGGACGGAACCGTTTTGAAAACAGTTGCAATTACTGCAAGCGGAAAAGGAGAACTTGTACTCAGCAACGCATCGTTTGTGCCGGGTGTTTACAACTACCAGTTGATTGTAGATGGCGTGCCAGCCGACTCCAAACAAATGGTTATAACAAAATAAAAAATGTAGATCAGCTTAATAAAAATGGCCGGAAATTTTCCGGCCATTTTTATTGTTTTTCTTGCCCAATACCCAAACGTTCCTTACCGTAGATCAACCAGCTCTGCCTGGAGAATCTGATTGTTGGCTACATCATAAAGAAATGTAATGATGTGGCAATGCTCATCATTGTAGTTGTTGCTGATAGTAACATTGGTGTAATTTCTTGTAAATGTAGAATTCGCCACTATGCTTGTTCCTGTAATCGCCGTATCACCGCCGCCAGAACCTGGGTTGTCAATGGAGGTGCGCAACATGTGGTTGTGATAATATTGTTTCCAGTATGGGTTTGCGGCAGCATCAATCTGGTATTCATACACACTGTCTTCAATAAGCACGGTTTTAATCAGGAATGTGCCTGCTGTATCGCGCAGTATCGTTCCGTTAATAGCCAGGTTCAGCGTGCGGGTGCTGGAGTTGTAGTTCGGCGTAAGTTTCAGGTATGCGGTCGGTGTTTTCGTAAGTTCCTGCGCAACCAAAGTGGCCCATTCGAAATGCTGGCTCAGCAGGTTGGTGGTTGCCGGATCAGGTGTGCGGTTTATCATACCTAACGGATAAGCAAATAACCCAAACTGCGTGTTCCATTCATCTCCTTCCGGTGTACGGAAATCTTCTGCAAACGAATTTGACGGGGGAACAGGCGGAGTAGAAGGCAAACCATATTGCGATGCCGGTTTTGCAAAATCACCTGCATGAATTGAAATCGGGATTACTTTATCTCCGAAAAGCTGGTGCAGGGTATCGATTGCTTCAGCTGCACGCGGACAGTTCGGACAAAAATGTCCGGTATAATCCTCCAGCAGCACTTTACGCACAGCCGTATCCTGCGGGCCACCACCGCCATTGTTGTTACCGGTTTGCTGCGGAACCGAAACATAATCACATGCGGTTGCAGTTAAAAGCAGGAAAGCGGGAAGGGCAAGTATTTTAAACGATTTCATGGTGCTTCGATAGTTACTTAAAGGTACGAAATTTTTAGAATGCACTGGTTATAGAAATGGTGAAACCATTGGAGGCAGGCACAAAACGGCAAACGCCGCCCACACAGAAAATACCTGCGCGCTGTTTGCCGTAACCGATGGCAATGCGGTTGGTGCCGCGCGTATAACCGGCGTTACCTACCACATAGTGAATACGATCTTCCGGGTGCTCGTTGCCATAGTTGTACTGGTCAACCGCAGCCACAAAAAAGTTGGAACCGATAGAAAGCTCTGCAAGCGCCACCGCCCAGCTGCCGTGGTCTTCGGTTTTGTACAGGTGCTCCAGGTCGGTGCGTAAGGTCAGGTTATCATTCAGGTTGAAAATCGCATCCACCACGGCAACGTGTGTGGCAATAAGCGGGTAGCCCGATTTGCCTTCAATTACGTTTTTGTTGTACAGGAACGTGGCGTACATCACGGTACCTTTGATGTGTTTCGTGAGTTTTTTGTAAATCTCGATGTGGATGTCCTGGTAGTATTGCTCACCGGTACTGAAATAGGAAGCCTCATAAATGTGGCGGCTGCCCGATTCGTCGTTCAGCATCGTGGTGTCGAGTCCGTAAGATGCGGAATAATTCAGGATCACGTCGGTACCGTATTTGCCGCCGAGTTTTGTGCCTTTTTTGAATTTGTAATTCAGTTCCGCCTGCCAGCCCACTTCGCCGTTCGGTTGTGTGGCGTAGGGATAAAATGCTGCCATCAGGTATGTGTGCTGACGGGTGAGTGCCGGCAGGTAATTGATAAACGCTGCTGCCAGTGTTGCATTGCGGTCCGAACGGTAGTTCATGTTATCAATGCGTTTGGCGGCAAGGGTTAATCCGATCCCTTTTTTCGAATAGGCAAACGAAGCAAAAATACCTTCGCCCGGTTTGTAATTGTAGTTGTTTACCGAAGACGGGTCGTTGATTTTATACGCGTACTCGGCCAGGAAATTGATTTTATCGCGGATGATGTTGATGCGGCCTGCGCTTATGCCCACGTTCTCCGGAAGCACATACGTCGGATCATTATCCGGCTGGTATTTGCTCACAAACGAGCCACCGAGGATGAACGTGGTTTTGCACGAATCCATTTTGCTGCCGAAAAATTCATTCAGGTTCATTTCCCCGTCAAACCCGCGCACAATGGCCGGTGCCTGGGTGAAAAACGTACGCTGTTTGCCCCACACGCCTTTCAGTGTAAGGCCTTTGATGCCGCCGTAACGCACGCGCATTCCGTCAAGCGCATTGTCATACAGCAGGCCGCGGTCTTCATACGCGCGAAGCGTCATGCCCGTACCGAACTGTTCGTAAATGCTCCCTACGGTGATTTCAAGTTCATCGTTGTTGTAAGTTGCATACCGGTACGGAATGCCAGTTCCCTTGTTGCGCGGATCGAAACCCTGCATCACGTTCAGGTAGTTTTCATAACGCACACCGGCCGAAAATTTGCCGTTAATGTAAACGATATTTCCCCAGCCGTTCATCAGCGCCTTTTCAGGAACCGGAGGTGCACCGATGGCCGAATCCGGGTTGTAATACTGTGCGTCCACTTCAAAGTTGCCGTGTATCTGCCCTTTTGAAATGTCCTGGGCAAAGGATACGGCTGCCAGTGCGGTACCGGCAAGTACGAGAACAATGTTCTTCTTCACGAGAATGGTATTAGCGAATTGAGTCCAAAAAAAATCCCACTGTAAATGTTGCATTTACAGCGGGAAATTAGAAAAAAACTTTTGACTAAAGTTGTATTTGAACCGCTTTAGTGGTCTATTTTTTCGCCTTTCGCGGCTTTTTTAATGTTTTCGAAAAGAATCTTCTCATCGCCGTCCACGTAGTTCGTGTGCTGCCACACGATTTCGCCTTTGCCGTTGAGCAGGAACGTGTGCGGAACGTTGTTCACATTCATGGCACGTTTTAAATCCTGATTTTCGTCAAGATATACGTCATACTCCCACGATTTGGCATCCACGTACGGTTTTACTTTTCCCGAGTTACGTGCATCGTCAATCGAAACTGCAATCACTTTTACACCGGTTTCGGTCTGCCAGTCGGCATACACTTCGTTAATCGCATTCAGCTCTTTTTTGCAGGGCGCACACCAGGTGGCCCAGAAACTGATCACTACCGGTTTGCCGTCGTTCTTGATGTCGGCCGTGTTAAAAAACTTGCCGTCAAGTGTTTTTACTTTCACACTGGGCAAGGTTTGTGCATTGCCGCCGTCTGCCTTTTTAAAAGCGGTTACGGTTAACGCACCGGCTCCGGCGAGCGTGGCAACAAGAAGGGTAAGGAGAACTTTTTTCATTGGTTGAATGGCGTAAATGTGAAACTGCGTTTTTACTGATTTTCTTCCGGCGGAATCTTCAGATCAATTCAAAAGAAAACCGGTAGTCGGGTATTCATTACAAATAATGAACCAAACTACCGGTTTTGCATTTACTTTTTAATGAAGCAACTTATTTTGCAACAGTGATCTTTTTGGTGATGGTTTCTTCACCGGCTTTGATGGTTACAAAGTACAGACCAGCTTCAAATTTAGTAGCGTCGATAGCGAGTGTGTGCTCACCTGCACGCAGTGTACCATAGTTGTTGGTGAACACTACTTTGCCAAGCATGTCGCTTACAGTCATTGAAACTGCATTCGAAGCACCAAGGTTAAGGTTTACATTGGCCACGTTGTTAACCGGGTTCGGGTAAACGTTGAAGTTGTTTACATTCGAAACCTGTTCTGTGATACCGATTGTACACGAAGCACCGTTTACGTCAATGTCGTCAACATAAATGTTGTTGCCGTAACCATTGATGCCGCGGAACATGATGAACACCTGGTTGTTTCCGGTGTAAGCATTCAGGTTCACGCACTCTGCGCGCCACTGTGATGTGGTTGGTGTGAAAGCGGAAGTAGAAGCCGGTGTAACAGTTGCCAGTGTGGCGCCTGATTTCGACCATACCGAAGTCCATGTAGTACCGCAGTCGGTAGAAACAAGTACTTCCATTGCATCGGTGTAAGTAGAGCTGTACTGACGGTGAGCTACTTTAAAGTTGAGCGAAGCAACTGAAGTAGCTGACAGGTCAACCGGTTCAACAGTAAATTCGTCAATTGCACCGGTAGAACCGTATGAGAAACAATCGTATTTAAGCGAACCGCTGTTGGTAGTAACGCGTGCCCAGGTGATAGCACCATCCGGGTTGTTCAGGCTCCATCCCGAGTAAGGGAATGCAGTAGATGTCATTGCGTTAACATACGGAAGCGAAGAACCTGCACCCGATACAACAGTGAACGACTGCGCAACTGAACCAAACTGGGTTACGAAAATCGGCTGACCGTTCGGGTTGGCCGGCATAACAGTAAGGGTGTGTGTGCCTGCAGTAGCAGTGATGGTCGGAAGTGTTACAGTAGCAGTAGCATTTGCAGCCAGTGAGCCGGTCCAGTTATAAACGGCCGGTGTGTTGTTGTCAACCTGGTAGCTGATGTCGCAGCTGGTAAGTGTTGCAGTACCGGTGTTGGTCAGTGTTACAGACGGTGTGAAAGAACCGCTGCAGGTAATGCCCGGTACGCCGGTAAGTGCTGATGTGGCAGCGTTGTTCGGTACAGCAATCGGGTTGCTGATCGCAGCCTGCTGAACCGCTTTGTCTCCGTCGCTCTGTACGAAACCAACTACGGCAAGTTCGCCCAGTTTGTAAGTATAAGCAGGTACAGCTGTGCTGATGGTTACAGTTTGTGCATCACCGTTGTTCCAGGTCGAAGGAAGTGTAGTGCCTGAAGCGTTCGGGAGCATTTTGCGCATTACGTTGTAAAAATCAAGCTCGCCGTTTGAACCCGGAGCCGATGTAAAGCTGATCGTACGCTCAACCAGTGCAAGCTGTGCTTTCAGTGTACCGTTTGAAGTGTACGCCTGCGAAGCAGTAATTACCATGGTGATGTAAACGCTGTCCAGGTCAGATGACATGGTGTGTGTCAGGTTGATGGTGAACGGCGACGGTGTGTTATATGCCGCATCAACTTCAGCCTGGTTCAGACACGCAGGTGCACCGGCGTAATAGTTACAGTCGTTGTTGATAGCTACGCCATCAACGGTACCGAACGGAACACCGCTTACGTTATAATAAGTAACACGCGGACCAACCCAGGTCTGCGTTTGTACGTTCATCGGATCAACACCGGGCCAGTTGGTCTGGTATTTAATCGATGTGGCTTTGGATGTGTTTGCAGCCATCAGTGTGTTGAATGCCGGGTTCTGGGCAGCGCACGGACCGCAGGAGGCCTGTGTGAACTCTTCAACCAGCACAAAACGCTGCGACTGAGCCGACATTGCGAATGCAACGCAGGCCATGGCAACTGTTGTGTAAACTTTTTTCATGTTATGGATTGTTGTTTGTTGATTGTATTTGTTTAAAGCGAATTCTTGTTGTAACTTCAAATGTATAAAAAAAATCCGTTACTAAAACGTTAAAAAAGGAATGCCGGGGTCGGACAGATTGTGAAAGTGAACCCATAAACATAGAGAAGAGTGTCCGACACCCGGCATTGTATTGTAAAAAGCGTGTTTTTGCTTTAACCGGTTACAAATATGAACGGAGACCATTCCATTTGCAAAACTTAAAGTGCCATAAAATAGGGGTTCTAGCTCCCGGAAAAGCGAACTAAGGTTAAATTTATAGGCAAATAAAGGCTTGAAAATCAATTATATGATTCATTAACCACCGTGTTTGAAGCCTAAATAACGTTAAACAGATGTCTGGGAGGGCTTGTTTTTGAATTGGTTAATCATTAGGTTTGTGGTAACAGAGTAAATCAAAAACAAGAACTTATACCTTATATAATACGAACATGAAAAAACAATTACTTGCAATTTGTGCAGTTGCAGTTGCCTTCGCGGCACAGGCGCAAAGCCTCCAGATGCAGGATATGACGTCGGGCAATATTATCGCGAGTGGTACCACCATCACCGAAAACCACGCTGATCCGAACACGTTTATTGATAACCATGTGGATATTATCAATACCACATCATCCAGCATCAATGTGAAAGTGCGCAAAACATACCTGTACTTCGGAACCGGTATGGATGCCACCTTCTGCACCGGCCAGCTGTGCTACCCGAACACCGTGTTCCTGACACCGCAGACCACACCGATCACCGGCAACAACGGTATCCTCGATCTGAAAGTGCAGTACAAACCGGAAAGCATTACACCGGCTACCACTGCAATCCGCTATTCGATCTTTAATGCAGCCAACCCGGCTGATTCGGTTTATTTCGTTATTGTATATAACGGCGTAACCGGTATCCAGCAGAACACCATTCTGCCGGTAACACTTTCGAATGCTTCCCCGAACCCGGCAAGTGCTTCATTCAGCATGAACTACCAGCTTGGCAACGCCCATGCAGGTCAGCTCGTGATGTACAACATGCTCGGCGAAAAAGTACGCGAAATGCCGCTTACTGAAGCTGAAGGCACTGCGAAAATGGACGTAAGCGTTCTTACACAGGGCGTTTATTTCTGCTCGCTGACTATTGACGGCAAAGCGGTTGCTACCCGCCGCATTGCAGTTACCCGCTAAGAAAAAAAACATTCTTAATAATGCTTAAAGGCCGATCCGCGTAACTTCGGTTCGGCCTTTTTTACTCCCTTTTTTAATACTCAACCGAACGCTGCGCTGCAACAGCATGACTGCGTTTTGTCTAAAAAAAACAACCATGAAAAAACTGTTTTTACTTCTTCCCGCGGTGTTGCTGTTTGCCGGAGCACGTGCACAGAACCTGCAGATACTGGATTACACCAGTGGAACGCCCTATGCAAACGGGCAGGATATTTATCAGTACCTGCCGCCAACAGACCAAAACAATAACCCTACGCTGAATATGTTCTGGGTTGATGTTCACAACCAGGGTATGGCAAGCGTTGCTTATAAAGTAAAGCGCGATTACATTCAGCAGGTGCCGGGTTCTACAGGCATGTATTGCCAGGAGTGCGGCAGCGGACTATGTTTTACGGGGCCTGTATCGAGCCAATATACGCTTGCAGCATCTGCATCGTGCGACTGGGACATCCGTTACAATGTAGGGCCTACACCGCTGGGCACATCGGTGATCCGTTACACTGCGTACAACGTCGCCAATGTGAATGACAGCGCGTGCATCATCATGCATTACATTGTTACACCGGCTGCAGTTCCGCTGCTTCAGAACAGCACGGCATCTTTGTCGGAACCGCTTCCGAACCCGGCTTCGGGAACAGTTGCGCTGAATTTTACACTTGCAACGGGAACAAATGCAACACTTGAAATCATGAACCTGCTGGGTGAAAAAATAGCTGTACAGTCGCTCGCGGCAACAAACGGAACAGCAACATTTGATGTGGCCGAAATGCCTGCCGGTATTTATTACTGCGTTCTCCGTAACGCAGGCCAGGCGCTGGTTACACGTAAACTTGTGGTGACGCACTAAACATCGCGGAACTGAAAAAAACAGAAGAGGCTGTCCTTTTGAGACAGCCTCTTTTTTTGTGCATCGGAAAAAAATTAAAACGAAATTTTACCGGATAAAATATCGTCCGCCAGTTGTTTCATACCGCTTCCTGCTTTTTCACGGATCACCGTAAGGTTGGGAATGCTGGTGTGCGGTACATCGTTCGGATCAATGAGAAATTTCGGTGCGTTGTCTTTCACGTAATTCACAACGCCGGCGGCCGGATACACATTGAGCGAAGTTCCGATGATGATAAACAGGTCGGCCATGTTGCAGATGTTTACACCCAGTTCGTAATTCGGCACGTTTTCGCCGAACCACACAATGTGCGGACGAAGCTGGTACCCTTTTTCGCAACGGTCCCCCATTTTCATTTCCCAGTTTTTCAGCGGGTAAATCAGCGTAGGATCGGCCGAGCTGCGGGCTTTCAGAATTTCGCCGTGCAGGTGCAATATGTTTTTGCTGCCCGCGCGTTCGTGCAGGTCGTCAATGTTTTGCGTAACCACACACACGTCAAATTTTTCCTGGAGGCGTGCAATGGCTTTGTGTGCTTCGTTGGGCTGCGCTTCCATCACCTGTTTGCGGCGTTCGTTGTAAAAACGCAGCACCAGGGCGGGGTCTTTGGCCCAGGCGGCCGGTGTGGCCACATCTTCCACTTTGTACTCTTCCCATAAACCGCCGCTGTCGCGAAAGGTTTTAATGCCACTCTCGGCGCTTACTCCTGCGCCGGTAAAAACTACAATCTGTTTCATTTTTATTGAATTTGGGTTATTGGTGCAAAAGTATGAAAAACAGGACGATAAACAGGCTCCGCCGGCATCAAAAAAAATGGTTTTACGGCCCGAAGAAATACGTATCTTCGTCCGTCTTATTTTTAAGGATAAAATCGCATAATGGCAAAATTCAGAAAGCAGGATGCACTCGACTACCACGAACAGGGTCGTCCGGGTAAAATTGAAGTCGTTCCTACCAAACCATACAGTTCGCAGCGCGATCTCACGTTAGCCTATTCACCCGGTGTGGCAGAACCTTGTCTGCGCATTGAAGAAAATCCGGATGATGTGTACAAATACACCGCCAAGGGCAACCTGGTAGCGGTTATTTCCAACGGAACCGCGGTGCTCGGGCTGGGCAACATCGGGCCGCTGGCCTCCAAGCCGGTGATGGAAGGCAAGGGCATGCTGTTTAAAATTTATGCCGACATTGATGTGTTCGACATCGAAGTGGATGCAGCCAATATTGATGTGTTTGTGCAAACGGTGAAAGCCATTGCACCCACCTTTGGCGGTATCAACCTCGAAGACATCAAAGCCCCCGAGTGTTTTGAAATCGAACGCCGCCTGAAAGCGGAACTCGATATACCGGTAATGCACGACGACCAGCACGGCACCGCCATCATTTCGGCCGCCGCACTGCTCAACGCCTGCGAAGTAGCCGGCAAAAAAGTAAGCGACGTAAAAATTGTGGTAAACGGGGCTGGTGCTTCCGCCATTTCCTGTGCCAAACTGTATATCGGTGTAGGTGCGAAAAAAGAAAACATCCGCATGCTCGACAGCAAGGGCCTGCTCACCACCGACCGTAACGACTTAGACGAAAACAAGCAGTTTTTTGCACAGCCGCCCCAGGGCATTTCCACACTGGAAGAAGCCATGGTTGGTGCAGATGTGTTTGTCGGACTTTCCAAAGGCAACGTGGTTTCGAAAGAAATGGTGCGTTCCATGGCGGCCAATGCGATTGTGTTTGCGCTGGCGAATCCCGACCCGGAAATTCCGTACGAAGAAGCCATTGCTGCCCGCGAAGACATCATTATCGCCACGGGCCGCAGCGATAACCCGAACCAGGTGAATAACGTGCTTGGTTTCCCGTTCATTTTCCGCGGGGCGCTGGATGTGCGTGCCACACAGATCAACGAAGCCATGAAACTGGCCGCCGTTTATGCCATTGCCGAACTGGCCAAAGAAATTGTGCCCGACTCGGTAAACATGGCGTATGGTACACGCGACCTCACCTTCGGGCCGATGTATATTATTCCCAAACCGATTGATGCCCGCCTCATTTCAACCGTTGCCCCGGCTGTGGCCAAAGCAGCCATTGAAAGTGGTGTGGCCCGCAAAACCATCACCGACTGGGAAGGCTACAAAAATGAACTGAACAACCGCATGGGGGTTGACAACAAACTCATGCGCAGCCTGGCAGTAAAAGCCAAGCAGAATCCGAAAAAGGTGGTGTTTGCCGAAGCCGATCACTACAAAATGCTGAAAGCCGCACAAATGGTGCGTGATGAAGGCATTGCAACACCAATCCTGCTGGGCGATATTGAAAAAATTAACCGCCTGATTGAAGAACATCACCTGGATATGGGCGACACGCTCATCATTGATCCGCGCGCCATGGACCAGGAAGAAAACCGCCAGCATTTCGGCGACCTGTTTTTCGGGAAGCGCCGCCGCCGCGGGTTTAACCAGTACGAGGCACGCAAAGTGATGCAGGACCGCAACTACTTTGGCGCCATGATGGTGGAAACCGGTATGGCCGATGCCATGATTTCGGGCCTTACCCGCCGTTACGGGGTGCCGATTAAGCCGGCGCTGCAGTGTATCGGTGTGCAGGAAGGGGTGAACCGCGTGGCCGGTATGTATATCATGTCGGTAAAACAGGGCAACTTTTTCTTTGCCGATACTACCATGAATGCGGATCCTACCGCGCAGGAATTGGTTGACATTGCCGTGGTAACCGCACAAACCATCAAACAGTTTGGCATCGTACCGCGCATTGCCATGCTTTCGTATTCCAACTTCGGATCGTCGGAAGATGCGCTGCCGCGCCGTGTGCGTGAGGCGGTGGCCATACTGCATAAAAATTACCCGGGACTGATTGTTGACGGGGAGATGCAGGCCAATTTTGCACTGAACAACGAACTGATGAAAGAACAGTTCCCCTTCAGCGAGCTGGTGGACAAACGAGTGAATACACTCATTTTCCCGAACCTGGCTTCCGGAAACATCGCATACAAACTGATGCAGGAACTGGGCCAGGCCGAAGCCATCGGGCCGGTACTGCTCGGACTGAAAAAACCGGTACACGTGCTGCAGCTTGGCAGTTCGGTACGCGAAATTGTAAACATGGTCATCATCGCTGTTGTGGATGCCCAGGGAAGAAAAATTTAAACCACGGGCAACGCTGTACCACTTTACACGTCATTAACGCAGGAAGCGAAACCATGATCTACCACATTGACGGGAAATTAGTTGAGAAAACCCCAACCTACGCAGTAATTGACTGTGGCGGTGTGGGTTACCAGCTGCACATTTCCCTGAACACATTTTCCAAAATAGGTGATCAGGAACGCTGCCGCCTGTATGCACATTTAGCCATACGCGAAGATGCACACGTGCTTTTCGGTTTTGCCGATATGGAAGAAAAAGAACTTTTTCTCGATCTTACTTCCGTTTCGGGTGTCGGACCAAGTACGGCCCGCATGATTCTTTCGTCCATGACCCCGGCCGAAGTAAAAACGGCCATCCATACCGGGAACGTGGGCGCACTGAAAAGTGTGAAAGGCATCGGCGAAAAATCGGCACAGCGCATTATTGTTGATCTGAAAGGCCGCCTTTCCAAAGATACCGGGCTGCCTTCAAATTTCTTCCCGGCAGACAATAAAATACGCGAGGAGGCGTTAACCGCGCTGGTAACACTCGGGTTTGCGCGGAATGTGGCTGAAAAAGCATTGGACAAAGTGCTGAAAGCAGAGGGCAATGTGGTTTCCGTGGAACACCTGATCAAATTGGCACTGAAAAATCTGTAACTTAACCCCTCATTTAAAAACGTGAAACAGTTTTTTATCTACATCACGCTTGGTTTTACAGCCACCTGCTTACTCGGGTTGCTCGAAAACGATGCCTACGCCTGGTCGCCGGGAACGGGGGACAAAAACGAATTGTATGCTGCTGCCGATACCGGTGATACGAATGATGACACGCTGGTGTATCCGTTCGATGACGTGTCGGGCCTCGACCCGATGCATTATTCCAACAACGGCAACCTGAAACTGAACGATCCGGGTAACATCAAAACCGAAGTTACATTTGATACCGATTCGAACCAGTACATCATTGATCAGAAAGTAGGTGGCCTCCAGTATCGCCCGCCGAGTTATATGACGCTGGAAGAGTACATTGACTACGACATGCGTAAATCCACCCGCGAATACTGGAAATCGCGGGCACACGCGGAAAGCCAGAACCAGGCCGGCACACGCGGACTTATTCCCCCGATTAAAATCAACAGCCAGGCGTTTGACCGTATTTTCGGCAGCGGCACCATTGATATCCGCCCGCAGGGTTCGGCCGAACTCATTTTCGGGGTGAACGTAAACAAAACGGAAAACCCGGCCCTTCCCGAACGCCAGCGCCGCATCTCTACGTTTGATTTTGACGAAAAAATCCAGTTCAACGTAGTGGGTAAAATCGGTGACAAACTGAAACTGACCACGAACTACAACACGGAAGCCACGTTCGATTTCGAGAACCAGATGAAACTCGAATACACGGGTTACGAAGACGAAATCATCAAAAAAATTGAAGCCGGTAACGTGAGCCTGCCGCTCAACGGTTCACTCATCACCGGCAGCCAGAGCCTGTTCGGTGTAAAAACTGCGCTGCAGTTTGGTAAACTCACCGTAACTTCGGTTATCTCGCAGGAAAAAGGCAAGAAGAGTGAAGTGAACGTACAGGGCGGCGCACAAACCAACACGTTTGAAGTAGAAGCCAGCAACTACGAATCGAACAAACACTTTTTCCTTTCGCAGTATTTCTTCGATCATTACGACCAGGCCCTGGCCAACTTCCCGGTAGTAAACTCCGGCGTTACCATTACCCGCATGGAAGTATGGGTTACCAACCGCACCAGCACGGTTGACAATACACGGAACATTGTTGCATTTGCAGACCTCGGTGAAGATTCACTGGAAGAGTTTGGTACGGGTTTTATCAACGACCTGCTTCCAACTGAAAATCCGGCCAACGGCAACAACTCACTCTACAACGACCTCACCACCACCTATGTGGGTGCGCGTAACATCAACAACGTGCAGGCTGTACTGCAGCCGCTGACTGCGCAGGATTACGCGCTCGGCGTACACTACGAAAAGATATCCAATGCGCGCAAACTCGCGCCGACCGAATACACCTTCAATCCGCGCCTCGGTTACATTTCGCTCAACCAGTCGCTCAACTACGATGAAGTGCTTGCAGTGTCGTACCAGTACACCATTGCCGGTAACCCGACTGTTCAGCAGGTAGGTGAGTTTTCTGACGGCGGTATTACCGGGCAGGATGCACTGTTCCTGAAACTGCTGAAAGGCACCAACCTGGTTCCGAAAGTAAGCGATCCGAGCGGCGGAATTCACCGTTACAAACTGTGGGACCTGATGATGAAAAACATCTATTCCATTGGTGCGTACCAGGTAAACCCGCAGGATTTCCGCCTCGATGTATGGTATAACAACCAGACGACCGGAACGTACATCAACTACCTGCCGGAAGGCTGCAAACGCGGTATCCCGATGATCCAGGTGATGAACCTTGACAAACTGAATCCGCAGCAGCAGGCTACGCCGGATGGTGTGTTCGATTTCCTGGAAGGCGTTACCATCCTGTCGAACAACGGGCGTATTATTTTCCCGATCAAACAACCGTTCGGGCGCGATTACCTGCTTGCCGCCGGTTTCTGCGGCGACGGCCCGCTGAATGAAAAATACAATTACCAGGAACTGTACGACTCTACCAAAACGGCTGCACAGCAGGTACAGACCAAGAACCGCTTCAAAATCAAAGGCCAGTATAAATCGTCATCCAGTTCCGAAATTGCACTCAACGCGGTAAACATTCCGCAGGGCTCGGTTACGGTAACAGCAGGCGGTGCCCAGCTGCAGGAGAACGTGGATTACACGGTTGACTACGCACTCGGCCGCGTGAAAATCATTAACGAAGGTTATCTGAACTCAGGCGTGCCGATTAAAATTTCGCTCGAAAGTAACTCGCTGTTCAGCATCCAGTCGAAAACACTTTTCGGAACGCATTTCGATTACCGCGTGAACAAAGACTTTACGGTAGGCGGAACAATGATGAACCTCACCGAGCGCCCGCTTACGCAGAAAATCAACATCGGTGATGAGCCGATGAGCAACTGGATACTCGGCCTGGATGTTAATTACCGCACCGACGCGCCGTTCCTCACCCGCCTGCTCGACAAACTGCCGCTGTACAGCACCAAAGAAAAATCAAGCATCAGTTTCATCGGCGAAGGCGCGTACCTTATTCCGGGACACAACAAAGCCATCGGTAAAAACGGGAACTCGTACCTCGACGATTTTGAAGGCACGCAGTCAACCATTGATATCCGTTCGCCCCAGGGCTGGTCGCTTGCATCTATCCCGCAGGGACAGCCCTCCGTATTCCCGGAAGCAAGCCTGCACAACAACCTGGCTACCGGTTTTAACCGGGCGAAATTAGGCTGGTATGTTATTGACCCGCTGTTTATCCGTTCGGGCAGTAACGTGAACAACCTGAAACCGTCGCACATCACTACGGCCGATCAGTCGTTGCACTTTGTACGTGAAGTTCCGGAAACCGAAGTGTTCCCGAACAAACAGCCACCCACCGGTCAGCCGCTCAATATTCCGATGCTCGACCTGGCGTATTACCCGAATGAACGCGGTCCATATAACTTTGACGTAAATCCCTCACAGTATTCGAGCGGTCTGAATGCAAACGGTACACTGCTCGATCCGCAAACCCGCTGGGGCGGTATCATGCGTAAGATTGAAACCAACGACTTTGAAGCGGCCAACATCGAATTTATCCAGTTCTGGATGATGGATCCGTATAACGAAGACAACCCGGCGAACTTACAAAACTCTACCGGTGAACTGATCTTCAACCTCGGTAACGTTTCGGAAGACGTGATGAAAGACGGACGTAATTCGTTTGAGAACGGACTGCCGACAACGAATCCGCCAACCCTTGTAGATGAAACAGTTTGGGGTCGTGTTCCGGTTCTGCAATCAGTTATTAATGCATTTGACAACGATCCGGATAAACGTATTCTCCAGGACGTTGGTCTCGACGGGTTGAATGATGATGATGAACGTACTTTTTTCGACAGTTCATATATTAATCTGATAGCCGCCGCATTCCCGTCGAGTCCCGCGCTTGCCAACGCACAGACCGATCCGGCGGGCGACAACTACAACTACTACCGCGATGCCGATTTTGATGCGAACCAGACGTCCATTCTTCAGCGTTACAAATTATTCAACGGGCTTGACGGCAACTCGAACTCGGAAGAGCTTACAGACGGAGCTGGCAATTACACCCCGCAGAGCACTACGCTTCCGAACCAGGAAGATGTGAACCGCGACAACACGCTGAACGAAACCGAAAGTTATTACCAGTACCGCATTAAAATGACGCCGAACGATGTGAACGTAAACAACGTCGGCCGCAACTACATTACGGATGTGTTTCAGACCACGGCCACCACTGCCGACGGCCGCACCCGCCCGATTACCTGGTACCAGTTTAAAATTCCGGTACGTACCTACGATCAGAAAATCGGAAGCATTGACAACTTCAACTCGATCCGTTTCATCCGCGTGTATTTTAAAGGTGTTGACAAACCGGTGATCTGCCGTTTTGCCCGCCTCGAACTCGTGCGCAGCGACTGGCGCAAATACCTCTTCTCGCTCATCAATCCGGGCGAATACATCGGCAACGACCAGAGCGGCACACAGTTCAGCGTATCGGCTGTAAACATAGAAGAAAACGGCAACCGTGTTCCGGTAAACTATGTGCTTCCTCCGGGCATTGACCGGGAGCAGAACGTGCAGAGTGCAAACCTCGTACGTCTGAACGAACAGTCGCTTTCGATGCGTGTGTGCGGACTGGAAGACGGTGATGCACGCGCAGCCTACAAAAACTCAAACTTAGATGTGCGTTCGTACAAAAAACTGCGCATGTTCATCCACGCCGAAGCTGCACCGGGAAGCACCGAAGTGCTGCGCGATAACGATATCAGCGTGTTTGTGCGACTGGGTACCGATCTTATTGATAACTACTACGAATACGAAATTCCGCTGAAGGTTACTCCGCCCGGAAACTACGGCGCGAACGACGAATCGGAGCGCCTGAAAGTATGGCCTGCGGAGAACAACATGGAGCTTACATTTACCACGCTGCAGGAAATTAAACAGCTGCGCAATATTGATCTTGCTGCTGGCCTGGTAAGCCTTACGAGCGAATACGAATCCACCGATCCGAACGACCCCTCGCGTAAAGTGCGCGTAAAAGGAAATCCGAACCTGAGTAACATTAAAGTAATGATGGTTGGTATCCGCAACCCGAAAAAGCTCGGTACACAATCGAGCGACGACGGGCTGAGCAAGTGCGCGGAAGTATGGGTGAACGAATTGCGCCTCACCGACTTTGATGAAAAAGGAGGCTATGCTGCTACCGGACGCCTGCAGGCAAAACTTGCAGACCTCGGCACACT
Organism: Chitinophaga pinensis; assembly: GCA_943372645.1. Taxonomy (GTDB): domain Bacteria; phylum Bacteroidota; class Bacteroidia; order Palsa-965; family Palsa-965; genus VBWE01. The sequence goes on along the minus strand of CALRZN010000001.1, from coordinate 281,808 downwards.
GAACCTGAGCGCCAACATTGCCACACCGGGATTCGGAAGCGTGGAGAAAAAAGTGAGCGAACGTTTACGCGAAACCCAGTTCAGTTACGATGTATCAACGCAGCTCGAACTCGGCAAATTCATGCCCGAAAAATGGAACATCCGTTTGCCGCTGTTCTACGGTTTTGGTGAGTCGCGCATTACACCGCAGTTTAATCCGCTCGATCCGGACATCCTGCTGAAACCATTCCTCGAAAACGGCGACATTGACCGGAACATACGTGATTCCATTGCAAACGTAACGGTTGACGTCACGCGACGAAAGAGTATCAACCTCTCCAACGTGCGGAAGGAGCGGGGCAAGGGCTCGAAGAAGGTGCATCCGTGGGATGTGGAAAACCTGGCGGCCAATTTTGCCTACACCGAAATTACACGGCATAACGTAAACTTTGAGGTGAACGATGCGCGCAACATCCGCGGCGGGTTGGCCTACACTTATAACGGGCAGCCGAAAAACATCAAGCCGTTTGACAAGGTGAAGGCGCTGAACAAAAAGAGCCTGGCCATTATCCGCGACATCAACTTTACACCGGCCCCGGCCATGTTCAGTTTCAATACCGACCTGAACCGCACCTACGGCGAAACGAAAAACCGGAACACGACGGGCGATAACGATGTGATTATACAGACGTACTTCAACAAAAATTTTGTGTGGAACCGCAACTACGACATGCGCTGGGACATCACGAAAAACCTGAAGTATGAGTTCAGTGCCGACAATGATTCGCGTATCCTGGAGCCGGAAGGCCGCATTGATACGAAAGAAGAGCGCGACACGATCTGGAATAACATCGGGCAGTTTGGCGAAAACATGAACTACCGCCACAACAACAGCTTTAACTACAATATACCGATTAACAAACTGCCGATGCTCGACTGGGTAACTGCAAGCACACGTTACACCACCAGCTATTCGTGGATGCGCGCGCCGCTGGCAGCTGACTCGGTGGGTAACGTAGTCAATAACACCTCACAATGGCAGTGGACCGCGCAGGGCAACCTCACCACGCTGTACAACAAAATCCCGTACTTCAAAAAAGTAAACCAGAAAGGTTCACAGGCGAATAAACCGAAAACGGCCGGAGGCAAAGGCAACCCGACGGTGCCCGAGAAAAACAAACCGAGTAAAGAAGACAGCCTGAAGAAAAAAGAAGACAACAAGTACGAAGCCATTGATTACCTCGCGCGCTTGGTGATGAGTCTGCGTACCGTTAACTTCAGTTACTCCACCAACTCCGGCATGTCGCTGCCGGGTTACAGCCGCAATTCGCGCATCCTGGGTATGGATGAGAATTTTGACGGTCCGTCGTGGGGATTCATTTTCGGTAAACAGGACAACTTTGGTCCCGATGGCGTGGAATACCCGGTGTATGCGGTGCAGCAGGGTTATCTTGAGCGATCGTCCACGCTTTACACCCCGTTTACGCGAACGTACACGCAGAACATCACCGCACGTGCCACGCTCGAGCCGATGCCGGATTTTCGCATCGAACTGAACGCCACGCGCACCTTCGCACGCAACAACAGCGAGTTTTACCGGTACAACCAGTCAACGAACACGTTTGACCGCGAAACACCAACCGAAGCCGGTAACTTCAGTATTTCGTTTATCACCTGGCGTACGGCTTTTGTGAAAGACAACAAGGATCACATCTCGGAAGTGTTCACGCAGTTTATGAATAATCGTGCAGCTATTTCACAGCGCCTCGGTGATGAAAACCCGAACTCGCTGGGCTTTGCTTCCAACGGTGTGTTCCGCGACGGGTACAGCGAAACTTCGCAGGATGTAATCATCCCGGCGTTCCTGGCGGCTTACCGCGGGAAAAACGCAGCCGGTTCGAACATGAACCTGATGCCGAAAATTCCGCTGCCGAACTGGCGCATCACGTACGACGGGCTTTCGAAAATTGAAGCGCTTAAGAAAACGTTCAAATCCGTTACACTCGGTCATGCGTACCGTTCCACCTACAGTCTTGGTTCGTTCCTTTCAAACCTGAACTACTCGGATGTGGATGATGACGGTTTCACCGCGGTTCGTAATTCAATCAACAGCGACTTCCAGAGCAAGTACCAGCTCGGTTCGATCAGTATTGCGGAGCAGTTCAGCCCGATGCTGAACATTGACATGACCTGGCAGAACAGCCTGAGCACGAAAATCGAATACAAAAAAGACCGCACGATGAACCTGAGCATCGCCAACATCCAGCTCACGGAAATCAGCGGGCGCGAAGTGGTGGTGGGTCTCGGTTACCGCTTCAAAAAGGTGGAACTGAAATTCCTGAAGAAAGCGTTCAAGAACAAACCGCCGACCAGCGATCTGAATGTGCGTGCCGACGTGTCGTACCGCAACAACCAGACGGTGATCCGCAAGGCGGTGGAAGATTACAACCAGCTTACCGCAGGCCAGAACATCCTTTCGATCAAAACATCGGCTGACTATGTGCTCAACGACAAGCTGAATGTGCGCCTGTTCTGCGACCGTATCATGACCAACCCGCTGGTATCGTCATCGTTCAAAACAGCGAATACCAACGCGGGCATCAGCCTCCGCTTTACCATCCAGTAAACAATTTTAACAGCACCGGTTTAACGGGACACTTTCCTTTCGGGAAGTGGCCCGTTAAATCATATGGACACCTCTAAAAACCCCAATATCTTCGTTGGACTCATTTCGAAAATGCTCAACTCGGCTTAGCCGAGACTCCGTATTCGTTCATCGTCCGCCTCAATCTGGAGGTCTTTATAGCTGCCCCTATTTTATTTCGTGGCAAAACGCTTTGTTCTATTCCTGAAAAACATAACTTTGCCACCGTTACATTATAAAGCAGACACGTATGGAATTTCCGGATAACCTGAAGTACACCAAAGACCACGAATGGGTGGCGGTGGATGGCAACATTGCTACAATCGGCATCACTGCATTTGCAGCGGGCGAACTGGGTGATGTTGTTTTTGTTGAAATAAACGAAGTGGGTGCATCATTTGCGCAGCACGACGTTTTCGGTACGGTGGAAGCAGTGAAAACTGTTTCGGATTTGTTTATGCCGGTAAGCGGTAAAATCGTCGAATCAAACGGCGACCTTGATGGCAGCCCGGAAACGGTGAACAACGATCCGTACGGCGCAGGCTGGATGATCAAAGCGGAAATCAGCAACCCGTCGGAATTAGACGGACTGATGTCGGCTGCGGATTACAAAGCGCTTGTTGGTCAATAAAAATTAAAACAACCGCCCGATGTTTTTCCGGCACACCCGCTGGGCATGGCTCTGGGCGCTTGTAATTGCCATATTATGCGGAATACCCGGAAGGGATATTCCGCATTTTTCATTCCTGGAAATGCTGTCGTTTGACAAGTGGGTGCATGCCGGGATCTTTTTCATCCTCCAGCTTTTACTCAGCCGCGGGTTCGGTTTTCAGCAGCAGTTTGTAATTCTGAACCGATATCCGAAAACCAGCGCATTTGTTTTATGTGTGCTTTACGGCGGTGTGCTCGAACTGCTGCAGGGTGCTGTTTTTGAAGAACGCAGCGCCGATGTGTATGATTTTATCGCAAACAGTTTCGGGGCGCTCGTGGGTTTACTGCTTTATACTATTTTCGCAAAACGCATCAACTGGCTGAATTATGAGCGACGTGCTGAAACCTGAACAAACCCTTACGTGGCAATGCAAACCGTTTAACGAACTGCGCGCCGCCGAACTCTACCGCTGCATGCAACTGCGCTCGGCCGTTTTTGTGGTGGAGCAGAACTGCGTTTATCTCGACCCCGACGGCAAAGACGAATACGCGCTGCATGTGATGGGCTGGAGCGGGGGCGAACTGGTAGCTTACGCGCGCATTCTGCCGGCCGGAGTTTCGTACGATGAAATTTCCATCGGCCGTGTGGCTACATCAGCTGCCGTTCGCGGAACAGGCGCCGGTGTAATACTGATGCAAAAAACGCTGGAAAATATTCAGCGCGTTTTCGGAAACGAACCCGTGCGCATCTCCGCACAAAGTTACCTGCTCCGTTTTTATGAACGGTTTGGGTTTAAACGGACGGAGAAGGCGGAATACCTGGAAGATGATATTCCGCACGTGGAGATGCTTTGCACCCCGTGAATTGTAAATCGATAAAAATCAAAAATAAAAACCGACCCGTATGAAAAAAATCATTGCCCCGTTCCTTGTTTTTGCCGTGTTATTCACCGCATGCTACAGTGTTAAAAAGGCAGATAAATTTATCAGCACCATCAAACTTCCTGCTGTTGCAAAATCCGCCCCGGTTGCTAATCTGAAAGTTACCATTGACGAAAAATCGTTTTTCGACAGCATTCCGGATCAGGCGCAACTGAAAAAAGCAGGCCGTTATTTTATTCCGCTTCCTTTTGTCGCTTTCTGGAAGGCAAACTATTACTGCACACCGGGAAAACAAACGTTTAAGGATTCGCTGATACAGAATATTACGTCATCCGTAAATTCAGCAATGGCCAATGTGCTGCCCGCAGGAAATACGTCAGCATACGAACTGATACTCAAACAGGAGAGTTCCAATTTTAAATTCAAATACAACAACAAGGGATTTATTGTCGTGCTGCTGATAGTAACGTTCGGAAACAAAAAAGAATTCGTTTCACCGGTTACAATGGATATGACACTCAACTATCAGCTTAAAAAAGATGGGGTTGTTATTAAATCGGGAAAGGTAACGCAAAGCAAACAGATCACTGAAAAAATAGAAGGAGACACCCCCCTGCCATACGTCAATGATCCTTTAAAAACACCCACACAAAATGCAAACGCAATGCATTACCAGTTTGCTGCAGGTGATGCAGGCAAGACGATTAAAAATGGTATGCTGTTCGGACTGGTAGAGTACAATAACATGATGCGTGAAGCCGTATCGGCTATTGCTGGGGAAGCAAAAAAGACAATACAGCAATAAAAAATCGAAATCTTTTTAAAATGCCACAAGCTGAAAAGTTTGTGGCATTTTTGTTTCAGAAAGCATTTCTTTTACACCATTCCACGCCAGCCGCAGCCTGCGATCCGAATCATCCGTACCGCATTAAGAAAGTTGTCAATCAGAATCGCATGCCCAGGTTAATGCCGATTTCGGGATGTGTACCCGTAAACGATCCCCGCTCCTGCTGCGGTACCGGGTAATAAAACGGGAAATTCAGTTTTAAATCCGTTGTGAGTTTTCGGCCGATAAAAATGCGCCATGCAGCGTACATGCCCCCGGTAAAAATCCATCCGTTTTGCCGGCTGATAACGGTATCCATGTAAGCGTTATTATCTGTACTGTAATACGATTTAAAAGTTGCGCGCATCCGCCATGCCGAAAAACCGCAACCGAGAAAAAGCCCTTTGTTCACGCCATGCGGGGTATATTTATTTCCCGGAAAATAGGCATACACCACGGATGCCATCGGCAACGAACCATGCTGCATTTCATAACTGCGGAACGAAAGTGAAATGGTGCCACCGGTAGGATTTGTGATGTAGTGGAAAGCGGGCGGAAAAGAAAATATGGCCAGTGCGGCCTTTTCCGATGTGGCCGGTGTTGGCTGGGCAACCTGCAATCCAATCATACTTTTTCCGAAGTGAATTTCACCGGAAAGATTTCCGAATATTTTATCACGGCCTGCAAATGCACCGATACCCGCATGAAACAGGTACGGTTTCGATTGTGCGGTTGCAAAGCAGGGAAGTAAAACTCCCAGGAGTAATGAAACACGGAGAAACACGGGTTGCAGCAGAATTAGTAGTATGGTTCAATGCTAAGTTACTAAAACAATTAATGCAAGGGCTTAAACCATCCACGCCAGCCTTAACCAGCGTTCGCCTTCGTCCTCGTATTCTTTTTCAACCACCAGTCCGCATTTTTCCAGCACACGTACTGATGCGTGATTTTCCACCCGTGCATTACCGATGATGCGTTTCAGCCCGGCGGTTTCTTTTCCCCACTGCATCACCGCCAGCGCCGATTCACTGGCGTAGCCTTTGTTCCAGTGCCTGCGGTGGAAACGAAAACCAAGATCGGTTTCCCCATCTTCCGGGTGAAATTTTAATCCGCACCAGCCGAGTATTTCTTTATTCGATTTGTCGAGCACGAGCCAGCGTGCGTAATCGTATTTTTTATAGTTATCGCCGTAGGGTTCAAAAAATGCCCGTGCGGCGGCGGGATTTTCAAACGGACCATCGCCGGTGTATTTCACCACTTCGGGATCTTCGTTGAGTGCAAATTGTGTGCGTGCGTGGCGGGGCAGGATTTCGCAGAGCAGCAGGCGTTCGGTTTCCAATGTAATTTTTTCATGCTGCACCAGTTCCGGGTATGGAATTTTTTTGAAGTACGTAACATCACAACCAGAAACGGCTTCGCTGCACGCATCGTGTTCCATGCCGCATTTCTGAAAGATGCGCACCGAAGCGACATTGCCGCTCATGGCGCGTGCATAAATCACCGGCAGGCCCAGTTCACGGAAACCATATTCCAGGCACGCTGCTGCGGCTTCGCTGCCGTAACCCTGTCCCCAGGCTTCGGGCACGAGGTTGTAACCAATATCGGTGTGATCGTATGCGGGACGATATCGCAATCCGCACATACCGATGATGGTGTTGTCGCTTTTGCGCACAATCACCCAGCGTCCGTAACCGTATGCGTCGTAGTTGAACCGGCATTCTTTAATCAGTGCCGCAGCCTCTTCCGGTTGTGTAAGTGTTTTGCGTGTGCGGTAGATGTTCACTTCCGGCCGGCGGTAAATATCAAAAAGAGCTGGAGCGTCATCCGGATGCACTTCACGGATAAGCAGGCGTTCGGTTTCGGTAATGGGGTGCATACGTGTTATCGGATTAGTCCGGCGGCAACGGTTTCGTTCGTGCCTTCGTCAATAAGAATAAACGAACCGGTAGTGCGGTTGCGCGTGTACGGATCAAAACAAAGCGGGGCGCTGGTTTTCAGTTTGATGTCGGCAATGGCGTTCAGTCCAACGGTTTTGTCATCATCAAACGGTTGCAGCGTACTGATGTCAATTTTATGCACCACCTCGCGCACCACGCAGCGCACGTCTTTGCCGGTATGTTTGAGCAGGTATTTGCCCGAAGGCTGTAACGGTTTTTCATTCATCCAGCAGATGGTTGCAGTAATGTCCTGCGACACTTCCGGTTTGTTATCCGGATGCACAAGCATATCGCCGCGGCAGATGTCAATATCATCAGCTAGTGTAATCGTAACGGATTGTCCCGCCCACGCCTCAGTCGGCGAAGCACCAAACACATCGATGCTTTTTATAGTGGAAGTTAATCCCGAAGGAAGCACGACCACCGCATCGCCGGTTTTAAAAACGCCGCCCGCCACACGCCCCGCATATCCGCGGTAATCGTGAAACTCCGTTTGCTGCGGGCGTATCACGTACTGCACGGGAAAACGAGCATCGGAAAGGTTGTGTACATTTTCAACCGGTATCGTTTCGAGTAATTGCATCAGCGACGGACCGGTGTACCAGTTCATATTTGTACTTGCATTCACCACGTTGTCGCCATGCAGCGCGCAGATGGGAATAAAGTGCAGGTTCGTTTCGCCCAGCTGTGCGGCCAGTGCCCGGAAATCGCTGCAGATGGTTTCAAAAACAGATTGGCTGTAATCCACCAGGTCCATTTTATTAATACACACCGCCAGGTTTGGAATGCGCAGCAGCGAAGCAATACACGCATGTCGGCGCGTCTGTTCGCTCAGGCCTTTGCGCGCATCCACAAGAATGATGGCAAGGTTTGCAGTGGAAGCCCCGGTAACCATGTTGCGCGTGTACTGGATGTGGCCGGGCGTATCGGCGATGATGAATTTGCGTTTCGGGGTGGCAAAGTAGCGGTAGGCCACATCAATGGTAATACCCTGTTCCCGCTCGGCGCGCAGGCCGTCGGTAAGCAGCGCCAGGTTTACGTATTCGTCGCCGCGTTTTTCACTCGTTTCCCGGATGGATTCATACTGGTCTTCAAAAACAGACTTGCTGTCAAAAAGCAACCGCCCGATCAACGTGCTCTTGCCGTCATCCACACTGCCTGCTGTTGTAAAACGAAGAAGTTCCATTTAAAGATTAGTGATGTCCGGATTTTTGATTTTTGATTGGCGGAATAAAGATCGTTCTTTTCTTTTTTACCTGTTTGTTTTTTACAAGTTGATCCGCGATGCATCGCGGATCAACGAAATGGCAGACGAACGGGTAAAAAAGAAAAACGATCAAAAATACCCCGCCTTCTTCCGATCCTCCATCGCCGCCTCCGATCGTTTATCATCTGCCCGGGTGCCGCGTTCGGTGGTGCGGCTGGCGGCTACTTCGGCGATGATTTCATCGAGCGTTTTCGCGGTTGATTCCACTGCGCCGGTACACGTCATGTCGCCGATGGTGCGGAAGCGGATTGTTTTCAGTTGTGCTGCTTCTGTTGGTTTTGTTACGAGAACATCCGATTTAAACAGCAGTACGCCGTCGCGTTCAATGACTTCGCGCTGGTGCGAAAAATACAGCGAAGGCAGTTCGATCTTTTCTCGCTTGATGTATTGCCACACATCCATCTCCGTCCAGTTGCTGATCGGGAATACGCGAAAATGTTCACCCTGCTTTTTTTTGCCGTTGAATAAGTTCCACAATTCCGGGCGCTGGTTTTTCGGATCCCACTGCCCGAAATCATCGCGGTGTGAAAAGAACCGTTCTTTCGCACGCGCCTTCTCTTCATCGCGCCGTGCGCCGCCGATAGCACAATCTAATTTCAGTTCTTCAATCGCATCCAGCAGCGTTACCGTTTGCAGCACGTTGCGGCTGGCGTTGTAGCCTTTTTCTTCGGTTACTTTGCCCTGGTTGATGCTGTCCTGCACATAACGTACAAGCAGTTTCGCGCCGAGTATGTCGTTCACCCACCAGTCGCGGTAGGTGAGTGTTTCCGGAAAATTGTGGCCAGTATCAATATGCAATAACGGAAACGGAATTTTCGCCGGCCAGAATGCTTTGCGGGCAAGGTGGCTCACCACAATCGAATCTTTGCCGCCGGAAAAAAGCAAGGCCGGACGCTCAAACTGCGCGGCCACTTCGCGGAGCACAAAAATGGCTTCCGCTTCCAGCTCGTCTAAATGTTCGGGGCGGTAGTTCATGATTGTGGTGCGGTGATGTGCGGTTGTATATACTGCAGCAGTTGGGCAATGCTCGTTTCGGGCGTTTGCAGATCGGTGCGTAGTTCAATGGCTGGATTTTCAGGCGCTTCAAACGGAGCCGTAACACCGGTGAAGTGATTGATCTCCCCGCGCCGCGCTTTGGCATACAATCCTTTTACATCGCGCTGTTCGCAGGTTTCGACCGGGGCGTTTACATACACTTCGATAAAATCCGCTTCGCCGGTAATGGTCCGCGCCAGTTCGCGCATTGCCTTTGCCGGGCTTACAAAACAGCAGATGGTAATGACGCCGCTGTTTAAAAACAGTTTCGCAATTTCGGCAATGCGGCGGATGTTTTCGGTGCGGTCGGCTTCGCTGAAACCGAGATTGGCATTAATACCCGAACGGATATTGTCACCATCAAGCACCTGCGTAAAATGTCCGGCCGCGTGCAGGGCCTGTTCCAGGCCAACAGCAACAGTGGTTTTGCCCGAACCCGAAAGCCCGGTAAGCCAGATTACTTTGGCGCGCTGTTTCAGCTGGCGTTCTTTATCGCCGCGCTGCAGAAACTGCTCAAAAACCGGATGAATATGCCCGTCGGCCATACGCTTTGTTGAGGCGTAAAGTTAGGGTTTTTATTGGCTTTTTCAGGTTAGCTGATATGCGATGCGTTGGGGTTAAACAAGCCCGGAAGTTTGTTTTTTTCAATAAATTAATATCTTTCGCACAAGTAAACGCCTTAATACCCATAAACATAAACGTATGAAAAAATCTATTGCTGCGCTTTGCGCATTTCTTATGCTTGCTTCTGCTGCATCTGCCCAGGATCCGGACACCCTGTACCTCGGAGCCGATTCAATAAATATGGGTTTTCATTATGAAACGGGCACCATTACATTACCAGGCGACAACGCGATTATAAACGTACCGGCCGGTTTTCGTTTTCTTGACAAAGCGCAGGCGAAAACAGTACTTACTGATTTATGGGGAAACCCGGAAGACAATACGATTCTTGGTTTACTTGTTCCCGAAAACCACGATGTGTTAGATTCCAACGCATGGCTCTACACGCTGAGTTTTGAGCCGCTCGGATATGTAAAAGATGAGGATGCAGACGACATCAATTACGACGATTTGCTGCGGGATATGAAAAAAGACCAGGAGGCAGAAAATGCACAACGCATCAAAGAAGGTTACGTTGCGATTGACATCGTGGGCTGGGCATCGAAACCATTTTACGATAAAGACAAAAAAACACTGCACTGGGCCAAAGAATTACACTTCGGCACCGATCCGCAAAATACGCTGAATTACAACCTGCGGATTCTCGGACGTAAAGGCGTTTTTGTGCTGAATGCGGTTGCTTCCATGCGTGAAATGGGTGAAGTAAAAGCAAGCATCACTGATGTACTCGGCAGTGTTACGTTTAAAGCAGGCGAAAAGTATTCCGATTTTGATCCCAGTGTGGACCAGGTTGCAGCATGGAGCATCGGCGGCCTGGTGGCGGGCAAGGTGCTGGCCAAAGTCGGGTTCTTTGCTTTGATTGCCAAATTCTGGAAAATTATAGCGATTGCCGTTGCTGCCGGATTTACCGGGTTTGTGCGCTGGTTCCGGGGCCGCCGCAAAAAGAATGACCAGGACATGGTAGATGAACTGAACAATAAGAAAACGGAGCCTAAAGTGGAGTAAACAGGCTATTGATTTTAATTGGCTATTTCGGGGTTGTTGATCCGCGATGCATCGCGGATCAGCAACCCCGAAAGTTTCTGTTTACCAATTCATTCCTTAACCCCCATCTCCAGATACGCACGCATTCGTTCCGAAAACGCCCGTTCATCAATCGCTTTTGAACGGAGCGCTTCGCAATCGGATTTCAGGTTGATGACCACATAATGGTCTTTTTCAAAACGAATGAGCACGGGCCTTCCCTGGGGAGTAGTTTGTCGTCTGATCGAACTCCAATACCTGGAAGGCATTTCAGTTGAAAAACGGTTCTGCTCCTCTTTTACAAGAAATGCACCCTGTGGAAGCATCGGAATGATGGTGTTTTCTGAAATGGAGAGGAACGTTTTTTTAGTGGTGTAGAAATAAATGCAGACCGGTTCATTGGCGCCAAGCCATTTTATCAGTTCGTCGTAATCATCCTTTGATTCAGTATTAAAAACACCCACAAAACCTGTAAGGCTGAATAATCCCACGAAAGTGGCCCAGTACGGATGATCATAATGTAAAAGAAGGTATGCACCCGCAGCTGTACACAATGCAAACAGCAGCGAACCCAAATACGTTGGTGGTTGCAGCTTCCCGCGTTTTACCGGTGACTTGGTTTCAGGCATCTTGCTTACCAGGGTTTAATACCCAAATTTACACCTTTCCCAAAAATCCCTACCTTTAAATCCCTTTTCAAAAGGGAATAATGCAAAGCCATAACACGCATGTCATTTACAACGTACGATTTCCGCAATTCACCGGTTGTTGACCAGGTGGGCATTGATGAGCGCGTGTCGCGCCTCAATACGCGAAGCATTAAAAAAAGCGCCAAGGTAGCCGGGCTTAAACTGGCCCTTAACATGATTGACCTTACCACGCTCGAAGGTAAAGACACCGAGGGCAAGGTGAAACAACTCTGTTACAAAGCCATGCACCTGCACGACCACCTTCCCGGTTTGCCCACGGTGGCCGCGGTGTGTGTGTATCCCACCATGGTGCGCATTGCCAAAAAAGCACTCGGCGATTCGGGCATTAAAGTGGCTTCGGTGGCTACGGCTTTTCCTTCGGGACAATCAACGCCTGATGTGAAATTAGCCGATACGCGTTTTGCGGTAAGCGAAGGCGCTGATGAAGTGGACATGGTAATTTCGCGCGGCGAGTTTCTCACGGGCAATTACCAGTTTGTGTTTGATGAAATTGCAGCCATTAAAGAAGCCTGCGGCAGCGCGCGTTTAAAAGTGATTCTCGAAACCGGCGAACTCAGCACACTCGACAATGTGCGCCGCGCCAGCGAAATTGCCATGCGCGCCGGGGCCGATTTTATAAAAACATCCACCGGCAAAGTTTCGCCCGCCGCCACACCGCAGGTTACATTGGTAATGCTGCAGGCCATCCGCGATTATTATTACGAAACCGGAATTATGATCGGCATGAAACCCGCCGGGGGCATTTCAACCGCAAAAGCCGCGCTGCAGAATTTAGTGATGGTAAAAGAAACACTCGGCGCCGCGTGGCTCAGCAACCACTGGTTCCGGTTCGGGGCCAGCAGTTTGGCCAACGATATTTTAATGCAGCTCGCCAAAGAAACCACGGGCGTTTACCAGGGCGGTGATTATTTTTCAAAAGACTGATTGTATGGAGACGAAAACCAAAACGAAAAAAACAAAAGCGTCAGCTGTTGCGGCTGAAAATGCAGCGCTCGATTTTGCCGGTGCATGGAGTTACGATCCTTCGCCCGAAAGCAAAGACCATATCCGCCTCGAAAAAAAATACGACCTGTTTATCAACGGTGAATTTGTAAAACCGCTGTCGGGAAAATATTTCGCCACGCACAATCCCGCCACGGAAGAAAAAATTGCCGACGTAGCCGATGCCAACGAAAAAGACGTGGACCGGGCCGTGAAAGCCGCACGCGCTGCGTATAAAAATGTGTGGAGCAAAATGCCCGCCGCCGAACGCGGAAAATATTTGTACCGCATTGCGCGCATCATCCAGGAACGCGCCCGCGAACTGGCCGTGATTGAAACGATGGACGGGGGCAAACCCATCCGTGAATCGCGCGATGTGGATGTGCCGCTGGCTGCCGCGCATTTCTTTTATTATGCAGGCTGGGCCGATAAATTAGAATATGCGTTCCCGAACCGCAAAGTGAGTCCGCTGGGTGTGGCCGGACAAATCATCCCGTGGAATTTTCCGCTGCTGATGGCCGCCTGGAAAATTGCACCCGCATTAGCCACCGGAAACACCGTGGTGCTGAAACCGGCCGAAACAACGCCGCTCACCGCGCTCAAGCTGGCTGAAATTATCCGCGACAGCGGTCTGCCCCCGGGCGTAGTGAACATTGTAACCGGCGCAGGAGCTACCGGCGCGGCCATTGTAAATCACCCGGACATTAATAAAATTGCGTTCACCGGTTCTACCAACATCGGCAAGTACATTCAGAAAGCCGTTGCAGGTACCGACAAAAAAATAACACTGGAACTTGGCGGCAAAGCAGCGAACATCATTTTTGAAGATGCGCCCATTGACCAGGCTGTGGAAGGAATTATCAACGGTATTTTCTTCAACCAGGGCCACGTGTGCTGCGCCGGTTCGCGCCTGTTTGTGCAGGAAGGTGTGGCCGACCTCGTGATCCGCAAACTGAAAGACCGCATGGAATCGCTCATCGTGGGCGATCCGCTGGATAAAAACACCGACATCGGCGCGATCAACTCGAAGATGCAGTTCAACAAAATTAACGAGTACATCGCTATCGGGAAAGCAGAAGGCGCGGAGTGTTACCAGCCCAATTGCAAAATTCCGGCGAATGGTTATTTCATCCGGCCCACGTTGTTTTTACATGCATCGCAATCGCACCGCATTGTGCAGGAAGAAATTTTCGGACCTGTGCTGGCCGTTCAAACCTTCCGCACGGTGGAAGAAGTGATTGAAAAAGCAAACAACACCCCGTTCGGTTTATCGGCCGGTGTGTGGACCGATAAAGGTTCGAAGATTTTTAACATGACTTCGAAAATGCGCGCCGGCGTGGTGTGGGCGAATACGTACAACAAATTCGATCCCACGTCACCGTTTGGCGGCTACAAAGAAAGCGGCTTCGGCCGCGAAGGCGGTTTACACGGACTGATGCCATATTTGAACATTAAATAGATCACATTCGCAGGTGTAAAACACAACACAGCATTGTTAAAAGTTAATCCGCGATGCGTCGCGGATCTGAAACAGAAACTTGCGGACCAAAAACGAAAGCATGGAACGAATCGAAATTTTAAAAACATACAAACTCTACATCGGCGGGCAGTTTCCGCGGACAGAGTCAGGGCGCTACTACCCGCTTAAAAATAAAAAAGGAACCATCCTGGCCAATGTATGCCTTGGTTCGCGCAAAGATTTCCGCAACGCGGTGGTCGCAGCCCGTGGCGCATTTTCGGGCTGGTCGGGCCGCAATGCATACAACCGCAGCCAGATCCTTTACCGCATAGCTGAAATGCTCGAAGGCCGCCGCGCACAGTTCGAAGCGGAGCTGGTGCTGCAGGGCGGGACCGCTGCTGCTGCAAAAAAAGAAGTTACCCAAAGCATCGATCGCCTCGTGTATTACGCGGGCTGGTGCGACAAATACCAGCAACTGTTCAGTTCCGTGAACCCGGTGCAGAGTTCGCACTTCAATTTTTCGGTGCCTGAACCGACCGGCGTTGTAGCCATCGCTGCGCCGCAGGAAAGTTCACTCATCGGATTGGTTTCTGTAGTTGCGCCGGTAATTGCGGGCGGCAACGTGTGCGTGGTGCTGGCTTCAGAAAACCTGCCACTCTGCGCCATCAGTTTCGCCGAAGTGCTGGCCACCAGCGACCTTCCCGGCGGCGTGGTGAACATACTTACCGGCACGGTGAAAGAACTGCTTTCGCACATGGCTTCGCACATGGATGTGAACGCGCTCATTTATTGCGGCACCAGCAAAGCCGACATTAAGATGGCGCAGGAAACCGCCGCAGGCAATGTAAAACGCGTGTATGTGTACAACGACAAAAACTGGAGTGATACCAACGAACAAAACCCGTATTACATTTTTGATACGCAGGAAATAAAAACAACCTGGCACCCGATTGAAAACATCGGTGTGAGCGGCGCAAAATATTAGCAGCACATGCTTGAAACCGTGATTGAAGCCGCGCTGCTGGCCGGGAAGGAAATTCTGAACATTTACAACACCGATTTTTCGGTGGAACACAAAGCGGATGAATCGCCGCTCACACTTGCCGACCGCGAAGCACACCGCGTGATCATGCAGCATCTGGAACCGCTTGGTATTCCTGTACTGAGCGAAGAAGGCAAATCCATTCCGTACGAGGAACGCAAAAACTGGGAACAACTTTTTATCGTTGATCCGCTCGACGGTACCAAGGAATTTGTAAAACGCAACGGCGAGTTTACGGTAAACATTGCGCTTGTAAAAAACGGCCGCCCGGTGCTCGGTGTAATTTACGTGCCCGTTACCGATACCATTTATTTTGCACAGGAAGAACTCGGCGCATTTATGATGCCCGATGCGGCCATCTGCCCGCTGCCCATTAAAAACTGGATTGGCTGCACTGCGAAATTATTGCCGCTGCAGCCGCTGCCGGAAAAAGTAACTGTTGTGGGCAGCCGTTCACACGCTTCGCCGGAAACGGATGCATACATCAAAGAACTCGAAGTGAAATTCGGTGAAGTGGCATTTGCAGCGTCGGGCAGTTCGCTCAAGTTCTGCCTCCTCGCCGAGGGCCGCGCACAGCTCTACCCGCGCTTTGCACCCACTATGGAATGGGACACCGCCGCCGGCCAGGCCATACTCGAATGCAGCGGCGGAACATTGGTGCGTTATCCCGAAATGGAACCGCTGCCCTACAACCGCGAAGAACTGCGAAACCCGTGGTTCCTGGCAACTGCGAAGCTGGATGTGTAATTTCAGATTTGTAATATTTTGATCTTATTGCTTTAACCACAAAGGACAGCACACATACATCGCGCCCGCAAAGGAATGCACGAGGGTCACAAAGGCAATCATCGTGTGCTTTGTGCATGCCTCTGTGTTCCTTGTGGTTAATAACAGTTCGCATAATTTGAGCGGATTCCGGATTACAATCGTGTGTTATTCCAAATCGACTCTGCGAAACTTTGCGCTGAACTCTGCGCGACTTTGCGGTAAAAAAACACAAACTAAAACGAAACCCAATCACATGCTGTTCCGAGCTCCCGTTAAGCAGGGGCAGCATTCATTCCCGATTTTAAAGCAACATTTTTTTGTTAAGCCAGTATAAAGCAATTATCTTGGGATTGTTAAATGCATCGACTCCATGCGAAAAATTACCCTTTTATTCGTTTTTATCATCACCTGCTTTGCCCCCGCAAACGCGCAGGTGTATTGGCACTGGTCGCAGGCCTGCGGCGCTTCCGATTCAGACAAAGCAAACGATGTGGCTGTTGACGGCAACGGCGATGTATATGTGGGAGGCTTTTACAACCAGACCGGCATTTTCGGAAACGATACCGTTTCATCCGGCAACTGGTCCAAAGAAGCGTACGTAGCCAAATACGATTCACTCGGCAACTACATCTGGGTCCGGCACTGCTCCAGCGGCCTCGATGACCGGACGCTCGGGGTACACACCACGCCCACCGGCGATGTAATGATTACCGGCACCTTCTGGTCGTATGCAACGTTTGAAACCACCGGACTGGGCTCGGGCGGTGCCGATCAGAGTTTTGTTGCCAAATACGATTCAAACGGAAACCTCATCTGGGTGCGCGACAGCCAGGGGCAGGGCGATGATCATGCCTTTGATGTGGTAACCGATAAAAAAGGCGATCATTATGTAACCGGGTTTTTCTCCACACACTACGGCCCTACACCAGCCAGTGTAGGATTTCCGGGACTTTCATCCACTTCGATTTATGATTCGATTGCATACGTTGCAAAAATTTCTGCAGGCGGAACGTGGCTCTGGTACCGGCTGTTCGGCGGAAATGATGTGGAACGCGATAACGGCATCGCCATTGATTCATCGGGCAACGTGTACATTGCCGGCGGATTTTACGAGACGCGCACGTTCGGAACGCAGACGATTACAAGCAACAACAACGGCCGCGATATTTTTGTGTGCAAATACGACAGCACCGGCAACTTTCAATGGGTGCGCAACTGCGGCAGCGGATATGACGACCGCGCCAACGACATTGTAATTGACAACGCGCAGAATCTTTACATCACTGGTGAGTTCCGCGATGAAGTGGTATTTGGTACCGATACGATCAACAACCACGGCGGTCCCGGCGGCCGCGATATTTTTGTTGCCAAGCTAACTACTTCCGGTCAATGGATCTGGGCCAAACGCGCGGGTGCCAACAGCGGCGGCGACCGCGGAAATGCAATAACAACAGACCATCACGGGCGCCTGTTTGTTACCGGGCAGATGCGCGGGGGCAATGTGTATTTCGGAAACGACACCACCATCGCCTGCAATCCCGCCGATACATTACAGATTTTTGCAGCCTGCATTGATACCACCGGCGACTGGAAGTGGGCCATACAGGCCGGCGGCGACGATGAAGACCGTGGCAACGGAATTGCTTTTGATACCACGGGCTGCCGCATTTACGTCGCGGGATTTTACGATGCACCGGGTGCAGACTTCAGTTCAAATTACCAGCCCACGCAGGGCGGCAAAGATGGTTTTGTGGCGCGCATCAGCGCGGGTTGTTATGTTAAAAACAATGATCCTGATCCGGCTGCTGAATGCACACCCGAAATTCCGAATGTGTTTTCACCCAACGGCGATAACCTGAACGAAAAACTGGAAGTAACAAACGGCACGTGCGTTTCCACATTCGAGTGGCGCATTTACAACCGCTGGGGACAGGTTGTTTTCGAAACCACCGATCCGCAAAAACTGTGGGCCGGGCAGGACAGCAACGGGCAGCAACTCAGCGAAGGCGTATATTATTACGCATACAAAGCCACCCTGCAAAACAACCAGCAGGTTGAACGCAAAGGCTTCGTGCACCTTGTGCGGTAGCAGCGCAGCGTATAGTTGGTGGTGCACATGTCGCAGCATTTTCCAAAAGTCCCGGAAAACAAAGGGCAGGTTTGCCGGCAGTTCGTAGCGCCCCAAAAGCAAGGATCCAAAACGAACCACATCCATTGGAGTTAAACACATGCTCTTCGTGCCTTCGCGCCTTCGTGGCAAAAAAGCAACGATCAAAAACGAACCAAAACACCAATTTGAAAAACCTGCAAACACAGTGCATTCATCAAAGTCATTCACACATCACCATATTTCCCGCCGAAAGTGTATTTTTGGGAACAAGCATTTCCGCAAATGGCTAAAGTGGCATTGATTACCGGTATCACCGGGCAGGACGGAGCGTATCTCGCAGAGTTGTTGTTAGGCAAAGGCTATATTGTGCACGGCATCAAACGCCGCAGTTCGCTTTTTAATACACAGCGCATTGATCACCTGTACCAGGATCAGCACGAAAACAACCTCCGTTTTTTCCTGCATTACGGCGACTTAACCGATGCCACCAACCTCATCCGCATTGTGCAGGAAGTGCAGCCCGATGAAATTTACAACCTCGCCGCACAATCGCACGTGCAGGTTTCGTTTGAAACACCGGAATACACGGCAAACGCCGACGGCATAGGAACACTGCGCCTGCTCGAAGCCATCCGCATTCTCGGGCTCGAAAAGAAAACAAAATTTTACCAGGCTTCTACGTCGGAGCTTTATGGTAAAGCGCAAACAGTTCCGCAAAACGAAGACACGCCGTTTTATCCGCGCAGTCCGTATGGTGTTGCAAAACTCTACGCGTTCTGGATTGTAAAAAACTACCGCGAAGCCTATGGCATTTTTGCCTGCAACGGCATCCTGTTCAACCACGAAAGCCCGGTGCGCGGTGAAACGTTTGTTACCCGAAAAATTACACGCGCTGCCGCCGCCATCAAACTCGGACTGCAGCAGCAACTGTTTATCGGAAACCTCGATGCGGAGCGCGACTGGGGCCATGCCCGCGATTACGTGGAAGGCATGTGGCGTATGATGCAGCACGATACCGCCGAAGACTTTGTACTTTCCACCAACCGTAAAATTTCGGTGCGCCGTTTTTGTGAACTCGCGTTTGCAGAAACCGGTGTAACCCTGAAATGGGAAGGCAGCGGCCGCGATGAAAAAGGAATTGATTCCGCAACAGGAATCGTGCGCGTGCAGATTGATCCGGATTATTTCCGGCCAACGGAAGTGGACCTGCTGCTCGGTGATTACACCAAAGCACGCACAAAACTCGGCTGGGAACCCACGGTTACCGTAGAACAACTCTGCGCCGAAATGGTGCAGTCGGATTTGAAACTGTTTGCAAAAAATAAAATGCTGATCGAAGGCGGACACGCAATGGATCAGTCCATGGAAGAATAAAAACATGGAACGGAACGCGAAAATTTATGTGGCAGGACATCGCGGCATGGTGGGTTCGGCCATTGTGCGCAACCTGCAGGCCAAAGGGTTTGCAAACATCATCACGCGCACCACGGCGGAACTCGATCTGCGCAGCCAGCAGCACGTGCAACAGTTTTTTGAAACCGAAAAACCGGAATACGTTTTTCTCGCGGCTGCCAAAGTAGGCGGTATTCATGCCAACAATGTATATCGCGGCGAATTTCTGTACGACAACCTGATGATTCAGAGTAATGTCATTCACGCCGCCAAAACGGTGAACGTAAAAAAACTGCTGTTTCTCGGTTCCACCTGCATTTACCCGAAACTGGCACCACAGCCGCTGCGCGAAGATTACCTGCTCACCGGTGAACTGGAACCCACCAACGAACCGTACGCCATTGCCAAAATCGCCGGCATAAAAATGTGTGATGCGTATCGCGCACAATACGGCTGCGATTTTATTTCGGTAATGCCCACCAACCTGTACGGGCCAAACGACAATTACGATCCCGAAAACTCACACGTGATGCCGGCCCTGCTGCGCAAATTTTACGTGGCCAAAGTAACCGGCCAGCCCGTGGTGGAAATCTGGGGCTCGGGCACACCGCTGCGCGAATTTCTGCATGTGGACGACATGGCCGATGCGTGTGTGTATCTGATGCAGCAGTTCAGTGCGCCCGGTTTCGTAAACATCGGAACGGGCAATGATATATCCATCAAAGACCTTGCGCTGCTCATCAAAAACACCGTAGGTTACGAAGGCGAACTGCGGTTTGATGCCTCGCGCCCCGACGGCACCCCGCGCAAACTTACGGATACAACAAAACTGCACAGCCTCGGCTGGAAACACCGCATTTCACTCGAAGCCGGGATAATAGAAACGTATGCCATTGCGCGCATGCTGTTCGACCGCCAGCTGGCCGGAGAAACCGTAAACCGATGAAGAAACTGAAAAACACAACCGCGCTTATGGTTTTGTTGCTGCTTGTGAAAACAGGCACTGCACAGCAGAAAAATTTTCCGCTGAACCGGCAGTGGAGTATCGAGTCGGATGCAGAAACGTTACTCGATACCTCGGTGCGATTGCATTCGGCCATGAAACCGTGGATTGAAACGGCGCATTTTCAGTACAGCGATTACATTGCAATGAACCGCGATTATGCCAATTTTTCGTGCAGCGGCGATACGTCAGCAAAGTTCATGAAGCGGGCAGGAGCGTGGTGCTGCCGCAAACACCATTTCGAACCGTTTGTGGCCGTGCGGCACAGCGGCGAAGATGCATGGTTCAACCTCAGCATCGATCCGCTGATGCATTTTGAATACAGCAAACGTGCCGACGGTGATACGAGTGCAGCATTAATAAAAAACACACGCGGCATTCGTGCCTACGGCGATATCGGCAACAAGTTCTCATTCGAAACCAGTTTCTGGGAAAACCAGGCCACGTATGAACCGTACATCGTAGCATTTAATAATTATTACAAAGTAGTGCCCGGCCAGGGTCGCTGGAAACGGTTCAAAACAAACGGTTACGATTTTGCAATGGCCTCGGGTTATGTTTCGTATTCGCCCTGCCGCAAATTCAACATGCAGTTCGGGCATGGCAAACATTTTGTGGGCGACGGTTACCGTTCGCTGCTGCTTTCCGACAACGGATTCAGTTATCCGTACGCCCGTTTTACCACACGCTGGCGGTCGTTTCAATACACCAACCTGTATGCTTCACTGATGAACCTTGTTCCGGGAGGAAATAACATTCCACCCGCAACCGAACGCCTCTTCCAGAAAAAAGCAGCAGCCTTTCACCAGATCAGTGCCAGCTTATTTAAAAAGAAACGCCTCCAGCTCACGCTGTTCCAGGGCATCATCTGGGATGCCGCGGATACGAATAACCGGCAGCACCTCAACTTTCATTATTTCAACCCGGTAATGTTTACCTCGCTGCCCGCTTACGGACTCAACAGTGCGCGCAATGCCATCCTGGGCGCAAGTTTCAAATGGCGGTTCATGCGCAGCATTGAAATTTACGGCCAGTATGTGCTGGATGAAAAAGGCAAAAAAAATACGCCCGGCGATATTCACAACAAAACCGGTTTCCAGCTTGGTGCAAAGTATTTCAACGCATTCCGCATCCGCCATCTGCACCTGCAATACGAATACAACCAGGTGCGCCCTTACACGTATGCCACCCGCGATACGTTGCAGAACTGGAGTCATTACAACCAGGCCCTCGCGCACCCCCTCGGGGCCAACTTCCGCGAGCAGCTCGTTTTTGTAAACTATAAAATCCGCGATTTTTACATCGAATTAAAGTACATGAATGCCCAACAGGGGGCCGATTCGACCTCAAAAAGCATGGGCTCCGACCTGTTTGCGAGCGATCATTCGGGTTATTTTGGGGTGAATTCGACCGTAAATGAGCTGCTCCAGGGAAAAAAAGTGGCCATCACCAACCAGGAGCTCCGGGTGGGGTATATGGTCAGTTATGCAACCAACCTGAATGTCTATGTGTCCATATCTAAACGGATTTACGAGGCAGACGGCGTAGTTACCGGTTATCCGTATATCAACCTCGGATTGCGCACGTCATTGCAGAATTTATACTGGGATTTCTGAAAACACCGAAACTTTCAGGACAAATCGCCCGTTAAACCGGACGAATCAGATTTACGTAGGTATTAAGGTAAAAACTACATTTGCCACCCGGTAAATCAACACCGCACTGTTTTGGAAAATTTATTCATTACCATCATTCTCCCGTTTCTTACGGCCTTCGGCGTTGTGCTGCTGGCTACACCATCGCTTATAAAGGTGGCGTTTCTGAAGCGGCTTTTTGACGAACCCGGCGAAGCACGCAAACTGCACCAGCGCATGGTTCCGACCATCGGCGGCATTATCATTTTTGCAGGAACCCTGTTTGCATTTGCCTTGTGGTTTCCTGTTGATCAGATAAAAGAATACGGCGGTGTGATGGATGCCATCCACAATTTTAAATTCATTGTGGCGGCCCTGCTCATCCTGTTTTTTGTGGGCATCAAAGACGACATCGTAGGAACTGCACCAATGAAAAAACTGGCGGCGCATGTGCTGGTGGGGCTCATTCTCGTGCTCATGGCCGATATCCGCATCAAAAGTCTGCACGGCCTTTTCGGCATTACGGAAAACCTGCCGTACTGGGCCAGTGTATTCCTTTCGCTGTTTACGTACACGGTTATTGTAAATGCATTTAACCTGGTGGATGGTGTTGACGGACTGGCAGCCGGTCTCGGAATTATCAGTTCGCTGTTTTTCGGATTCGGATTTTTCCTCGTGGGCGATCCAGTAATGGCTTCGCTGGGCTTCTCGCTGGCCGGGGCTTTGGGTGCATTTCTTGTGTTTAATTTCAACCCGGCGAAAATTTTCATGGGCGATTCGGGTTCATTAAGCATCGGTTTACTCATCAGTGTAATGGCCATCCGTTTCATCGAGTTCGACAACGTAGGTGAAAACACCCCGGTTGCCGTTTGGGCTACGCCAGTGTTTGCAATGGCAGCCATTGTGTATCCGCTGGCCGATACGCTCCGCATCTTTATCTACCGCACCATGCGTGGCCTGTCTCCGTTTGCGGCCGACCGCAACCACCTGCACCACCTGCTTATCGACAGCGGATTTTCACACCGCAAAACAGTGCTGATCGTTTATACCGCTACGCTTTCGGTAATCGGACTTGCATGGCTGCTGCGGGATACGGGCATCAACTGGTCGTTGCTTGGCGTTGGCGCTTATACGGTTGTGCTTACACAGATACCGTACTTCCTGAAAAAGCATTACAACCGCAACAAAAAAGAAACCACGGAGCATCGGCTCAATGTGGATGCTGCGTAAACCTGCGGCCTGGTTTTCAATTCAACCATGCAAAGTGTATATTTGAAACCTGACAGCCGCTGAGCCAACCGCGATGGGAAAAAAACTACTTTGCTTTTTTGTACTTGCAGTTGCAGCCGGAAACGCATCCGCGCAATTCAACCTTTCCCTCGACCGCGACGCACATAATGCATACGACCGTGCGCAGAACAGCCGCTTTGTAAACACACACACCGCCATCAAACCCTGGCTCGATAAACAGGCAGGTCCGCTGGCCGATTCCATCACTAGCTACCATTTTGTTCGTCCGGGCAATGCGCCTTTGCGTCCGCGCAAATCAGATGATGGCTCCTTTTTCAGGCCGGGTGAAATGCAGGTGCTTCCGCTGGCCGATGTGCGTGCCGGGTTCGATCTGCAGGGCAAACGTCCGCTCATGACCATGTTCGGCGGTATGCACTTTACCGGCCATTACAAAACAAAATTAGCCTGGGATGTGCGTGCCGGTGCAGGTTACGAACGCATGCCGCATTTCCTCGATTCGCTTGCAAAAACCAATCACATCATCCACGGCTGGGGCGACCGGGCCTACGTTTCAAAAGGCAGCGGCTATGCCTGGCAGCACCTTTCGGGTTATGTGTCGTGGTCACCGAATAAAATTTTCAATTTCCAGGCGGGCCGCGATAAACATTTCTGGGGAGACGGTTACCGTTCCCTCTTCCTGTCGGATGCGGCGGGGGCTTTTCCCTTCCTGAAAATAAATACCACGGTCTGGAAACTGCAATACACGTTTATGCTGGCCGCGCACAATTACATGAGCGGTACACAGGGCCTGAAAGCCGATTACAAAGCCAAGTTTGCCTCGTTTCACCACATCAGCTGGAACGCCACCAGGCGCCTGAACATCGGCGTTTTCGAATCCATCGTTTGGCAGGGCGAAGACCAGTATCGCTTCCGCAGCTTCGATCCGAACTATGTAAACCCGATGGTGTTTTTCCGCCCGGTAGAGTATTCGCTCGGCTCGTCAGACAATGCCATGCTCGGTTTTTCCTTCAAACTGAAGGCGGCGCGCTGGCTCCAGTTTTACGGGCAGGCCATGCTCGATGAATTTTTGCTGAAGGAAGTAAAAGCCCGCAGCGGCTGGTGGGCGAACAAACAGGGCGGACAGCTGGGCATGAAACTGTTTAACGTATTCCGTGTGAAAGGCCTCAGCATGCAGGGCGAAATGAACATGGTGCGCCCGTTTACTTACGCACACGGCAGTGTGCAGCAGAATTACGGTCACCAGGGCATGTCGCTCGCGCACCCGCAGCAGGCCAATTTTATTGAAGCAACCGGCATTACCACGTACCGCTGGAAACGGCTGCTGGTGGAAGGAAAACTGGTTACGGCCAGTTTCGGACTCGATTCGGCAGGCAAAAATATGGGGCACAATATGTTTGCTTCCTACATCAACCGCCCGCGTGAATACGGCAATTATATGTTGCAGGGCATAAAAACCACACTTTTCCAGGCCGACCTGCGCGCCGCGTACCTCCTGTATGCGCCCATGAACCTGAAAATAGAGGCGGGGTTAACCGCCCGCAGCCTCAGCAACGTGATTTACAGCGAAAAGGCCACATTTTTCTGGATAGGCTTCCGGACGGCGATTTTTAACGATTACACCGATTTTTAAGGTGTTGGATTGTACCGTTGGTCTGGTTTAATTTAGAAGTAATCTAAATTCCTCGTATTCCCATTGCCACCCCGGGAATAATGAGTAAAATTGCGCGCTAATTTAACGGCTGATGTTAGCACCCAATACACAAAGTATCGAAAAATCTGCCGGGGCAATGTCAAAGCTGTCCGACTACGCAAAGTTCACAAAACTTCGCCTTTCCTTTATTGTCGTATTGTCTGCTGCACTCAGCTACGCGCTGGGCTGCAAGCAGCTGACGGGAGAAATGAACTGGGCCGGCCTCGGGTGGCTGGTGCTGGGCGGTTTCCTGGTAACGGGAGCCTCCAACGGTTTTAACCAGATCATCGAACGGGAGCTTGACAAACTGATGCCGCGCACGGCTAACCGCCCGCTTCCCACAGGCCGCATGTCGGTTACGGAAGGTATGGTGGTTGGGCTCATCATGGCCATTGCCGGGGTTGCAATTCTTGGTTATTTTCTCAATGTGGTAAGCGGGCTGCTGGGTGCGAGTGCACTGCTGCTGTACGTTTTTGCCTATACGCCTTCCAAGCGGGTTACGCCTTTTGCCGTGTTTATCGGCGCCCTTCCGGGAGCTATTCCGCCCATGCTGGGTTGGGTGGCGGCCACCGAAGGCCTGGGTTCGGTAACGCTGCCGGCGGTTATGTTATTCGCTATTCAGTTCATGTGGCAGTTTCCGCATTTCTGGGCCATTGCTTGGGTGGTGGATGAGGATTACCGCAAAGCCGGTTTCCGCCTGCTGCCGAGCGGCGAGCGCGACAAAGCCAGTGCATTCCAGATCGTGGTATATGCCGCGTTCCTTATCCCGGTAAGCCTGCTGCCCACCATTTTCGGGTTAAGCGGCTATGTGGCGGCCGGTGTGGCACTGCTGAGCGGCGTGCTGTTCCTGCTGCAGGGTTGGAAGCTTTTCAAAACACTTGATATCGAAGCGGCCCGCCGCCTCATGTTTGGATCATTTATTTACCTGCCGGTAGTTCAGCTGGCCTTATTAATAGGATACTAAAATGGCAGAAGCAAACACATACGCAGCAAGCAGCGCTTACACGCCCGAAGAGCGGAAAGCCATTCATGCGAAAAGCAAAAAGAACCTGCTTAAACTCGGTTTGTTCAGCATTACCATGATGTTTGCCGGTTTCACCAGTTATTACGTGGTGAGCATGGCCAAAGGATGGATTTCCATTGAACTGCCGTACGCATTCTGGTTAAGTTCGGCCGCCATTATGATCAGCAGCGTTACGCTGGCCATCGCACAGAACCAGGTAAAAAACGGCAAAGGTAAAGCCGGTTCATTATGGATTTTCCTCACCCTCGCCCTCGGCCTTATTTTCGGCTGGGCGCAGTTTATGGGCTGGGGCAGCCTTATTGATAACGGTATTTTTATGGCCGGAAAAACTTTTTCGCCCAATGCCGGTATGATCTACGTGCTTTCAGGAATTCACCTGCTGCACGTGGTCGGTGGTTATATCACCCTGGCTGTTACCGGTTTACGGGCTTCAACGAATAAATACAGTCCCGAAAATTACCTCGGAATGGAGTTGTGTTCCATCTACTGGCATTTTTTAGGTGCTTTATGGATATACATATTCCTCTTTTTAACGATTTTTAAGTAAACTTGCAACCGAAATAATCAACCAAGCTAAAAATTAACACATCGTATGGCAGGTCACGCAGCAGATATGAGCAAAGTAGCAGGCTGGGATGGCGCAATGTCGCCGCTCAAAGCCAGCTATGGCAAATTGTTCATGTGGTTTTTCCTCATTTCCGACGCACTCACGTTCTCGGGATTCCTTTGTGCTTACGGCTTTATGCGCCACAAGTACGCAACTGAATGGCCTGATCCGGCTGCAGTTTTCCATCACTTCCCGTTTGCACACGGCAAGCACTTACCGCTGTTGTATGTAGGTTTCATGACCTTCATCCTCATCATGAGTTCGGTAACGATGGTACTCGCTGTGGAAGCCGGACACCGCCTCAAACAAAAAGCCGTACTGTTCTGGCTCGGCCTTACCATTATCGGTGGTTTCGGCTTCGTAGGCTCACAGGCCTGGGAATGGTACAACTTTATTAAAGGTAACGAACACGGCGCCGTGCAGGTACTGAGCGAAGGAGAAGTAAAAACCTTCCAGTACAAAGTGGATCACGTAACACACGCAGTTGACGAAACCATCCTCGTTACGCCCAATAAAGTGGAGCTGTCCAAAGAACAGTCGGCCGAATACATTGCCGCCGGCAAAAAAGTATATGGTGCCAGCCTCGTTACCAACGAGTACGGCCATCCGCTGTTCGGCGACTTCTTCTTCTTCATTACCGGCTTCCACGGTTTCCACGTATTCAGCGGTGTAATGATCAACCTGGTAATTTTCATTATGGTTGCGCGTGGCATGATGCAGCGCCGCGGTCATTACGAAATGGTAGAAAAAGTAGGTCTCTACTGGCACTTTGTGGATCTGGTGTGGGTATTCGTATTTACCTTCTTCTACCTGCTCTGATCACCAACAAAAAACGAAACACGAACGTTAAAATATAAACAGTATGTCTGAATTTCACGACGAATACCCGCCATACGAAACGATGGCTAACCACGATGAGGCGCATGGCAAACAGACGCGCAAAACCATCTGGATTGTATTTACTATCATGCTTATTGTTACCATCGTAGAAATCTTCGTTGGTATGAAAGCGGAAGACTGGGGACTCAACAAATTATTCCTCAAGGTATTCTTCATTACGTTTACACTGGTGAAGGCCTTTTACATCATCTACAAATTCATGCACCTTGGCGACGAAGTGAAATGGCTCAAGTGGGTGATTATTGCACCGTACACCGGTTTCATCCTGTACCTCATCTTTATGATGACTATTGGCGAAGGAAACTATGCACGCACTTCACGTAACGATCTGCCGACCACTGTGCCGACAGAACAACACCACGATGCCGGCGGGAAACACTAACGATGCGGAAGTTCATTATTCTTCTTGCCATTCTTATTTTTCCGTCAGCATTTTATGTTTACCTGTCGTTCGGCGCAACACGTTATAAACGCACACCCATTTATGGTCCGCGTACGGTAATCAACCCGAACAGCGAAAAGCCCGATACCGCATACTTTACAATTCCCGCTTTCCATGCAGCACGCATCGGGGGCGGGAATTTTGATATCAGCCAGTTTAAAGGCCGCATGTTTGTGGCTGCTTTTCTCGATCCGGATTCGGCAGAAAAGGCCTGGAACATTGGTCCGTTATTAACGGATTTTAAAGTGAACAAAACCAAATACTACGAAACCAGTTTCCTCTTTTTCTGGCCGCAGGATTCGACGCTGAAAATAAATCCGCCCGATCTTTCGAAGGAAATGAAACTTAAAGGCGATACGGTTGTTATGGTAACAATGCCGGTTAAACAATTCGATTCGCTGCGTACCGCTTCCTTTTTTGTTCCCGATCCGAAACGGGTGAAAGAACCGTTTACACAAAAGATGTACGACCTTGTATTTGTAGATGACCAGGGCCGCATCCGCGGTTATTACAACGGGCGCTACCTCGGCAAGGTGAAGGAACTGCGGGAAGACATTCTGCATGTGCGCATTCACGACGAAGCATTCGAGACGGTGAAAAACACGAAGATTGATCAGAAAAAACAATGATGCGTTTACTTCCTGGTTTAGCTGTTATGCTGGTGCTGCTGGCTTCCTGTTCAGCACCCGGGGTTAAAAAAGACACACCGGCCGATTCGGTTTATGATTCACTTAAACCGCTCGAAGTTATTTTTCCCATCGATACCGTAGAACCTGCCGGCGATTCGTTGTACAAAGCAATTCGCAAACAGAAACTGGTGATGCAGAACGGCGATTCCATTTGCCAGGATGAACTGACGGGCAAAGTATATGCAGTTAATTTTTTCTTCACCAGCTGCAAAACCATCTGCCCGAAAATGACCAACTACCTCACTTACGTGCAGCGGTTTTATAAAAACGAGCCCCGTTTCGGCATGGTTTCGATGAGTGTTGATCCCGAACGCGACAGTGTGCCGGCTCTGGCTGCCTATGCCAAACTGCACGGCGTTGAACAGGCCAACTGGAAACTGCTTACCGGCAACAAAAAAGTAATTTACGGCCTGGCCCGCTACAGCTACCGCGTGGATGCCGGCAAAGGCGATGGCGGTCCCGAAGACTTTATACACAGCGAACAGGTCGTGCTGGTGGATGCACAGCGGAAAATCAGGGGATACTACGACGGTACTGATTCGCTGGAACTGAACCGCA
This sequence comes from Chitinophaga pinensis, assembly GCA_943372645.1. Taxonomy (GTDB): domain Bacteria; phylum Bacteroidota; class Bacteroidia; order Palsa-965; family Palsa-965; genus VBWE01. Next base: position 252,680 of record CALRZN010000001.1, on the reverse strand, counting down.
TGATTGATGATATCGGCATACTGCTGAACGGAAAAAAATAAGCGCACATGAGTGACAAATTTATCTTTCGTCTCGTAATGGTTATTTCACTGGTGGTACTGGCACTGGTTATTGTTCTCAACCGCCGCATTCTGCCTGCACCGGAAACACCGCCGGGGTTTACCTATTCACTGCCCATGCTCAATGCGCTGCTTAACGGTACCTGTGCGGTGCTGCTTGCGCTTTCGCTGATGTATATCAAAAAGAAAAACATCGCCATGCACAAACGCATCAACATCACGGCGTTTTTTATCTCGGCCCTGTTTCTCATTTCGTATGTAACATACCACTGGCTCATGCCGGAAACCAAATACCCGGAAGGCGCTTCCATGCGCGGGCTGTATTACGCCATTCTTATTTCGCACATCATTCTTGCTGCACTCGTGTTGCCGCTCATCCTGCTTTCATTCTGGCACGGCCTGAAAAACAACGTGGAAAAACACCGCAAACTGGTGCGTTTTACCTACCCGATCTGGATGTATGTTTGCATCACCGGGCCGGTGATTTATCTCATGATCTCACCGTACTATAATTTTCCGAAGTAAACAAAAACGGGTATCTTTGTCCTCATGAAATCACGCCACGTCTGGATGTTTGTACTGGTACTGCTGCTTGTTGCTGCAGATGCTTCGGCGCAGTGTTCCATGTGCAAATCAATAGTTGATTCAGATGGCAATGCAGGCGGTACCATCCGTAACGGGATCAATCCCGGCATTCTTTACCTGCTGGCTGTTCCGTATGTACTGCTGATGTTGTTTTTCCGCAAACGCATCATGACCTTTCTCCGCGAGCTGCGCGGATTGTGGCGCTGAGCCTTCATTCATTTTCAGAGTACCCCAAACACCACCGTAAGCTGCAGCGTAATGGCCACCGCCAGGCAACACAACCACGCAAACCACCAGCGCAATGAAATACCTGTATTCCGCACCGCCCGGTAATACGCATAAATCATCGTAACTACCGAGGCCGCAAGTGAACTCACAAAAAACGGGGCACCATCAGCAATATGCATAATACTGAGCAAAACATACGGCAGTAAAATACACGAACCCACAAAACACACCCAGCCGATATTTTTAAGAAAAAGCCAGTTCTTTTCGCGGAGCAGCAGGTAGCCGGCAATAACCTGTATGCCCCACTTGCCGCCGGCCACCGCGGTTGACAAAATCATCTGCTGTTTACTGATGTATAGTGGCGAAACCACCACGAACCACCAGGTAAAGAGCGTGGATAATGCAAAATAAACGAAGAAGAGCAGCTGGTTTTTTCGTGTTTCGGACATTGTGTTTCAAATATAGTAGAAATCGTGCAGCCTGAAGGTAAGCGGGGGAGCTGTAAATGGGGTTGGGTGAACTAACTTTTGATTTGCGATTTTTGATTTACGTGATCGAAGAAATCAAAAATCGCAAATCAAAAATTCAAAATATGCTGCGGATGGTTATTTGAAGATTCAGCAAGTGCCGCTGCCAGAGCGGAAAATAGAATTGCGGATTTTTGGGAATCTTACTATCTTTGTACCAGTTCTTTAAGGTACTTATCCAGAAAGGTGGAGGGACTGCGCCCGATGATACCTTGGCAACCACTTCGGAATTTATTCCGGATAAAGGTGCCAATTCCTGTTCTGCCGGTATTTCCGGCCGGAAAAGATAAGTGAGAAACTAATGTATAAACAACAACAGCATACACGTAGCCTTCTCTGACAAACGCAGATGAAGGCTTTTTTATGGACCAGCTCGAACGCTTCAGTAACCGCGTAACCGATTACATCCGCTACCGCCCGCATTATCCCGATGCCGTGGCGCAATTTGTGCTGGAACAAAATGTAATTCCGGCAGGGGCAACAATTGCCGACATCGGATCGGGAACCGGTTTTTCGGCGGAACTTTTTTTGAAACACGGCTGCTCCGTTACCGGCGTTGAACCAAACCGCGAAATGCGCGAAGCCGGTGAAACGTATCTCGCAAACTATCCCGGCTTTTCAAGTGTAAACGGAACGGCGGAACGCACCACGCTTACTGATCATTCGGTTGATGCCGTGCTGGCCGGGCAGGCGTTTCACTGGTTCGATCAGCTACCGTTCCGTACCGAATGCCGTCGTATTTTAAAACCCGGCGGGAAGGTGTTGCTGCTGTGGAACGACCGGCAAGCCGACACCAGCGATTTTCTGAAAGCCTACGAAGACCTGCTGCTCATGTTCGGAACAGATTACAAAACGATCAACCATAAAAATGTACAGAACGATGCGGTGTTCGATACGTTTTACGGAAAAGGGAACTGGAATTATTTCGCCGCACCGAATTACCAGGAAGTGAATTTTGAAGGACTGAAGGGCCGGCTGCTGTCGTGTTCTTACATTCCCTCAGCAGAACATCCCGATTACAACTTCATGCTGTACGTGCTCAAAAAAATATTTGTACGCTACCAGGAAAACGGCGTTGTGCGCCTGGTGTACGATTCAAAACTGTATTACGGAACTGTTTAACCGCGGGCAACCGCAACACAAATAGAAAAGGTTTATGACCAACATCAGTGCTGAACTTGAAAAACGAATCCTTGTAATTGACGGAGCCATGGGTACCATGATCCAGCGTTACAAACTGGAAGAATCCGATTACCGGGGCGAACGTTTCAAAGACTGGCCGCACGACGTGAAAGGCAACAACGAACTGCTGTGCCTCACGCAGCCTGCAATTATTGAAGCCATTCACAACGAATACCTGGAGGCAGGTGCAGACATTATTGAAACCAATACCTTCAACGCGCAGCGCATTTCCATGGCCGATTACCACATGGAAGAATTTGCCTACGAACTGAACCTGGAAGCCACACGCATCGCACGCCGTGCAGCTGATGCATGGACGCAGAAAGATCCGGCGAAGCCCCGTTTTGTGGCCGGTGCAGTTGGCCCCACCAACCGCACCGCATCGCTTTCGCCCGATGTAAATGATCCGGGTTACCGCGCCGTAAATTTCGATCAGCTTGTTGCTGCGTATATCGAACAGATCAACGGACTTATTGATGGCGGCGCCGACCTGCTGCTTATAGAAACCATTTTTGATACGCTGAATGCCAAGGCCGCGCTGTTCGCTGCCGATACGGTTTGCGGTGAACGTGGTATCCGCCTGCCGCTGATGATTTCAGGAACGATTACTGATGCGAGCGGCCGTACACTTTCGGGACAAACCACCGAAGCGTTTCTCAATTCCGTTTCGCACCTCGACCTGCTGAGCGTGGGTCTGAACTGTGCGCTGGGTGCGGCGCAGATGCGTCCATACATCCAGGAACTTTCAGAAAAAGCGCCGTTCTATGTAAGCTGTTACCCGAACGCGGGGCTGCCCAACCAGTTTGGTGAATACGATGAAACACCGGAACAGATGGGCCACCAGGTGCACGATTTTCTGCATCACGGGTTTTTAAATATCGTGGGTGGCTGCTGCGGCACTACGCCTGATCATATCGCGGAAATTGCACGCCTTGCCGCCGCATCCGGCCCGCGTAAAAAACCGCAGCCCGATCACCTCATGCACCTGAGCGGACTGGAACCGGTTACGCTGCGTCCCGAAAGCAATTTTATGAACGTGGGCGAACGCACCAACGTTACCGGTTCGCGTAAGTTTGCACGCCTCATCACCGAAGGCAAATACGACGAAGCACTTGCTATCGCCCGCGACCAGGTGGAAGGCGGCGCGCAGGCCATTGACGTAAACATGGACGAAGGCATGCTTGATTCCGAAGCAGCCATGGTGAAGTTCCTCAACCTCATGGCGGCAGAACCGGATATCGCCCGCCTGCCGGTGATGATCGACTCGTCGAAATGGAACGTGATTGAAGCCGGGCTGAAATGCACGCAGGGCAAATCCATCGTCAACTCCATCTCGATGAAAGAAGGCGAAACGGAATTTATCCGCCAGGCCACGCTTGTTAAAAAATATGGCGCAGCAGTAATTGTAATGGCGTTTGATGAACAGGGCCAGGCCGACACGCTGCAGCGCCGCATCGAAATATGTAAGCGCGCTTATGAGCTGCTCGTAAACAAAGTAAACTTTCCGCCCGAAGACATTATTTTCGATCCGAATATTTTTCCGGTGGCTACCGGCATGGAAGAACACCGCCGCAATGCGATTGATTTTTTCATGGCCACCAAATGGATAAAAGATAACCTGCCCTATGCCAAGGTGAGCGGCGGCGTGAGTAACGTTTCGTTTTCGTTCCGCGGAAATGATCACGTGCGTGAGGCCATTCACGCAGCGTTTTTGTATCATGGCATTCAGCACGGCATGGACATGGGAATTGTAAATCCCGGCCAGCTGATTGTGTACGATAACATCGAAAAAGAACTGCTCGAACTGGTAGAAGATGTGTTGCTTGATCGCCGCGATGATGCCACCGAGCGCCTCATCACGTACGCCGAAAAAGTAAAAGGAGAAGGCGCGAAAAAGGAGGCAAAAGACGAAACGTGGCGTAACGGCACGGTGCAGGAACGCCTCACACATGCGCTGGTAAAAGGCATTGTCGATTACATCGAAGTGGATACCGAAGAAGCACGCCAACAGTTTGCGAAATCGCTTGAAGTAATTGAAGGTCCGCTGATGGTGGGCATGAGTGTGGTAGGCGACCTCTTTGGCTCGGGAAAAATGTTTTTGCCGCAGGTGGTGAAAAGTGCCCGTGTGATGAAAAAAGCAGTGGCGTATCTTACCCCGTTCCTCGAAGCTGAAAAATCAGGCGATGCACGGTCGGCCGGTAAAGTAATCATGGCCACTGTAAAAGGCGACGTGCACGACATCGGTAAAAATATTGTGGGCGTGGTACTGGCCTGCAACAACTACGAAATTATTGACCTCGGTGTAATGGTGCCTGCCGATAAAATACTGGAAGCTGCGCGTCGCGAAAATGCAGATGTAATCGGCCTCAGCGGTTTGATTACACCTTCGCTGGATGAAATGGTACACGTTGCCAAAGAAATGCAGCGCCAGGGATTCAGCATTCCGCTGCTCATCGGTGGAGCAACCACTTCAAAAGTACATACTGCCGTAAAAATTGCGCCGCATTACAATCACCCGGTGATTCATGTAAACGATGCGTCGCGCAGTGTGCCGGTGGTGAGCAGCCTGCTTTCGGAAGATGGCAAAGAACCGCTGGTGGCTGCGGTGAACAAAGAATACGAACAGCTCCGCGAACTGAATAAAAACGCGCACAGCCAGAACAAGTTTCTTTCCATTGCCGAAGCGCGCCGCAATAAACTGGCCATTGACTGGAAAACAAGCGTGCTGACCAAACCAACATTTACCGGGAATAAACAGTTTACGGATTTTGATCTGAACCGCATCGTGCCGTACATTGACTGGACGCCGTTTTTCCACAGCTGGGAAATGAAAGGCAGTTACCCGAAAATATTAAATGATGCCGAACGCGGCGTGGAAGCCACCAAACTGTTCAACGATGCGCAGGACATGCTGAAAAAAATCATCAGCGAAAAATGGCTCCGTGCAAATGCGGTGGTGGGCTTGTACCCGGCCAACAGCGTTGGTGATGATATTGAAGTGTACACCGACGAAACACGCACCGCTGTAAAAACGAAATTGCACACCCTGCGCCAGCAAAGTAAAAAGCCGGACGGACAGCCCAACCTTGCGCTTGCTGATTTTATTGCACCGAAAGAAACAGGCTGTGCCGATTACATCGGGGGCTTTGCAGTAACAGCAGGAATAGGCATTGATATAAAAGTAGCGGAGTTTGAACGCAATCACGACGACTACAGTTCCATCATGATTAAAGCCATCGCCGACCGCCTGGCCGAAGCCTTTGCCGAACTGATGCACGAACTGGTACGCCGCGAATACTGGGGATATGCCAAAAATGAAACACTCACAAACGAGCAGCGCATCAAAGAAGAGTACGTAGGCATACGCCCCGCGCAGGGTTACCCGGCCTGCCCCGATCATACCGAAAAGCGCCTGCAGTTCGACCTGTTTGAGGTGGAACTAAATACGGGCATTGTGCTTACCGAAAGTTATGCGATGATGCCCACGGCCGCAGTAAGCGGGTTGTATTTCTCTCATCCGCAGTCGCAATATTTCGGCCTCGGAAAAATTACAAAAGACCAGGTGGAAGATTATTCCCGCCGGAAAAATTTATCTTTGGAAGAAACTGAACGCTGGCTCAGCCCGAACCTGGCGTACTAAACTTAAATGAATAATACCATGAAAAAACTGATTCCCGCACTGCTTGTTTTTCTGATCATCGCTTCGTGCAATAAATACGAAGACGGACCCAAACTCAGCCTGCGTACGCGCAAAGCCCGCATCATTAATACCTGGAAAGTTGAAAAGTACATGGTTGGTGATGTGGATTATACCGCTTCGTTTAAAACGGCTTATCCCGATTATACAGTTGTGTTTGATAAATCCGGCAGCTATACCATTTCGGCTACCTATAATTCGGTTGTTGTCAGCGAATCCGGTACCTGGGAACTCAGCGATTCCAAATCATTCCTGATCCGCAATGAAACAGCACCAACCGTTCAAACCCATTCCAACGAAATTACCCGCCTTAAAAACGATGAGTTGAATACCAAATACTACGATAGCAATGGGTCGCTGGTAGAAATGCAGCTCGTTACAAAATAAAATAATTGACAATCAATAAATTAGGCCACTTTGTGTAGAAAATACACGAAGTGGCTTTTTTATTTGAACAAAAGGCGTACCTTGGTGTTAAATATACACAAAGTAACAATATGCCCACGTACAAATATCCGCGTCCCGTTGTTGCCGTTGACTGTGTGGTTTTCGGCTGGAATGAAAGCGGCCTGCATGTGCTGCTGGTAAAGCGGGAGAAAGATCCCTTTGCCGGAAAATGGAGCCTGCCCGGCGGGTTTGTGAAGGAAAATGAAAAAACAGGGGAAACGGCCGAACGCGTACTGAAAACAAAAGGCGGGCTGAAAAATGTTTTTTTCGAACAACTTTATACCTTTAGCAATACCGACCGCGACCCACGCGGATGGATCATCTCCGTCGCACATTATGCGCTGGTTGGGCTTACCACCGAAATGCAGGAACAACAAAAAGAAACAGCCGGTTCGGATTGGGTGCATGTACACGCGCTGCCCCGCCTCGCATTTGATCACCGCGAAATTATTGATACGGCCGTTGTTCGTTTAAAAAACAAAGTGCGTTATGCGCCCATCGGTTTTGAACTGTTGCCCGATAAATTTACCATGCGGCAGCTGCAGCAGTTGTACGAAGACATTCTCGATACAACGATTGACAAACGCAATTTTCAGAAAAAACTGGCGGGCATGAAACTGCTCCGGGCCACGGGCCAAAAACAGCAGGGGGTTGCGCATAAACCGGCACAGCTGTTTTGCTTCGATGATAAGAAATACAAGGAACTGGGTAAAAAAGGATTTCATTTCGAACTTTAATATAAAACAACATGTCCGCAGACAACAAAGACATTGGCATTATCGTTGGCCGTTTCCAGGTAAACGAATTGCACGCAGGCCACATCGAATTTGTGGAAGCTGTAAAAGCACGTCACAAACGCATTGTTATTTTTCTCGGTATTTCGCCGGCGCTGGTCACCCGCAACAATCCGCTCGATTTTGTTTCGCGCAAAGAAATGCTGGTGAAACAGTTCCCCGACATTTCGGTGCTTTCCATTCCCGATATGCCTTCGGATAAAGACTGGAGTGCCGAACTCGACCGCCGCATCCGCGAAGCCTGTCCCATCGGTTCGGTAATGCTTTATGGCAGCCGCGATTGTTTTATCACATCCTATTTCGGGCATTTTGAAACCGCTGAATTGCCTGCACACATCCAGGTTTCAGGAACAGAAGTGCGGCGCGAGGTGAGCCAGGAAGTAAAATCGTCGCCCGATTTCCGTGCCGGTGTTATTTTTGCAGCGTACAATCAATACCCGAAAGTGTATGCTACTGTTGATGTAGCCATTATGCAGGACGGCAAAGTACTCCTCGGCCGCAAAGCAAACCAAACCAAATACCGTTTCATCGGCGGATTCTCCGATCCGACGGACGAAAACTACGAAGCAGCAGCACGCCGCGAAGCATTTGAAGAAACCGGCCTTGAAGTCGGAAACCTCCAGTATGTGGGAAGTGCGCGCATCAACGACTGGCGTTACCGCAGCGAACAGGATAAAATTCTGACGCTTTTGTTTACTGCCGAACTCACCTTCGGAAAACCAGAAGCCAACGACGATATTGCCGAACTGCGCTGGTTTAATTGGGATGAACTGAATGAATCGGTATTTGTGGAAGAACACCACGTGCTTTTTAACCTGCTCAAAAACAAACGGAATTCGTAATTCCAAAAAATAAGATTATGATACGCAATAACCTGTTGCTGATGACCGACAGTTACAAACTGAGTCATTACAAACAATATCCTTCGGGAACAACAACAATCTATTCCTATTTTGAATCACGCGGCGGCCGCTTCCAGGACGTTGTGTTTTTCGGACTGCAGTATTACCTGAAAAATTACCTCGAAGGTGTTGTTGTTACCAAAGAAAAAATCGAAACGGCTGCAAAGCTTTATGCCGGGCATTTCGGTAATCCGTCCATCTTTTACCGCGAAGGCTGGGAATACATTCTTGAAAAACACGAAGGCCGTTTACCGATTCGCATCAAGGCGGTAGCTGAAGGAACACCGGTTCCCTGCCGCAATGTGATGATGACGATTGAAAACACCGATCCCAATTGTTTCTGGCTTACGAATTTTTTGGAAACCATGCTCGTGCAGGTGTGGTACGGCTGCACGGTTGCCACACAATCGCGCGAAATCAAAAAGAAAATCCTTTCGTACCTTGAAGCAACAGGCGATCCGTCGCTGATTGATTTTAAACTGCACGATTTTGGTTTCCGTGGCGTGTCGTCGGTTGAATCTGCATCCGTTGGTGGTGCGGCGCACCTCATCAATTTTATGGGAACCGATACGGTTGCGGCGCTCAGTTGCATCCAGGAGTTTTACAATACCGATGGCGTTTTTGGTTTTTCCATTCCTGCTGCAGAACACAGCACCATCACGTCGTGGGGACGGGAAAACGAAAGCAAGGCGTACCTGAATATGCTCACGCAATATCCCGAAGGACTTGTTGCCGTTGTGAGTGATTCATACGATGTGTATAACGCCTGCGAAAACATCTGGGGCGGTGAACTGAAAGAAACCATTCTCAACCGCAAAGGAACATTGGTGGTTCGCCCCGACAGCGGTGAACCGAAAGACGTGGTGCTGAAAATCACGCAGATACTCGGCGACAAATTCGGCTACACCACAAACGCAAAAGGCTACAAGGTGCTGCATCCGAATGTGCGCGTGATCCAGGGCGACGGCGTGGATTATGATTCCATCGGTGAAATACTGGAGCACCTCAAAGCACATGGCTGGTCGGCAGATAATATCGCTTTCGGAATGGGCGGCGCGCTGCTGCAGAAATTAGACCGCGATACACAGAAGTTTGCGTTCAAATGTTGTGCTGCTACGGTGAACGGAACAGAACGTGATGTGTTTAAAGATCCGATTACCGATCACGGCAAACGCTCAAAGCGCGGCCGCCTCAAACTTGTCCGCCACGCAGACGGAACATTTGAAACGGTAAATCCGCAGACGGCAGGCGAAGACCTGTTGCAAACCGTTTTCGAAAACGGAACAATAATGAAACAAATCAGTTTCCCGGAAGTAAAAGAAGCGGCAAAAGTTTAAATTCGTGTAACCATGAATCATATCGTTTTCAGTACCGAACCGTATAACTATCTCGCCAAAGCGCTTCAGCAGTATAACGGTTTTCTGCCCGGCGAAATTGAATCAAAACAATTTCCGGATGGTGAAGTATATCATCGCATTGTGACAAATGTGGATGCGCAATCGGTTGTTCTTATTGCCGGAACCATTGACGACAAGGCCACAATGGAAACGTTTGACCTGGCCTGCGGGCTGGTGCAGCAGGGTGCAGCCGCACTTACCATCGTGGTGCCGTACTTCGGTTATTCCACCATGGAGCGTGCCGTGAAGAGCGGGGAAGTGGTGAAGGCAAAAACACGGGCCATTCTTTTTTCAGCGATCCCAGTAACCTCTATGGGCAACCGCGTAGTGCTTTTCGATCTGCACACCGAAGGGTTGCCGTATTATTTTAACGCCGCCATCCGTCCGCTGCACATTTATGCAAAACCGATAGTAACCGAAGCCTGCCACGAAATATTCGGCGATGATTTTGTACTCGCCAGCACCGATGCCGGCCGCGCGAAGTGGGTGGAGTCGCTGGCGTATGACATGCACGTACCCGCCGCGTTTGTGTATAAACGACGCATCAGCGGAAGCGAAACACAACTGTCCGGAATAAGTGCTGATGTAAACGGAAAAAACGTGATCATTTACGATGACATGATCCGCACGGGCGGCTCCATCATCCAGGCTGCGCAGGCGTACAAAGCTGCCGGTGCTGTAAAAATTGCGGTGATCACCACGCACGGCCTGTTTACCGGCAACGGCCTGCAGCGCCTCCGCGATTCCGGCATTTTCGAATGCGTGGTAAGCACAGACACGCATCCGAATGCCGTTCGCCTTGCCGATGATTTTCTGAAAGTAAAATCCATTGCCGGTTTGCTGGCACAGCATCTCGAAAACAAGTTATGATTACCAAAGCCATACGCAACGCTGTTAAGTTCAAAGAAGAACGCAGCTGGGAAAAAATGTACTGGGCCATTGATATTCACGGTACCATGATTTACCCGAATTTCAAAGGCGGCGAAATTCCGCGCGAGTTTTACCCGCACGCAAAAGAAACATTACAGCTCATCAGCAAACGCGATGACATCTGCCTCATATTGTACACGTGTTCCCATCCCTATGAAATAAAGAAGTACCTGAAGTATTTCAAAGAACACGGCATTCATTTTCACTTCGTGAATGAAAACCCGGAAGTAGGAAACGGCGCGTATGGCTGTTACGACGATAAACCATACTTCAATGTATTGTTTGAAGACAAATGCGGGTTTGATCCGGAAGAGGATTGGCTGCATGTGAAGCTCATGCTGGAGGGGGAGTTGCGGGTTGGGTGAGTGGAAATGAAACTTATTTCACCAGTCCTTCTTTCAGCGCACGATAAATAACACCGGCCGAGTTTTTTACGCCAAATTTTTCCATCAGGTTCTTGCGATGGGTTTCTACTGTCCGGTTGCTGATAAAGAGACTGTCTGCAATTTCTTGAGTGGTTAATCCTTCTTTCATTAAATCACAAACTTCCAGTTCACGGCTGCTGAATTTATTTGAAACGTTGATAGCAGGCGGAGGCGTGCGTTTCCGTTTCAGTCCTTCCAGCATCACTTGCGAAACATGGTCGCTAAAGTAGAATCCTTTTTGCACCACGTTTTCAATTGCCAAAAGCACTTCCTGTGCTGATGAGTTCTTAAGCAGGTAGCCGTTGGCTCCCAAGTCTAAAAGGTGCAAGATGTAATCGTTCTGATCGAGCATGGTGAGAATAAGAATGCTCAGTTTCGGGTAAGCGGGCTTAAGTTCCTTTGTAGTTTCTATCCCATCTTTTACAGGCATTTTTAAATCGAGCAACACCACATCCGGTGGCGTTTTCAATCGTTTGATACCATCGAGCAATTCCTGCCCGTTATGCGCTACAAGAACGATTTCAAAATCGGGCCGGTTTTCGATAATAAGCCGGAGCCCTGCACAAAAAAGGGCATGATCGTCAGCGATAGCAATATGGGTGCGTTTGGATTTCATTTTCAAAAGATAGTAATATCAAACGATATTGTCAAAAAATAACGGTTATCTGGACTCCTTTGCCCAAAGCAGAAATAAATTTCATTTCACCTTGAAGTAATTGTACACGACTGCTGAGTGTACTTCTGCCAAGCCCCTGCCCGTTGTCGTTTTCTTCCGGCGTAAATCCGATACCGTTGTCGCTGAAAAGCAGGCAGGTCTTTCCTGATTGCTGGTAAAGTTCCAGGGTTACATCCGTTGCACGGGCATGTTTCAGTGTATTGTTCAGTAGTTCCTGGATAATCCGGTACAGCAGTAATTCCTGCTCACTGTGGAGGCGCTCACGGAGGTTGTGAGTAAAATGAATAGCGAAAACGCCCGTGTTTTCCAGCTGGCGGCAATGTTGCTCGGTGGCACTGACAAGCCCGAATTTCAGCAGGTTTTGCGGAAGCAGATTTTGCGAAATATCCCGCAGCCTCTGCACCGCATCATCCAGCATGGATTCCACCTGTGTTTTACGGGCAGCTGGTAGCGCCGGGTTTATCTGGCCAGCACTAATATGCAGTTTCACTGCCGAAAGCAGCGCACCTACTTCATCATGCAGGTCATGGGCAATGCGTGCCCGTTCTTTTTCCTGTACGGTAATTTCGGCCTTAAGCAATTTTTTCTGCTCTTCCAGCCGTTGCCGTTCTAAGGAAGCCTGCTGCTGAAAAAAACGACGCTGGTAATACACAAAAAAAAGGACCAGCGCCATGGCCAGCAAAAACATGAGCAAAATACCTGTGAACATTAACCAGGCAAATTCGAGTTCCGCGGGCCGATCCATAGGCTAATTGAAAGGATGATTTGGAACAATATAAAGAAAATGGCATGAATAAACCAGATGCGTATGCCCAACTCCCGGGAATAAAGCAGTATATAATTGCTGTAGATGAAAATAAATAAGGTGCTGGAAAAAAAGAGGAGTATGGCACAGTTTACCCAAAACAGCGAATACCGTTCAAGCCGTCGCACCTTCATTTCACGCGTCAGCCGCAGCAAAAACAGAAGGGCAAAAGTTATGAGCAGTAACGATTCAATAATTTTAATATTTGAATTGTTGTATTGAAAGCTCTGCAAAAAAACGGTGTTTACAATGGCGAGTACGGTAAACACCGCAATAAGCAAAGGCATAAGCCAGCGGGGTAGAAACGATTTCAAGATGATGCGGTAAATGCTTGCCAGGAACAAAAATTCGGCAAGGGTGCTTACATGCCCCAGAAACAGGTTAGGGATTTTATATAACCAATAAATGCGGCTGACGCCATCAAGCAAAAAACTGGAAACACAGAACCAGAACAGCAATTTAAGTTCAGGTGTCAGGCTCCGGTAATTCCGTATCCCGGCAGCAACAGGCAACAGGGTGGTAAAAAATGCACCCAGTATAACCCATTGCTGAAAGGAGAAGGAGGTTTTCATGTATTGTTATTTAAGATGGCGAACAGGTGGGTGGGCAAGGGGCGGAGAAATCGTAAAAGGAGGACAATGGTTTTTTATCCGAGTCATTCACTATTCTAACTACAAGTCCAATTGTGGAGCCGTGTTCTAGTTCCAAAAAAGGGTTAAGATGATTGATGAAGCAAACTTGCATCAACCAAGTTCCTATTCCGGGAGATTGTTCTTTTGTAATGAACAAGGTAGCTTCTAACTCGCTTAGATCAAAAGTATAACTTTTTAGGGGGGTATATGTCTCATTAATCTTTATCTGACAAAAGGATGGAGAAAGCGGTGCAACCATAAGGGCCTCGTAATAGAAGATAAGGAATTCTGCCGTATTCTGGCTAAGACCTCCCTTGTTATAGCTTATATCCTCTGAAGAAGCCTCTGTAATTGCGCAATCATAAGAAGGGTTTACAAGTTGCATGTACCCACTATTAATTAAACCTGATTCATTTCGCAGTTGCATTAATAAGACGATTTTATTGTCTGTGTCTAGGCCAAAATGAAATATACATTTGGTGGCCCCGGGAAAACTCAAAAGAATGGTAAAGTCGGGAAAACCAACCTGAAAATAACAAATTTTTTTATTCAAATCTTGAGGATCTGAAAACCATGGGAAAAGGTCTGCCGTATTTGATACTTTAGTTACATAATTTGAAATTAATGTTTCAGCGACATTGTTGTCAATTAACCGAAGATCGTTCATTGTTACTAAGTTTTATAGGTGAATAATTGATTGAGTTAACACCCCAAAAGTGGACAATAATTTTGTTCCTTTTAAGACCCTTCTAAAACACATAAGCATTAATGAATTGCTGTTATCTGTTTGTTTTATAGTTGATTATCGATGATTTTGAAGAAATAATCGGACACTAAAATCCGTAAAAACCCGGATAGAAATACGTGATTTTATCCGAATGGGAGGGCTGTTTTTTAGCAAAATAAGCACGGTGTGAAGTTTATACTGCTACGTAGTTTACACACAAGTTGCGGCTATCCGGTATTTATTTAAAACCCGTTTTTCAACTGATGCGCAGCGATGTGCTATACTGCAATTTTGTATCGCACATTCAGCTGATGTAGTGGAGCTGAACCCACTTGAACAAACGGACTGGCTGCAACAGTTTAATAAAAACAGGGCGTGTTTCTGAAAAGCCTTATGAGTAGGAAAAATCTGAATATTATGAAAACATATAGCTCACCTGCATTCCACGCAAATAATGACTTCGGAAAACTCTTTATTATAGCAATGCTGTTTATTTCCCCGCTTTGCGTAAACGCTCAAACAAAGGTCAGTTTTTACCTTCAGGCACATGAAGACGATTGGCAATTGTTTATGTCTCAGAATGTGATGGAAGACGTAAGTGCTCCTAAAAGCAAAATTGTATTTATCACACTTACTGCTGGTGATGCTGGCATAAATACAGGCGGCAATGGCTTTATCCCTTATTTTTCAGCACGTGAAAAAGGGGCCGTATTTTCGAGCAAAATGGCTGTGGATCTCTCCCGGTTTAATTTAATGCCAGATAGTATTCGACAGGGTAAAAAAGTTTCAATAAGTTACATGTCGGGAGGTGATATCGTAAAACATGATATTATGAAGTATCAATATTCCATACCGTATAGTGATATTGAAATCATTGATTATTTTCTGCGTTTGCCTGATGGATATCCAGGGGGTAATCGTGATGTAAGCCTTCAGAAATTATGGAAAGGGCAAATTGAAACGCTCTGTTCAATAGATAGTACTGATTGTTATCATGGTCGTGATGATTTGACAAAGACAATTCGCCAGATTATATTAAATGAGAATCCAAATTCTGATATAACATGGATTAATGTTGCAAGTCTCGATACGAATTGTCATAACGGTGTGCAGGACACAAATTGCAACAAGGGCGATCATTCGGATCATTTATATACTTCTATTTTTAGCCGGGCAGCAGTTCATGATTTTCTTTTTATTGGTATTCGCCAGTATGTTGACTATAATAAAAATAGTTTTACTGAAAATGTAAGCGGAAACGCTCTCATTAATACGTGTACTATTTACGCTATGTATTGCTGGGGCGTGTCAAGCAATGGTTATGATATGCCATTTGACGCTGGATACAGGGGTTGGCTGGCAAGATGCTATTTTAACACTGTACGTGAACCGCAATAAGCGGCACTAATCTTCTATTGAGTTTCATTCTATTATTCATATGAGTGTGGTGTAGCGTCCACCTGGAAAAACAACCTGTTCTGATTTTGTTATTAACAGAAGGAATAATTGAAATACATCCTGAAAGGGAGGAATTATGTCCGGCTCCGGCCTTGCAGGATATAATAAAAAGGAGTTCATCCGTACTGTTATCCGAATTAAGTATGTAGCTGGAAAATATTCCAATCAAAAACAATATGTACAATAAATTGATCGGAAAGCATGGGACATAACAATTGGTTAACTCAATATTGTAATGCAAGAATAAGGATGAAAGGATTCCGTAAAACAATTTTAGTGGAGCAGCACCCACTCCCGATACATCGGGAAAAAAACGGACTGGCTGTAACAGTTTAATAAAAACAGGGCGGTATCTGAAAAGCCTTATGAGTAAGAAAATAAATACAATCATAAAATGATTAAAACTAGACAACTTGCCACAGCACAAGAAGCAGAGCCTTCAGGTAACCCAGGTCCAAGTGATGTTTACTATACGGCAACTTCCCGTTTCAGTATTCCTTCTTCTTTTACTAAAGTCCTTATAAGTGGAAATAATACTGGAGCAGGAGCAGATTCGAAAATTAGTGTGGATGATAAAGCAAGGATTACAATAAATCCTTCTAATCAACCAAAAGTGATCTTAGATTACGATTACAGTAAGAATAATACTGGGGTATATCCAACAGATCCAATAGATGTAACGACTTATTTTAATCAGTACAAAGGACAAGAGGTTAGTATCAAAATTGAATTTATCGACTTACATCCGGGTTCCCATGGTGGTTCAGCTTATTGGCTGTTGATTAGTTAGTTCTTTTTTCTTCTCTCAATCTCACTTTTAGGGGGCTCTGAAGATTAGAAAATCAAGACTAGTTTGAGTATTGAAATTCAATACAAAATCTACTGAGATAAAAATCCGCTATTCCACAACCAGGCTTGAGATTAGCCCCCGGAATTCTTTGAAAATTATTTTCGCATCAGGGATGTACATGGAATTGTTATTCCGATAAAAACTTAAACGTACAAATTACTGAGTGAAATGGTTGGAAAAGAATAAATGACGAAATGAAAATTGAATGGCAAAATCTTCGCAATTCAATTTTTGTGGAGCAGAAACCACTTGAAAAAACGGACTGGCTGTAACAGTTTACTAAAAACAGGGCGCTAACTGAAAAGCCTGATGAGTAGGAAAATTTAATTTTTAAAACGTATGACCGATTTTGTAATTGCAATCAATAATGATGGCCGATTAGAGGCTTTCTACATCGAAAACGGCACTGTTAAACATATTTGGCAGTATTCTCCTTCCGACAAGCTGTCCTGGCCGAACTCCGGGCCTCTTTATGGTAGTAATAACCCGGCACTGGACAATGCAATATCAGTTGGTGCTTACACAGACCAGAATGGATTTATCCAGGTAGTTGCTAAAACAACTGATGGTAGCTACCACATCTGTTATCAAACTGCAGATGGTTGGCAGGGTTGGTTTAGTATTAACCAAAGCTAAAGCCACACCTCATATTTCAAAGGTCAAAAAGGAAAATCCAGGTAGTGGAGCAGAAACCACTCCCGATACATCGGGGAAAAAACGAACTGGCTGAAACAGTTTTCAAAAAAAGCAGGGCGTGTTTCTGAAAAGCCTGATGAGTAGGAAAATGTATTAAAGGGAGGAAGCCGAAAATCCCTGATCAGAGTAGGCACAATTCAATATCCCAATATTTGAAATCATGAACAACAACAACGGTATTGTAATATCTTCTATCAGCACATACCCTGTCAACTGGGAAGTTACAAACAAACTTGCTTACCCCGTGCGACTGCGCTGGATAAACTATGAAGGCAAATGCGTGAACCCGGGTTTCGTATTGCAGCCAGGCCAGCCTGAAAAGTTGCAAACCTTTGTTGCCCACCTTTTCCTTGTTACTAATGAAAATGCAACTGATCCCAAAGACAGTTTTGTGAAGGTGATGAGTGTGATGGGCAACCCAACCAACATTGACTGAAACGGGGTTCTTTTCAACTTCCAACCTTCTGTTGTATTAGTTGAAATAAATCAATCCGAAGTCTGAACCATGCTGGAGAAAAATCAGTGGAGCAGAACCCACTTCCGGCACATCGGAAAAAAACGAACTGGCTGTAACAGTAAAAACAGGGAGGTGTCCGAAAAGCCTTAGGAGTAGGAAAACATTATTAAAAAAATCAATCATGGCAACTATCGGTACATGTACTAGTGGGGTTCAA
This sequence comes from Chitinophaga pinensis, assembly GCA_943372645.1. Taxonomy (GTDB): domain Bacteria; phylum Bacteroidota; class Bacteroidia; order Palsa-965; family Palsa-965; genus VBWE01. The sequence continues at coordinate 234,989 of CALRZN010000001.1, read as the reverse complement.
ACTATTTATTTGGATCCGGCGCTTAAATTAGTTACTGTATTAGCAAGCGCACAAAGTGGCGGCGTTCAAAGTGTAAGTATTGCAGACTCTACAGGTAAGGTAGTGTTTAAGGGACAAGGTGCAAGCAATGCAGTGGGTACTTACACGGTTATCGCACAAGGCACTTTTGTGCCAAGCGGGAATGGCAATTATACGGTTACCCTGACTGCAAATTCCGGTATTTTATATGGCTACGGTGACGTATCAAATGGCAGAAGTCTCTTTAATGTGCTGCACTCCTTCGGATCAAATGATGGTGGTTGTGCGGCAGGAGATAAGGATTTTAATGACCTTTTTGTACAGATTTGTGGTTTTTACAATGCAGGGTAATTGCTTTTGCAGTTTCCAATAAGTGATTAAAATTGTTGTGAATAGCAATTTTTTAAGCCTGCTGAAAATTTTATTATCAACAGACAGGCGCGGCTTTTGGCTGCGCCTGTTATTTTTACGTTATTTCAGTCATAACAAAAACATTGCTCGAAACAGCATTGTAGTGCTCACTGGAAAATATAATTAACCGCATTTTCTTTTTCCACTTTTTGTTTCACCCGTTTGATGTCGGAAAGCAAATCGCTGTATTCATATTCGTCAGTAGCCTTTCGCGCAGCAAGTTTATAATAAACAATTGCTTCGCGAAACAAACCGCATTGTTCTTTGGCGTTTCCGCATACCGTGTGAACCAGAACCGGGCTTACACCCGGAACAGCCAATGCTTTTTCCGCAAGTTCAAACAACTCCGCGTATTTATTTACAGTTAGCAAATAGCGAAGATACTCCGGATAGGTATCGGCAAACTGCGGATTAAAAAGTACCGCGTACCGGAAATGTTGTTCTGCAGTTTTGTTATCGTGCAACATGTAACGCATGATGAATGCGATTCCGAAATGTGCAAAAGCGTTGTCTGGTTCATCTTCCAGCACTTCTTTGAAGAGGCGGTGCGCTTTTAAATAACGGCGTGCGTGCATCAGCATATCGGCCTGCAGCAGTTTCTCTTCAACGGAATAATAGACATTCATAAGTATTTTCTTTTTCGTGTGTTCATAAAACAGCCCAGTCTCGCATAAGCCGAGAACCGGGCTGTTCATTTTACCCATCCATGCGCACAAGCCTCGGCTGAAAACTGCCAAAAACTTCCACCAGGTTGGTTTGTGATTGCATCACCATGTCAATGTCTTTGTATGCCTGCGGCGCTTCATCCAGCCCGCCACCAATAAGTGTGACCTGTTTGGCCTTCAGCATTTCTTTTAGTGCATGATGCGTGATGCTTTGCTGCGCACGTCCGCGCGACATTTTTCGTCCGGCGCCGTGTGCTGCAGAATGCAGTGCAGTTACTTCGCCTTTGCCGCGCACGAGGTAACCGGGTGCTGTCATTGATCCGGGAATGATTCCCGTTTCTCCTTTTGCAGCCGGTGTAGCGCCTTTGCGGTGAACGATGAGTTCTTCCCCGTTAATGATTTCCTTCCACGCAAAGTTGTGGTGGTTTTCAATACGCGCAAGTGGTTCAATGCCGATGGCTTTTGCAATTTTGCGGTGAATGCGGTTGTGGCATGCAGCGGCGTAATCACCGGCCAGGTTCATCGCCAGCCAGTATTCCATGCCGGCTTCGGAATTGAGATCGAGCCAGGCCATGTGTTTCGCCACTTTCGGAAGCGGGGTTTCTTCCATTGCAATTTGGGTGTAATGTGCTGCAATGGTTGCGCCCATGCCCCGTGAACCGGAATGGGAAAGCAATCCGATGTAATCGCCTTGCGGCAGATTCCATTCGTTTGCTTCATCGGTAATAGTTACAATACCGAATTCCACGAAATGATTTCCGGACCCGGACGTGCCGAGTTGTTTAGCCGCTTTGCCGCGCATGTTGCGTAAAATAGAAATTGTATCAAACTCACTGCGTTCAAGTACGGCATCTTCTACAAACTCGCCGTGTTCTTTGCCTGTACCGAAGTATGTATTTTCTTCGAGTGCGCGGCGCAGTTGTTTTTCACGGCCATTGTAATCTTTGCCCGGCATATCAAAAATGCTGAGGCACATACGGCAGCCGATATCGAGCCCGACGCCGTAGGGAATCACTGCATTCTTCACGGCAAGTACGCCACCGATCGGAAGGCCGTAACCCTGGTGTGCATCCGGCATAAGTGCGCCTGCAACTGCAACGGGTAAGCGGGCTGCGATTTTCATTTGTTCAATTGCGGCCTGTTCAATGTGTGCGCTGCCGAACTGGTTTACCGGAACACCTTCGGCAAGCAGCGGTATTTCCGGTTTAATTATTTCCGGAACTTCCACGAGCGTTGCTGCAATTTTTCCGAGCAGCGGATCGTCGAGAAATTCCGAAGGATTTGCGAGTACCTGTTCCAGTATTCCGAATGCTTCTGCTTCGGTGTGGTGCTTGTAATGCTGCTGCATTACCTGCATGGCCACACTTACAGAAACATGTTCGGTGAACCCGATACGCCGCAAATCCTTACTGTGCAATTTTAGTTTGCCCATTGATTTTGAATTGGTTTGTTTTTCAGTTTAGTGATGAAACGGAAAAAACGGCGGATGAAACCGAGACGTTTGAAGCCGCGGACATTGTATTCGTTTTTTCCGCAGATGCATACCGGCTTTTCGGCAAACATCCAGGTGTGTTCGAAATGATCGTGTTGAAACATAAGTAAGTCTCCTTTCTTTGCACTTCGTGCCTTTGGAAACACCGTTTCCCGCCAGCAAACGCCTGCGATCATTCCGTTTTTTCATCATTAAAAAACGCAATTCAAAATACAGGATCGTTTACTGCGATACTCCGGATAATAGATCCGTTGCAGTCAATGGATTGTTGTATTTGCCGGGACAAAAGGCTCCCGGTTATAGCCTGATGCAGGTTATGATGCATCGTCATCGGATTCTTCTTCACGCACTACCGGTGAGATTACTCCCTGTTCGGTGTCGTTGTCAGGACCACTGCGAACACCAGCCCGCAATAAGATCCCCGGATTGGTGTTCTTCATTGTTCACATTTGTTTATTTAAAAATTAAGGGTGACACCTGCGGATCGAACGCAGATCACCGGTTTCACAGCCCGGCATGTTTACCGTTACAACAGTATCACCATGTATCGGCACCTCTAAAAGCCTCAATCTCTTCGTTGGGCTCATTTCGAAAATGGGCATCTCGGCTCAGCCGAGACTCCGCTTTTCGAAAGTTTCGCCCGCCTCAATCTTGAGGCTTTTATAGGCGCCGATATTTTTCGAACACAACTGGAATCGTTCGCCGCGGCGAACAGTGCTTTCCATCTAACTGAAACGCACATACAATTATGTTTCGTGAACACAACTGGAATCGAACCAGTGCTGTTCCGCCTTCAACGGAATACTCTACCTGCTGAGTTATGTGTTCTTAGAGATGCCGTCCGCAAAGGGCTTTAACCTTCACCGATCCCATACAAGCGGGCCGCTCTTCCGTTTGAGCTAACGGACGACAACAGGAGTACATGGTTGCGGTTCTGAACTTAACGGAGTTTACCTGGATGGTTTCCTCCTGCCGGGTACCATGGCAGGGTGTTACAACCGGGCAAACTGCATTCATTGCCGTTTCCCACTTTCTCTTTGCAAGCCTGGAAGGAGTCGAACCCTCATCCATCATTTTAGAACAATGATGCTTTTCCGGTTAAGCTACAGACTTGTATTTTTCAGAAAGAGAAACAAAGCACATCGCGAAACCAGAACGGGTAATCTGCAATGTATCGCTCTGTGCTCTGTTTCTCATTCTGTTATTAGCAGGCTTGGCCGGATTCGAACCAGCACCTTCGACGGTCGTATCGTCGAGCTCTATCCGTTAAGCTACAAACCTATGTTGCGGGAACAGGAAGAATCGAACTTCCGTAGGAAGGTTAACAGCCAACCGCTCTCCCATTGAGCTATATTCCCATTGTGTTGACCCGGCAGGATTTGAACCTGCAACCTGCACGGTATAAGCGTGCTGCTCTTACCGTTGAGCTACAAGCCAGTTTTTGTTTTTTAATTGGTCGGGGTAGCTGGTTCCGATAATTATCGGAACGAACCAGCACTCACTGTTTTATTTTTTTAATTGGTCGGGGTAGCTGGACTCGAACCAGCACCTACTGGACTCCAAATCCAGTGCACTACCAATTATGCTACACCCCGTATCGGGGCTGCGGTTGCGCAGTTGTGTTCATCTTTTTCTTTTTTAAAATTTGGTTGGCCCTGAAAGAATCGAACTTTCATCTTCCGGTTAAAAGCCGGTAACTCTCCCGTTGAGCTAAGAGCCATTGTATGTCGGGGTGACAGGATTCGAACCTGAAACCAGCTGCGTATCAGACAGCTGTGCAACCGTTACACCACACCCCGTTATATTTGTTGGCCCTGAAAGAGTCGAACTTTCATCTTCCGGTTAAGAGCCGGTAACTCTGCCATTGAGCTAAGAGCCATTTTATTTTGTTGGGGTGACAGGATTTGAACCTGAGACCTGTTGCTTATGAAACACCTGTGCAGCCATTACACCACACCCCATTGCAGTTGGGAAGTCAGGATTCGAACCTGAAACCAGCTGCGTATCAGACAGCTGTGCAACCGTTACACCACATCCCATTTTTGCAGTCAGTCCGGAAGGAATCGAACCTTCATCTGCAGATTCGGATCCTGCGATTCTGTCCGTTGAACTACAGACTGAAAAATGTTGCGGCTTATAGGGGACTCGAACCCCTAACCATCCGATAGACAGTCGGGCACTCCACCAATTGAGCTAATAAGCCGTTAAAAAAAATCCTGGTTTCCGGAACCGAAGATCATCGGTAACAGAACCAGGCATCACAAGGCATTTAAAGTTTGCCACATGCTGACATACGCGTTCTGTTACAACTGACCATGCCGGTCAAATCGTTTCATATCGGGTCGGAAATTATGTTTAATGGTATTCATGTTTTGTTTTTTATGAGATGTTATTTGTGTTACCAGGGCTGGATTCGAACCAGCATTGAGGCGTTCAAAGCGCCGTATCCTGCCTTTAGATGACCCGGTAATAATTGATTACCGGTAAATCATGCGGGCGCGTTCGTTTAGCAGTCTGCGCTACGGATGATTACCGTGCTGCAGGTTTGCTGGACAAAATTGTTTTTCATCGTTTTCATTTTATTCTTTTTTTAGTCGGAGCAGCGTGAGTCGAACACGCGTCATCGCTGTGTAAAAGCGAGGTCGTAAACCGCTGGACCATGCTCCAGTTAATGTTGTGGACACAGATGGGTCTCGAACCCATTACCTTCCCTGTGCAAGAGGGATGCACGGCCTGTTGTGCTTCTGGCCCAAAAAACTGTTGAGCGGAAACCCGGATTCGAACCGGGATAACTGCAGTGGAAGTGCAAAATTCTACCCTTGAACTATTTCCGCATAAATTAAAAGAACGATATCGAGCGGAGAATTGGAATTGCACCAATGGCTCTCCTTTACAAGAGGAGGGTTCTGCTGATTGAACTATCCCCGCTATCGAAGCAGTTTTTAAACTGCCCTGTTGCTGAAAGCACCGGAATTGATTCCCTGCTTCCGCGCGTGTCCTTCTTCCCGTGCAGGGAAGCGACTACCGCTTATATTTTGAACACAACACCTGCTGTTGTGAGGTTACTGTTATGGGATTACTCCCGAATTGCTGAAAGCATGGGATATAATTCCTGCTTCCGCGCGCGTCCTTCATCCGTACATGGGAGCGACTGCCGCTTATATGGTGTGTGCAATTTTCAGTTGCACGAATATTTATGCGGGATTACTCCCGTGTTGCTGAAAGAGTTCCGGTGAATTCAGCCTTACTCTTCCGCGCACGCCTCTCCAGGATGCTCCTGGCGGAAGTGCTTTATTGCTGAAAGCGTCTGATGCATTACTGCATCACGCTTCCGCGTGCTCCTGCCGGATTATGAGTCCGGTGGATGGCGCATGTTTTTCGGGGGCTAACCCAATTGCTGAAAGTTATTCCGGGTATATCCCGGAAATTTCTTTCGCGTCAACAAGCCTGACAGGCGTTGATGATTTACATTTCTTAACCCGGCGGCAGTTGTGTTTCCATCAGGCTGCCGCCAGGTACGATTCACCAAAAACAAGCAGAGGCCCGCTACCGAGACACGATCAGCCTGTTGCAGCCGGCCGGGGTTTGGGGTAAGAACGACCGGTTGCAACAGCCTGTGTTGTTTTTGTTTCATCAGTTTGTATTTTAAAGAACATTTTTGTGGAGTACGGTGGGAATCGAACCTGCCTGCGGTCGCCATTTCTGCGCGATGGCAGGCAGGCCAACATCATTTTACCAGCCAGGTAAACACATAGCCATTTCTGCCACGCCCCCATTGATCGGATACATTTTAAAATTCGGAGCAGAAACCGGGTTCCGATACGTATGGGAATGAACCCGGATCTTCGCAATGGTGATGCGCACTTCTGCTTAAATAATCGGAGCAGGAACCGGGAATTGAACCCGGATCTGCGCAATGGCGATGCGCGGTTCTGCCGTTTAACTATTCCTGCCGGAAAAAACAGAGCAGAGAAACAGAACGGGAGCGAAGACCTATTATTCCGCTCTGAATGCTGTTTCTGTGCTCTGATATAAAGAAGCCCCTACGGGAATCGAACCCGTGTTGCCACGTCGAAAGCGTGTTGTCCTACCATTAGAAGAAAGGGCCAGGGTTAGGAAGGGCAAAAATCAGCCAGTGTATATTTTTTCGTTAACAGCGAAGTAACACAGGCCCACGGCACCTTCCGGGGAAATGCGATTAAGGGTAAAAAGCGAAAAACGCAAAAGAGCTCTGTCCAGTTAAGCTACCCCCTGTCAAAGTCAGGGAGACAGGATTCGAACCTGCACCTCTCGGTTAAAAGCCGAAGTATCGTTTTTCTACGACACCTTAAATAATTTATGAAGCGGCAACATGCAAACAAAGTGCCTGCAGGTATACAGTTTGTAAAACTGTACATCATGCACCTGTTTCCAGGATTTTGATAACCGTTGTTGTACGATCGAAGTAACTTTGTTTTACGGCACGCTTCATTTAATGCGACAGAACAGCAGGTAAAAAGCGAAAAACGTTTCTTGGCTTTCGCCGGCCTTTGCAGGCACGGCCGTTCGTACCGGGTTGCCCCGGCCGTTAACACGCCGTTCAGCTCCGCACGGGGCGGATCAACGCTGCAGGGTATTACCCGCATGCAGCTCCGGCAATCGCGATCAATCGGTTACCCGATTACCACTACCTTAGGACCGTTAGTCGGAGTAACGCTTTTCTACGACACTCCTGTTCTGGTTATTTAAAATGTATCCGATAAGTCAAAGAACATCTGGCGACCTTGCCGGGATTCGAACCCGAAATCCTTTCAGAGGCGAAAGGCTGCAGCGCAATTGTGACACCTGCCTTCAGTAATACACTGCATTACTGCAGGAAGGTGTCTGGCTTTTTTAATATTCCGAAACTGATGCTGCACTCCACGGTTACGCAACTACCGCAGCTTTTCCGGTTAAGCTACAAGGCCAGGTATTTTTAAAGAACGTTTTTCATCCGGGCACGCACCCCGCTGTGTTTATGCCGATTTACACAGCGGGGGCGGCTTTCCGATTATAATTCAACCGATTCAATCTGCTTCACAGCATTGCTGCCGGATTCGATGGCGGTTAACACATCAAAAATTTTATCACTCCATCCGGCTACCAGGAACACATCGTTCCGTCCTTCGGTTCGCAGCGGGGTTGTACCGTAGCCTGCGAGATCGAAGAGGTATAGTTTGCAGTCAGGGGCTAACTGTTTGTACTGCATCCATACCTGGGCGATGTGGCTTCCCGCGGTATTCCAGAGCTGGCAATCGGTGAACATGAAAATTTTATCCACACTCATTTTCCGATCAAGCAGGTCCTGGATTACCAGGTAACCGTTTGTACTGTAACCCACTTCACCTTCGCGGCGGTGAAACTCCATCACGTTGCGCAGTACCTGTGTACGTGGCATTGCGATGGTTTTCCAGCGGTCGCCGAACATGCCGGTGATTACATTGCTGCATTGCGACTGGAGCAGCATTCCAAGTACCAGGCCGATGTCAAAATTCTGTACGGTACTTTTGGGTGATACCGCACGCTGCATCGAGCCGGATACGTCGCACGCAATTACAACTTTTGTTTCGCTGCCGAAACCGCGGATGTTAGAGGCACTCTGCAGCACCGCATTTTCAAGCGCTTCGAGCAGAATGCCGGTTGATCCGGAGTTTACCTGTTGCAGTTCGCGGTATGCAGACAGGAAGCGGAACGGCAGTTGTTTTGAAGCAGCCACCTGCTTCGGATCGCTGAGCTGACCGGCTACGCGGGCAATGTGTTTTGGGGAAACACCTGCCACGAGTATGTTGCGGAGGTTACGCAGGGTGGCCATGTAACCCATTTTACCGCTGTCGATCAGTTCTTCCCACGCATTGCGGAAAGCCGCTTCGCGTTCCTTTTCCGAAGTATACTTTGCCTGGCCAACCGCTGACAACCGGGTTTCCCAGGTGTAGGGTGTATTCAGCGTACCGGCTGCAATTTTGTTGAACAGTGCCTGCTGTTCATCACTCTTCGGCTTCGGGTGAACCAGGAACAATGCATCACGCAGTTTCACGGCTCCGTCGCGGTTGTATTTTGCGAACTGGTATTCATCAAACTTGTTGAACGCTTCTGACAAACCTTTCTGCAACTGCTTCGAAAGTTTGTTCAGCTTCTTCATCCCTTTACGCTGGTTCGAAAGCTGGTAATAAGCAAGCAGTTCGCTTATCTCATCAGCCCGCTGTACCACGCGGCCGGTCAGTTTTTTTACCAGTGCGTTTCCGTTGCTGTACTTTGCGAGTTCCGTGGTAAGTACCAGCGGCACTGACCGCAGGTACATTTTTTCGCGGGTGTACACCGCCAGTTTCGCAACAAATTCGGGGTCATTCTGCCAGATCAGTTCCACAATCCGGTTAATCCGCTCACCGCCCTTTTCGTAGAATTTGTCGCTCAGCGAAGCGGTTACCACTGCACTGTACAGTTCCAGTTTCGGTGACAAAGTATATGCCGGTGCTCCCTGGTGGTTCATGGTATCGAAACCATGTGGCTGACTTGTCTGCTTGTTGAACAACATAATCCTGTTTTTTTCTTCGTTTACACGTTTGCTGGTTCCATTGGGGCAACAAAAAACCCGGTCTCTTTGTGGAGCCGGGTACCGCTGTGCAACGAAGCTTTTGGGCTTACGTCCGGTTCCCCCTCCACGGGATATTTTTTTCCTGCACGCCGTCAAAGCCCACCTCGGGCGTAGTTCCGGCAATCCGCACCGCGTCGTCTGCTGGACGGGCGGCAAGGGCAAACAGGTTCGGTTTACAATTTTTTGATCTGTACATGAGTTTGATTTAAAACAAAACACCCGGCGTTTCTGGCGCCGGGTGTGTTTGGTTATATGCTGCTATCTTTTCTGATACGCTATGCCCAACACAACCGGCCCGAACTGGGTTTGCTCCCCAGATCGCTGTTTACCGCCGCGCGTTCGATATGTAAAAACTGACGTATCATTTGATTTTAGTTCTTTTTGTTTGACAGGGCAAAGATAAACCCATTGTTTTCAATTTGTCAAGAGGGGAACTGAAAAAAAATCAAAAAAATGTTCTTCGGGTCGCTAAAGCCCTTTGTTTACAAGGGTTTTAAGGGTACAAAAAAATTAATCGGATTTTTCCGGCACAAGTACAGCAAACAGCCTCCGGGCGTAAATGCGCACGCGTACGCTCACGCACGCGTATATACGCGCGCGGGCGTGTACGGTGTTCTGAAAGCCGGCCGAAAACCATTAATACCCGTTTTATGCAATGGAGACGCTGGCTGCCGGGTTTATTTACAGGATACAGAAATGGCTGTTTACGGCAGATGTTACAGGCAGGTGGGCGGAAATCAAAAAATGCTGAATCGGTTGAACTGCTTTTTTCAGGAAATGGATCATGCGCGGAGAATGGCTTTTTATCTGCAAAAAATACGCCGGAACATTTTTAAAATTCCCATTATGGGAAGTAAGTAAATACTATTTTTTAATAACTGAAAACTAAAATTATTTACGTCTCCCGGTTTGTGATTTTAAGGGCAAAAAAAGCCATCCCAATAACACTTTTTTATTTCTGAAATTATGGCAGGCATCGTCGTTTAGTTTGTTTCTATACGTTACCTGGTTGTAAATGAAATTGCGGGAAAAATAAAATTTTGTAAAAAACGCGAAACCTGTTGTTGAATAAGGGGTTTTAACGAACCGCTTGCCTGCAGCAGTTTGATCTTCGTTGTATTATTTTGGTGCAAAACCGGAATGCCGTTTGTATCTTTGTGTATATTTTAAAAACGATGAAAAAAACACTTCTGACAGGTTTGCTTTTTCTTGCAGGAATATCACTTTTTGCACAGAAAAATCCGGTATCGCTTCGGGTTGGTTTTTACAACCTCGAAAATTTATTTGATACCATTAATGATACTAAAATAAATGACGAAGAATTTTTGCCGCAGGGAAAAAATAAATGGAACTCGGTACGTTACAATACGAAGCTGAATAACCTCGCGAAAGTAATTCTCGAAATGAACGGTGGAAAAGGAATGGATGTACTCGGCGTTTGTGAAATAGAAAACCGCCGCGTGCTGGAAGATCTTACCCGCAAAACCGCGCTGAAAAAGGTGAAATACGACATTGTGCATTACGATTCGCCCGACGGACGCGGTATTGATGTGGGACTCATTTACAATAAAAAAGTAATGCGCGTGCTGAAAACGAGTAAGGTGATTGTGAAACAACCTTCGGATACGCTGCCGCCCACCCGCAACATTATGGTGGTAAAGGCCATTCTCGGAAAAAGCGATACGGTTTACCTGTTTGTCAATCACTGGCCCTCGCGCCGCGGCAGCGCGGACAATTCCGAACGGCGCGTGTTTGCCGCACAGACGCTGGAACATGCCATTGACAGTGTGCGTAAAGAATCGAAAAATGCACAGCTGATTGTGATGGGTGATTTTAACGACACGCCTTCCGATAAAAGCATTGAGCAGTTGATGGAGGAATCAATGCTGGTGAACCTGATGACGCTGGAAAAGAAAATGGGCAATGGTTCGCACTATTACAAGAAGGAAAAAAATATTTTCGATCAGCTGATGGTTTCGGAATCGCTGCTGCAGGAAAAAGGATTTTTTGTGCAACCGGATGGCGGCCGTATTTTTCAGCCGGACTGGCTGCTCGGTGAAATATATAAAGGCGACGGTCCCGCGCCGCTGCGTACCTTTGCAGGCAGCCGTTACCTCGGCGGGTACAGCGATCACCTGCCGGTGTATGTGGACCTTGTATTCAAAACAAAATAAATCCTGTTAAACCGAACGGCTGTGTGAATGTGCCTGACCCGCTCACCTATCTGAACATGTATGGCTAAGAAAACAGTCGAAGCGTTGATGAAGCTGGTTGAACTGCTTGCAACGGAAAAGGAAGAAGATCACAAACAATACATTGCCCAGTTTGAACGCTGCAGTATTGCGGAACGCAAAAAAAACGGCGTTACCTGGTATCCCATCGTAATTGCATCCGAAGAACTCGGCCCGGGCGATCAGCTCATTATTGAAATTGATCGCACAACAGATCATGATACACTGCACCAGTTTTCATCCGGTAAAGTGATTGAACTGTTCAGCAACGCTTCCGAAGGCGACAAAACAGCACGCGTGGAAGGCACCATCAAACAGGTGATCCGTAACCGCATGCGCGTTGCTCTTTCGTTTGATGAACTGCCGGACTGGGCGTACAACGGAAAGCTGGGAGTGAACGTGCTTTTCGATGAAAACTCGTACCGCGAAATGCTGATCGCAATGCAGAAAGTAATGCAGGCCGATGGCAACCGCCTCGCGGAGCTGCGCGAAATTCTGTACGGCGAAGCAAAAGCACGTTTCGAAAAATCGGAATACGTTAACCCCGTTACTTCACTGAACCAGGTGCAGAATGATGCCATTCAGCTGATTGAATCGGCCTGTGATGTTGCCGTTATTCATGGTCCGCCGGGCACCGGTAAAACCACTACGCTCGTGCAGGCTATCCGCCGTACGCTGATGAAAGAAAAACAGGTGCTTGTGTGCAGTCCAAGCAATACCGCGGTGGATCTGCTCACAGAAAAATTAGTACGCGAAGGCATCAACGTGCTGCGCCTTGGTAACCCGGCCCGTGTGTCGGAAGAGGTGATGAACAATACGCTGGATGTGAAGATGACGAATCACAGCATGTACAAAGACCTGAAAAGCTACCGTAAGCAGGCCGAGGAATATTTTGCGATGGCGAAAAAGTACAAACGCAATTTTGGTCACCAGGAGCGGGAACAACGCAACCTGCTTTTTGCGGAAGCACGCAATATGCTGAAAGACGCATCCATGCTGGAAGATCATATTCTGTACGAGCAGTTTGACCAGGCCCAGGTTATTGCATGCACGCCGGTGGTTTCATCATCGCGGCTGATGCGCGATCGTTTTTTCTCAACGGTATTTATTGACGAAGCAGCACAGGCACTGGAACCGATGAGCTGGATTCCGATTACCCGTTCGAACCGCGTTATTTTTGCAGGCGATCATCACCAGCTTCCACCCACGGTGAAATCGAAAAATGCAGAAGGATTAAAATACACGTTGTTTGAACGTGCAGTGGCCGGGCAAAAACACGCAACCGTAATGTTGCAGGTGCAATACCGGATGCATGAAACCATCATGGGTTTTTCGAACCGTAAATTTTATGGAAATAACCTGCAGGCCGATGTAACTGTTGCAGACAACGTGCTGAGTTTTGATGAAAACGAACACCTGCTCACCAAACCGTTTGATTTTATTGACACGGCGGGCTGCGGTTTCACCGAAGAACAGAATCCGGAAACGCTGAGTATTGAAAACAAAGAAGAAGCCCAGTTGCTGCTGAAGTACCTGAAGATGGTGCTCGATCAGTACGATTCGCGGAATGATGAAATACTCACCGTTGGAATTATTTCGCCGTACAAACAGCAGACGGAATTACTGAACCGGCTGATTGCGGAAGAAGAATGGAAAAGTATACGGCACCGCATTGCTGTAAAAACGGTGGACGGTTTCCAGGGGCAGGAACGCGACATCATCTGCATCAGCTTAGTGCGTAGCAATGAAGAAGGCGAGATCGGCTTCCTGGCCGATGTGCGCCGCATGAACGTTGCACTTACCCGCGCAAAACGCAAACTGATTGTGGTAGGCGACAGTGCCACGCTTTCGCGTCACCCGTTTTACAACGATTTCCTGGAATACACCGAAGAAAAAGAAGCGTACAAAAGTGCGTGGGAGTTTATTTATACGGAGTAATTACTGCTGCCGCACCATCAGCTGATCGGTAAAACTGCGCAGGTAATTTTTCCATTCCGCGTTTGCTTCAGCTGCATCGAGGTGTGCAATGCCTTCTTCGTAATACCGGTTTGATTCTGCTTCTGCCAGTTCTTTTATCCCGAGGTAATCATAAATGGCGGTAACCGCTTTTACTTTTTCCGTGCCCGCTGAGGCCGGTACCTGGAGCCACTGCAACAGTTCTTCTTTTTTGTACCCGTTTGCCCGTTCAAGTGCTTTGAGGAGCAGGAATGTTTTTTTGTTGGCAAGAATATCGCCGCCGGTTTGTTTTCCGAATTGCGCCGCATCGCCGTACACGTCCAGGATGTCATCATGCAACTGGAAAGCAATACCGATGGTTCGCCCGAATTCGTAGAGGTGATCGGCCTGTGTTTCAGTTGCGTTACCGCAATACGCCCCGATTTTCAACGCGGCGCCAAGCAGCACGGCCGTTTTACGTTCAATCATGCGGATGTAATCCGGGATGGTTACACCGGCCGCGGTTTCAAAATCCATGTCGTATTGCTGGCCTTCACACACTTCTTCGGCAGTGCGGCTGAAGGTTTCCAGTACGCGGGGCATTACCCCGGCGGGAACTTTTGCAATTTGTTTGTATGCTTCAACCAGCATGGCATCGCCGCTGAGAATGGCAATGTTGCTGTTCCATTTTTCATGCACCGTTGGTTTGCCGCGGCGGATGGGCGCGTTGTCCATGATATCATCATGTATCAGCGAAAAATTATGGAACAGTTCAATAGCCAGTGCCGCGTATTTTGCCCGGTCCATATCATCGTGATACATTTTACAGCCGATGAGTGTAAGCAGCGGGCGCATGCGTTTTCCTCCAAGTGCAAGAATGTACCGGATCGGATCATACAGGTTTGCCGGTTGTGGCTGCAGTTGTTTGCTGTACGCGCTGATGGCGTCTTCAAAATAAAGCTGCAGCGAAGCCTGTTTTTCTTTCACGGGATCGGTTATGAAATATATTGCGTATTCTGTATCACCGTTTTGATTCCTTCTTCCAGCGGAAGCATCGGACGGCTCAGCAGTTCACGCATTTTAGTAGTGTCGGGCAGGCGGCGCGTCATATCGCCTTCGGTAAGCGCCGGCAGGTGAACGATCTCTGATTGCGATCCGGTGATGCGGATGATCATGCGGGCGAGATCAATAATCGGTACTTCTTTGTCGCTGCCGATGTTTACCACATCATCAATAAACTTGTCCTGCACAAATGCATTGTAACACGCATCCACGTTGTCATCAATAAAACAGAACGTGCGCGTTTGTGCGCCTTCGCCGTAAATGGTAATCGGTTCGTTTTTTAATGCGCCGGCAATGAAGCGGGAGATAACAAAATCGCGGCTCTGTTTCGGGCCGTACGTGTTGAAGAAACGGAAGATCGTATAATTCAGTCCGTATTCTTTGCGGTACGATTTAAGAAATGCTTCGCCCACGTTTTTCACAATGGCGTAGGGCAGGCGCGAGTTGAGCGGCGTTGTGTCTTCGTTTTGCGGAAATTCAACCGGCTCACCATACACTTCCGACGATGAGGCAAAGAATACACGTTTCACACCTGTATTGCGGCAAAGCTCCAGCACATTGCGTATGCCTGTAATATCATCAAGCACTTTCACCGGGTTGTCGAGTGTGCGCTGCACACCAACTACTGCGGCATAATGAAAAACATAATCGAAACGGTTGGCAAAAAACACGCCTGAAATTTCAGCGTAGTTGTTTACATCGCAGCGGTTGAAACGGATGTTGTCGCCCTGCGGTAACTTATCAGTGGAACCGGTGAGCAGGTTGTCAACAATTACAATATTGTTTGCAGGATCTTTTGCAAGTTTTTCGGCAAGGCTGCTGGCAATAAATCCGGCGCCACCGGTAACAAGAATATTTCTTGCGGGTGTGCTCATACTCAGCGGAGGTTTACGAGGTAATTTCCGTAGCCGCTTTTCATCAGCGGTTCTGCAAGATTGTGCAGCTGGTTGCGGTCGATAAAGCCCATGCGGTAAGCAACTTCTTCAATGCAGCCGATTTTTAATCCCTGGCGTTCTTCAATTACCTGCACAAACTGGCCGGCCTGCATGAGTGATGCAAAGGTACCGGTGTCGAGCCATGCGGTGCCGCGTTCGAGCACACGCACCTGCAGTTTGCCTTCGGCCAGGTAGTGGCGGTTCACATCCGTAATTTCGAATTCACCGCGGGCGCTGGGTTGCAGGTTTTTTGCAATTTCCACAACCGAGTTGTCGTAGAAATACAGGCCGGGAACAGCATAATTCGACTTTGGTGTTTTTGGTTTTTCTTCAATGGAAATGGCGCGCATCGAATCATCAAATTCCACTACACCGTAACGTTCCGGATCGGATACGTGATACGCAAACACCACACCGCCTTCCGGATCGCTGAGCCCGCGGAGCTGCGTGCCCATTCCTGCGCCGTAAAAAATATTGTCACCTAATACAAGGGCCGATTTATCACCGCCGATAAATGCTTCACCGATTACAAATGCCTGTGCAAGTCCGTTCGGAACAACCTGTTCGGCGTATTCGAAACGGCAGCCGAATTTTGCACCATCGCCCAGCAGGCGGCGGAAGTGCGGCAGGTCGTGCGGAGTGGAAATGATAAGGATTTCGCGGATACCGGCCATCATCAGCGTGGAAAGCGGATAATAGATCATCGGTTTGTCGTACACCGGCATCAGTTGTTTGCTGACTGCAAGTGTGAGCGGATGTAAACGGGTTCCGGAACCACCGGCTAAAACTATTCCTTTCATGGTGTCGCGCTGCTGGTTTATTGAAGATCGGAACCGCCGGCCTGGATGATCAGTTTCTCGGCGTCAATATCCTCTTCTTCATCATAAATATCAATAAGCGGTTCTTTGCGGAAGGCTTTCATCACCGTGCGTTTTTCAAGCGAAAGCAGGATGCACGGCAACAGGATAAGGTTGGTGGCCAGCGACATCAGCAGCGTGATGGAAATGAGTACGCCGAGTGAAACCGTGCCGCCGAACGAAGACAACGCAAAGATGGCAAAGCCTGCAAACAGAATCACGTTGGTGTAAACCATGCTCAGCCCGACTTCGCGGATGGTATTGGAAACGGCCCGCCCGGCATCACCGTACGAAAGTTTGTTGAGCTGGTGGCGGTATTCGGTGAGAATGTAAATCGTGCCGTCAGACGCGATACCAAATGCGATACTGAAAATAAGAATTGTGGAAGGTTTGATCGGGATGTTGAAGAAACCCATCGCACCCGCTGTAATCACCAGCGGAATAAGACATGGAAGTTTGGACAGCACGATAATCGCCACCGAACGGAACAGCACCATGCCGATGAGCAGGATGAGCACAATAGCAATGGCAAGGCTTACAAACAGGTGGTGCAGCAGGTAGTCGTTGCTTTTCAGGAACATGAGGCTGTGCCCGGTCATGTCCACCACATATTTTTCTTTCGGGAAAATGGAATCAATTTTCGGACGCAGATCAGCCAGCAGCACTTTTGCTTTTTTGGAACCGATGTCGGCCATCTGGAAACTTACCCGTGTGTTCTTTTTGTCCTTGCTCATGAAGGTGCTCAGCTTCTGCTCCTGTTTGCTGAGCATGGAATCGTTGTTGCCGGCGAGTTCCATCAGCGTCATGCGGTCGGCAGGCAGGAAATAAAACTTGCTGCTGCGCCGTTCTTTTTCGGCGGTGAGGCGTGCCTGGTTGGCAAATTTGGCGGCCTCCACAATGGATACCGGCCGCGTAAAAATTGGCGTGGTGTCGGTACCGATGCGTTGTTTCTGAATGAGCTGCTGCAGTTCTTCGATTTTATAAAGCGCTTCGCCTTCTTCCGATTTGTCAAACAGGTTTTTGCCCGACTTGGTAGTAATGGCAACTTCAAACGGCAACACACCGCCAAAATTTTCTTCGAAAAAATGCAGGTCGGTAAATATCCGGTCTTTCTTGGGAAGATCGTCAACCACATAGCCGTTCACGTTGATGAAATACATGCCTGCAAACGAAATAATCGTAATTACACTAACAACTACGTAGGTTGTCCGGCGGCGCTGATGCACAATTTTATCAATAATGGCAATCACCCAGTTGATGCGTTTGCCGCTGAGGTGCTTGGTGTGTTTCAGTTTCGGTTCAGGCAGCCAGCTGAAGAAAATCGGGGTAAGAATAAGTGCAATGGTGTACGTGGTCATTACGTTGATGGCCGCCGTAACGCCAAATTCAACGAGCATGGAACTGTTGGTGAAATAAAACACACCAAAGCCGATAGAAGTCGTAATGTTCGCAAGCAGGTTGGAAAGGCCCACTTTCTGCACCATGCGGCCCAGCGCCTTCATTTTGTTGTGGTGCTTGCTCAGCTCTTCCAGGTATTTGTTGATAAGGAAGATGCAGTTGGGCAAACCGATTACAATAATGAGTGGTGGAATGAGGCCGGTAAGTACGGTGATTTTATACCCGAGCAGGGCCATGGTTCCTACCGACCATACGACGCTGATCACTACCACGATCATGGAGAAGAACACGGCATTAAAGTAGCGGAAGAACACCCACAGGATGATGGCTGTAACCAGCAGCGCCAGGTACATAAAGAACTGTGTTTCGCGCGAAATGCGGCGCATGTATTCGGCGCGTATAAATGGCATGCCGGAATAATGCACTTCTGAAATTTTGGTTTTGGCCTGGTACGCATCGCAGCGCGAAGTAATGTCGGCCACAATGCTGATGCGGTCAGCAGAATTGAGTGCCGAATCCTTAAACGTTACGGCCATTACGGCAATCCGGTCTTTCTTGCGGTAAATGAGGCCTTCATAAAATGCAAGCGAGTTAATCACTTTGCGCAGGCTGTCCACTTCGGCCTGGTCTTTCGGGCGCTGATTGATTACCGGCAGAAAATTGTACTTGCCGGTTGAATCGGTGTACTGCAGGTCGTAGAGGCGGGTAATGGACATCACTTCTTTGATGCCCTTTATTTTTTTGAGGTCTTCGGTCAGGTCGTAAAGCCCGACGAATTTATCATATTGAAAAATCCCGGAATCTTTAACCGCGATTACCATCACGGTGCCGTCTTCCCCGTATTTTTTCTTGAATTCTTCGTACGCAATGTTCTCCGGGTCATCCGCCGGCAGCACACGTGCATAGCGGTAAGAGAGTTCAAGCCGGTCGTAGGCTACCCAGCCCATGAATCCGGTTATAGCGAGCATGACCAGGAAAAAGGTCATGCGGTTGCGCAGTATCAGGTGCGATAACTTAGCCCACATAAATTAACGAAAGCCTGTGTCGTTTTGAGCCAGTGGATGTGCTGTTGCCCGCCTGTGCGTGGTGGTATGTCCGCCTGGTTTCGATGGTCGCTTTCAAGGGCTAAAAGTACATAAAATTTGAGGTTTGATAAGCAGAATGAGAGAAAGTTGCCTTCACTGGCCGCAACCCCGGAAAGTGCCTGCGGTGTTTGAAAAGCACTGATACAGAGCCGCTCGCGAAATAAATACATCTATATCTGGTTGTTTATGCTACCCGCAGGCACGATTTTGCAGGCCGAATGCGTATTTTTGTGCAACGTGCAACACCACACAACAGCGCCGTCCCGGAGCGCCCTTTTCCTGCAGTTTTTAAAAATCGGAGCCACCGCATTTGGCGGTAATGTGGCACTGGTGGGTGCAATCCGCGAGCAGATAGTGAAAAAGAAACAATGGCTGCCCGATACAGATGTGATTGACGGCACCACGCTGGCCAGTGTGCTGCCCGGCCCGCTGGCAACCAATGTAACGGCGTTTATCGGTTACCGCCTGCGCGGATTTACCGGTGCGCTCATCTGCCTCGGCGCGGTGCTGCTGCCTTCGTTTATACTTGTGTGTGTGCTTTCATGGCTGTATTTCCACTACGGAAAAATTCCGGCTGCGGAGCGCATTTTTTCCGGGCTGCAGCCGGCTGTTGCTGCCATTATTCTTGCTGCGGCCATTGATATGGCGCGTAAAAATGTAAAAACGGTTTTGCAGTGGGTACTTGTTGCGCTGGGTTGTGCGGCCATGCTGCTGCTCGGCGGCTTCTGGACCACGCTCGGGGTAATTATCGGTAGTGGTTTACTCGGCTATTTCCTGTTCCGCAAATCAGCAGCAGTAACACCTCCGCAAAAGCCCGCGATAAAACGTTCGCTGCGCCGGGAGTTTACACCGTGGCTGTTTGTTGCGGCAGGCATTGCAGCCGCTTTTGGTTTCTGGTACTTCACCGGAACTGCCACCACCCGCGAAGAATTGCGCACGGCCGGCAGCCTGGGTTCCACCTTTGGCGGCATGAGTGTAACGCTGTTCGGTGGTGGCTATGTTTTTATTGCGGCCATTAAAGATGTGGTGGTTGCAACACACGGCTGGGTAACAACAACCGAATTTACCGACGGCATTGCGATGGGGCAGATCACCCCGGGACCGATTATGATTACGGCCACATTCATCGGCTGGAAAGTGGGCGGGCTGCTGGGCGCGCTGGTAAGCACCGTGGCCATTTTTGTACCGCCCGCAACAGTTACGGTTATTGCATCGCAGTACCTCGACCGCATCCGGGGAAATGTAACGGTGGAAGCCATTTTCAGCGGGCTGCGGCCGGGTGTTATCGGACTGATTTTTGCAGCAGTGGTATTCTTTGCAAAATATATTCCGCTGTGCTGGCAATCGTTCACTATTTTTGCGTTCGTTTTGATCACAGCACTTTTCGTTAAAAAACTTGACCAGGCCCTTTTGATTCCGGTTGCGGGATTGCTCGGGTACCTGCTTTATTAATGCGTATGAACAACATGCAGGCCATTCAGTTTATCGGTACACAGCGTTCGGGCTCGAACCTGCTGCGCGTAATGCTGAACCAGCTTCCCGAAATCAATGCCCCGCATCCGCCGCACATCATTCAAACCATGATGCCGTTGCTGCCGCTTTATGGCGACCTGCAGGAGCAAACCAATTTCCGGAAACTGGTGGATGATGTATGCACGCTGGTGGAACGGAATCCGGTAAACTGGAACATCCGGTTCAACCGTGATGAAGTGGAACAACGCTGCACGGGAAATAACCTGCCGCAGGTGATGAAAGCGGTGTATGAACTGAAAGCCCTGCAGGCAGGTGCAGCTATATGGTGCTGCAAAAGCATGGCCAGCATTCATTACATCGATTCGATTGAAGCATCGGGTATTCATCCGTTCTACATCCACATTTACCGCGACGGACGCGATGTGGCCCTGTCGTTTATGAAAGCCATTGTGGGTGAAAAACATATTTATCACCTTGCGAAGCAATGGAAAGAAGAGCAGGATTTGTCGCTTGCGCTGTGCCGTTCCATTGATGCATCGCGTTACATTGCTATTCCGTACGAGCAGTTTATTCTTGATCCGGAAACAACCATCAAAGCGATCTGCGAAAAACTGCACATCGTTTACCGGCCCGAAGTAATGGATTACAGCCGCTCCGAAGAGTCGCGCGAAACCGCCGCATCCGGCGAAATGTGGAGCAACCTCGTGAAGCCGGTAATGAAAGACAACACACGCAAGTTTTTACGCGAACTGCGTGAAGAAGACATAACACTTTTTGAAACCATTGCCGGCGATACGCTGCAGCAGCTCGGATACGAACTGTACAGTGCAGCAGCGAAGCGGATTATGCCCGGCCCTGCAGCAATTGACGCATTTAATGCGGAAAATAAACAGCTGAAAAATGCGGCCCGCCAGAAAGCATCCGCATCCGACATTGAAAAACGTGCCGCACAGGATGCATTTATCACCTCTTTAAAAAAACAATTCGATGCCATTCAACATTAAAAAGTTTGCCGGACTTGCCGTTTGCAGTCTGACCGTGCTTTTCATTCAGGCACAGCCTGCACTTACGTTTAACAGCGTGGTAACCCGCGAACCGGAAGTAAGTTCATCGCCGTATAAACCCGAACCGGGTAGTGTACTCAATCATACGCAGGTGATGTTTGAATATCCCGAAGTGGCCAAAGCAGTGAACTACCGGCTGGTTGTAATTGAGCTGGCTTACCTCACGGGCAAGGCGGACACCATTCGCAAAGTGGTGGTTACACAGAACGATGCCACTACCGCAACACTGGTAAAAGGGCTGAAGTTTTCACGTTCGTACGAATGGTACTATAAAGCAACAGATGCCGCAGGGAAAGAAATTTTCAGGTCGCCGAAGAAGCGTTTTTCAATCCTGTATTCAGCGTATGGTGAAAAAACCAGGAACCGCGTAACCATTAAAAAAACGTATGAAAATGCACAGGGGCTGGTGAGTATGGATTACCTGCATGCCATTACCGACCGGGCCGGCAACGTGGTGTGGGTGGTGCCCGATATTCCGAACACACTTTCCGAATCGCACCTCATTCGCGATATCCGTGTTTCGCCCCAGGGAACGGTTACGTTTCTTTCGCAGCAGAATGTGTATGAATTGAGCGTTGACGGAAAAATCCGCTGGAAAGGAACGGAAATGGAAAAATCCGCAACGGAAAATTTCCACCACGATTTCCGCCGCCTGCCTTCAGGAAACTACATGGTGCTGGGTAACGAAACGCGGCCCGGCCGCAACCCGCTTACCAACGACACGGCCACGGTACGTTACGGAACCATTACCGAATACGGCTACTTTGGCAAACCGGTGTGGACCTGGAGCGCAAAAAATTATTTTACCGACCAGGATTTTTTCAGCGCGCGCGACGAGCAGGGAAAAACCGGGGGCGGTTTGCACCTCAATGCGTTCAGTGTGGATGCAACCGGTGAATTTGTGTATGCCGGTTTCCGGAACATGAACTGCATTCTGAAAATTGAGAAAAAAACAGGAACAGTGGTGGCTGACTATCGCGGTGGTTTCTGGCACCAGCACGATGCCAATGTGTTGCCTGATGGTTCAATCGCCATTTTTAACAACGATTCCATCCTCGATCCAACGGTTTGTTCCAGTGCCATGATTTTAACACCGGCTGCTGATCAGAAAGCACCGCCCGTAGTAACGTGGAAATTCGAATGCAGAAACATTGCGGGTTCTGACGGAAAGAGCGCAAAAATGGGAAGCGTTGAGCTGCTGCCGAATGGCAATTACCTGATTAACACCGGCAATATTGCATCGGTAGTGGAAGTGGCCAAAAACAAAACCATGGTATGGGAAGCCCGGCCGGAAACCTGGATGGAGGATAAAAAACAATGGGTGCCGAGTAAACAATATCGTTCGCACTATGCATCATCGCTGTATCCCTGTTATTTTACCGCCCAGGTTCATTTATCTGCTGATAATAAAAACATCATTGCCGTTGCATTCAACGAGGGCAGCGAAGCAGATACCTACCGCGTTATTATCCAGGATAAATCACGCAAAATGCCGCCCCGTGAACTTGCTGCAACAGGTGTTACAGCTGCAGGTAAGAAAGCAGAACAAACCATTGCCATTGCAGAGGCTGCACTTGCGCCCGGGGAGTACGAGGTCAAAATAGTTTCCGTTACCAATCCCGACTTTTTTCGCACAATAGCAGTTACGTTGCCCAAATCAGGCAACTGATGCTTTCAGCGGCATAGCCGGAAAACAAACGCTATTCGTACCTTTATAAGATGGGACGTACAGACCGGCTGCGGATTTTGCGCAAACTGACTTTTAAGCGGGCATGGAATGCGTTGAAGGTAACCAGCGGCTACTACTACGCCAAAGTAACCAAACGCCCTGTGCAGTGGGGACTCCCGGTAAGCATTTCTGTTGAACCTACTACCGCCTGCAACCTGCGCTGCCCGGAGTGTCCGAGCGGATTGCGGCAGTTTACACGGCCCACAGGCATGCTGAAGGAATCGTTTTTTCACCAGACGATTGACCAGTTGCAGGAACACCTGCTGTACCTCACGTTTTATTTCCAGGGCGAACCGTATCTCAATCCGCAGTTTCTTGATATGGTGCAATATGCCGCATCGCGGAATATTTATACGTCCACTTCTACCAATGCACATTTCCTGGATGATGAAAACGCACGGAAGACCGTAGAATCAGGTCTCGACCGCATCATCATTTCGGTGGATGGCACAACACCGGAAACCTACCGGATTTACCGCGTAGGCGGATCGCTGGAAAAAGTGATGGAAGGAACACGCAACCTCGTGGCGTGGAAGAAAAAACTGAATTCCAAAACGCCGCACATTGTGTACCAGTTCCTGGTGGTGAAACCGAACGAACACCAGGTAAAAAACATTTACGAGCTGGCCGAAAAACTGGGCGTGGACGAAGTAAAACTGAAAACAGCACAGGTGTATGATCCGCGCGCTGATCATCCGCTCATCCCGATCAACGAAAAATATGCACGCTATAAAACGCTTGCAGATGGCACGGTGGTGCTGAAGAATGAGCTGGAAAACCATTGCTGGCGGCTCTGGCACGCAGCGGTAATTACGTGGGACGGTGCCGTGGTGCCCTGCTGCTTTGATAAAGATGCGCAGCACAACATGGGTGACCTGAAAACAAAATCGTTTAAAGCCATCTGGCAAAGCGCGGCTTACCAGGATTTTCGCCGCTCGGTACTGCGTTCGCGTGCGGATACCGACATCTGCAAAAACTGTTCGGAAGGTGCAACCGTTTGGGCATAAAAAAACGACCACTTTTAAGCGGCCGTTTTTTTATTCCTGTGCAGAAAAACTTACACGGTAAGAATTTCTTTTTCTTTTGTTTCGAGGTGTTTGTCAATCGCAGCGCTGTACTTGTCTGTAAGTGCCTGTATTTTGGCTTCCCCGTCTTTGCCTTCATCTTCGGGAAGACCATTTTTGAGCAGTTTCTTGATTTCTTCGTTCGCATCGCGGCGTGCGGTGCGTACGCTTACTTTCGCATCTTCGCCGGTAGCTTTGCTGCGTTTCACGAGGTCTTTGCGTCGCTCTTCCGTAAGCGGTGGAATAGCGCAGATGAGTATTGTACCGTTGTTGGTTGGATTGAAGCCGAGGTTGGCTGCCTGTATGGCACGCAGCACGGGATCGAGCATGTTTTTGTCCCAGGGCTGAATGGTGATGGTGCGTGCATCGGGCGTGCTGATGTTCGACATCTGGGCAAGCGGTGTGCTGGCACCATAAAAATCAACATAAATACCGTCGAGCATGCCCGCAGAAGCACGGCCTGCGCGGATTTTAACCAGCTCTGATTCCAGGTGGCTTACCGAACTGCTCATTGCTTCTTCGGCAGTATCAATTACAAATTGAAGTTCTTCGTTCATAACAAGGTTGTTTTGACAACGGGTAAAGTTAAGAAAACCCGCGGTTAAAATTCAACTAAAGTACCTACGCGGTCGCCCTTTACGATTTTTTTCAGGTTGCCCGGCTGGTTCATATCGAAAACAATAATCGGCAGTTTGTTCTCTTTGCACAGCGTAAATGCGGTCATGTCCATCACATTCAGGTTTTTTTCATACACCTCGTTGAACGTAATGGTATCGTATTTCACTGCATTCTTATCTTTCTCCGGGTCGGCGGTATAAATACCATCTACACGTGTGCCTTTCAGAATCACGTCGGCTTCAATTTCAATGGCACGCAATGTTGCCGCGGTATCTGTTGTGAAATACGGGTTCCCGGTTCCGGCACCAAAAATAACCACCCGGTTTTTCTCGAGGTGGCGTACGGCGCGGCGGCGGATAAACGGTTCGCAGATCTGTTTCATTTCAATGGCCGACTGCAGGCGTGTCGGAATCTGGATCTGTTCCAGCGCCGACTGCAGTGCCATGCTGTTGATTACGGTTGCAAGCATGCCCATGTAATCGCCCTGCACGCGGTCCCAGCCCCCATCTTCTGCTTCAATGCCGCGAAAAATATTGCCGCCGCCAATCACAATAGCCAGTTCCACACCGGTTTCAAACACATCTTTGATTTCGCGTGCATACTGCGAAAGCACATCGTGATCAATACCATATTGTTTTTTTCCCATCAGCGCTTCACCGCTGAGCTTAAGCAGAATCCGTTTGTACTTGTTTGTCATAGGTATCGTATGGTCAAAAAAAATCCCTCGCAAAATGCGAGGGATTTACTATCAGTTTTTATTAGCCGAGGGCTACGCGTTTAAATCCGGTAACCGTCAGTTCCTTGTCGCTGTCAGTAACGTACTGCGCAACTGTTTTTTTGCTGTCTTTAATAAACTCCTGATTGAGCAGGGTGTTCTCTTTATAGAACTTGTTTACTTTGCCCTGTGCAATTTTCTCTACCATTTCTTCCGGTTTGCCTTCCTGGCGGGTAGTTTCGCGGGCGATTTCAAGTTCGCGCTCGAGTACTTCTGCCGGAACGTCGCTCTTGTCGAGTGAAACCGGTGCCATTGCAGCAACCTGCATCGCAACGTCTTTTGCAACCTGCTCGGAAGCCGATTTGCTGAAACCAACGATGGTAGCGAGTTTGTTGCCCGGGTGGTTGTAAGCGATCACCTGTCCGGCTTCGATTACTTCGTAACGGGTAATTTCAATTTTTTCGCCGATTTTACCAACCTGTTCGATGATTTTATCAGCTACAGTCTGGCCGTTACCGTCATACGACAGCGCGCCGAGTTCATCAATTGATTTCGGCTGTTTGTTCAGGGCAACTTTGGCGATGGTATCAACGAAATTGCTGAAGTCTTCGTTTTTAGCAACGAAATCGGTTTCGCAGTTGATCGAGAGGAGTACACCACGTGTTCCGTCGGTAAATGCTACCACACGGCCTTCTTTTGCATCACGGTCGCTGCGGTTTGCAGCAACTTTCTGTCCTTTTTTGCGGAGAATATCAATGGCTGCTTCAAAATCGCCGTTTGCTTCAGTCAGCGCTTTTTTGCAATCCATCATGCCGGCTCCGGTCATTGTCCGTAATTTATTTACGTCGGAAGCGGTTATTGTTGTCATAGTATTATGCAGTAAAAAAATGTGTACTAAAAAAGATTAAGGTGTTTTGGCGGCCGGCTTTCTGCGCGGACGTTTACCGGCACCACCCGGGGCAACTTTCTTCTTCTCGCCGCTGCCTTCTTCTTCGTCAGAATCGTAGTTGCGTGAAAGTTTGTTTTCGAGCTCGTCGTTCTGGTCGTCGTCTTCTTTATTCTCTTTGTCGAGTTTACGTTCAGCAAGACCTTCTTCGATGGCTTTCACAACGATATTCATCAGCAGGCTGATCGAAGTCGATGCGTCGTCGTTTGCCGGGATCGGGTAATCTACCTGGTTCGGATCGGAGTTGGTATCAACGATTGCGAATGTGGTGATGCCGAGGCGTTTTGCTTCTGCAACAGCGATGTGTTCTTTCGAGATATCAACGATGAAGATGGCTGCAGGCAGGCGGGTGAGGTCAGCAATAGAACCGAACTGGTGTTCGAGTTTTGCGCGTTCACGCGACAGCATGAGTTTTTCTTTCTTCGAGAGGTTGTCCCAAGTACCGTCAGTAGCCATTTTGTCGATGCTCGACATTTTGCGTACAGCCTTACGGATGGTAGCAAAGTTGGTGAGCATACCGCCCGGCCAGCGTTCGGTAACATAAGGCATTCCGATTGTCTTTACTTTTTCAGCAACGATATCTTTCGCCTGTTTCTTGGTAGCCACGAAAAGGATTTTCTTTCCCTGGCGGGCAAATCCTTTAAGGACATTGCACGCTTCGTCAATTTTTACGACGGTCTTGTTCAGATCGATGATGTGGATTCCGTTCTTCTCGGTGAAGATATACGGAGCCATCGCAGGATTCCACTTCCGTTTGAGGTGCCCGAAATGAGCGCCAGCCTCAAGTAACTCGTTGAAAGATATTCTCGACATTCTTTGATCGGATGAATATGGTTTGTTGTTCGGATTAACGTTTGCTGAACTGGAAGCGGCGGCGTGCTTTCTTACGGCCCGGTTTCTTACGTTCTACCATGCGCGGGTCGCGGGTAATGAACCCTTCGGCACGCAGCTTTGATTTTAACTCGGCATCAATTTCAACGAGTGCACGTGAAATCGCCAGGCGTACAGCTTCCGCCTGCCCGTTGATCCCGCCGCCGTCCACGTTGGCTTTGATATCGTAGTTACCGACGTTGTTGGTCAGCGTAAACGGCTGAAGCACTTTGCTCTGCAAAATGCCTGTCGGAAAATATTCTTTGAAGTCACGGTTGTTGATAAGGATTGCTCCGTTACCGCGCTGCATGTAAATACGGGCTACCGCTGTTTTGCGACGTCCGAGTGTGTTGATCACTTCCATTATCCGCGTTCCTTAATGGTTTTCAGGTTAATTTTCTTCGGGTTCTGCGCCTCGTGCTTGTGCTCGGTACCGGCGTAAACGAATACGTTGGTACGGAGACGGTCACCGAGTTTGGTTTTCGGCAACATGCGGTTTACCGCAAGTTCGATGATCTGCTCCGGCTTGGTATTCAGAAGCTGACGCGGTGTGGCGAAACGCTGACCGCCCGGGTAACCGGTGTAGCGTACATACACTTTGTCGTCCATCTTTTTACCGGTCAGACGAATCTTCTCAGCGTTGATGATGATTACGTTATCACCACAATCAATGTGCGGTGTGTACGATGTTTTATGTTTGCCGCGTACTAAATAGGCCACTTTCGACGCTAAACGTCCAAGGGTCTCGTTTTCGGCATCCACCAGCAGCCACTGCTTTTGTTCTTTAGCAGCTTCGTTGCTGAGCGATACGGTGTTGTAGCTACGTGTATTCACTTGACTTTCAACTTAATAAGTTTGATTTAATGCCACCTCTCTATTGAAAGGGGCTGCGAAGATAATAAGGATATTTCGATCCAACAAGTTTTATGAACAAATATGTTGTTGATAAGGAGAATCTGTTGGAAAGATCTCCCATCCAATCCAGGCATTCCGGCGGGCAATATTAAACGGTTTAGCCTTAATAATTATTTGTAATTACTTGATAATCAACAATATGAATATTATTCCCGTTTCCGGGACGCTAAATTACCATTTATAATGAAAACACGGTTCCCTGGCTGTTTTTTTCCGGCCACTTATAAAAGACAGAAAACGAATGGGGGTCTTCGTGCGTCTATATAGCAGAAACCAACACACACGGTTATGCGCACTTTCTTTCTTTTTGCCGCTTTCATGCTCAGCCTGTTTCCGGCAACCCTTCATGCACAGGATATCAATAACGTAAACGAAACCGCCGTTGCAAAAACGGTTCGCTTTTATCCGAACCCGGTAACCAATATGTTATCCATCACGCCCTCGGCCGATATGAACAATGTGTTTCTTTTTGTAAGTGATGTGCGTGGCCGTATCGTTGCCAAGGCTGCATTGCCCAGCCTGCCTGCCGGACAGGAATACCATTACCAGATGAATGATTTTTCGGATGGTATTTATGTGTGCATCCTGAGAACCGGCGATGAACAATTTTCACAACGCATCATGGTTCAGTAAAATGAACACGGGTGTCTCTATATATGGCGGGGCGAAAGCCCCGCTTCCTTTTATAATATACGCACACCCATTACCAGTACATCATCTACCTGCTCCAGGTTTCCTTTCCAGTTAAAAAAAGCATTACGGATAAGTTCCAACTGTTCGGCGCAGGGTTTCCGGTAATTTTCGAGGAAAAGCTGCTGCATGGTTTTGTACTTGAATTTTTTCCCCCTGGGGCCGCCGAACTGATCGGCATAACCGTCGCTGAAAAGAAACAGGAAATCGTTCCGTTCCAGTTGCACCGCATGCGTCTGAAACGGGCGCGCATAGGAAAACATGCCGATGGGTTGTTTGTCGGCGACGTATTCTTCCACGCCGGCTGTTGCATCGCGTATAATCCACAGCGGGTTGTTTGCTCCGGCCCAGTGGAGTTGCCGCGAAACCGGATCATACACACAAAGCGAAATGTCCATGCCGTCGTTTACTTCACTTTCGCTGCGTGCAAAGGTTTCGATAACGAGTTCGCGGACTTTATCTAATATTTTACCGGGACCGGTAATGCCGAACTCGTTCACTGTGCGGTTGAGTGCGTTTGAGCACACCACCGAAACCATTGCACCCGGAACGCCG
This sequence comes from Chitinophaga pinensis, assembly GCA_943372645.1. GTDB lineage: Bacteria > Bacteroidota > Bacteroidia > Palsa-965 > Palsa-965 > VBWE01. Next base: position 205,651 of record CALRZN010000001.1, on the reverse strand, counting down.
TGGCCCGTACAATCGGCAGCTGCAAACAGGAGCAGGTTATTGTGCTGTTCCATCCAGTAAAAATCGCCGGCAACAATATCTTTGGGCTGGTAAAAAATAAAACTTTCGGGCAGGTTGTTTTTCCAGAATTTTTCAGGCGGCAGAATTGCATCCTGCAGGCGCTTGGCGTAACTGATGCTGTCGGTAATTTCTTTGTTCTTGGTATCCACGATGTCCTTCTGCAACGCAATCTCTGATTTCTGCTGCGTGATCTGCGCATTCTGTTCACCGAGCAGCCTGTTGGCCCTGCGTTTCTGGCGGTAGCCGTTAATGGCAACAGCGAGCAGGATGATGAGCAGCACAGCTCCTGCGAGCACGAACGTAAGTTGCCGCGCTTTTTCGCTGTTCAGTAATTTTAACCGTTCTTCTTCACTTTTCGATTGCTGAAGCCGCGCGGCCTGTACTTCTTTGTCCATGGTGAGCAATTCGTTTTCGTGTTTACGTGCGGCTACATCCATTTCCGTCTTCTCCAGTTTCATCTGCTGGATGTCTTTTTCTTTGGCCAGCAGCTGGAGCTCCTGTTCTTTGCGGTGGCGGTCGGTGAGTGCCTGTTCCAGTTCCATTGCTTTCAGCTTGTTTTCCTGGTTGAGCATTTTCAGCACCTGTTCCTGTTTATCCGATTCGTAACGGACACGCATCTCCGTCATGGATTTGTTTTTCTCCGCAGCATATAACGTATCGCGCAGCTGCGAATACACATAGATGTAATCGGCAGCAGCCTGGAAATTTCCGTTGTTGTAATATTCATTGCCGCATTTGTATGCCGCCACCTGGCGGGTCTGCAGGTCGCCGATCTGGCTGCTGATGGTGTAGGCTTTCAGGTAATAATCAATTGCGCGTTCGGGTTTGGTGCTTTTGCTGAGCAGGTTGCCCGCAGTAATTGCATTAAACGCAATGCCTTTCCGGTCGTTTATTTCTTCCTGTATTTTGATGGATTCTTCAAGCAACGCAACCGCCCTGTCAAACTCTCCATAAAGTTCATACGCCTGGCTGAGGTTGCCCAGCGAAGAAGCGATGGAACGTTTGTCGTTCAGTTTTCTTTTCAGTGCAAGGCCGCGCTCGAGGTAATACAGTGCACTGTCTTTGTTGTTCAGGTCCATATACACCCCGCCTGCGTTATTTGTAGCAATCGCTTCGCCGTAAACAGAACCAGCATGCTGCATTACCGCAACGGCTTCCAGCGCATATTTTTTTGCACCGGCATACTCTTTCTGCGCCCGCAGAATACCCGAGATATTGTTCAGTATAAGCCCGCGATTGTAAAACAAATCGCGCGTTTCATAAAACGGCAACGTTTCATAATAAATGCGCAATGCATCCTCGTACCGCGACTGGTTGTGATATATGAGGCCGAGGCTCGAAAGACACGCACTGATTCCGTCCCTGCTTTTGATGGCGCGGTTAATGGCCAGTGCCTCTTCTATTTTAGAAATGGCAGTCGGATAGTCGCCGCTTTCATCGGCAATAATTCCGAGCATGCGCAGTGAAAACGCTTCGCTCCATTTGTAGCCGGTTTTCCGGGCAAGTGCAACCGATTTTTCAGCATACACTTTGCTTTGTTGTGGATCAGAGCGTAACGTAACTGCAGCCAGGTCGCCGTAGGTTGCCGCTTTCATGGTATCGTTCTGCGTTTTAAGTACACGCAGCAGGCTATCCATCTCTGTTTGCTGGCCGGAAAGTGCAGGAGCCAGCAAAAGCAGCAGGGCAAACAAGCTATGTCTGAATAGTTGCATCATACGCGGATACCGATCAGCAGCACGTCGTCAACCTGTTCAAGACTGCCTTTCCAGTCGTCAAATTCTTTTTCCAGTTTGAGGTCCTGCTGGTTTACATCCAGTGCAGCGCATTCGAGAAGTAACTGCTGCAGTTTTTTGTACTTGAATTTTTTTCCTTTCGGGCCGCCGAACTGATCTGCATAACCATCTGTAAACGTATAGATCATGTCGCCCGGTTTGAGCTGCACGGAATGCTGGCGGAAAGGCGACTGCTCCGGATGGTAACCCACCGGCTGTTTATCGGGCAGGTGTTCGCGGAGCACGCCATCGCTTACGGTGTAAAAACTGTTGTTGGCTGCGGCGTATTCGAGTTCAAAGGTTTTTTTATTCAGCCGGTAAAGTACAATGTCCATCCCGTCTTTCGATTCGCCTTCCGATCCTGACTGGCGCAGTACGCTGATCACGCGGTCGCGGAGCATGTTTAATGCAACGGCCGGTTCACTGATGTTTTTTTCAATTATGATTTCACTCAGGAACGAAGACCCGAGCATACTCATCATGCCTCCCGGTACGCCGTGGCCGGTACAATCAGCCGTTGCAAGAAAAGCAAACTCCTCTTTGCTGGTGAGCCAGATAAAGTCACCGCTCACTATGTCTTTGGGTTTGAAAATCACAAAACCCTGGCGCAGCGTGGTTTCAAAATCGTCGGCGCGGGGCAGCAGCGAGGCCTGGATTTTCCGGGCGTAATTAATTGAGTCGGTAATGTTTTTATTTTTCTCTTCGATAATGGCTTTCTGCAGGGTGAGTGCTTCGTTGCTGCGCTGCCGGTTGCGGCTGGTTTTATATTGCATGAACAGGACGAGCAGCAACAGCAGCAGTACAATGCTGGCACCGGTAACAATTGCGGTCTGCACCTGGCTTTGTTTTTGGTACTGCATGAGCAGGTTGTCCTGCTTTTCCTTGTTGTACGCCACTTCCATTTCACGTATTGCGCGTTCTTTCGATTCGTTGAGCAGGCTGTCTTTGAGGAACTGGTATTTTTTATAATGAACAAGGGCCTCGGCCGGTTTATTCCAGGCTTCATAAATACGTGCCAGTTGCAGCACGTTATTTTTCCGGGCATCGGCCAGGCTCAGTTTGTAGGTGCCTGCTATGGCCTCGTTGGTGGTTGCCGCGGCCAGTTCAAATTTTCCTTCGATGAGGTAAAACTGGGAGAGGGACTGGAGCATTTCATTGTATTCGTAGTCGTTCTGGGCCGATTTCATAATGGCAATCGCTTCATCGGCATAAATTCCTGCACGCTGGTTCTCTCCCTTCGTAGCCAGGCAAATTGCGATTCCCAGTTTACTGTCGGCAAGTGAAGTGGAATATGATGTATTCTTTGCAGCAACTTCCGCAAGCGAATAATACTCCATGGCCCGGTCAATGCTGTCGAGTTCAAAGTAGGTTTGTGCGGCAGCATTGCAGCAGTTGCTGTAACCCCGCATGTTATCCATTTTTTTGAAAATGTCCGCAGCTTCCAGTTGGTGCTTCAGCGATTGCATCGTATCTCCCAGGCTTTTATACACCAGCGAAATGTTGAGGTAGGAATTGCCCAGCAACTCATCCCGCTTCAGTTGTGTGCGCATGGTAATTGCTTTGTGGTGCGCATCCAGGGCTTTGCCGTAATCGCCGAGATCCTGGTAAATGGTACCGATAACGTTCCAGGCGTCGCTTTCAACGTCCGGTAACTTGTTTTTCTGTGCAAGTTCGAGTCCGCGGTTCGCGTATGCCAGGCCAGGCCGCAGGCTATCGTAGCTTACCCACCAGCCCAGTGAAACCCATGCGTCCGCCTGCTCACTGATGGAACTGAGCGCGGGGATTTTTTCCCTGATGCTGTCTGCGTTTTTTTTGGGTTGCGAAAAAAGTGTCAGCGACAACAGTAGAAAAGCAAACGAAAAATACGTACGTAAAAAATGCAGCATAACTTTTCCTGTTATCAAAAATATAAAAAAAATCCCGGCATAACCGGGATTTACAATGCAATGCTGTTTTAAATTATTTGATAACGCCGAGTTTCCGGCCTACTTTTTCAAATGCGGCAATGGCCTTGTCGAGGTGCGCCTGCTCGTGGGCTGCCGAAAGCTGCACACGGATGCGCGCCTGGCCTTTGGGAACAACCGGGTAGAAGAAGCCGATCACGTAGATGCCTTCCTGCAGCAGTTCGTTGGCAAACTGCTGGGCGAGTTTGGCATCGTAAAGCATTACGGGAACAATGGCCGAGTCGCCGTTTTTGATCTCCAGGCCGGCAGCCTTGATGCCTTTTTTGAAATAGTTCACATTCCACTCCAGCTTGTCGCGCAGCTCGGTGGTTTCACTCAGCATATCAAGCACGGCGATGGAAGCACCCACAATGTGCGGGGCAAGTGAGTTGGAGAAAAGGTACGGGCGCGAACGCTGGCGCAGCATTTCAATAATTTCTTTTTTGCCGGATGTGAAACCGCCCATGGCGCCACCGAGTGCTTTACCGAGCGTGCCGGTAATAATGTCCACGCGGCCGATTACGTTTTTCGCTTCGATGGTTCCCCGGCCGGTTTTGCCGATGAAGCCCGAAGCATGGCTTTCATCCACCATTACCAGTGCGTTGTATTTGTCAGCGAGGTCGCAGATTTTGTCCAGCGGGGCAACAAAGCCGTCCATACTGAATACGCCGTCAGTAACAATAATGCGGTGGCGCTGGGCCTGTGCGGCAATCAGTTTTTCTTCCAGGTCCTGCATGTCGCAGTTTTTGTAGCGGTAACGTTGCGCCTTGCACAAACGCACACCGTCAATAATGGATGCATGGTTCAGTTCATCGCTGATGATGGCATCTTCTTCGCCGAAGAGCGGTTCAAATACACCGCCATTCGCATCGAAACAGGCTGCGTAAAGAATCGTGTCCTCTGTTCCCAGGAACGTGGCAATTTTCTGTTCCAGCGTTTTGTGAATATCCTGTGTGCCGCAGATAAAACGCACGCTGCTCATGCCGTAGCCGTGTTCGTCCAGCGTTTTGTGTGCTGCTTCCACCACGCGCGGGTGCGACGAAAGGCCGAGGTAATTGTTGGCGCAGAAAATAATTACATCCTGCCCGGTGCTTACATGCACAACGGCACCCTGTTCGGTAGTGATGATGCGCTCCCGTTTGAAAAGTCCGGAATCGTCAATGGTGTGCAGCTCGTCTTGCAGGAGTTGCTTGAATGATGGTACGTACATAGTATTTATTGATTGCTGTTGTGCCAAAGTTACAAGTGTTTGAGAAATGAGCACGCAGATAATCTGTACATTCGTCAAAACTTTTTTCTCATGCATAAAAAAATCCTCCTGCTGGGTTCCGGCGAACTGGGAAAGGAATTTGTAATTGCGGCCAAACGCCTTGGCCAATATGTAATTGCCGCCGATTCATACAACGATGCACCTGCGCAGCAGGTAGCCGACGAACGTGAAATCATCAGCATGCTCGATGGCGATGCACTGGATGCCATTGTAGCCAAACATAAACCGGACATCATCGTTCCGGAAATTGAAGCCATAAGAACCGAACGCCTGTACGATTTCGAAAAACAGGGAATACAGGTAGTGCCGAGTGCACGTGCGGCCAATTTTACCATGAACCGCAAAGCCATACGCGACCTGGCCGCAAAAGAACTGGGCCTGCGCACGGCGGAATACCGTTACGCAACTACCATTGAAGAATTTACTGCGGCCGTTCATGCGGTCGGTATTCCGTGTGTGGTGAAGCCGCTCATGTCGAGCAGCGGAAAAGGGCAGAGCGTTGTAAAAACAGAAGCCGACATTGAAAAAGCATGGAACTACGCGCTGGCCGGTTCCCGCGGCGATCTCATGGAAGTGATTGTAGAACAGTTTATCCGTTTTGAATCAGAAATCACATTGCTTACCGTTACACAACAGCACGGGCCTACGCTCTTCTGTCCGCCCATCGGACACCGGCAGGAGCGGGGCGATTACCAGGAAAGCTGGCAGCCGCATCCCGTCAGCGATGCACACCTCAAAGAAGCGCAGCACATGGCCGCCGCCGTTACGGAAGCATTAACCGGGAGCGGCATCTGGGGTGTTGAGTTTTTCCTGGCTGCTGATGGGGTTTATTTCTCCGAGCTTTCGCCGCGACCGCACGATACCGGCATGGTAACACTGGCCGGAACGCAAAACTTCAATGAATTTGAATTGCACCTGCGGGCCGTGCTTGGTTTGCCCATCCCGGAAATTACACTGGAGCGGGCAGGGGCGAGTGCCGTGGTGCTGGCCGCACACGAAGGTGTGCCTGCAATCAGCGGGCTGGCAGAAGCCATGCAGGAACCGCAGTCGGATGTGCGTGTGTTTGGGAAACCAACTACACGCCCGTATCGCCGCATGGCGGTGGCACTGGCATACGCACCTCCCGGAGCCGATGTAAAACAACTGGTAGAAAAGGCCAAACGCCTGGCTGCAAAAATTACAGTATAAAAAATCAGCAGGCGATATCCAGCCTGAATTGCATGCCGGGAAGCGCTTTCACCATGCCGGAAGCTTCGAGTGCCATAAGCAGCGAAGTAACTTTGCCTGTTGTATAACCCGAAACGGAGCTGATTTCATCAATGTAGGCATTGCCGAGGTTGCGCATACTCAGCAGCACGTGTTCTTCTTCGGCATCCAGCGGAATGATGATGGGCGAGCGGCGCGCCGGTTTTTCGGCCGTTGGTATTTCCCAGCCCATCATACGTGCAACATCGCTTCCCGTTTGAATTAATGCAGCTTTGTTGTTTTGAATAAGCCGGTTGCAACCTTCCGAACGCGTATCATTGATGCGTCCCGGAAATGCAAATACATCACGGTTGTAGTTGAAAGCGTATTCGGTGGTGATCAGCGAGCCGCCTTCTTTTCCGGATTCCACTACAACAATGGCATCGGCCATACCGGCTACAATGCGGTTACGGGAAGGAAAATTTTCGCGGTCGGGTTTGGTGCCGTTGGTGTATTCGGTAAGCAGGGCGCCGTTGTTGACCATCTGGCCTGCAAGTTTGCGGTTGTCGTACGGATAAATGATATCAAGGCCATGGCCAAGCACACCAATGGTTGGTAATTTTGACCGTACACTGGCCCGGTGTGCAACGCTGTCAATGCCGTGTGCAAGCCCGCTGATCACAAGCACTTCGTACGGTGCAAGTTCCTCAATCAGTTTTTCGCAAAGGTGCGTGCCGTAGGGCGAAGGCATACGTGTGCCCACTACAGCCACCACGCGGTTCGGATTCAGGTTGGTGTTGCCGACTTTGTAAAGCACTATGGGCGCATCATAACAATGGCTGAGGCGGCGCGGGTATTTCGCTTCGGTAATGGTGAGTATCGAAATGTTGTTTTTTTCGGCAAACCGGATTTCATCCTCGGCACGTTCAAAAATGCCGCTCGAAGTAATTGCGTTGGTTGTTGTTTCACCGATGCCCGGTATACGCAGCAGCGCCCGTTTGGGTTCACGGAATATGGCCTCCGCGCTTCCGCAATACTTGATGAGTTTTTTAGACAATACCGGCCCGATGTTGGGAATCAGACTTAAAGCGACGTAGAACAGTTTTTCGTCGAAATTGCTTGAATGGGAGTTATCTTTTTGATACATTGCATCACATCATTTCCTCAAATTTATATGCATTTCACCGGTTTTACAATCATCTTCCTCCTTTTAGCCAACATTTTTCCAACAACGGCACAAATTGTTGTAAGTGGTACTATAATAGATTATAATACTAAAGAAGTATTACCCGGCGCAACAATTTTGCTTGACGGAAAAACCGGAACGGCCGCCGGCATCACCGGAACCTATTCCATTACCGTTACCCCCGGCGATCATAAACTCGTTTTTCACATGATCGGCTACCGCGACCAGGAGAAAAAAATTACTGCTGAAAACGGGAAACCGATTCAACTCGATGTTGCGCTTGAATCGGAATCAAAAGCGCTCAATCTCGTTGTAATTTCAGCCGGCAAATACGAACAGAAAATCGGCGACGTAACCGTTTCGGTTGAAGTGGTAAAACCCGAACTGGTGGAAAACAAAAACACCACGAACCTCGAAACAATTATTGATCAGACACCCGGCGTAAACGTTACCGATGGCCAGGCCAATATCCGTGGCGGAAGCGGTTACAGTTTCGGCGCGGGCAGCCGCGTACTGATGCTGGTCGACGATATGCCCATGCTTTCGGGCGATGCAGGCGATGTGAAATGGAATTTCCTGCCCGTAGAAAACGTTGAGCAGATCGAAGTAATCAAAGGCGCATCCTCCGCACTATACGGCTCATCAGCACTGAACGGCGTTATTCACATGCGCACGCGTTATCCGCGCGACACGGCAGAAACAAAGCTTACTGTTTTCTCCGGGTTTTACGACAATCCGCGCCGCGATGCACTGAAATGGTGGGGCAACCGAAACCCGGCGTTTACCGGTGCCAATTTTCTGCACATGCAGAAATTCGGCAACCTCGATGTGGTGGCAGGAGGTCACGTTTTTTCCGATGAAGGCTATCGCGAACTGGAAACCGAACAACGTGCCCGCCTGAATCTGAATACCCGATACCGGTTTAAAAAAGTACCCGGACTGAGCACCGGTGTCAACTTTAACGGCATGACCACTTCCGGCGGTTTGTTTATTCTCTGGCTCGATGGTGATACCGGTGCGTACCGCCCGGCTGGTGGAAACATCCAGCAATACACCAACAAACGTTTTACAGTTGACCCGTATGTTTCATACTATGGCAAAAAAGGAAACAAACACAACCTGCGCACGCGTTATTTCCGCACCGACAACCGTAACGATACCAAACAGGGTTCCGTAGCCGATCTGTTTTATGGTGAATACCAGTATCAGAAACAGTTCGAAAACAAACTGACGGTTACAAGCGGTTACGTGGTAACGTACAGCAATATTGTTTCAGATCTGTATAAAGATCACTATGCAGCAAACCAGGCGTTTTACGGACAGCTGGATAAAAAATTCTTCAATCGCCTGAATGTTTCCGTGGGCCTGCGCGGCGAGTATTACAAACTGGATACAGCAGCTACGGAGTTTAATATCAAAAAAGGAGGAGGCGATACACTTACGCTGCCGTTCCGCCCGGTAGGCCGGTTCGGGGTGAGTTTTGAAGCGGCCAAAGCAACCTGGCTGCGTGCGTCTTTCGGGCAGGGTTATCGCTTTCCGTCAGTGGCTGAAAAATACATCCGCACAAGCGCCAGCGGGCTCGAGATTTATCCGAACGATACACTGAAACCGGAGACCGGCCTGAGCGCCGAGTTTGGGATTAAACAGGGCATCAAGTGCGGCAAATGGATGGGTTACCTCGATGTATCGGCATTCTGGATGGAATACCATGATATGATGGAGTTTGTATTTGGCCAGTGGGGCAACGCATTCGGACCAAACCCTGATCCGTTTTTCGGACTTGGTTTTAAATCCGTGAATGTTGGCTCCACCCGCATCACCGGTATTGATGTTTCTGCAATCGGGCTTGGCAAAGTGGGCAACGTTGATGTAAACCTGCTGGCCGGGTACACCTACATGAATCCGCAGTCGCTGATTTTTGACCTGGCGAAAGATTCGCTCGTAAACACCTCTAAAGAAAACATCCTGAAATACCGCTACCGGCACATCGCGAAAGCAGACGTGGAACTGGTGTACAAAAAGTTCGCCTTCGGAACGAGCATGCGTTACAACAGTTTTATGGAAAACATCGACCGCTTTTTCTACGATGCAACGGCACTGCTCGGCGGTATCAAAGAGTACCGGGAAAAATACAACACCGGTGATATTGTTTTCGATTCGCGTATTTCATACCAGGTAAACAAAAACCTGAAAGCAGCACTCATCGCAAACAACATCGCCAACCGCGAATACGCATCACGGCCGGCCGATATCCAGGCCCCGCGCAACTTTACGTTCCAGGTGCTCATGAAATTCTGATGCGCCGGTTGTAACCTTTTCGGAATAACGCGTTATACAGTTCATGAAATACCTGTTAACAGTCCTGCTGCTTGTGCTTATCCGTTTCGGTTGTTTTGCGCAATATGCAGATTCAGCACTTGTTTCCGGAAACGTTCTGAAACTGGATATCCGCTACGAGCTGAATAAAGCCGTGTTGCGACCCGAGTCGGTGGAACTGCTCTGTGAACTGGCTGATCAGTTGAAAAAATATCCGGAATTGCGTTTTAAAATCGCGGTGCACGCCGATTCCCGTGCCAGTAACTTTTCCTGTACCCGTATCACTTCAGCGCGGGCAATGGCGGTGACGGATTGCCTCGTTAAAAAATACGGTGTAGCTCCGCAACAGGTAATTGCTTACGGCTACGGAGAAACCAAACCTGCTAGGCTTGAAGACGGAACCGTGCTTACCGAAAAGTATATCTATTCAAAGCCGGATAAAGCTGAACAGGAGCGTTTGTTTGCTCTAAACCGCCGCACGGAAATTCAATGCTTAGGGCCTGTTCAATGAAACGTTTCATCTGCTGTTTACTCCTGCTATTTTGTACAGTGCCTGTTTTCCTGTATGCTACCCCCATACAAAAAACAGACCTGAAAACAGTTAACGACTCCGTATTTGTTACCGGCGACTGCATCCGTCTATCTGCTGGTGATAATGCCGCAATGCAAACAACAGCAACGTTCCTCGTGCGCCACCCGGAATTGTTTTTCTGCGTTACAGTCTATCACGAACAGAAATCGAAAGACACCCTGCTTTTTGCTGCGCGCATGAAAACAGCACAGGCGATTTACGATACGCTGGTGAGTAAAGGCGTTCCGTTTTATCGGCTGTCGTGGAATGTTTCGCGCGTGTCAGTTCAGAAAGCGGCTGCACCGCCGGTTCTGGAGTTAATACGGGTAACACGTACCATGCATGATTCGGTTTACAACCCCGGCGATTGTATTCCGTTTAACGGCATCATGGATAACGAAGGCACACGCACAAGGCCCGAAGCCAAAGACACGCTCGAAGCGCTTTTACATTTTGTGAAAACACATCCCGGTCTGACGTTTGAAATTGCGGGTCATACCGACAGCCGCGGAAGTGACAAGTTCAATGAAAAACTTTCGTTAAGCCGTGCAGGAGTAATCCGCGATTACCTGCTGCAGCACGGTGTTTACGCACCGTCAGTAACTGCAAAAGGATATGGTGAAAAACAATTATTGCTTCCCGATCACGTAATCAATGCGGCAAAAACAAAACAGGAAACAGAACGGATGCATCAGCAAAACCGGCGCACGGAAATCCGCATACTGACAAATACAGGCAGGCACTGACCGTAGCCTTGTCTGTATGCAGCCCGCAGGAATTTCCTCCCTTTGCGGGCTTTTTTATACCAGTGCTTTTCCGTCCATTGCAGCCGGTGCCGGAATGCCCATGATTTTTAATATCGTAGGGGCAACATCTGCAAGACGGCCTTCGCCGATAGCCGTGAATGTGTCATCAATTAAAATGCACGGAACCGGGTTGGTGGTATGAGCTGTATTGGGTGTGCCGTCGCTGTTGATCATGTAATCGGCGTTGCCGTGATCCGCGATGATGATAAACGAATAGCTGGACTTGATGCCGGTTTCCACCACCTGCTGCAGGCAGTTGTCAACAGTTTCAACGGCTTTAACAACAGCTGAAAAAACGCCGGTGTGTCCAACCATATCTGCGTTTGCAAAATTGAGGCAGATGAAATCCGTAGTGCCTTTTTCCAGTTCCGGCAATATGGCCGCAGTAAGTTCCCGGGCACTCATTTCCGGCTGCAGATCGTACGTGGCTACTTTCGGCGACGGAATCATGATGCGGCTTTCCCCGTTAAACGGGTTTTCGCGACCGCCCGAAAAGAAAAACGTAACGTGCGGATATTTTTCCGTTTCGGCAATGCGAATCTGTGAACCGCCTGCTTTTTCAATCACTTCACCGAGCGTTGATTCCAGGTTGTCTTTGTCATACAATACATGCACGTTTTTGTACGAATCATCGTAATTCGTCATCGTTACATAATACAGCGGAAGCGTTTGCATACCTTGTTCCGGCATGTTGTGCTGCGTAAGTACTTCGGTAATTTCGCGGCAGCGGTCGGTGCGGAAATTGAAACACAGAACCACATCTCCGGGTTGAATAACAGCGACCGGATCAGTTCCGTTGGTGCTCATCACAATCGGCTTCAGGAACTCATCCGTAATACCTTCCGCGTAGTTGTGTTCAATTGCGGCAAGCGCATCAGTTGCGACAGCTCCTTTGCCCGAAACCAGCATGTCGTAGGCCAGCTTCACCCGTTCCCAGCGCTTGTCGCGGTCCATCGCATAATAGCGGCCGCAGATGCTTGCGAGTTTTGCACCGGTGGCCTGCAATTCTTCCAGTAACAGTTTTATATAGCCATGTCCGCTTTTCGGATCGGTATCACGGCCATCGGTAAATGCATGTACAAATACATTTGGAATATGCTGCTGCTGAAAAATGCGGCACAAACCGTGCAGGTGCTCCTGTGCAGAGTGTACGCCCCCGTCGGAAACAAGCCCGAGCAGGTGAATGCTTTTCTTTTCGGATTTGGCATACTGTACAGCAGCCAACAGTTCTGCATTTGTATCTAACGTATGTTCGCGGACTGCTTTATTTATTTTTACAAGATCCTGGTATACCACGCGGCCCGCCCCGATGTTCAGGTGTCCCACTTCCGAATTGCCCATCTGCCCGTCAGGAAGTCCGACATCTTCGCCCGAAGTGCGCAGTGTGCTGTGCGGATGCGTCTGCAGCAGTTTATCCATGAAAGGTGTTTCTGCTGCGGCAATGGCGTCGGCGTTTTTGGCATTTCCGATTCCCCAGCCGTCGAGAATCACGAGCATACATTTCTTTTTCATAACCCCTTAACTGTTGGTAGTTGGTATATCAATAACAAATACGGCACCCTGCGGATGGTTGTCTTCAATCCGGATTTTCCAGCCCTGCGCGTCGGCCAGTGAATGGACAATGAAGAGCCCGAGGCCTGTTCCTTTCGATTGGCGGGTTTCTTCGTTGCCGATGCGGTAAAACTTCTCGAACACGGCCGCTTTTTCATGATCCGGAATGCCGGGGCCTTCATCGCTGACACGTAAGCGGATTGATTTCTGTTCCGTGGTCAGTTCAACGGTGATGGCGCACTTTTTCGGCGCGTATTTCTGTGCATTTTCCAGCAGGTTGTTCAGCACCGACGGAAAAACAATTTTGTCCGCTTCGGCCATTATGCCGGGAATAATAACTGTTTTCAGGGTATGCGTCTGCCGGATGATTGAACCTGATTTGGTAATGGTATCTTCCACAAGTGCAGAAAAATCGAGTAACTCCTTATGTACTGCAAACGTATGGTTTTCAATTCGTGCGGCCGTAAGGATGTTATCTACCAGCAGGTGCAGGCGGTCAATTTCATCGGTTGCATCACGAATCATTTCGCGCAGAATTTCGGGCGGAAGGTTGCGGTGAAGAATTGTTTCGTGCATCAGGCGGGCCGAAGCCAAAGGCGATTTCAGTTCATGTGTAACCGAAAGCAGGAAGTTACGCTGCCGGGCTGCCAGTGCGGCTTCGCGTTTGAAACTGCGCCGCGTCTGCATAATGCCCCAGGTCAGTAAAGCCAGGAATACTGCGCCTTCGCCCAATATCATCATGCGGCGCATGGCCAGGCGGCTGTCGAGTTCATTTTTCTCGCGCAGCAGGTCTGCAGAACCAGTGGATGCGGTATTGTACGATTGTTTCAGTTCTATCAGCAGCAGTTTTTGCTGATGCACTTCATTGTTCAGTTGCACCAGCATATACGACCACCAGCCGAACTGCAGCAGTACATAACTTACCAGGATGTAAAATAAAAGTAACGGTCTTGATTTGCCCCGCGATAACATACTGCAAAGGTACGATTCGTATGTGTGCCAAAAGCAAATCGCCCCTGCTGATTGCGGACTTCTTCCCGGCAAAAAGCCGTAGTAAAATCCGTTTCAGCAAGGGCGGAAACCGAAACAGGAGCCCCTTCTGACACAAACACACCTTGCCGTGTCACTCCCGGATCTGAACCATTAATCAACCAACTATAAAAATTTACTGCTGCCGGTGCGCATTAAGCATTTCTGAATGATCTGTTTTTATTTTCGCCATGGCATCCTGCATGTTCTTTGTATCGGTCTGCATCACTGCTATCAGGTTGCTTATCGTTGTGCTGTCCTCGTCTGAACCCGCATTCAGCACGAACAGCTTGTGCTTTGAAATCACATCCTGGAATCCTTCGAAAAATACCAGGTGTTGTTGTTCCTGCTGCAGGTGCGGGGCATCTGTTGCGCTGCCGGTTTCAGCCGCATGTTCCTCTACCATGTGTTTGTGCAGTGCTTTCATGGCATTGAATGTAATTTCCATTTTATGAAATTCGGTAACAGCAGACTGCTGCAGGTTTGGCGATGCAGCCAGCTTCGCGCTGTTTTTGCCACAGGCGGTATAAATAAGCGCAATGAAACCGGTAGTAAGTGCAAAGGTTGCTAAAACAGAACTTCTCATGATGTGCAGGTGATGTTTTTTGAATTACACTACAAATTTAAATCTGCACGGGTAGGCTCCCCGTTTGTTTTAGATAACCGGGCAAGCACTTCCGACGACTGGAACAGAACAGGAGATAAGCGGAACTTCAAGTGCCGTACTACCTGTAAAGTCGTCGTTAAATAGCGCCCGGAAAGCGGAAAATAAGACACGTTTGCGTGCAAATCGTGTGTAAATGGGATACGGCGGAAGCAGATATAAACAGAACGATAGCGAAGGAAATTACACTGTGCTCTCCGCGCTGTTTCCCGCTCTGAAAGTGCAGGAAGTGGCGTTTCATCAGAAGCAGAAACAGAACGAGAGCGAAGGAAATTACACTGTGCTCTCCGCGCTGTTTCCCGCTCTGAAACTGCAGGAAGTAGCGTTTCATCAGAAACAAAACGAGAGCGAAGAAGTTACACTGTGCTCAGCGCTCTGTTTCCCGCTCTGAAACTGCAGGAAGAGGCGTTTCATCAGAAACATAAACAGAAACAAAACGATAGCGAAGGAAATTACACTGTGCTCTCCGCGCTGTTTACCGCTCTGAAATCGCAGGAAGAGGCGTTTCATCAGAAGCTAAAACAGAACGGGAGCGAAGATTCAGCACTGTGCTCTCCGCGCTGTTTCCCGCTCTGAAACTGCAGGAAGAGGCGTTTCATCAGAAACAGAACGAGAGCGAAGAAATTACACTGTGCTCCCCACTCTGTTTCTCGCTCTGAAATGCGCGGAGTGGTCGAAATAAACCCCGTTTGTGTGCAAATAGTGTGCAAATGAAAAAAGGCTTACACAGTGAAAACCGTGTAAGCCTTTGATTATCAGTGTGGGAGCAACAGGGTTCGAACCTGTGACCCCCTGCTTGTAAGGCAGGTGCTCTGAACCAGCTGAGCTATGCTCCCAATAATTCCCTGTAAGGGGCTGCAAATATAGATAGTTTGGTAAAAACTCCAAAAAAAAGAAGAAAAAATTCTTCTTTATGGGGTTAAATTACCTCCGCCACGGTAAATGTACTGCCTCCTACAAACACGAGATCGCCTTTGCCGGCCTTGTGCTGCGCGGCTTTCAGCGCTTTTTTCACCGTTTCGCAGTTTTCGCCCCGGAGGCCGGCCCGGAACCCCATTTTTTGCAGTTCACCGGCATCCAGTGCCCGGGGAATACCCGCCCGGCAGAAATAATAGGTCGCTTTTTGGGGTAAAAGTTTCAAAATGTTCCGGATGTCCTTGTCGCCCACCATGCCCAGCACTATATGCAGACGCCGGTGCGGGGTGTGTTTCAGCATGTGCAGCACCTCGTGTATGCCGGCCTCGTTATGACCGGTATCGGCAATCGTAAGCGGATTTTTTGAAAGCGTTTGCCACCGCCCCTGCAACCCCGTGAGCGCCGTAACCCCCGAAATGCCTTTGCGCACCGCCGCCGCCGGAATTGATAATCCCTGCCTGCGCAGTTCGGCTACGGTCTGCAATACGGTGGCAATGTTTTTCAGCTGGTAATGGCCGGGAAGTTCGCTCTGCAATGTGCCGCTGAAGCCCTCCGCAGACCGGACAATGCGTACCGGCAGTTTTTTCCCAATACGTTTTTGGACTTTCAATTCGATTTGCTGATCGGCAAAGGTGAGTTGTGTTTTAACTTCTTTTGCCTTGCGGATAAAAACCGATTTTACTTCCGGCTGCGTTTCACCGATAACCACGGGCCGCCCGGGTTTAATGATGCCCGCTTTTTCGCCCGCGATTTTTTTCAGCGTATTACCGAGCAGGTTTTTATGATCGAAACTGATGTTTGTAATTACCGATACCAGCGGATCAATCACGTTTGTGGAATCGAGGCGGCCGCCCAGGCCCACTTCAATAACCGCAATATCAACCTGCTGCTGCGCGAAATAGTCAAACGCCAGGCCTACGGTCCATTCGAAAAACGAGGGCTGTATTTTCTCAAACCCGGCGCGGTGTTTTTCAACGAATGTCGTAACCGTTTTGCGCGGAATCATTTTGCCGTTGATGCGGATGCGTTCGCGGAAGTCTTTCAGGTGCGGCGACGTGTACAGACCCGTTTTAAAACCGGCGCTCTGCAGCACCGCCGCCAGCATGTGCGAAGTAGAACCTTTGCCGTTGGTGCCGGCTACATGAATACAGCGCAACCGCCGCTCCGGGTTGCCGAGCATGTTGCAAATGGCCCAGGTATTATCCAGGTTTGCCTTATAAGCAGCAGCGCCCACGCGATGAAACATGGGCAACTGCTGATATAAATAAGCGAGTGTTTCTTTATAGGTCACTTCAGGCTGAAATTGAAAAAGATCTTTCCGATTTGTTCTTCTTCTCCATTCGGATCAGCATTGAACTTCCATTGCAGGGCGCTCTGCCGTGCGGTGGAACGCAGCACACTGTTTGTAGTTGTTGAACCTATTGAAAGCGCAGTGGCACGGATTACTCTGCCATTGCGGTCCACTACGATTTCCACACACACCACGCCTTCTTCCTGTGTGGGGTTGCTTAATGTAGGACGGTAGTCCAGTTTGCGGTTGCCAAGAACAAATCGACCTGGACCTACTCCGGGTCCAACAGGTCCACCTGTTCCCGGACCTGCTCCAGGGCCATTGCCCACGCCAACACCGCCGCCGTTACCGCTGCTGTACGGGTCCCCGCTGCCGTTGTTACCAGTTGGCGAAGCTGCGTTTCCTGTCTGAGAATTCAGGTTTTTCATCAGCTTTTCGAGTTCCGAACTTGCTTTTGGTGTGTTTTTGGGTTTCGATTGAGAACCAGCTGGTGAAACGATAGAATTCGGATCGTTGCCGGTTATTTCGCCACCGTCATCACTTTTTGCGGCGTTTTCAGAAGTTGTTGCTCCTCCGCCAGTTTCCTGTTGAGGTGCTCCTTCGCCGGGAGGCGAACCTCCTCCGGAAGTTTCAAACCCTCCTCCTGACTCGTCGCTTATTCCGCTTTCTGCCACCACTATTATTTCATTGGGCGCATCAGGAAAAGGGAGCGTAGCTGAAATACTTAGCCAGAAAAGCATCAAAACCAGGCCTGTTCCTATCGTTGCCGTAACGATAAGAGCAACTATCCAATTCTTCGAGTCACGGGTTTCCGGGTACTGCACAGTGGTTGTCATGGCGTTATTTGTTTAGCGTTTGTGTGGCAATAACCATATTGATCTTAAGCTTTGATCCGATTTGCAAAACATCTGCCAAATCCTGAACAGTAAGCTCCTGGTCGAGACGAAGCCTTACAAATTCAGTTTTTTTGGCTTGCGTTTCAGCTTTCAGTGTTGTTTCAAGTATATCGAACCGAACTTCAATATCATTGATAAAAAAGCGATGATCCTTGGTAACTGTAAGCACTACTTTCTGCTTTTCGATAGCCTGCCCGGTCGGTGCTGTCGGCAGGTTCACCTTAATCGCGCTCGGGCTCACCATGGTTGAAATGATGAGAAAAAACAGCAGCAGGAAAAACATGATGTCGTTCAGTGCTTCGGTAAAAACCTCGGCGCCTTCCTTGTGTTTGCGGCGTAGTTGCATTTTGCTGGTTGTTGGCGTTTATTGTGTTAAGCAACTTGTTTTTACAAACCGTTTATTAACAAACGCGTGAACTGTTCGGTTTATTTTGCAGGCTCGTGCATTAATTTCATAAACTCCATGCTCGAGCTTTCTAATTTGTGTGCAGTCCGGTCAATCCAGCTGTTCAGCATGTGGTAACACGCAAACGCAATAAGACCAACAATAAGACCGCCGGCGCTCGTTACCATTTTTTCATACAGACCAGACGAGATTACCGAAATACTGATGTTATCCTGCAAGGCGATGTTAAAGAAGATTTTGATAACCCCGAAAATTGTACCTACGAAACCAAACATTGGTGCAAGGCGGGCGATGAGTGAAATAATAGACATGTTCCGTTCGAGCTTTCCGATTTCGTAACGGCCGGTTTTTTCCATTTCTTTTTCAATCTCGTCTGTTTTGCGGCCGATGGCGTTGATTCCGCTTTCAATCATGCGCCCCTGCGGCGAGTTGAGTGCGCGGCACTGGTTGCGGGCCGATTCAAGCTGTCCGTTCATAATCGAATCGCGGATGCTGAGAATGAGCGTGCGGTTAAATTTCGATGCTTTGGAAATGGCCATTAAACGTTCCACCGCAAAAAACAGCGCGATGAGTAAAAAGAGCAGCAGCGGGATCATAATCCAGCCGCCTTTGAGGGCCAGGTCGCCAAGCGGAACAGAAACTTCCGTTGCTTTTTGTGCGGCTTTGTTAAGATCAACCGGCGGCGGAGCCGTGGTTACAGCCTGTGCGGCCTTGTTTGCGGTGTCAGCTACACCCGAGGTAATCTGCAAAAGAATATTCAGCATGTTGATCAGTTTATATGGAAACGTAATTAATCACGCTAAATTATTTCAACCCGGCTGGCAACGGGAAGTGCCCGCGCTTCGATTTTGAACACCCGAATGTTCATACTGCCTGTTAAAACCCAAATAAAACAGCCGGTTTCACAGGAGGAGGAGGCCAAACCTGTGTTACCGGCTGTAAAAACTAAACCAAACAAAATCAATTGAGGCGGAAGCGGATCGGCAGGCGATAGAGGAAAGGTACGCTGCGGCCGTTCATTTTAGCCGGTGTCCATTTCGGTATAATCGCAGCTACACGTTTTGCCTCGTTATCAAGCAGCGGGTGAACGCCTTTTTCAATGCTTACACGGCTTACATTGCCGTCGGTGCCAACCACAAACGATACATATACTACACCTTCAATGCCTTCA
Organism: Chitinophaga pinensis; assembly: GCA_943372645.1. Lineage (GTDB taxonomy): Bacteria > Bacteroidota > Bacteroidia > Palsa-965 > Palsa-965 > VBWE01. The sequence continues at coordinate 186,619 of CALRZN010000001.1, read as the reverse complement.
TCGCGGGCTACACGCGGGTATTTGATGTTGGCAACCAGGAACCGGTTCAGGCCCGGATTTTCCGGCATGGTGTCGGCATACGTTACCGGTTCAGCCGGAATAACTGTAGTGGTGGTATCACCCGGCTGGCCATTACTGCCGTTCGGATTTGTTCCGATGCTGCCCGGTTTGCCGTTACCTGCCAGGTCGTTCGGCTTGCCGAGGTTCTGGCTGGAATCAGCTACAATGGGAACGGTAGTGGCAGGTGCGGCAGGTGTTGTTACAACCGGCTGCTCCGGTGCTTTGGAAGGCGGTGTTACCGGTGCTTTCGGCGGTTTAACGGCTTCGGCAATTTTTTTCGGTTCTTCCGGTTTTTTGGTAGGCGGTGTAAATACTTCGGTGATTTTAAATGTCGGATCAACCGGTACTTCAACCTGCGCATTTATATAGTTAACGCCATATACGGTGCCGAAAAACGCAAAAATCACAGCAGTACCGATGAGCAGGCCGCGGGTCAGGTCTTTGCTGTACGACTGGCGGAGGGCGTAAGCACCATAGTTCTTATTCCGGTTTTCGAAAACCAGTTCGTCGAGTTCGGTTACGTTGTTCAGGAGCGTTTTCATAGCGTTTGGTATTATTTGTTTTACAACTGAAAGACGAGGGCAGAAACCGTTTTCCATAACCGCTTTTATAAGTGGCATGTTTCGGGTAATAAGTGGCAGAATCTGCAGAAAACAGGCCGGGGATGTGGCGCAGCGGGGACGTGCTGTACAGTTATAACGCCGCCGGGAGCAAGGCAGTACGTGAAGAATAATAAAATGCGGATTTATTTTATCCCGGTGCCGGCAGCAATGGCTGTGTTTGCGAAAACAAGGCCGTGTTTTTCTACAAACTCCATTACCTTGTAATTCACTTCCTGGCGGATGTTGATGAACGAATCGTATTCGAGGTCCTTGATAAAATAAATGAGCAGCACATCAATCGATGTTTGGGAAAGGTTGTAGAGGCGCACGCGGCTTTCGCTCTCGTCTATTTCGGGATGCTGATCGAGCAGTGCCTGCAGGTCGGCTGTAAACGCTTTCAGTTTTTCGGGCGGCGCATCGTGGGTGAGGTAAATCGTCTGGCTTACACGGCGCAGGGGGCGCAGCGAAAGGTTGTTGACTTCATTGTCCACCATTTTTTTATTCGGAACGGTAACGTAACTTTTTTCTTCGGTGCGGATGCGTGTGCTGCGGAAACCGATGCGTTCAACGGTGCCTGATACTTTTTCTACCTGCACCTGGTCGCCAACCGAAAACGGTTTGTCGAGAAAAATGGTAAACGAGGCGAGCAGGTTTTCAATAGATTCTTTCGCCGCAAGTGCCACCGCCAAACCGCCGATGCCGAGGCCCGCAATAAGCGAAGCAATGTTGATGTGGAAAACCGCACCAAGGATGAAAAAAAAACTGAGGATAACAACAATGACCTTGATGGATTCGCGGAAAAACGGAATCAGCTGATCGTCGTGTTTCGATTCGGTTTGTGTCGCGCGGTGAATGAGCAGCAGCCCGAAAAAATCCGCAAGGCGGAGCAGTATCCATGTAAAAGAAATAATCAGCACTGTATTATATCCGCGTTCAAGTACCATGCGTATCCCGAACTTGTCAGCAGAAGCCATTTTCCAGTTCAGCGGAAAGTGTAGCTGCTGGCATGCAATAAAAAACGTAAGCAGCAGCAGGAACACTGCCCAGGGCCGGCGCAGCAATACAAACATCGAGTCGAAACCGATGTTGTGTTTTTCTTTTTTATGAAATAACCGGTAAATAATCCGCGTGAGTAAACGCGCAAAAAGAATATGAAACAACAGCCCGAACAGCAGGATGCCGGCAAACCAGCACCAGTCGGCGATAGTGTTTTCACCGATCCATGTTCTTCCGAAAAAGGCTGTCCAGTTCATTCCTTTATAACAGTTGTTTTAACGCAATACCGAAAGCGGTCTGCGCAATCTGCTGCTGTGACGCATTTGCGGCATGGCTCTGCTGCAGTGCTTTTTCAATTATTGAAGAAACATCGCTGAAAATTCCGGCATCCGTTACCTGGATGTTGGGCTGCATGAGGTACGCAAACACACGCGCCATGCCGCAGTTGGCAATGAAGTCGGGAATAAGGCTGATTTTGTTGTCGGTGTATTCGCCGATGGGACCGAAGAAAATTTCCTTGTCGGCAAACGGCACGTTGGCACCGCACGAAATCACTTCGAGTCCGTTTGCGATCATCGTGTCCACCTGCTCACGCGTAACAAGGCGCGAGGCTGCAGCCGGGATAAATATTTCTGCACCGCAGGCCCAGATGTCTTTGCTTGCTTCCGCAAACGGAATGAGGTTTGGTGCAGCGAGTTTGTTTCCTTCTTTGTTTTCGAAAAGTGTTTTTACTTCGTCGAATGAAAAACCGCTTTTGTTGATGAGTGCGCCATCGCGGTCGAGGATACCGGTAATTTTTGCGCCCATCTGAGCCAGGTAATAACCGGCTGCTGATGCTACGTTGCCCCAGCCCTGCACGAGCACGCGTTTGCCTTCCACACTTCCGCCGTAGGTGGCGTAGTAATGTTTCACGGCTTCGGCAACGCCGTAACCGGTAATCATATCGGCCACTACATATTTTCCGGCAACCGGCACATAACGAAGATCATCTACAATTTTTTTCACGCCGCGCTGCAGCTGATCAATCTGCCGGGCCTGTATGCCGGGCTCGCTTCCGAAATGCCCGCGCACCACGCCTTCCTGCGGGTGCAGGATGCCGAGCGACTCGGTAATCGGGATCACATCGTGAATCTCGTCCACGTTCAGATCGCCGCCTGTGCCGTAATAATTTTTGAGGAGCGGGCGCACCGCTTTGAACCAGCGTTCGAGCACGCCTTTTTTACGCGGGTCGGCGGGATCGAAATTGATTCCTGATTTTGCACCGCCGATTGCAGGACCGGAAACGGTGAATTTTACTTCCATGGTTTTGGCCAGCGATTCCACTTCACGCCGGTCGAGCCCTTTGCGCATGCGTGTTCCGCCGCCCGCCGCACCGCCGCGCAGCGAGTTGATCACCACCCAGCCTTCGGCTTCCGTTTCTGCATCCTTCCATTCGAACACCACTTCCGGGCGTTTGGTTTCATAAGCTTCCAGTAAATTCTTCATGCGCCTTATTTAATGAGTCCGCAAAAATAGGAATTCGCCCGTTGTGCCGAACCATGTAAAATGATCTAAATCGGGTTTCAGTAACTTTTCATAAAACTTTAAAGGGTCGCGTTGGTTTTGTTGCCGGAAAATATTTAAAATTGTGCAGTCAAATCCAAACAAAAGAAAAAACAGATTAACTTTACCAGAGGCTTGAATCACCGTTATGAAAAAGGCAGGTAAATCAAAAAAAGAAGAATCGGACGCCATCGACTTTGATGGTGCTGATGATACCGTTCCAAAGAATAAGTCGAAGAAAAAATCGGAAGACTGGGACGAAGAAGAAGATGTTGAAGAAGAACCCACCGATTCAGAAGAAACGGAGGAGGAAACCGAAGAAGAAGAGGACGACGATACTACCGAAGAGGCAGACGATGATCTTTTTGATGAATCGAAACTGAAGATTGATAAAGACATTGATTTCGGCAACATCAACCTGGATGATGATGACGATGATGATGATGCCTTTTTTGATGACGATAATTTCTGATCGCATCCATCGCAACATACAAAAGCCCGTCACCTTCGGCTACTGCCCAGGATGACGGGCTTTTATAGTTATAATCAATTTTGTACTTATAAGGAGTAAACCGCGCCGCCTGAATTATCGCGTGAAGCTCCCGTTACCGATGCAAGGGCGTTTGGTTTCCCGCTGATGCGCAGCAAACCGAGCAGCGCAAACACCAGCGCTTCTTTATATTCAATAAGCTGCGGCGAACCGGTTTCAATTTTCACCGCGGTGTTTTCGCGGATGCATTCGATCAGGAATGTATTGTACGCACCGCCGCCCGTTACCAGGCAGGTTCCGGATTGCATGACCCGGCCGGTTTGTTTCGCAATGTGTTTTACATACGTGTGCATACAATCTGCGAGGTCTGCTTTATAGCTGTTCACAATCGGGAAGACATTTTGCAGCACCCATTCTTTGCCGAGCGATTTTGGCGGCGACTCGTTATAGAAGGATAATGCATCCAGTGCATCGGCCATTTGCGGGATGATTTTCCCGGAACGGGCCAAGGCGCCGCCGTTGTCGAACTTTTGTCCGGCTGCAGCACTCAGATCGTTCAACACCATATTTGCTGCGCAGATGTCCCAGGCCAGGCGTTTATCCGCATCGCGGTACGAAATGTTTGCGATACCGCCGATGTTGAGGCAATACGAATAATTACCAAACAGCATGTCGTCGCCGATGGGCACGAGTGGTGCGCCCTGCCCGCCGAGCGCCACATCGCCGGTGCGGAAATCGCAGGCCACGGGAATGCCGGTAACTGCTGCAATGGCTGCGCCTGAGCCGAGCTGGAAGGTGAGTTTTTTATCGGGCTGGTGAAAAATGGTGTGCCCGTGTGAGGCAATAAGATCAACGTGTTCGTTGCCCTGCGCGAGGAATGTTTTCACACATTCGCCAAGGTAGTGGCCGTAATCGCTGTGTGCGAGGGCAAGCGCAAGGGCGGTGCCGCTTTCCACGTTGCGCAGGCGGTTTTCCCAGTCGCTGCTGTAGGGCAGGGTGGCGGCACGCAAAATGGTATAGTTCCAGCCTTCGCCCGCCGGTTCAAAGCGGCAGCAGGCAATATCCAGACCATCGAGGGAGGTTCCGGACATCAGGCCGATCACATTGCAGGATTTCATTGCCACAAGATTAGCAAAATTAAGCGCTGACCGCTATATTTGCGTGCTTTAAAAAACAAATACATCCAGCAATGAATTTCCAACTTACCGAAGAGCACCTGATGATTCAGAAGGCCGCCCGTGATTTTGCCAACGACGTGTTGAAGCCGGGCGTCATTGAACGCGACGAACTGCAGAAATTTCCGACAGCAGAAATCAAACAACTGGGCGAACTCGGATTCCTCGGTATGATGGTTGATCCGAAATACGGCGGCGGCGGAATGGATACCATTTCGTATGTACTGGCCATGGAAGAAATCTCGAAAGTGGATGCTTCCTGCTCGGTAATCATGTCGGTAAACAATTCGCTTGTTTGCTGGGGCCTCGAACAGTTTGGTACCGAAGAACAGAAACAGAAATACCTCGTTCCGCTGGCCAAAGGCGAAATCATCGGTGCATTCTGCCTCTCTGAACCCGAAGCCGGATCGGACGCTACTTCACAGCGTACCACCGCCGTTGAAGACGGTGATCATTACATCCTCAACGGAACCAAAAACTGGATCACCAACGGCAACTCGGCTTCGGTGTACCTGGTAATTGCGCAAACCTATCCTGAAAAAGGACACAAAGGCATCAACGCATTTATCGTAGAAAAAGGCATGCCGGGATTTGTTGTAGGACCGAAAGAAAACAAACTCGGCATTCGTGCTTCCGATACACATTCACTCATGTTCACCGATGTGCGCGTGCCGAAAGCAAACCGCATCGGCGAAGACGGATTCGGATTCAAGTTTGCCATGAAAACATTAACCGGCGGACGTATCGGTATTGCATCGCAGGCACTCGGCATTGCATCGGGCGCTTACGAACTGGCACTGGCGTATTCGAAAGAACGCAAAGCATTCGGCAAAACCATTTCGCAGCACCAGGCCATTGCCTTTAAACTGGCCGACATGGCAACGGAGATTGAAGCAGCGCGCCTGCTCTGCCTCAAAGCGGCATGGCACAAAGACCAGCACATGGATTACGGCCTGAGCAGCTCGATGGCAAAAGTATTTGCTTCGAAAGTTGCGATGGACACGACCATTGAAGCGGTGCAGGTACACGGCGGTTACGGTTACGTAAAAGAATACCATGTAGAACGCCTCATGCGCGATGCGAAAATCACGCAGATTTACGAAGGCACTACCGAAGTACAGAAGATTGTTATTTCGCGCAGCATTATCGGCTAAACGAAGTTGATTGTATAACGAAAAGTCCCGCCTCAGAACGAGTGCGGGACTTTTTATTTGTTGCCTGCAGTACGTTTATACTAAGAGGAGATTTAAAGTAAATTTGTATCTTTAATATGAAATTATAGCGACAAATGGATTCCCTGGTTCAGATTTCCCGTTTTGACTTAATGTCTTCCGATGTGGAGCATTACGAGAGCCGTGCCCGGCTGGGAAGCTATTTTGGGGTATTGCGCTGGTTTTCTGATTTTCTGAAAACCAAAGTTTATCGCAATTATGCACGTTTGAATACCGAACTGCTCGGCATGTCTCGCTACGTGCAGGAAAATGCGGATAAACTGACCGAACATGATTACCGTACGTTTACCCGGATCGTAAACATGCTTACCCGTATAAATGAGTTGTATCGCAAGATCAACTATATGGACAGCGATATTATCCGCGAACTGATGAATGAAACGCTGGCGCTTTCCTATGAAATTGAAGCCGACATTAAAATAGCGGTTACTTCATCTAAACCGCGTGTTATGGAAAGCGGTGAATATTTGAAGTCGCTTTCTGCAATTTCAAAGTATGCCATTGGTTCAAAACTGGCCAAAGAACTGCAATGACGATCCGGCAAAGACAAATTGTGGAGGTCGCATTTCGTTTGCCTCCTGATGGCGAACTACTTAATCATCCCTGTATTGTTATTTCGAATGACGAAATAAACGAAGAGGAGCAGGGCTTTGTCGCTGTAATGATGACATCCGAAATGCGTTACAAAGACGACCGCTATAGTTTTCTGCTTACAGATAGTATGCTTGCGAAACCCCTTGGAAAACCCTTTTGTGCCGTGAGACTGCACCTGATCGGCAATTTCCTTTATTCGGATGTTATTGTGAACCGGAACGCCGGGAATGAATTGAAAATAGATGCTTTTAACAGGTTGATTGTTCATGTCAACAAGATCACATTCGATCTCAACCTCAGCCGATAACCGATCGTAATTTGTATCAAAAGAAAAGTCCCGCCTCAGAACGAGTGCGGGACTTTTTATTTGAATGCGTTTGTTTTACGGATTAATATCGCCCGTTTCTACCTTATTGCTCAGATGCAGGTCGCGGTCAACAATACTGACTTCGTATTTAAACGTGCCGTGGCCGGGAATGTGATAGAGCGTGAACGGATAAAGCGTAACAATGATATCGCCGGTAAGTGATTGTTTCTGATCCTGCTGTGTGAGGTAGGGCACGCGGTAGTTGTAATCAAGCGTGTCAAGTATTGTGTCGGCGTTCAGGTAAGCAAGGTACGGATGATAAACGCCTGCGGTGTCTTTGTAATAATACCGCATGAAAAAGTTGTGGTAGTATTTGTTACCCGGGTTGTGCGGAGCAAAGGTGTCGCCCTGTGCAAGCCCGATGTCGCCATCGCCGTCCTGGAATGTGATTGTAATTTGTGCAGAATCGTTCCCGAGGATTTTAAAATCCTTGAAGGTAACAACGGGTTCTATGGGCAGGTCCTCCTCTTTTTTGCAACCCCAGAATACAATTCCGGCAACAAACAAAAGAGCAGCAACGTGGATGCGTTTCATAATTATTCTTCAAATGAAAAATAAAGTTACGGAAAGATTCCCAATTTTGCAATTATGAACGCTGCGCTCCACCAACGCATTCTGGATTGTATTACCCGCTGCGAAGCCCCGGATGCGGCGCTGGTGCTGGATATTTACCGGTTCCAGGCGATGGCGGTGCCGGTGTACCGGCGGTATAACGAACTGCGTGGCATTGATCCGCTGCAGGTAAACAACCTCGGCGATGTTCCTTTTCTGCCGGTTTCGTTTTTTAAAACACATTCGGTTATTGCGGAAGGATTGGAGCAGCAACTGGTGTTTACCAGCAGCGGCACCACCGGCCAGGTTACGTCGCAGCACCGGGTTGCGGATGTAACACTTTACGAACAGAGTTTCCTTGCCGCATTCAACTTGTTTTACGGACCGGTTACGGATTACGTGGTGCTGGCCCTGCTGCCTTCGTACCTGGAGCGGGACGGTTCATCGCTCGTGTACATGGCCGACCGCCTCATCCGCGACAGCGGCCATGGAGAAAGCGGGTTTTACCTGCACGATTACGCCAAACTGGCTGCAACACTCCGCCGTCTGCACGATGCGGGAAAAAAAATTCTGCTGCTTGGTGTTACCTATGCGCTGCTCGACCTTGCGGAACAGTTTCCGCAGGCGTTGCCGGAACTTATCATCATGGAAACCGGCGGCATGAAAGGCAAACGCCGCGAAATGATACGCGAAGAGCTGCACGAACTACTCAGGCGCGCGTTTCATGTTCCGGCCATTCATTCGGAATATGGCATGACGGAACTGTTTTCGCAGGCGTACTCGAAAGGAGAAGGCACATTTTTCTGCCCGCCTTGGATGCAGGTGCTTGTGCGCGACGCAAACGATCCGTTTACGTATCTGCCGCAGGGGCGCACGGGCGGCGTTAACCTGGTAGATTGTGCCAACCTGTATTCGTGCAGTTTTATTGAAGTGGCCGACCTCGGGCGTTTGCATGCCGACGGCGGTTTCGAAATCCTCGGCCGTTTTGATCACAGTGATTTGCGGGGTTGCAATTTACTTATAGGCTGATTGTTACCACTTACAGGATTATTCCGTCCGCCGGTGTAAAGTAGCTGTAACCGAATCACAAATCGTTCGTAAGTTGGGGTATGAAACAACTGCTGCTCATCGGAATCATCGCCTGTTTTTGCTCCTGCAAAAAAGAAGACCCTTCCACCATTGCACGGGTAACATACACCATTACAGAAAGCAGTGCTGATGCACCGGTTTATACCGCAACCTATACCGATGCGGGCAGCGGAACACAATCGGTTGGCGGATTAACTGCATCAAGCTGGTCGTCGCCGGTGGTGGAATTAAAACGCGGCGCATTTGTTTCGTTCAACCTGCAGAGCAGCAGTGCTTCCGGCGATTTCAGGATGGCGGTGTATGTAAACGGTGTACTGTGGGAAACGAAAACGGGGGCGAATCCGAATTGTAATGTTACGATCAGCGGTGATTTGCCGTAGTTATTCTTCTTCACCCATCACCTCACGCACCAAATCATTTTCATACCCTTTCGAAATGAGGTACTGCATCACCTTGTACTTTTTTTTCAGGTAATGTTTTTCTTTGGTCGAAGCTTTTTTATCGGCAGCTAATTTGCGTAAGGTTTTCATGTACTCGCTGTCGCTTATTTCGGCCATGCCTTTGCGGATGCAGTAATCGCTGATGCGGCGTTTTTTCAGTTCGCCTTTTATTTTGATGCGGCCCCATTTTTTGATGCGGAATTTTCCGCCGGCGAATGCGATGGCAAAACGTTCTTCGTTGAGGAAATTACCAGAGATGAGTTCCACGATGATGTTTTCAACTGCATCCGGGTACAGGCCCCATTCGTACAGCTTGTCGCGTACTTCCTGCTGGCAGCGTTCCTGGTAGGCGCACCACGACTGGGCTTTGATAAGCCCGGTTTTGGGATCGGTGATGCGTTTTTTTCGTTCGATACTTTCCATTTTCGATTCAGGAACTGTGCCGCATTTCATAAACCGCAATCGCTTCGCGAGCGCAAAGGCATCCGCAAAGCCTGGAGTCAAAAAAGACGTACGTCAGTTCGAGCGGCAGTCGAGAACAGTGATGTAAGATCGAATAAAACCTGTTCTCGACTGCCGCTCGAACTGACACAAAGGTAACATTCTCTCATTTTCCACCAAACCAGCAGAACCGGCGGCGGCTGAAAGCCGCGCCAGTTCCGCTATACAGGTGAACACTGAGTTAAACCGGGGAATTAGACACACGTCTTTTTCTTTATTGTACCTGATTCCGTCCGGGAAGACTAATTTTTGCAACCGCTGCTTTTCGTAGTACCCCGCTGAAGCCCATAAAAACGGCAGGTTTGCAGCCATTTCAAGGGCTTTGTCGATCAGTACTGCGGACTTAGACACATCCATGCCCTGCTGGCCTAATTTACCCTCCAGTTCGCTGATTTCAGCGGTAAAACGTTCCCGCCCCTTGTCGTAAACTTCGCGTGGCAGTTCGCCGTCCAGTAACCGGTCGTCCAGTTTATCCAGTTTCGCGTTTATTTCGCTTATACGGGCTTTAATCGCTTCCCGGTCGTCATGGCTGGACTGGCTACCTTCGTGCAACATCGCCCGCATTTCCTGCGCGATAAGGGGCAGGAACTTTTTATCTACCATCAGCCGCGATAATGCTCCCTGAAAACGCTCGTGCAGGTTGGCTGCGCTTTTGTTCGGCCTGCGCTGGCATTTGCGGTTGTTGCACTTGTAATACCACTTATCCCCCGGCGCAACGTACCCGCGCATATTTGAACCGCAGTGGTCGCACTTTAAAAAGGTTTTCAGCGGCAACTCATCGTTTTCCTTTTTCACCTTGTACCCGCCATTGTTGATTTTGCCGTTTGCTTTCAGGAACAGTTCTTCGCTGATCAGCGGCTTATGCAGTCCCTGCACGATTTCGTTTTCATTAAGCAGCGGGCTTGCAATAAGGCCGATATAAAACGGGTTGGCAAGCATCCGTACTAAATTCCGGCGGTGAATTTTTATCCCGTTGCCGTGCAGCCACTGTTGTACCTTTTCAATCGTGGCGTGTTCTTTGCCGCGCATTTCAAAAGCACGTTTGATTGCCGGGGCGTGTTTGCTGAACCGCACATACCCCTTTCCCTTTTCCCGGTCAGGCTCGTAACCCAGCGGAGGCCGGTTCACCCATTTGCCTTCCCGCAACCTGCGGATCAATGCTTCCACGGTTTTGAACCGCCGCTGATCGTTGTCGTACTTGCTGAAAAGCAGCAGCATGTTTTGGTTCAGTTCACCGGTGGGTTCAAACGTATCAAAAGGCTGCGTTGCCGATACCACCCGGATACCAAGTTCGCGCAGGCTTTCTGAAAGGTAAATCGCGTTTCCCCCGGTGCGCGAAAACCGGTCGATGGTAAAAACAACGATGTAGCTGATGCGCTTGCTGGTTTTCATCGAAGCCTTACAGAAATCAATCATCTTTGAAAACTCGCGTCGCTCATCGGTTTTTGCACTTTCAAAATCACCACCGAAGCGTTGAACGATCTCCCAGCCCCGGCTTTCGGCGTAACGCCGGTTGGCCTCTTCCTGCCCCTCCAGTGAGGTGCCTTTTACCTGATCGGATGAGGACACCCGTTCGTAGGTAACGCAGTAATTGGTAGCGGTTAACTTCCGTTTTGTTTTTTTGGAAAACCGCCTGTTAAAGGCGGTGTTTCCAATCAGCATGTTCGCTGAAGCGTTGCTTTTCATTTTCTGTTTTGGTTTAACGGTTAACTGACTCGAACCACATTTCAAGTGCCTGCTGATATCCCTGACGTATTTCAGAAAGCCCCGCTTTGAGTTTTTGCAGGTGGGGCGGCAACACCGAATCGTTTACAAAATGTACCCGGATACCTTTCCCGGCAAGTTTGCGTACAAACAGGAAAACAAAATCAAGTTTGCTGTTCAGTTTGTGCTGGCTGGCAACTACGATGTTTTCAACTACAACCCCGCCAAGTTTTAAGGTTCGTATTTGCCGCAGGATTTCTGAAAGCTGCGTTTTGTGTTCTTTCGAATCCCGTGCGGTGGCAAGCGTCATTTCAAAGGTTTGTTCCAACTTCTGGCTACGGGCGTATAGCCGCTCTATACTCCACTGAAAGTGTACCTGCTCCTCAATTGCTGAACCCCCGGATGTGCATGCCAGCAGGATGCAGGCTTTGGTGTAACACTTCGCCGGTTTTTCTTTTACTGGTTTTTCTGTTTCCGGCTTAAGCCTTACTACTTTAAAATTTCTCGCCCCGGCTTTCGTATTGCCCTCCTGACTGTTTTCTGTTTTTTCAACTGCCGCTGCTTTTTTAGTTGCGGGCTTTTTTTCGTTTTGTTTTTTTACTGTCTTTTTCATTTTGAATTTGGTTTTAGATGGTTGTATAAAAATTGATTAGTGAATTCAGTGTTTGAAAAAACCGCCCTTGATTATGGTTCTGAAAAGGGCTTCGGAAGTGAACGGCTTTTTATCCGTGTCATGAAACCCCGGTTCGTAGTTGGAGGGCACCTGCACCAGTTCGATGTTGTGCTTTTTCAGAAACCGTTGCAGTTGAGGCAGGCCGGAAAGTCGGACGTCTCTTCGAACCAGTACATGGGTGAGTACGGCCTTGCCAGCGATCACTTCCCGCAGGTTGCTTTCGATAAGCGACCAGCTTTCGGTGGTGTCAAAATGAATCATCCGGTGTTCGATGATTTCAAGGCCATGCCGCTCGGCGTAATTCCTGCACGTGTTCCATTGCAGGTTTACCGATGCACGATCAAAACTTTGGCCGGGTGTAAAATGCGACACGGCCAAAAGCAAAACTCCCCGGCGAAGGGGAGTCTTTCTTTTTTTGGTTTTCATATTTGTTAAGGATTGGTTTGCGAACTGAAAACCGCGTGAACCAGCAGACCGTATTCCCTGATCTGCTGAATCATGCTTCGGGCTTGTTCTTCGGATATATTTTCCAAGCCCGGTAATTCGCGCAACTGCTCCGCAGTCAAACCCGTGTTGGGTGTGCTGCCTGTTTTTGAAACTTCCATGAGAGCGTTCGGGTGCGGGGATCAGCGATCCCCTTTTTGTACGTTGGGTTTTCAGAAAAACCCCTTTACTCATCGGTTGGCTTTGTAGTGCGCCAACCGGCTGTTTGCAGCCCTTTTCATGCGCGGTTTATTACACCGCAACATTAGCATCATCTTTGCCCACAAAGAAGGCGACAGGGACTTGCGTGTTTTAAATCAATTGTGCATTGTGAAATAGCAAAAAGCCCGCAGGTAGGCTGGTCGAATGACAGCACCTGCGGGCGGGGCAAAATAATATTTAATCTTCCTGTTGGTTTTCCGGTTTTGCCAGCAGATCTGGTATTTTCACACTTCCGGTAGTATCATAGCGAGATTTAGATATTTCTATTTCCCTGTTTTCGATTTTTGCAACGATATCCGTATCGTGTTCCCATTCACGACTGCCACGATAATTTCCGTTTTTCAGTGTTTGAAGGATCAGAATAAATGACTTCTGCGGATACTGTTTCTGAAGTTCACGAAATTGCTCAACACTTAGGTTATGGGAGTTAACAGAATCAATGATAATGAAATCATATAAATTGATATTAACTTCCGGATTATCAATTCGCTTTGTAAAATCCAGTCCAAGAGTCCCCGCAGCTTTCATTTCCTGAATCCGGGTTGTCAACGATCCCTTCGGATACTGCTCCGCTGTAACATACAGCACGTTTCCGAAACTCAATGCTAATTGCATTGACATCCAAAGTGAGAAAATTGTTTTGCCACTTCCTGGCGATCCATAAAGCATAAAAGCAAATCCATGTTCTGGTTGACCGAGTACCTGCTTTAACAACCCTGTAAACGGCAGCCGGTCAATTTGCAAAGCGGCCATTTGTTCGGCACTCATTACCGCTGGCAGTTGAACCTGAGCGGCAGGCTCTATTCCAAAGAGCAATTCTTCTGTAGTGTCAATGTTTTTACGATCAGATGCAAACTCATTTAACTCGCCAGTGGGTTCTTTTTTTTTGCTTTTGAGATTCCCTAATTCAAAATCCGGTGCGATAAATATTGTTCCAGTACGCAGAGCTTGTTCAATGGTAGATTTAATTGCTTTAAACCGATTTGACAAGACTTTATTCGATTTGATGATCGGACTTTTCAATGCGAGGTTTGCTTGCCGCAGATAGTTTTCTAAATCCGATTTAACATACTTGGAACTTACAGGCTCGTTGTTTTTATTGACAACGAACTCGAACAACCGGTTCGCTTCAAAATTAGCCCCGATCAATTCCATTTGCTTTTGGGTTTCCGAGTTCAACTTCAATTCGAGATTCTTTCCTTTTATACTGGAAATCAAAGCCCGCTGCAAATCCTGAATGCAATCAGCATATTCATCTGATTTGCGGATTTTGTTATTTACAATAGCGTGCTGAAGCCGAATTAATAAATTCAGAAAACGCCTTGCACTTGCTTCGTTGTTTTTCAGAATCAAATATGCCTCGTGCAAAATGTCTGCTGATTCAGAAAAAGGAATGATTCCCTTTTCTGTTTTCTGCTTTGTCGCCCCTTCAAGACTTGTTTTGGTTTGCTTCAATGGAACTCCACCCAGATAGAAAATAAACTCGCCCAATATTTTACCTATACTCTTGATCGCATCCTCAAAATCTTTCGGATAATTATCATTGTCGCCAATCGGAGTATGTTCGAGTATATAAGCAAGCTGAATGATCTGCTTGCCGAGTTCACCACCCATCAGCGTGGTATCAATGCGATGTGCATATTCAAAAACATCCTCCACTGAAAGATTATAGCTTCCGGTTAACAAATCAACCCCTTTTATTTCTGCGGTTTTTTCTAACCCATCAGCAGCATCAGTTAGAAAATTTAACATCATATCAATTGCGTGCCGTGCAATTGGATTGTTGATCAGCAGGCTAAAGTCTGCACCATAGTTCGTGTTTTCACGCACCATCAGATGCAAAACATTAAGATCAAAAGGCAGGTCGATAACGTTGTTGATCGCATAAAAATCAAATGTGTTAAAAATGGTCAGCTTTGAATGGGTAACGGATAGTTTATTCTTTCCCCCATCCAGTCCGCTCGATTTAAATTTGCGCTTGGGAAGCCCGCCGAACATTTTACTCCAGCGATTCAGCCCATTTACAACAGTAATAAAGGTGCTGCTGTTTATGGGGCTGTAACTGTCATTGGGAGAGAAAGCGGATGTCGCATTATTTTTACTTTCAAAATTGTAATGATACTTATACTGATAATACCATTCGGTAACCTTGGATGGCAGCAAATCAAAATCGATATACTTTTCGTGTTTTGAAAAGTTCTCCTTTGTTATTTCACCATTGGGTTGATAAAGCTGATCCTCCGGCCACCCCTTTAATTCTTTCAGGTGGGAAATTTGTTCGTCGAACCGTTCTACTATTTCCCGGACTTCATCAAGCACATTCTTGTCTTCATCAACGTATGCAAAGTCCCGTCCCCACATCGTAATTTTTACAAACTCTTTGAAGTCATCCTTTAGCGGCGAGGGAATATGTGAATAGCCGATTTCTTTCACAGCCTTTACAAGGTTGTAAATATTTATTTTTTGTGATTCCATGTTTTACAGAATTGAGAAAACCATTTCTATCACCCGCGCCAGCATGAACACCGGATGCAAACCACCCGGTGCGTTTAGTCCTGTCCCAATAGCATGTTTAGGAGGCTCGTAGTTATAGGTTAAGACTTCGGTCTTGGTTTTGTCGGTGAGTTTGGTAACCCGAACGGCCACTTCTATTTTGCGCTGTTTCCAACCGTTTTTCTTAGCGTACTTGTCTAAAACCTTTGAAGGATAACTGGACAAGAGGAATTTGCCTTTCATTTTTTCACAAGCCTTCAGCAGGTTTTCAAAGTCCTGTTCGGTGTAGCCCTTGTAATCGGCACATTCGGAATTAAAATAAGGAGGGTCGAGATAAAAGAACGTATCCTTTATATCCCGAAGTTGTATCACCCGCAGCGCGTCGTTGCTTTCAATTTGCGTTTTTTCCAAACGTGTGGAATAAATCTCCGACATCCGCTTCCTGGCATTGTCCACCTGCCGTTCTACTTTGCCTCCCTTGTCATGTCCCCACGAACTAAGTGTGTGTGCAAAGCCTTCCGTGGCAAGTGTCCATAAAGCCCATGCGCGATCCAGTTCGCTATATTCCTTCGGACATTTAAAAATCTGCATGGCCTGTTTGTAAAGGGATCGGGAGTGCAGGGTGGTATCAATCTTTTTTTTCAGCCGGGCATAATCATTTTTAAGCACCCGGTAAAAGACAACAACGTTATCCTTCAGGTCATTTATTACTTCCACTTCGGAAGGAGGCTTTGCCCAGAATACGGCTCCTCCTCCAAAAAAGGGCTCGCAGTAAAGTTTGTGCTGTGGGATAAGCGGCAGGATGTATTTGATCATGCGCTGCTTGCCCCCGTAGTAACCAATGGGCGTTTTCAGCCCTTCGCTTCCTTTTTTTAAGAATGGGCTGGGAGGCTTTGCAACCTTGCCCAGCCCGTCAATAAATTCGTTCATCGCTTTTTGGGTTTTGTAGCGTACCGCTTCAGTAAGAATTTAATTCCGAAAACAGCACCAACGCTCAGTGCAGCCACACCTCCGCCGATCAGGGAATATTTAAAAACCTGTTTTTTTGCAGCACGGGTAAGTTCACGCAGATCGATAAGTGTGTAAGTGAACTTATTGCCGTGCCGGTTGCGGTGTTCCATACACAGTTTTATGAATGCTTCGAAGTCAGCTGCGTCCTCAAAAACCTGACAACCTGCAGAGTGCCGGTCAATGGATTTGGTCTTTCCTGTAACTAAAGCCCGGTGAATGTTGATACCAAACCAGCCTTTCTGCGGTTTTGCAGTTGAAAAGTCAAGTACAGCATCACGGTTGTAATCCCGCAGTACTATCACTTCATTTAGTTGCTGTACCAGTGCGAGGTATTTGCCCCGGTGCATCCCCAGCGCGTAAGTATCGATATACTGGCCTTCCTGTAAGATCGCAGTTCCCTGCGGACTCATCGGGTTATTCAACCAGTAAGTACCCGGATCGGTTGTGGCTTTGAATATGCGATACACCCACCCTTTATCATCGGTATTGAAAAACACATGGATTTCATCATCAAAGCGATTGGGGGTGGTATAGGGTGATCGCACACCTACGATGTTCAGTTGATACGGCAGTTCATTAATCCGATATCCCTTCTTGTGGAAGAGGGCTTTCATTTTGTTCAGTGCTTTCATGGATCAGCAAACTGTTAAGCAGTTTTTCCGATTCTTCAGCCTGCTGATACGCTTGTTCGTCGCTGGTTTCATCAAACATCCAGACTTCCTCTGCCGGTGAATGCTGCATGTTGCGCTTGGCTTCTTCTTCATAAAAAACCTCCTGAAACGTCTGGCTGATATAGGCTTCGTCAACAAGGCCGTCCGTAAATTCTTTAAGCCATGTTTTTACACCGAATCCCGGATTGTATTTTTGATCGCTCAATTTGTCAATGCCAATTACTTCTGCATTTCGGAAAGAGCCTTTGATCTCGGCAATCTTTTTGCGAAGGCAGAGTTGCTGCATCGGGTTAATCGGGTAAAGCAGCGTCGGATACTCCACTTCCTGCTCAATTGCATTTTCATAAATTTCAATCCGGCGCAGCAACTGGTAATGCACGTTGTTAATCGCACCGTTACCGATATACGCTACATGAAAGCAGCGGTCGTTGTATTTGCAGTTGATATCCAGAATGGTATTTATCCCTACCAGCCGGTGGAAGTTTCCGTAATAGTCAATTACCCCGTGAAAAGGAATCCGGCCTTCACTGCGGTACTTTTCACGCAAGCTGACAAAGGATTCATTGCTTGCTGTTGCGGTGTGGTGAACTACGATATAATCAATTTGACGTAACATGGCTTTTTGAGTTTTAAGATTAGTAATTGGGCTTTCGGTCCTTGTGCTGTATTTCGCTTCTCCTGTTTTGAGTTACTTGAAATCCATAACCGAACACCGTGGGTTTAAAGCCATCCCATTTCCTGGCACTGCCGTTTTCAGAAAATGGGATGGTAATTCGTGTTGCATTAATACTGCCGGATGTGATCCGTAATAACAAAGAGGCGATAACCGTCAATGGTTTCAAATTCAGTTATGCCGTTTGAAGAAGAAACCTCCCTGCCGAGGATGGTTTCTTTGCCCACCGAAAGCGGATGACGCGCCCTTGCCCATACCCTCGTGGGGCGGGTGGTAATAATGCGTCCGTCGCGCAGCCGTCCAAAACCGGCAGTCCCGGAAGGGATGCTGTATTTATCCCCGGATTTGGTAAGACCGATGTTCGTAGTAAGAATCGTGTCGATCTGACTCTGCTGGATGGTTGTGGTAAACTTGCGGAGCAATGCCGTCGGAATTGATGTTTCAACCCCGCCGTATCGCAATGCCCGGAACTGCTTACCAACGTCCGTGTATTCGGTGGTATTGCGGATTTTCTTCAGGGTGCTGATTGCCGAATTAAAATCGTTGGCCGTGATGTGTTTTTTCAGATCGGTAGCCACAGTTTTCGGATCAACTTTCGACAAGGTTGTAAAATCAGCTTCGGTTACCGGAACGCTTATGGATTTGGATTGCAGGGCAACAAGCATTTCGTTTCCGAAATAACCATCCGCTCCATATTTGGGAAGGATACCCGCACCAAATTGTTCGATGAGCAGTTTCTGTAACTGTTTTACTTTCTCGCCTTTGCTTCCTTTTTTCAGCGGGAAATCACTGGCCGGGTTTTCCTTGTAGGTATTTACCGGGCTGTTTGAACCTGACGGTCTTGAAGAAGAATCAGGCACTGAAAAATCCGTTTCAGGTAAATCCCCGCCGGAGGATTTCGATTTGGATTTGTTCCGTGATATCAAGTACCACGTTCCGAGTCCCAGCGCACTGAGTGCAACCCCGGCTACAAGAATCCGTACTCCTTTATTTTTTTTCGGCTTTTTTTCGGTGGTCATAGTGGTTATTTTATTTTGGCGATGATGGAGTTTACTTTTTGCATCTCCTCCTCGTCCAGTTCATCCTTTAACATTTCATCTAAGGAATATGTCCAGTCGCTGTTGAACCTTGTTTTCAGTTTGGCTAAAGCTGTTTTGTCAGGCAGTTCTTTAAATACCCGGTAGATTTCATCCTCATCCGTACCCGCACCATCAGCGGCGGCGTGAAGCCGTTCCGACCACTGGCTCAAATCATAGCTTGCTCCTTGTCCGGGCTTTTCCGGCTTTTGAGCAAGAATGATGGATACTTTTTCGTATTCATCACCGGATAAATCTTCCTGCAAATCCTCCTCAAGGCTTTTGCCCTTATAGAGTTGACTGTACTGCTTCTGCACCTTCCGGTAAAACTCCAGTGTAGGAATCTGCGCAAAGGCATCGTAAATGGCATCCTCGTCCGTTCCCGATCCGTCAATTGCCAGATAAATCTGCTTTGCGAAATACGCGGGATCATCCTGATCGAGCGATTCGGAATGTGCCTTTTTCGATTTGCGGTTTTTCCACCACCGGTTGCCAATGAAAGCTGCGGTTCCTAAAACAACAACAGACGATCCTGCGATGATAATGCGGCGTTTGTCTTTGGGCGTTAACCCGAAAAACAATCCACCGCTTTTTTCGCGGTCGTTTGACATGATAAAAATTCATGCAAGCGATTGATCGTATTTAAATGCTCACTAAAAATGATATTCAAAAAATCAATCGCCCAGGAAATCAAGTGCAAGTGAAAG
This sequence comes from Chitinophaga pinensis, assembly GCA_943372645.1. GTDB lineage: Bacteria > Bacteroidota > Bacteroidia > Palsa-965 > Palsa-965 > VBWE01. Next base: position 167,266 of record CALRZN010000001.1, on the reverse strand, counting down.
CGTGGCCGGGTCGTTTGCGGCTACCGCCAGCTTTTCAAAATGTACGGCAGTCAGTTTTGAACTGATTGATGCGGCAGCTTTGGCTTTACGCCGGGCTTCTGCTTCGTTGTCTGCCGATATTTCAACTTCGATTTTAAATTTTGCCATTGTTTGTTTTTTTACATCAGCAGGTTCTCGGTCTCATCCAGCCCCAGATCGGTATCAAAGAGTTGTTCGGTGGAGTCATCCTCGGAATCTTCCTCATTTGATTCTTCAATCGGGGGTTCTGTTTGAGGCTGATGCTGGTCATTATTCGGGTTTTGTTTTTGCCGCCTCATCTTTTCAAATTGTTCACCGGTGGGTTCACCGGCAATCATTTCACGAAGTGTTGGCAGCAGGTACTTCCTTTCGGATAAGGCTTGCAGAATATCCAGCAGCAAGTCCAGTTCCTCGCGGGTATTAAAATTGGTGAGCAGCTTTTTTCCAAGCCCCATTGTAAAAGCCTGTTCTTTTGTGATATGCGGTTTACCATCACGCTTTTCAAAATCGCCATGCTCCCACTTTTTTATTGCCGCCATGCCAGCGGTAAGAATCAGTTTGTTAAACCCGGAGTCAGCCGGTGGTGGAGCATTCTGAATTTTTTCGATTTGTTCGCGCAGCATCTGATTCTCCTGCTTTTGAATATCTGCTTCAATTTCCCGGCGAACCTGATCGGCTGTCTGCGATTTGATTTTATCCACTTCAGAGGCAGGAACAAACCCATCAATGGTTTGCATGTTCTTAAATTCACCGGACTTGTTTACCCCGCTGAACCGAAGAATATGTTTTTCGGCCTGCTTGTTTTTATTGAAGTGCATTGATACCGAAACTTCGTTTGTTGATCCGTTAACCGCATCATCAATCAGGTCAAAAAAGCGGATGTCCGTAGCCCGGCGGCAGATGGGAATTAAATCCACTGAAATCGAATAACAGAACTCGGGATTGTTAATGGATTCGACTTTGTCCGCAGGGAATACTTTTTCGATAAGTGCATCCGCATCGGCTGCCCCGGCAGTTTCCCGTAACTGCTGTATGCCACGTGTGGCCTTCATTTCATCGATCTTGGTTTCAGCTACTGCCCGAAGCCGCTCGATGATTTCAGGTCGGTAAGGGTGAATGAAGACTGCCATTTTGGATTTGGTGTTAAACGGGAGGTTGCTGCTCTCCCGGTTTGTTTTGTTTTGATCCGGGCATTGATTGCCCCATAAAAAAACGGACGAATTCCATCAGCGGTGCAGCTACCTGCTTGAGCGCAGCTTTATTTATGATGATGCCCGCACAGTTCGCCCCGTTAAAGGTTCTCAGGATTCCCGGCTTTGCTTTGGGAGGCTTGCCGTAACTGTTTTTATAGGCTTCGAGGCTTTCCTGCTGCTCCTTCATCCGCTGTTCATAGCTGTCGAGCAGTTGGCCACGAACATCTGCCAAGTCCGAAGCATCAATGGCTAACTGATACAGTTCATCAAAAGCACCAACTGCTGCTCCAAGCAGAATTGCGGCTTCTGTTCCAACCTGACGAGTGCGCTGATAAAAATTCAATTCCGGGCGTTTGGCAAATTCAAATTCCGGTTCAACGCTACTGCTGTTCTTCACCGCCGGTTCTTCAAAGGGGAATTGCCCGAAGGCCATATCCTGGACTTTGTATTCGTACTCACGGACAATCTGGTGGCGCAGGATAAAACGAACCGTGATGCGCTGATTTTTAGCCGGGTTAAAAATATTCAGTGCATAATCGATCTGTTCTTTTTCACGCGTAGGGGGAACAACAAACAGCCCGTCAATCAACACATCGAACCCGTCGGCTTCTTTGTTTACAAGTGCGAGGGAAAAAATCCCCTTGAGGTATTCCACCATTTCGCGGTGAAACGGATACACATGCTTTTCCATCTTTTTAAATTTTAGGTTTTTGACTTTTAAAATTGAATTCACGATGAGCAGAACCGTCAGCCTTTCTCCGGCTCGGTTTGCTCCATCAGCGGGGTTACCACTATAAACTGTAAATGCAGAATCGGCGTTACCCGGTTTTGGATGGTAATCACCCCGGTATGCTCGTGTTTTAATTCCGAGAGTTTTGTATCCGTCAGATCGTAAACCCCGGTATCCGATGTAATCCTGAAGGTTGTTGCGTAACCATCTACCAGATAATAAAACTGGTTGGTGGCTTCAACCTGAATTATTTTTTTGTCCTGCACGATAATGTGGCGAAAATCAAGGGTGTAATTTTCGTTCACATTCAGTTCCTTTAATTTGCGCTGTGCGTATTCTAAAGCAATTTGTGGGTTCATGATCCTGAACGGTAATAAAACGTTACACTGATTGAAAACGGAACTGCATCGTATGCCTGAATTGTGGCCTCCAGTATGGTGGCTCTGCCGCTGATGGCAACGGGCATCGGCAGCACCCGTTTGCCCGTGATGTAGGCAAGGTTTGCTATTTCAGGCACAAAAACCGGATCGATTGATGCGCGTTGGATTTTCTCCTCGATATAATCATCATAGAGAATATGCCCCCGGCGTTCAATACGGAAGTGCCCCCACTTTTTATGCCCTGAACCTTCACCGCTGTGTTTTTCTTTTACCGAATAGCCGATACCAATAACCTGCTGACAATCCTGCGGCAATCTGATAATGAACTGATGCATCTGCTGGGCGATTTGGATCTGCTCGGTATGGATAAAAATGCGGATACTCATGCCAGTTCTTTTTTAAGTCCCCGTACATATACCGAAACCCGGTAAGCAGCAAAAGGCAATGCAGTAATGTCTGTGTCCTGATATTCGATCCGAAGTTTTCCGTTAATGGTCTGAAGCCTGCCGATGGAGTAATACCGGTTGTTTGGAGCAACACCAAGACCACTCATCAACAGTTTGGATTCGTAGCCTTCCGGGAACAATTCGGTGCCGTTTAAGGAGATTCGTTGTGAACCCCGGAAGTAAAGCTGATCGTCGGCATTGGCAGTTAATAAAAGACCGGTAATAATCACCACGTCCTTTTCCAGTTCAAAATCCTTGCTTACGCTTTGCCCCGAACTGGTAACATCAAAATCAAAGCGTTTAAAATAAACCGGTTTCATTGTTTTGAACTTTTGTGTGCTTCTGCGTTTAACCACCGCAGCGGCGTCCGGGAAACCTTACGGGGTTTCAAAACCGGATACCGTGCGAGGGATTTAACTGCAATGCACAGTTAATAATTCGCGGCCAGTTGACCGCGCATCTTTACGGAGTGGTGATTGTTCCGTGCAGGCCAACATATACCTGCGAATTGGCAGCAATGCCGGTTGTTGTTCCAAGATCAATGGTCAGTTCAATCGGCACGTCATCGTGAATCAAACGCGGGTTGGCTAACTTGTAATAGCCCAAGGAAACCCCGTGGAAGTTTTCAGTGCAGAAAACACGGTTGCTGGTGCCTTCCGGTACGATGATTTTTTTGTTGGCTTTGAGCGAAAATTCACCATTTGCCAGTGCAGGAATTGCTTCCAGTTTGCCGAAGTTGGTGCGCATCTGATCGTCCTTGGTATCACTTGCTGCAACACCGCACAGCATGATGATTCCTGATACAAGCAGTGCCTGGCCTTTGGGAAGGCGACCTTCGCTCAAACTTTTAAGCCCGATTTCACGGGTGTCCTGCGGTTCAAAAATCCGAACGCTTTTCTGCGATACCGGTTTGATCGAATAAATGATCGTATCGGCCAGACGCAGGTCGCTTTTGATCAGCTGCTCACGGATGTGCGCGGGAAGTTCTTTAAAGTGCTTCTCCATTTCAGCACGTGAGCCACGGCTTGCTGCAGCCGGACGCACAAGCTGGTTAACCACTTTCTGCCGCTGCACCGGGTTCATCTGGCGCAAAGCACCAAGCAGTTCGTCGGTTACCCCGTTGGCATCAACACCGAACAGGTCGCCAGCGTTGTTATACTCGCTGTTTTCAATTCCTTCAAGAATATTAAGCATATCAATATGTCAAAGAACATTTTACTTCTGCGGGGGGATGGGCATGGTGAGTTATTAAAAACTCACCATGCCGCTTTATCGCATCCCGCTGTTTAGGATTTATTGTTGTGCCAGCGGCACATCAAAAAATCCGCGATTCGAGCAGTTCACCGATATCACCGGCAAACCCGCTCACATTTGATTTGGGAACTCCACGCTGATAATCAACTGCTCCCTGCTGAAGCTGGCGTTCAATCTTTTCCAGTTCCGAATCATTGAACACCACATCGCTGCCTTCGTACTGCTTACCGGTGAATGTAATCTCACCGACTCCGCTTGTGCCTGCTTCTGTGGAAGGCGGGCTGGCAGGTGTTGCTGCAGAGGAGAACTTGTCTGCGTAAAGCCGGTTGTACAGGTCGTCTTTGAATTCCGTGAGGCGTTCTTTAACGCCTTCTACAAACCCAAGCGATCCTGTTCCGTTAAGTCCTCCGGTTACTGCGCCTCCGGCTATCATACCAACACCGAAAGCAATAAGCGGACTGTCGCCATCATATACATTCCCGTTGCCAGCCGTTTGCGCTTTTTGGGCAGCCTGATGTGCCCCGTGCATGTGACCGGCAAAGGTTACCGCAATGCCCGTGAGCAGCGAAGGCCGTCCCATTCCCTTACCCACCAATGCACCGAGCAAACCCGCTGCAAGTGTTTTCAGAAACGGGGTGGCTGCGGCCTGGGCTTTTGCTTTCATGCTCTGGCTGATGTCCACCGGGGTGAGGGCTTTTTTAATATCCATCGTTCGTTTTCTTTGTTTTGATTATTTCAGGGGCACGTATTTCAGCGAAGAGAACCCTGCGTTCTTTTGCTTTTTTTTGCGTCCCCGTTTGGATTTGGAAAAACCAGCCATCGGTTTTGCCTGTGGTGTTTCTTTGTTCTGATTGATGGCTTTAACACCAAGAACAACGCCCGTTACAATTCCAACACCGATTAATCCGCTTGCCACCGGATGTTCCTTAATCCATCCCATCAGCCCTTTCGATTTTTCGGGAGGTTTGCCATCCGCACCGGGATTGCTTTCGGAAGATTTCTTTTCCGAGTCCTGTTGCGAATCAGCTGATTGCTCCGGGTCGCTTTCCGCGCTGCGTTGTGCAGAATCATCCGGGGGCAATTCTGTCGGGGCAATTTCTTCCCCGCTTTGATCCGGACTTTCCGATGGGTTATCTCCTTTACCAAGCACACCGACCTTTTTAAGTTCGGCTGCAAGGGCGGCGATTACTGCGGCTGCAGAAGCAAGGGCGGCGGTCATGGTGATGGGTTCTGCGCCCAATCCGTCAACAACTATTTCCTTATGGAACAGGCTGCTGCCGATCACTTCTGAAATCGGTTTTTCACCCGGCATGGCGTATATCGGAATAACACCAATACCGGCAACCTCTTTGCCCTTGTTGCCTTTCCCTTTCAGGATTGCTTCCCGCAGGTTTTCCGGTTTGCCTCCGGCAGAATAAAAGATGCGCTCGGCTTTATCCCGAACTTTTTTAAGATGCTGATAACGCTCCATGTTGAAACCGCGCTTCTTTGCGGAGGCTTCATCGATGTACGCCCATTTTAATCGCCCGGCTACGTTCATCAGGTTTAACTTCATAGAAGCCAGTATCCCTGAACGAAGCAGCAGGGTGGTTGGATTTACACGGTTTACCGCGTGAACACCCCGCTTGATGATTTTGCCGGAGTTTGAAACCACCTTTTTCAACTTGTCAGGTAGTTTGATATTCAACTTCCCGACATCATTATACATGTAACTCTGGTCATCACCCTGCGGGTCAATGCCATTTAAATAATGCAGTTTCATTGGAAAACGTGCTTTATACAGGTATGGCTCTTCGTAATCAAACTGATGGGTTACACAGTCAATTACAATGTGCCTGCCTTCTGAAGTGATGCACACCGGGTAGATGTGCTTGTACCGGTCGGCCTCATCCGGGTACGCTGCAACTATATTTTCGATTTCAAGTTTCATCCCGGCTAAATACCAGTTGACTAAAACCGAATCGATGAAACTGGTCATACAGTCACAATCGCCCTTCCGATCCCACCATAACCTTGCTGGACGACGCACCTGCTCAATGCCGGTATCGTCTCTTTGATAACGAATGTGATCGTAAACAAAGTGCCAAAGCCGTTTACAGGACTCATACAGCGAGGTTTTATCGAGCAGGTGTTTGGCAATGCCCACCGTGTCGGCAAGGGTCTGCTGAACCATCTGCGGAATAAAAGCAATAGTGTGCTTTACTTCCCCGCTGCGCTTAATTTCAACATGCTTGCCAAACGGTCGCGGAAAAAAGTGGTCAAACTCTTTGCCTGCAAACACCGGTTTAATCGCCTGCCGTACTCCTGCCTCTCCGAGCCATCCCATACGTTTTGTTTTTAGGCGTTTCGCTTCAGAACAATTGGTTCGCTCCAGCGAACCGGAACATCGAACATCCCGATGCGGGCTGATGTCTGGATATCAACCTGCAATTTCATTTCAAAGCCGTCGGTTTTTAATTGCTGTAAAACCTGAAGCCCTAAAAAGCCAAGCGAAGCCCATGCAACATCCAAAAGGATGTCCATTTTGATTGATGAGCCTGCCGGGATTTCTATCATTTCCCGATCCGGGGAGGAGGTGCCAATTACTCGTCCCTGATACAACAACTTCAGAAAGGGTCGCCGGATTTGAAATCCTGTCCCGGTCGGATTTTTTAAAACCATGTTCAGGCCGATCTTTATGCCTTCGCCTTTCACAGAATGGATGCGCGCTTTCTGCTCCACCTCCAGACGCTCGGAATCCCGATACAGTTTGAAAAAATAACCGCCCGCAAGCAGTATCCCGCCTCCGACGACTAACAATGTTGTTTTCATTATTCTCCCTCCTGGTAACCTTTTTTGATTTTTGCGCGTTTGCTTTTTCTTATTTTCAGGCGGGGCAAAGTCATTCCATCCCGGTTAACCGGTAAGCCTTTGCCAGCGGCAGTCTGGCAGCAGCAGAATCAGTTTTTCAGGTCTTGGAACTACTTTGCTCTTTCTTACTTTGATTAAGCCTTTCGCGCTCGGATCAAATCGGGTTAATTGTTTTGCTGTAAATCTTTCGTGTCCTCTTTTTTTTCCAACGCATCGTACTTCTTTTCCGATGCCTTCAGTGCCTCTTCTTTAAGGCGAATGCGAAATGCGAAATAATTGGCTGCTAACTGAAAGCCCAGCCAGATTAATCCGCCTACAAATGTTTTTATCGCATACAGGATTATCGGGTCAGAAAATCCCATCGCCAACAGATTGAAAACTGCTCCGAAGACAAAAGCAGTTATCCGGTTGTCGTTTACTTGTGGCGCATTCATGGCACAAATATTATATCAGGGCATTGGGGTGGTTGTCCACATTTCAGCAAAAACAGGGGTATTGAGCGAACTCTATTACAAACTGCGACAAACTGACAAAATGCGATACACTTAGCAGCAAACCGAAACAATTAGCAACAATGCAGCACAATTAGCGAAAATTATCGTTTTCTGAACCGGGTTTTAACGGCTGTTAACACCGGCTTGGAATTTTTGAGCAAAAAAAAGCCCTGCCTCCCGGTTTGGGAAGCAGGGCGTGTGGAATTAATTTAATCTTATTTAAACTAATCCCTCCTTTTCTAATTTTTTATATTCGATCCAATAACAATCAGGCGGTCCGAGTTTGCGGAATATCTCTGCAACCACGTGGGTCGGGATGTAATATCCCTCCAGACCACCATACTCCTCTACAATTTTGTGGATGAGTTTTTCAAACGTATTGGGATGCATGTCTTTTCTGTATTTTTTGGCAAGTTCCGTGATCGTGAACATACCAAAACTGAGCGGTAAGGATTGCATTGTTGGTCATATTTGTAGGTTTTTTTTGAACGCTAAATCTCAATTTGGGATATAGTATCAATCATCCGCACGACCGTACAAGCGAATAATTACGGGGTTAATAGGAGCAATACTGATAGAGTGTATGGGAAGAGTTGACGCAAATTATCAGTTCAACATTTTATACTTCATCTACCCAATCGGCTACGGGCTGCGTGAAGAGCCAGATAACACCGACAGGTTATAATATAAAGCATCTTCCGCTGATGTAATCAGCAGCAAAGACCAGGCGAAATGATCCATTTTTTTTGAGTATAAAATTTTTAATCCAAGTTTATCATGTTCGTTTGCTGGCTTTGCTCTTGGGGAGCCGGTATCTTTCAGGGGAGGAGCTGTTTATCGCACAGCTCCTGAAAGACGGGGGTAAAGCCGGGTGCAAACGAATAATGGTGTAACGCATCAACGGGCGTTTTGTTGCACCGAAAATGTTAAATTAATTTACCTGCGCTTAACAAATGTGAAATCGGGGAACTGCACGCTGGCTCTTTTTGCTTACAGCAGCAGGCATCGATTCCTCCCGGAAAAGGGCATGAAAAAATGTTAAAATCGGATCGTTTTCGGGGTAAAAGTGATTTCGACGAATGCCCCTCGCGACTCGACCGCTTCATTTCGCGTCATGATCGCTCCATCTCGCGCCATGACGAACGGTTTTGTTAATTAACTCTGTATTGATTCGGCCAAACCACGGATTGGGTTATCGGAAATCATTTCATAAAAGCGGTCAAACGCATTGCAGGTTGGGCTACCGAACATGGCAAAGTATAGTTCATACGTCTTCGTATAAGCGTCGTTTAGTGATTTTGCATAGAGTGGCTCGAAAAAAGTAAAATTTGCAGAGCAATTCTTTACGATGCATTGGCATTTGAAAAAGCGGGCATCCTCTGGCTTGCTTTTCTTGTTATAGATATACAAGTCTTCCAGCAATTCTATTTGAAAACGGCATTTGATTGACTCGGTTGTATCTTTTCGCTTTACACCTGCCGTAATATCAAAAAAGAGTAATTGACCGGCACCGTATATTTTCCAATAATTTACCCGTTCAATTGCTGTGCCTGTTTTTTCGATAAACGCTTCAATTTCGTTTTTCTTTTTTTCGCTATCCAGGAGGTCGGCCGGTTTCAGGTTGGGGTCTTCGGTTAATAACCGGTTTTCGTCCACAACAATAGAAACATCAGTGCCGTCCTCGATCAGGATACGCTTGCGCGTTTGTTTGTCGTAGAGGTTGCCGAATTTGTAGATGGCTTCGATTTTTTTCATGGATCAAGATAATGTATTGTGAGTTTGCGCCTCTCCGCAATATAATGATATAAGATGTGCGACTGTTTTAAGAAATAATTTTATAAAATTATATCATTGAAAGTAAGCAAGGTGCTTTTTTAAAATCCATCCCCGAATCACAGTTTCCTCCGTTTTTCCAGATACTTTATTAGGTTTTAATCCAATTGCTTCTATGAAACACCATTTGGGCTTTTGTTGTAAGATTAAAACAACTGTATTTGCGTTGATGCGTCCTATACGTTTTGTATTTGTTGAGTTTCTTAAGTAGATATTTGCATTTTCAATAACAGTATCTTTTAAGTAATGAGCATAGTAATCATTAACATTGCTATCTAAGTATCTTACATCTTGCGTTGATTGTACCAACTTATCACCACTACCAAAAATACTATCAAACATATCCGCTCCTTTTGCCTCCAGAATAATATTGAGAAAAATGCCAATAATGGCAAAATTAAAAATTACTACAAAAATGTAACAGGTTTGTAAGGAACAGCCAAACTTACCGAGCAAATACTTATGTACTATTTTTGTCAGAATCTTTTGAGGCTCTATTAAATCATCATGCTCAAATTTCTTTCTTTTCCTTTTCACTTTTTTTGCAATCTTTTTTGCAAAAACAAGATATAAGGTTTCTAATTCCTTTTTTAGTTCAACATTTTCACGTACAATGTCATCTAATTCTAAAACACTTCCAGTTGCATTATCTTTTTCATTCTCTGTAATTTGAATAAAAGTGTCGGCGCTTAAGATGTCAAATATTCTCAATCGGTTTTCACTTAGAAAATTTTGCGCCCCCTTCATTTTTTCAACCCAATCAGGAATAGCAAGATGATTAGCTAAAAAGAAACTTTTACTTAATTGAGATGCGATTGATAACTGTTTTTCATAGGCAAGATTATTGGCACTAATTTTTTCATAAATACCTCCAGCCTGAGATGCAAAATCTAATGTCGATGCTATTGTTATGTTTTTTATTGCATTGTTCAAAAGAGTGGTAATATCTCCATTGAGAAAAGTATCAATCGAATTGTATTTATTTTGGCTGCTATGAAAATTAAATGGGGAACTAAACAGTGAGCCAAAATTATGCTGTATTTTATCTTTAATGGCTATTTGTGATAGTTGGTTGGAAATATCAAAAAAGGCATTTGTCTTATTGAGTTTTGCAGCTATGGTTTCCAGATTATTTAATGAATTAATAGTGCGATCTATCTTGTTAAATTCATTAAACCAGTTCGGAATTCCTCTCAAAAAGTCATCGTTCATCTGAATTGTTTTGCTTGTTTATTTGTGTCTATGCTAAATCTGCCTCCGCAGTAATGACTTTAGTTTCTGATTGATATAGAACGTCAAGTTTTGAAAGCACCTCTTCTATATCTTTATTCATAGAATTCAATTCATCTATCCTCTTAGAAACATCTTCAATATCACCAGTTGTTAATCTACTTTTTTCGCTTTTGATTGTTGTAACATAGTCGACAACATATTCATCAAAACTTCTTCGTGCATTTCTGATTTGAAGGCTAATCTGTGTGTCAATAAACTTTTTTGTAGTTTCTTTTGCAGACGTATTCATTTCAGATATGTAGTTTTTCCAAAATAGTTCTACCCCATTTTTACTGATACTATATTTATCTACAATCTCCTTGTCAAAATATTGTTCTGTTTCCCATCGTCCCTCGACGCACCATCTTTTTTTGTACACATCCCGTGTCTTTTGCACTGTTTCAACTTTGCGCTGCCTTTGGATAAATCTTTCAATTAAAGAATTGGCTTGGAGTTGGGCTTTCTCAAAATCTACAGCCCCATCTAATTTAAGCTCAATGGTGGCCAAATTAATTCGGAGAGATTTCTTTAAAGTACTTTCAAAATCTCTTGCCAAATTGTTTATTGAGTTTTCTAAATTTGAAAGGAGTGTTTTTTGGCGTTCAAATATTTTAAATTCCAGATCTCTTCGGAAGTTTAAAAACTCGCCACTTAATTCCTCTAATATCTCAATGTTCAATTGCCTGACTTTAATTGCAACATCTTCCTTGTCATCGCTTACAGATTGGGAGAATATTGAAATGACTTTCCGACGGAATCTATTAATCCAGCTTTCAGGTAAATTCATACCCAACGATTTTTTATGCTCAAATCTATCGGCATTGAAAACAGAATCGATATTGTCCTCGGTTTTCTTTTCAAATTTCCGGAATTGTTCCTCAATCCATTGCTTTATATCATTTTCAAATCGTGCCGCGTCGTCTTGGATATTTTCTTGCTTTTTTTTTGCTTCTAATATCTTCTTCTCCAGAGTTTCAATCTCTTCAATAGTTGCGGAAAGTGTGCCCTGTGCGGTGATAATGAATTTATTTCGGAACTCATTTAATATTTTACCTACTTGATCAAGCAAAGTATCAATAAATAGTCTTCCCCTGTTTTCATATATGAAGTCTATTAAATTAGATTCAATGCTCTCAATATTGCTATATCCCAGTATTTCTTTAGCTGATACTTTGAACTCTATCTCGTTTTTCTTAGAAGCGTGAAGGCCAAAGGCCTGTCTACCGAAATCTTTTTTAGCCTTCTCGCTCGCTTTGTCATAGATGATAAGCCTCGATAATAATGCTTGGTTTGCCGAAGTTGTAAATATTTGTTTTTTAGTCAATTTATTCATCTTTGGCTTCACTAAATTGTAAACATAGTGTATGGCCTCTTCTGGTGTAAGGCCATGCCGGTCTTCAGCATCTATTTTATTGATAATAAAAAATATTCGTTCTTGGATTTTATCAAGCAAGTCTGGGCGTATGTTTTTTAATTTATTCAAAACCTCGGCTTCACCTGTTGTTTTTAGCTTAGTGTAATCAAGCAGATATATTATTACACTGACTTTATCAAGCAACTCTTCGTTAGACTGTTCTATTGTTTTGCCCGGAATCACCTGATTCAACGGCTCTTCCTCTCCAAAGCCAGGAGTATCAAGTATTTCGAATTTAATTTCAGCCATGTCTTTCCCTGCAAGAGCAATAAGTTTAGAAGATAGAAAAAAATGAACTTCTTTCATTGCGCCTTTTTCTCTCTGCTTCTTATTCTCTTCCATCAAAAATGACCGAATGTTATCGACACCATAAATATGCTCCCCGGCCACAGACAATATGGAATCATCGCTGTTACAATGATTAATTTTTACAGGAACTGCTGTTTCAACTACACTCGAAGTTGGCAAATACTCATCTCCCAATAGAGCATTTAAGAAAGTTGATTTCCCAGACTTTATTAATGCCATTACAGCAATTTGAAAGGTCTTTTTCTCACATTGTTCCCTGCAATGATTTATTTTTTTTAATAACTCCGCTCCGTTTGAATCATCTTTTAGTTCTTTGCTCATTAAACTAATTGATGTCGTTATTAATTTTTTAACTTCTTTAATGCGTACACTAAACTCTGGAATATCATTAATAGAATTTGAAAAGGAGGGGTTCAGCATGCGGATTAAATCGCTAAAATCTGAATCATTATGCATTTCAGGGGTGAGCGTATTCATGTCATTAAGCAGATTAAGAATATTGCCTATGATCCCCCGGAACTTAGTATAATTACTAATCTCTTTATTTTGAAGTTCAAGATTCGCAGTAGAATTTAATCCTTTTATTTTTTTATCTAATTTTTTTATCTCTTTTTCCCAATGGGCTACATATTTAAGACTTTTATGCGGATCGTAAATATCTGCATCATGCAGGACAATTGGAAAAATACGTGAGTACACGTCACCTCTTTCGTAAATTTTAAGCATTTCATACATGCAATGCCTCGACTTCAGGAACTTATCACTGATTACAAGAATAATCTTTTCTCCATTACCAAGACGCTTCTCAAATTCACGGATATCGTCTTTATACTTCACATCCTTTTTGTCTAAATGAAACGTTATATCATTTTTCTCTAATGCTTCTTTAATGCGATCAACTATGCTAATTGATGATATGCCATTTACTTTTGTATTACTCCAAGCATAAGAGATATAAACTTCGTTCTTCATTTTGTTTGCATTAGTTTTCGACTTTAGTTCTATCATATTTTTAGTCGTAGAACTTTATAATTTCTGAATTTCAGAAATTAAAAGTCCAGTTGTAGCAGAAATAATATTGACGTCAACTTTTCTTTTCTTAAGTGTTTTGGCAACTTCTACCATTGCTTTTTTGTGAGCCTCTTCAGCAGCCATCTTTTTAATCTTCTTAATCTGCTCAAACTTCGGCACCCAAGCCAAACTCTTCTCCAGTTCGGCCAGCAGGCCAACATCGGCATAGCTTAAATGATCTTCCGTTTTATGATTGATAATAACATGATCGAACAGGTGGATACCCACAATTTTGCCCACCTGAATCATCCGGTCGGTCAGTTTTTTGTCGTCAGCCTGTGCGGCCATGTCAGCATTTGCGCGGTTATGGCAGAGGTAGAGGTATGTCGCATTTTTTTGCAGCGCAAGCCGGTATATCTCCATTGGCTTGGTTTTGCCCTTTTCGGGTACACCAAAGGCGATGAGTTCTACATAGAGCAATGTAAATTCATCGTTCAGCCCGATAGCCCACAGGTGTTCCCGCTGGCGTTTCATTTTGTTTTCACGCAATAATATCTGCCGCATAATCCGCGCAAGGTCAGCCGAAGTAGCGATGAGGGTTTTCTGTGTTTTGGTCAGCTTAATCATAAACCCAAAGATAAGGCAGCGTACTGGTTTTTTATTACCCCGGTTAACTTCTTTTTTAACAGTTTACTATGCAGGTGCTAACAACGAAATATCCACAAACAAAATCAAAAATCAGATTTTGTTGCGTGTTAGCTTCCGAAAACACAATGTTTTTTGCCATCGCTGTAATTTGTTGAAATACAGGTGTTTAACTATTGCTAAACGTCGCTGATTTGGAGGCAATTTCTCAAACTGCTCATTTTTGAGCGGCGGTTTTCGGTTTCATTTTTAAAATCCGAAAAACCATGAGCGCCCTGCACAGCCTCCGCAAACTCATCACCCGGTTAACCAGCAGCGAACTGCAACTGTGTGAACAATACTTGAAGACCTTTGACCATCGTGGCGAAAACTACGAAAGCAAGGCCGTTAAACTGTTCCGGCTTTTGCAACTGCCTGACGAAGTAAAAGAACAGGAACTGGAATACATCATTTACGGCAAACGAAACGTGGCTGCATTTAGCCGCCTCATCTTGCGCCTCAAAGAAAAGGTTTTGCAGGCGGTTTTGCTGCCTGTAAACTCCCAACGCCAACAAAAACTTTCCCGATACCAGCAAAAACTTTCCGAAGTGCGGCTGCATTTGTCGCAGATTGATTTTTTGCTGGAGCGGGAATTGACCGATATCGCCCTGTTCCGGTTGCTCACGGTTTGTGAAACTGCATCCCGGTTTGAATTTTTCGCGGAACTGCTTCAGGCATATACTTACCGGGCAACGTTGGAAATACGAGAACAAGTGCAGGTGCGAAAACAGATGCAGAAAGCCCGGCTGTGCTGGCAGTATGCAATTACCTGCCATGAATTTCAGCTGCTTGTCGTGCTGGCCACACCGGCAGATTTAGAACCCCGGCTCATCGAACTGCGTAAACTGGAGCAAGGGAACGGATCAGCCCGCGCCTCGTTTCTGCTGCTGGAGGCCGAAGCGGTTATTGCAACTAAAAAAGGTGGGCTGGCAAAAGCAATAGCAACCCGGCGTAAACAACTGCGCCTTATCGAAAACCACCCGGCCTTGCAGGACGGATATAAACTGCCGGAGGTGTACCTGGCACTGGCCGAATTAAATTTCAGGCTGCTGCGGCTGGTAAAGGCCGTTGATTGCATTCACGCCTGTTTGCCGCTTACCACAAACGATACCGGTAAACGCCGCACCCTGCTTGAATTGGAAGCTGCTGTATGTTTCCTGCAACACAATACCGTTGCCGCACACGCCGCCATTACCGAAGCCCTTACGCTGCAGCCCACTGGCAAAACACACTACCTGCATGCACTGGTATTATTTCAGCAGGAAAAGTATGCAGAAGCGATCACCGCAATAAAACGCATTAATTGTAAAGCCGCCGACCGCGAAGGCTTCGGCACCGCTGCCCGTGTATTTATGCAAATACTCACCATCGAATGTGAATCGGACCCGGAGCAACTCTCAACCCTGCGCAAGCTGAAACGTCTGGATGATAAAACTCCGGTGGCCGTTAACCTGAATGCCCGCGAACAATTTATCGTTGACCTGATGCAAGCCCTTATCAGCAGCAAGCTGCACTTCAAAACGGTGTATCAGGAGTTCCGGGAGCATATTGAGCAGTTACGAGCTTCGACGGGTGAAACTTCGTGGAATGTTGATCGTTGGGAGTTGATTGTTTTTCAGGAGTGGTTTGTGGGTAAGGTGCTTGGGGTGGGGTATCGGTTTGATGTGCGCCAATAAAAGTCATATTACCTACTCATCTTCACTATTCATTTTACTTTGCCTTATTATCACATCAGGGACATAAGTAAGAGGAGTGCTTAACTTAGGTTTAGTAAATTCAGATGCTTTTTTTGACCAGTTCGGTATTTTGTAAAGTCGAATATTGAATAGTTTTTGAATAGAGGCATCAGAACTTATGTCTGTATCTGACAATATTTTATAACTAATTATTTCTAAATGATCCACAACTCTGCCAAGTCCAAATCTTGAAGGATGCATAATTGGATAAAGATCAAAATTCAATAATACTACCTTGATATTGTGTTGTTTGATTTTCTCAATAAATGGAATCAATTCGTAAGCATTAGTAATAAGTATCAAAACATCAGCCGCTTTGTTTATAACCAAATCCATTCCCTTCATTGCCAATGTCATTGCTTTACCGGGGGCTTTTATTTCGCCCTGCTTGTCCATAAAAGCATTTGTTCTTTCAAACCCGATATCGTTTAAGATTAAATCGCGTTTGATTTCATCTTGTCGTTCAATGTAGGCTTTTCTCTTTCTTTTAAACTCAGCTTTAAGTTGTTCGTGCCTCTTCTCCTTCAACAGAAATTCACCCTGAAACCAATAACTCCCGGCATTGACGTATTCATTGTCATTGCTCCACGTCGAAACAACTTTTAAACTATAATCTACAATTCCTGGAAGACTTATCGGATTTCTGACTGGATGTGAATGGTGAAAATAATCGCTCGCTTTGATAAAATAATCCCCATCAATAAAAATGACAATTTTTTCTGTTTCCATTTAGCTGAAGGTCAACGCTTGTACTAAAATAATAAAAAAGCGGTGCACCCTAACCCCAAAAAGATGCGCCGCAATAAATAACAGTTTGCCTAACCCCTTAAACAAACTGTTAGCATAATAACACTTGGCCTGCACCGGGCGGTGCGGTGGTAAGTGCGTGGTATAATACGTAAAATGTGAAATCAGGGTTGCAATTCGGCTGTCGTACCCACTTAATTAACAACCTTTGGAATTCAATGATTTCAAATTTTACTCTTCCTGTTGAAAATGAACAAATTACACGGGTGTCGTCAATTGTGACATTGATGTAATGAAAATTGTGCTTGTTTTTGTTTTAATCATAAAGTAAATTAGTATAAGTCATAAACACCAATAGCCCGCATCTGATGCAGGCATATTCGTGTTGCTGGTTAAAACCGCCTACGGACGGTCGCCACCACCGGTAATTACGCCGATGATGCTGCTGATGAGATCAAAGAGGCCACCACACATAGTGAATTGTTTTAGTGAGCCTGCAAATTCAGGAAACAGTACACGGCATACCCGGAACGAATGTCGTAAAATCAGACGGCCGAAACAGTAAAATTAAAAAGTATGAATACGTTAAGTGTTGTTCGCCAGTTAATTACAAAGATGAGTTCGGAAGAGATTAAAATCGCCCGGAAGTTCCTCAATGCGTTTAATACACGTGGCGAAAAGGAACAGAACAAGGGAGTGATTCTCTTGTCATTGCTGCTGGATGAAACGAAGCGGAAACGGAATTACCAGGATCATGAACTTGAAAAACTGTTGTATGGCCGCACGGGAGGCGTGGCCTTTCCGCGTATGCTGCTCCGGTTTAAAGAAAAACTGTTTGAATCGCTGCTGCTCAGTCCGAACCTTGACCGGGAGGGTTCGTACAGCGAACGTGCTAAAGTGATGTATGAAATACGGCGTGAAGTTTCGCTGGCGCAGGTTGTGCTTGCCCGTGGTATGCAGGATCAGGCACTGGAAATGTTTAATAGCGTAATTCAGAAAGCACAGCGGTATGAATTGTTTGAGGAATGCCTGCTGGCGGTTCGCAACAGGATTGAATTAAACGCCTTTTACGGGGGTATAAAATCGCACCAGCAGGATAAAGAGTTGTATGAAAAAACACTGCGGGCATTAGACGGGGTTAAAAAAGCAATTGAATATTACTCGCAGCTGCTGGCGGAAACCGAATTTGAGGCCACACCCGGTGAGCCGTATTTTTCAGAACGGCTTGAACGGCAGGTAAACGAGTTGTACGATCTGTTAAAAGATACCTCCTCGGCGTATGTGGCATTTTACCTGAATTACATTGAAGCGCATCACCTTCAGTTGCAGCACCGGTACAAAGCAGCGGCCAAGGTGCTGCACGAGCAGGTAAACATTATAGTTCAATACCCGGCCATTAAAAGCAACACGCGGCTGGCTGGTGCGCTGATCAATTATGCATGGAACGAATTGTATTGCCACAACTTTGCAAAAGCCCTGCAGGAAACAGAAAAAGCAATTCAACTGCTCGCCCCCGGTAATTCCAACCTGTTCCAGTGTTACGAAACCCAGTTTTACTGTTATTTCTACAGCGGAACGTACACCAACGCGATGGACAGTCTTACCCTACAGCAGGAACAGGAAGAAGGACTGGCTTCGGAATTCAGCGCGGGTAAGCGCAGCTATTTGAACGCCTGTATAGCATTTGTTACCGGGCGATATGATAAAGTGCATGAAATACTGCGCGACCTTAATCCGATTGAAGACGACGATGCGGGCTGGAATATCGGAATCCGGATTCTGCACATCATGAATGATATTGAACTGGAGAAAATTGAAAATGCAGTTTCGCGCATTGAAAACCTGCGGAAGCACCTTGAGAAACTAAAAAAGAACTCAGCAGTTGCAGCCCGCGACCGGCTGAAATATGAAATACTGCGGGAACTGGTAAACACGCGGTTCAATTTTACCGAAACACATACCCGCAGGAAAAGTGAGTTGGAAGCGTTAAATGATTCCTATTCGAAAACCCGCTGGCGGTTGCTCACCCCCGAACTGATTCCTTTTGAACAATGGTTTGACAGCCACCTGTATAAAACAAAACTGAAAATTAAAATCAACAACTACACAGAGCCGATAGTTGTTTCAAAATAAAAAACAATGCAGATGAATTTGGCGATCCATCTTATCCCTTCATACCATTTACCGGACGACATGAGCGGATTTAATAAGAGAATTAACCGGGTTTAATGTTCGGAGTAGTTAACAATAAACTGCGCCCAGCGCACATCAATCAACGGAAGTATAACAAAAAAGTATTTTTGGACATGTTTATAATAGGTAAATTATGATTTGCACTGCATTATAGATGTAATTTAATTTGTAATATCCCTATAATAAAAGCAACTCTTTACAGTTATAACCGTCTACTAAGTAGTAAAACCCATTACCCATGAATTACATTAAACTGGTTACCGGAATGGCATTGCTATGCCTGTCCGTAAACGCAAAAGCACTATCTGATACGCTGCAAATAACCACCAGCAGCATCACTCTCACGGCAATTGTGCAGGAAGCCACTGGCGCAAACGCCAACGGACAGATTCACCTTTTTATTTCCGGCTCCGCCAGTCCGTTTACATGCCTGTGGGAAAACGGACACACCAGTGAAAACCGGAGCGGACTTGCTCCCGGCAATTATTCGGTAACGATTAACGGTACAAACAACCAACAGCTTACGCAGCACTTTTCGGTGGGTACAGCCATCGGCTGGAATACCCAAAGCGGATGCTGCTGGTCGGCCACGGGTAATACGTATCACAAAACCAGTTCCGACAACAGTTGGAATTATGGCGTGATGCGCGGGCAGAACAGGTTTTCGTATAACGATACCTCAAAAGTAAATTGGATCAGTTGGCAGGTGGCCGATACCACAAGCCGGTGTTTTGCTGGTTGCACTACCGATACGTCCATTACGCATTTATATACCTCTGCATTCCGCATGGTGCAGGAAGGCCGCAGCCTTTATGTAGAAGAAATAAACATTGACGGATTTCATCGTAGGCAGTTGGTGACTGTAAACCTGCAGCCCGGCGATCAGTTGCGGATGGAGTTCCTGGGCGGGTTTCGCTTTTACCGGAATAACGCACTGCTTGCCGAAAAACACATCTACGAAGCTGCGGACTATTACCTTGAATCAGGCGGCTACAACCCCGGTGCTGCGCTTAAAAAACTACAAACCAATCTCTCGTATTAATTAACCCTCCCCGTAAAAATTAAAAACATGCTACTCCAATCTTCCTTCCGATCAAACCTGTTAGCTGCCGCCCTGATAATAACCGCTCCTGCATTTGCGCAGGTGGTTGGCGGTCGCGGCAACGGACAAAGTACACCGTCCGAAGTAAAAGCGTCTGAACTTTCAAAAGGGGCATACAGTGCCGATGTAAACCTGTTTTCCGGTACGTTTAACAGTTCGTACAGTTTTGGTTCGGTGTCTACGCCAAGCGGACTCGGATACAGCCTTTCGATGGATTATGCTTCCAGTTACTCCGGTGGCGATAACGTGCCTGTGGTAAGCGGTGTGCCGTATGGCGAGGGCTGGAGTTTGTCGGTGCCTTCGATTCATATTTCAACCGAAGCGTACAATAAATATACAGAGAGCCAGTTAGCCAGCCTCGGAACAAGCCATTCGGATACAGCGGTTGTTCGATTTACAGAAATTGATGCACTTCGGGAGGGTAAACTGCTTTATTTTTCGCCCGTAATTTCTATTCCGGGAGTCGTAAACGAACGATTCGTTTTTAAGTACCGTGATGAAAAAACACTTGAAGATGTGTTTGTTCCCGCGAAGTTTGAAACGTATGTGGAAGCACGTTTTACTGGTAGCTCGTGGCAAATCATAACCGCAGACGGCACAGTTTATTTTTTCGGATTGGCACAAACTGCAAGCCGCAACGCCTCCAACCAACGGGTATATAAAGACCCTACAAACACCACTGATCTTTCACAGAGTAACCATGTGCTTAAAAATCTGCTGATGCCTAAAAACGAAATTCTGGCATGGTACTGTACCAGTATTCACAATCCAAACCATTCTGCAGGACAGCAAATTGTTTTTGAATATGAAAAGTTCGGCCATTTTAATTATTTCAAAGAGTATTTTCAGCCACAGATGCTTACCACCCTCCAGCAGCTTTTTGATTCGACATTGATTGGTTGGGCGAATTGGTATAACGGTACATCCACCATTGCCGAAAATGGGTTACTTGATTTTACAACGTATAAAGACATTTTCCTTAAAAGTGTTTCGGCAATAAGCTGGGATGTAACCATCGAAAAAATTGAGCTGAACTATAAAACGTTATTTACAGCCGGGAGCAATGATTTGATGCTGCCCAACCAGCAGGGTGTTTCGCGACTTGATTCACTTTACAATTACAAAACTGTTTACAGTTGGGGAATTGAGGGCGGACAAAACCCGGAGAGCGGTATCATGAGCAGTGCCACTTCGGGCAACAGTTTTTCGGGCTGGTCAAAATATTATCATGCCAAATCCAACGCGGCAAGGGCAATGAATAATAATCAGGTATCAATTATGAGCTCACCTGTAAATCCGTATATAGGATTAAACGGCGGCGAAGATCCATCTAACCCACCGCATTATTTTAAAGAATCGGTAAGCAGTGGCAACAACCTGTTATTTAATCATGCGTACCTTGAATCGCCTCGTATCGGCAGTTCATTGCCTCCGGGCGATACTTACGAATTAAAGGCATTGGTGCTTAACGGTAACAGCACATCAGCGAGTGAACGTTTCTGCAACTTTGATATTAATATATGCAGTGGAAGTGATCCTTCTTCAGGGTATAGTAATTACAATGCTGACCCTCGTTTTCCGATTGCCAGTAAATGGAATGTTCGGCGCAGCAACACGATTTACAGTACGTTTAATCAGGCTATCAAATGGAACTCGATGGCGACACATCCGTCTGCCAATTACAACCAGTATATGGTTATGTCGGCAGCATTTTCGCTTTCCAATCTGCCGGTGGAGTTCGACGGGTTTAACATCCAGATCGGACCGGGTAATTCCGACCATGAATTTACTGCCGGAGGCAATGTGGTGGGTTCAAACCCGGTTTCTTCATTTATCCCGTATTACAATAATCAATACCATACACCTAATTTTAATGCGAATATCAGTGGTGATGTTGAGCCGTGTGATAACATCACACAGAATTTTGGTATTGGTATGCCCTGGCATTCTGTCCGCAAAGTGTATGCTACGCTTGACGATGCAGATAATAACTGGGACGCCAACCGGTATCGTTTCTGGTGGAATGATTTACCGAACTCACAGCAATACCCTTACGCAAATAAACCAACCCGCGCCGACAGTAATGTAACTTTAGCGGGTGTTGAATTAGTACGTTATTCTAAAAACCCGTACCTGCTTTCGGGAGTTAAGCATTATAAAACCAATGGTGATGCCGCCACACCGATACTTACCGGTGAATTCAGACTGGAGTATGATCTGCAACTGGATTCGATAGTAAATAACCGGCTTTACAGCAGCAGCGATCCCAAGACTTACAAGTGCCTTCGGAATGTTTATCTGCTCAAACAGGTAAGGCAGTTACCCACCAATCCGTCGGTTCCGGCTACACCGCCAACCTATACGCTTTCAGAAGTACCTACCACACATTTTGAATACACGAAGATGTTCAACACGTTTTTTCGGGATACGGTGCGCACCAATGCGAACATCTGGGCATTGACAAAATACACAGATCAGTTGGGTGGGGAAGTTGCGGTTGAATATTACCCGTTAAGCGACAGCCGCACCACGATAGTTAATCGTTATTTACATAAAAATTTAATGGCCGAGCCGTATAATGCACTTGCAACCGTTAATCAGGCTCCGCCACGTGCAGTTCAGGTTTCGGTGATCGTAAAGTCAAAAACAGTAACCGGCGAATCGGGGCAGTCATTTGCAAAAAAGTGGGATTACGATTTTCAGACCAAAGTGAACCAGTTTGTCCAGCCCACCCTGCCGCAGCAGTTTCGACCTTCCATGTTGGAAGTGGAACATGGCTTTGCCGTTGTAACCATACAGGAGCCGCAATTAAAAACCAATGTAGCCCGTGCAAAAAGCAAACATTATCACCATCAGAGCAAACTGCTGTGGGGGAAATTATACAAAAGCGAAACGTATGATGAGAACAATCTGATCAATACGTTTCAGGCAACCGATTACACCACTACTGTGGCATACGGCAATGGTATGTACCGGAGTAACCCGATTAATGAATATGCTGATGGTTCTGATTATTCGGGCTATGCAACACCGGCCAGCGGGTACGATTTATCAGTAGAATA
Source organism: Chitinophaga pinensis (assembly GCA_943372645.1). Lineage (GTDB taxonomy): Bacteria > Bacteroidota > Bacteroidia > Palsa-965 > Palsa-965 > VBWE01. The sequence continues at coordinate 144,538 of CALRZN010000001.1, read as the reverse complement.
TGCGCAGGCCGATTTTGTAAATAATCCGTTGCAGTTTTTGGAAACTGTTAATTCCGCCTTTTTCGACACCACTTACCTGAACAGTTATTTTGTTCGCGTTGCAAAAAATCACACCACCTCTTATGAATACAATCCGCTTGCGCCTATAAACAGCAATTCAGGTTACAACAGTGGAGATACTTTAACCAGCGCACCGGAGCAGAAGAACTGGTATTCTATTACCAACATAAATGAATACCAGTATTGGGATGCAAACAAATACGGGGTTACCACTTCGCCGGGTTTTAAAAAACTGCTTCCGGGCTTTACCGCAAACAGTTATAATCTGATGTTTGAACCCTCGTGGTTGGTTTATCAAACCAAATCCTATTCGCCGCAGCAACAGGACTCATACAGCTTGAGTGAAAATTTCCTGTATTATGACCTGAAGAATTTTTACAATGATGCGCCACTCTCTTTTGATGCGTTGTATGTAGCCCAGCAGCAGGGCATACGCACTATGCCCTATGAAATACGATCAACGGGTAAGGCGGCTAACAATGCGCCGGTTACAAACTCCAAATATTTCCTGTACGACTTTAAATGGAATAACAACCCCGGTTCGGCATTGGCCACCACGCTCGATACCATTGACGGGGTGCTGGAGTGTCCCGGCTTTACGCCGGATACCATCAGGTACGATTGTATAAAATATTACGGCCAACCGGCTCCTGCGGGTTATGTTTTAACTACTGACCCCAACAGCGGGCAGTTGTGGTATTGCCCCACAACCGACGGACAACCTCATGCACAGGATATTATTACCAGCCCGAACGATCCGCCGCCCCTGCCGAACATAGGATCATGGTTAGCCGGTAAATTGTTTTTCCGGCAGGAAGTAATTGCGGTGGACAGCATCATTGTAAATACAGCATACACCAATAACCAGAACGCAAAAATCCTGCGTTTTGAAGAATCGGATGGTTCGCCGGTTACCTATAAGCCCGTATATCCGTTTGACACCATCGGCACCTATTATGTAAGCGAACGCAACGAATTGGGGCAGGAACAGTTGTACCGCAATGAACGCGGACTATACACGAAGTTTTACACCACCAATGCCTACCGGGTGTGGCACGTTGATCCGAATGATCCGTGCAACAGTTACCTCTCTACGTATTACCACGACATTGGGCTACCGGTTTCTGCAACGGTGGGTTACGGTGAATCGGATTCACTGCACAGTTCGTTTTTGTATTTCCCGGATAACAGCGTAGAGCGCATTACCGACCCGAACGGACTACAAAGCGAATACCTTTATGATATTTACGGGCGCATGCGCGAGATGAAAGCAGATGGCAAAAAACGAACGCAGTTAACCTATCACCAGTGGACAAATAATTTTTCGCAGACGTTTAACCAGCGGGCAGCGGAGAATTATATTTCCACCTATATGCTCAATAACGATTCCAGTACTGTAGCCGAACGCCGCGTTACGTATCTCGATCCGCTGGGGCGGGTACATGTAAATGTGGCGCAGGTTTCACCAAGCTACACCACCAATGCGTTGGATTCAGTTTCTATTTTCAGCGGACAGGTGAATTACGATAACTGGAGTCGTGGAGCGGAAAAATATAAACCCTTCCGGTATAACGATCCAAATAGTGCCACCACTGGTATATTGCCAATGCTGAACAGCACCACACCGGGCGCACCGCAGGCGGTTGAAACTGTACAGTATGAACTGAACCAGCGCGGGCGCATGTTAAAAGCAGCCAATTTTAACGAAAACATCAATGGTAGTTATACCGTGGGTACAGCGTACACCATATTAACAGCAACACAACTTACGCAGGAGTTAAGCCTGAGTAACGCGGAGTTCCTCGATGTTACCGGCGTTGCTGCGACGTCCAACACCTCGTTGCTACGATTCCGAAAAACCAGTGTAACCGATCAGGATGGCAAACGCAGCATTCAGTACAGCAATGCTTCCGGACAACAGATTGCCATTAAGCAGTATATTGGTCAAACAGATTATGCGGCAACGCTGTTTTCATTCAGCAGCCACGGCAGTGTGAAAAAAGTAATCAATCCTGAAAAACAGGTTACCAGCTACAAACACAACCTGCTGAACTGGGTGTATGAAAAACAAACAGTTGACAATGGTATTACCCGTTACATGTATGATGGTTCGGGCAAAGTGGTGCTGGAAGAAGATGCGAACCTGCGGGGTGGCTGGGATCATGGGTATGATCCGGGCGAAGGGCAGTGCCACGAATGTGAGCAGGATATACAGCGACTGCGGTATTATGAATATGACAAGTTCGGGCGCATCATTAAACAGAGTCGTATTCAGTGGAACGTGTTAAATCCGATGCGTTACATTAACGTTGATTCGAGCGTAACACCCGGTTACCGGCTCACTTTCAGCAGCGCAACCACCATAGACCGCACCTACAACCTTGAACACCAGAGCGGACCGAACTGGAACCGTACCGGGTTAAGCTGGGTATTGAGTTTACCAGGCGTATTGGAAAAAACATTTTCGTATCATTTTGCCACTACGGGAACGGCCAATACCACCACGCAGGCGTTTTTAAACAGCCACCCGCAGCAGAAACTGAAAGGCCGGTTATCCGCTTCGGTAAGTTACCTGCATAACGGATTAGCCACGCAGAAACGCTGGCACAGTTACGACAACGAAGGTCGCACCAAATACAACCTCGTGGAATTTGATGAAACCAACTTAGCCACCGGCAACGGGCGCACAGATGCGATCTGGTATGACAGCTACAACCTGCGCGGTTCGCTCAAACAGCAGCGTGTGGATGCCGAAGCAAACGGCACTACCGATGTACAGTACAATTATGGTTACGACGGCTTTAACCGGGTGGCACAGCTGAACGTAAACAACGAAAAGGTGGCCGATTACCAGTATTTTGATGAATTGGGATTGGTAAAACAGGTGCGATATTATGCAACAGATACCTGTTCCAATACCGCAGTGGTGATTGATACGGTGCGTTACAGCTATGATGTGCGCGACCGTTTAACACAAATTAAAAGCATCCTATTTGAAGAAAACCTGTATTATGATGCGAACCACCCGCAGGTAGCGGATACAAGTTACAAAGTAAATGCTTCCAAAAACTGGAACGGGAACATCAACGCAACACAGGCGGTATATTACATGGACAGGGCAACCAATTACAACGATATCGGAAACCTGATGGATGGCAGCACGTATTACGGTTACAACTACGACGGGCTGAACCGCCTGACGATGGCCGATGCAAGCGTGATGAATGTATTAACGGATGATCCGTCCAGCCCCGGCAACCCCAAACGGATGTACGGCGATGAAAACATGACGTATGACAAAATCGGAAACATTCTTACGTTGCAGCGCGGCCTTTATTACGAACCGAACAACGGCAGTCCGGATAACATAGTGCATGACTGGCGATACTATTATGTAAGCGGGAAAAACCATTTAGATCACATAGATTCAATAAGTACCACGCTGAAAAATTACACGTATGATTTTAATGGCAATATCCGCAGCGACAGTTACCGGAACGTTGCCAGCATGGGTTACAGCCGTGCCAATCTGCCCAACACGCTTACTGCCAACAGCGAGGCGTTAACGTACAGTTATGATGTGGCTGATCAGCGGATGTTTAAGTACAACGGCACGTCAGGCGAAAAGGAGTACTACCTGAGTGATGGCGGAGGCAATACCGTTGGAATTATTGATTTGACTGGTATTGCGAGAACTTGGTATGCCGGTAAGACCCACAGATTATTAACGGACACTGGGATATATGCAAAAACTTACGTTATTTTAGATCACCTCGGCAACACACGGGTAACCTACACCGCCGCCGTGGAATGCAATAGCATGACTGCCACCGTAACAGCAAGCCAGGCACTGGATTATTATCCGTTTGGAAAAACCTTACGGGCGTATCATGGTGCGGAGAAGGAGAAGTATCAGTTTAATGGTAAGGAACGGGATGGTGAAACAGAGTGGGATTATTTTGGGGCAAGGTATTATGATGGGGAGGTGGGGAGGTGGCTTTCTAACGATCCTAAACCTAATCAACTAATGAGTCTTTACGCTGCTTTTGCAAACAACCCTGTTTTATTTGTTGACCCGCAAGGGGATACGGTAAGAGTTTCTACCCAAAGTGGGCAATTCCTTTTCGATTTAGATGATGGAAGTGATGCTGTTACCTCAATGACTGCAAAACAGCTTTATGACAAGGGAGTTCAGTGGTTTGAACCACTTGCAGATAATTACATGAAATTATTATCAAAAGCAGATGATATTTCGCAGAACGATAAACTTAAACATTTCACATGGGAAAACATTGCACAATTTTCTAATATAGAATTATATAATTTTGAATATGCACAAGGTAGAGAGGGAGACTGGAAAGCATCTAAATATGGCGCTAATGGTTATTTAATGGTCACCGTGGATGGATATCCATATTGGGCAGATGCAGTTGGACAAATTCCGTTTGCTGTTAATTATTTCAAAAAAATGTATAACGAAACTAAAGACGGCACAAAAAGTATAAAACTAACAGTTGCAAAAGCACGGGAGTATGGTGAAGGTAAACTTGTTGGAGGGACAACAGATAATTCAAATGCCTATGATATTTATTTTGTAATGCGTGCATTAAATTATGCTATTAGAGAATATTCTTATGATTCAAAAACAAAGAAGTTAGTGAGGAACAAGAGGTATTCGAAGGTACTTGGCAAAGAAATTGATAAAATCACATCTGATACTTTTTTAAAGTCTCCCAAATGAAAACAAGAAAGCCTTTATTCGCACTAATCGTAGTTCTGATACAAATAGTAATTGCATTTACTGTATTCCAGATTGCTGATTATATTCGAGCGTATTTTGCAAATAATACGCATAATGACGTTGCATGGGGACTTACATTGCATTTTGCAGTTAGGATATACGTTGGAATTGTGTTATTGACGAATATTTTATTGGTTTTAAGACAATTAAAAAAACACATTTTTTTGATAAATTGCATTTCAATGCTTGTTTTTGGAGTCTTGTTATTCACGAGTTTTTTATATTACCCATATAGAACACTAACTATCTTTTTTGCAGCATGTGTCGGAATATTTTTTCCCTATATTTTATCCAAACTTTGGCCTAAGTTGAACTTTTATTCACATTGAACTCATATACTAACCGTAATCACTTATACAAAAAAGCCTCCCGAATATCAAACTCAGGAGGCTTTTCTAATAAATTGATTTTCAGGATAAAACCCAAATGTCGCTTGTTAGAAACTTAGACTTTGGTGATCTTTGGGGACGGTAGTTTCATATTACCAGATCTTCACCCGCTCCGCTTCCGGCCGCCACATCGGGTCGCCTTCTTTAATGCCGAATGCTTCGAAAAATTCAGGAACGTTGGAGAACGGACCGTTCACGCGCCACTTGGCCGGGGAATGTACGTCTGAAAGCAGGCGCTGACGCAGGCGGTCGTCGTTCTGCTGGTACATCCAGCCGAGCGCGTAACCGAGAAAGTAACGCTGCACCGGGGTATAACCCCCGATTTTTTCGCCTTTTTTATACTGCTCTGTTTTTTTGAAGGCTTCGAGTCCGAGCACTACACCACCGAAGTCGGCTATGTTTTCGCCGAGCGATGCTTTGCCGTTGATGTGTAATCCCGGCAGCGGTTCGTAGGCATCAAACTGTTTCACCATCACCTGGGCGCGCACATTGAATTTTTCTTCGTCTTCTTTCGTCCACCAGCTTACGAGGTTACCGGCTGCGTCAAACTGACGGCCTTCATCATCAAAACCGTGTGTGATTTCGTGACCGATGGTGGAAGCGGCTGCATACCCATACACAAGCGCATCATCGGCATCATCGTCATTTAAACCGGCGATGAGAAAAATGCCTGCAGGTAATACAATCTCGTTGTTCGACGGGTTGTAGTATGCATTGTACGTTTGCGGCGTCATTGACCAAAGCGTGCGGTCAACCGGTTTTCCGTATTTTGAAATCATGTCATTAAAACCCCAGAGGCCGGCGTTCATCATGTTTTCAGCAAACGAATTGCGACCGATCTGCAGCGTGGAAAAATCTTTCCATTTGTCCGGGTAACCTACTTTTTTCGAAATCTTACTGAGTTTTTCCTGCGCCTTGTCTTTGGTTTCAGGACTCATCCATTCCAGGTTTTTGATGCGTTCGCTGTAAACGGTGCGTATGGCTTCCACCATATCGTCGTACCGTTTTTTGGTACGCTCCGGGAAAAACTCGGCTACGAATATTTTACCGAGTACCATGCCCATCACATTTTCTTCGGCATCGAGAACCCGTTTCCAGCGCGGGCGTTGCTCCTGCTGTCCGTCTAATATACGGCCGTAGAAACTGAAATTCTCTTCATCCATCGCCTTGCCCAGGAACGGTGCGTAGGTTGAAAGCAAATGATACTTCAGGTAGTTTTTATGTGTTTCCGGCGATACTTTGCCGAGCAGACCGTCCACCATTTTCAGAAATTCGGGCTGACCAACAATTACCGTATCTGCATTCGCAATGCCGTAACCGGCGAATATTTTTTTCCAGTCAATATTCCTGGTGTACTTGCCGGTAAGTTCTCCCGGCGTCATCTTGTTGTAATTTTTTTCCGGGTTGCGCAGGTCTTCCATCTTGCGGCTTGCACCGGCCAGTTCGGTTTCCAGTTTAAACACCTGTTCGCCGGCTGCCATTGCTTCTTTCTCACTCATGCCGCTGAGCATCAGCGTGCGGCCGATGTGTGCGGGGAATGCTTTGCGCGCTTTTACTACACCTTCTTCGTTGTTGAAATACGAATCGCGGTCGGGAAGAGAGAGGCCGCCCTGGTACAGTTGCAGCGCTACCTTGCTGCTGTTCTTCGCATCCTGGTCTGCATAAAATGTCCAGTACGCACCGATGCCGTAGCGGTCGAGGTCGGCTGCAACGGCAACCACATCGGCCGGCGATTTAATCGCATCAATGGCGGCAAGCTGTTTTTTTATCGGCATTACACCTTCTTTATCGGCTTTGGCCGAGTCCATGGCGGTGAGCCAGAAGTCGCCGATTTTGCGGGTTTCCGTTCCTTCGGCGGCATTCGCTTTGGCGGCGTCCTCGTTTATTTTCAGTTTCTTTTTGTAGATGTCTTCATACACCATGGCACCAATGCCCCAGCTGGCTTCTGTTGAAGGAATGGGGTTGCGTTTAAGCCAGCCGCCGTTTGCATACTGGAAAAAATCGTCGCCGGGTTTTACAGTTGAATCAACATTCGACGCCAGGAAATCGGGGCCTTTCGGTTTGGCAGAATCGGTTTTGGTTCCGTCAGCGGTGGCATTGCTGCACGAATAAAGCGCCACCGAAGCGGCCAGGATCATTACGGGTATTTTCATGGTGTATATAATTATGCCGCAAGTTACTAGGAATCTGAAAAACAGGACGTCCGCCCGGCAGTTTATTTTGCCGCAGGTGTAATACAGGAACGCTTAAATCGCCCCGCGCGCCTTCAGTTCGAGGTACTTGTTGATGGTGTTCACCGACAGGTTCTGCGGCGCGGTGTAAATGGAATGAATGCCGAATTTCTCGAGTTCCTTCACGATCATTTTTTTCTCGTAAGCGAATTTCTCGGCGATGGTTTTGTAATAAATCTCCTGCGTGGTTTTCGGTTTCTGATCGAGGAACGAACGCAGCTCCGTGTTTTCAAAAAAGATCACCACCAGCAAATGGTCGCGGGCAATGCGGCGCAGGAATTTCATCTGCCGCTGCAGGCCGGAGAAACTTTCAAAGTTGGTGAACAGCAGCAGCAGGCTCCGCTGGGTAACATTGCGCCGCAGCGAGGCATACAGGCGTTCGTAATCCGTTTCGAGGTAGCCGGTTTTTTGTTTGTACAGCAGCTCCATAATTTTGAACAGCTGCATTTTTTTGCGGTCGGCCGGAAGCACCTGCTGCACTTTGTGCGCAAACGTAATGATGCCTGCCTTGTCGTATTTCAGCATGGCAATGTTTGATATTACGAGCGATGCGTTAATCGAATAATCGAGCAGGCTCATTTCTTCAAACGGCATTTTCATGATGCGGCCCATGTCAATAAGCGAATACACCTGCTGCGATTTTTCATCCTGGTACGTATTCACCATCAGGCGGTCGCGGCGGGCGCTGGCTTTCCAGTTCACCGTGCGGTAATCGTCGCCGGGCACGTAATCCTTGATCTGGTCAAACTCCATGTTATGACCGATCTTCCGTATTTTTTTAATACCGGCTTCCGTCAGGCGGTTCGAAATCGCCATCAGTTCGTATTTCCGCATCTGGATAAACGACGGGTAAACCGGCACCGTAATATCCTGCGAAAATTTGTACCGGCGCATGAGCAGGTGCAGCGGGCTCATCACATACACATTCACCGCACCGAAATTGTATTCGCCGCGTTTCACCGGGCGTACGGAGTAATTCAGGATTTTACTTTTACCCATGCCCAGCAGCATACTGAATTTCAGATCCCGCGACTGGAACTGTTTCGGCAACTCGTCAATGATACGCAGGTCGGCCGGAAACGGGTACTGATTTTCCACCACGATGCGGATGTCGTTGTAATCGCCGTTCGAAAGTTTTTCCATCATCTCGCGGCGCGCAAAAACACCTTTCGGTTTGCTCCACAGCAACAGCAGATCAACCACCACCAGCACGCCAAACCCGATCAGCACAATCCACGCAATGGCCAGCAGCCACGGCAGGAAGTAAGCCGTAACAAACAACACGGCCAGCGCGCCTGCTGCTGCTAAAAACCAGGGTGAGATGTAAAATGACCGGAGAAACTTCATCGGTTGTTGTACGTTTTTATTTAGCGCGGAATCTCCACGCGTTCAATCAGCTGGCGAACCACTTCACCGGCAGTAAGACCTTCCATTTCTTTTTCAGGTGTGAGGATTACACGGTGCTGCAGTACCGGCTCGGCCACAAACTTGATATCGTCAGGCGTTACAAAGTCGCGGCCGCGCATGGCTGCCACTGCTTTCGAAGCGGTGAGCAGCGCGAGTGAAGCGCGCGGCGATGCGCCGAGAAACAGGGCGCTGTTGTTGCGCGTCTGGTTCACCACCTGGGCAATATAAATGATCAGGTTCGGATCAACATGCAGGCCATATACTTTTTCGCGGAACGTCTGCAGCTGCTCTGCGCTGAGTACTTTCTGCACTGCATTCAGGTCATTCACATTGCGGCGGCCATGGTAATCCGAAATAATTTTTATTTCATGTTCCAGCGACGGATAATCCACATTAATCTTAAACAGGAAGCGGTCGAGCTGCGCTTCCGGCAGGCGATACGTGCCTTCCTGTTCCACCGGGTTTTGCGTGGCCACCACCATAAACGGTTTGCTGAGCGGCGTGGTAACACCGTCAACCGTTACCTGGCGTTCTTCCATCGCTTCAAACAGCGCCGACTGTGTTTTTGCCGGGGCACGGTTAATCTCATCAATGAGTACGATGTTTGAAAAAATCGGTCCGTACCGGAATTCAAAGTCCGATGTTTTCTGGTTGAACACACTCGTTCCTACCACGTCGCTCGGCATGAGGTCGGGCGTAAACTGGATGCGTTTAAAATCAACCGAAACCGTTTTCGCCAGCAGTTTTGCGGTCAGTGTTTTGGCCACGCCGGGAACGCCTTCAATCAGTACATGCCCGTCTGAAAGCAGCGCGGCAATAAGCAGATCCACTACGCGGTCCTGGCCGATAATGATTTTGCCGATTTCGTTTCTTACCGAAGCTACGGCCTGCTGCAGATCGGCGAGGTTGGTGCGTGTGGTGGTGAAAAATGAATCCTGGTTTTCCATGGCGTTACTGTATTGATTGCGTGATTAGCGTTTACTGTTTTTGTTAAACTCCCACATGAGCTGCTCTAACCGTTTCAGGTCGCTGTCCTGCACTGTCATGTAGTGCTGCAGCCGCCCGATTTCGGCGAAGAGTTCGCGCACCTGCAGTTCACTCACCCCCGAAAGTGCAGCAACGCGCATCATAAAATGATCGTCGAACACCTGCGTGCGGATGTAAAAGCGGGTACGTATAGACTCAAGGAAATATGTTATTTTTTTGTGCATAATATCCGCCGTGTTGTGCTGATGATAATAGAGCGTGCCCACCACCTCCACAAACTCAAGCGTAGTATTCTGCAATGGTTTTACCACCGGTATAATGCGCTGGCGGCGGCGTGCGCCGAAAATAATCCACAGCACCAGCAGCGCTGCAATAATAAGGTACGCCGTACGGAGGCTTTCGTCGGCAAGAATTACGCGGCGGCTGTCCCTGCTGAGCGTGAAACCATCTTTGTAATAATCATCCCAGATGGTGCGCTGTTTCGGCAGGTACGAAAATGCCCGGAATGCATACGGTGCAGTTAAACTGTCAGACACGTTGTAGTTGCTGAACACATCCGGGATGCTGTGCAGGAAAAGCTGTCCTTTGCCGAATGGCATGCGAATGAAGTTGGCATAACCCTGATCGTTTTTACCGAGAATAACACACTTCGATGTATCAAACGTGGTAAACGCATTGTTCGAGGACCATTTTTCCTTATAGACAAAATCCGTTTTGCGGCGCAGGTTCGGGTTTACAAAGTTGATAACGGGTGTGGAATTTAGCGAAACAGAGTTCAGCGTAATTTGCCCTGTGGTGTCTTTGCTCACGGCCTCGGTAAGCATAGAGCCTGTTCCGAACCGCAGCGTATCTGCCAGTACTTCAGAAAAACCATACGCGGCAATAAATGCGGTGTTGCCTTCCTGCACAAAGCGGAGCAGTTCTTCCACATCGTATTTGTCAGGCGTAAACGTGCTGTTGAACGCGATGTAACTTGTTTTTGTATAGTTTGCATTATTAAACAGCGAGTATGCCGGCTTCAGCGATTTTTCAGGCTCCTGTCCCTGCATGTCTTCGTAAAAATCGAACACGAGTTTACCGCCCCGCGGAATTTCGCTGCCGGAGGTGTAATCGGATGCTTCGTTAAGCGGTTCGGGCGCGTTGGATGCTGCGTAGATGAGCAACGCAAACAGTACGATCAGTACAACAGCCCCGATGTTGATCTTTTTCATGCCCGTCCGATATGCGCTGCGGTTTGTTTAAACTTGTCTTCCGTTAACTGGTACTCGCCTTCGCTAATTTTGAAATCGCCGTACCAGACGTATTCGTACATAAATGCGGTTTCGAAAAACTCCTGCTGGTATTCCGAGCCGGATAATTCGAGGTAATAATCGTGATTCGTTTTGTCAATCCGCCAGTTGATTTTCTCCTTGTCCGAAAGCTGTTTCAGGATGGACAGGAAGTGCAGGCGCACAGCGGTGCGGTAATCGCCGATGCGGACTGCTTCGGTGATGCGTGTTTTAAAATCAACCCCGTGAATGTTTACATCGGTAATTTCGCTGTCGCCGGTATCGGCTTCTTCTTTGATTTTCTTTTTGCGGAAAACGGAACGGATGTTTGTTTTGGTGAGCAGCAATACGAGCAGCACGAGCAAAACAACGGCCAGGATAAGAATAAAAATCTGTCCCATTTTTCCGCTGCCTTCCGGCAAATCAACAGGCGTGGGGTTAAAGCGGAACTGCTCGGCAAGCCATTTCAGAAAATCGGTAAACCAGTTCGAACCTTCTTCTTTTACGCGGCGGTCATATACATAATCATCTGAAGTGTATATATCGCGCTGCAGTGTTTTGTCCGGCTCACGTGCCTGCACGTTTGATGAATCAATGACTGCTACGGCCGCGGTTTTTGCGTGCAGCACACCGCCGTCCGAAGGCTGCAGCAGCAGCACGGCAAACAGGAGGACGATATGGCGCAAAAAGCGTTTCATCAGTAACTGGTTTCTACTTCATCTTCATACGGTTTGCCGATGGTGCTGATGGCATTGTTCATGCCTTCGCCGTCGTACCGTTCTTTCAGACTGAAATAGTGAATAGCATATAAAATAAAACCGAACGCACTGGCATATCGCGCCAGGAATTCAGCCAGGAAGGTGAACGACATGGCAATGATTTCTTTCACTTTGTCGCTGAAAAGTGTGCCGATGTCGAACAGCTCCAGCGCCTGTGTAAACACAAACTGGGGCATGGCAAACGTAAGCCCGATGATGTAAAGTATGAGCGCCAGGCAAAAAAACAATACCCAGGTAGTCCAGAAATTGCCGCGCATCAGCTGGCGTGTGCGTCCCATAGCACGGAACAGGCCGGCTTTTTCATTTGCCCGCACGAGGTAAAGGCTGTAGAAATAATATTGCAGCGGAAAATAAACCAGGATCAGTCCGACAAAACAGAGAAACACCACCATGCCGGCAATTAACGGACTTGCAACTGCAGTGCCTGCGATAAACAAACCGATAAGGAAAGAAGCGATTCCCACTATGAAAATATAAAACGCCGTAGTACCCAGCAGGGCCGGCATACGCCGGAACACCCGTTTGGCTAGATCGCCTAGAGTAACGTTTTGCATGCCCTTTTCGCGGCACAGTGCGAAGTAATAGGCTACAGTTCCGATGCTCATCATGTTGGCAATAATGCCGAGCAGTAACGTGAGTCCTAATTTCCAGGCCACGTTGTCGGAATATTCGAGCAGGTCAGGAACTTCGTCGTACGGATTCTGATACAGCAGGAATACTTCAAAAAAATGTACGCCGATGTAAAACGGACCGGCGATGTACAGCAACCCTCTTCCAAGTACCGGGAAACTGTCGCGGATTACCTGGCGCGTATCATGGAATGCTTCGCTGAATGTGCGCACCCGGTTGAGGTTGAGTTGCCTACTTTTTTGCATACTCGGGCCTCCGGATTACATTTTTGCGTTCGATTTCCAGTTCTTCTTCCTCTACCTGGTGGCGGGTAAGAATGGTATAAATAATTAGTGCAATGCCACCCGCAATTAAAAAGCAGAACAGCAGCACCGAAACAAGATCAATGCCATGCCCGGTAATCAGTTTCATGGTAATGGACAGGCCGGGCATAAGAATGAATAAGGCGCCGATGGTGATTTTCGGTACGATATTGTTTCCTCCCGAAGGTTTCAGAATGGGATAGAGCAGTTGTGAAAGAAACGTCCGGCGTTTTCCGGTGCGTGTCATAAATGCGGTGTCTTTGCGGGCGCGTACCACAATCGGGTAGAGTACGTAATATCCGATCATAAAAGCCATCATGCCGAAAATGAGGATGTAACGCAGCACGTTATTCATTTCGGTATAACGCGTAATGAACGATTCAATGAATGCAGCACATACAATAAGCGGAACGGCAGCCACCGCAATTTTAAGCGCGTTACGTCCGAACTGCCCGAACGACGCCCCCCGCGAAAACGATCCCGGTGCATAAATGCTGTTGGCCAATGCCAGCCCGGCCGCGCCCTCCACCACAAACGATAACATTTCGATGGTGCCGTGCATCCATATCGTCAGCGCCGATTCTTCCATCAGCCCCTGTTTATAAAAGAAGTACTGAAAGACCCCGACCATTACGCCGTTCTGAAAAATAATATAGAGCGGACCGAGCTGCGTAAATAAACCGGCAATCAGGATGAGGAATGCTACGCGCACGTTGTTGATCATAATCTGCATGAACATCGTGAACTGATCGTCGTCTTTATAAACTGCCATCGGATCACCCTGCTCGATGTTGTGCGTGGTCATGCTGATATAATTGTCGCCAAGAATACTGCGCGTAAAATCCGGATCTTTTTCGGCAGAAATAACGCCGATGGCCACCGAGATGGAAAACACAAGCAGCGAAATAAACAGGTTGAGCCGCTGCGCATGCATGAGTGCGGGCACTTCGTTGGTCCAGAAGGTGATGAGCCTGCTGCGCCGTTCTTTTTTATTCCGGTAAATCTGCTGGTGAACCCGGGCCGCGAGGTTGTTCAGGTATTTTTCGGTATTGGTGTTCGGGTAAAACGTGCGCGCATACGATAAATCATCAGTAATCTGAATAAACTGTTCGGCCAGTGCATCAGGGTCGGTGTCCTCCTGCCGGTCGAGCAATTGTTCAAACTGCTGCCATTTCTGATAATTCTGTTTCAGAAAGCTGATTTCTTTCATAAGGGTGTGCTAAAGATAGGATTTTATATATCCAATTCCAGTGGCCGATTAACAATTATTGCAACGTATTAATTATTGAATTTTGAAGGCGCATTTCCCGGCAACGGATTAGGGATTGAAAAATATTCCCTTAAATTTACGGGTTACATTATGGCCCAGTTAAACATCCTCACCACGCAGAATGTAGTAATCAGCTACGAAACAGCCAGCATCGGCGATCGTGTGCTGGCCCGGCTGCTCGACTGGCTCATACTGGTTGTTTACACCACGTTTATTTTCGTGATTATTTCGCGCATCGGCACAGAAATTTCAGGCGGCCTGGTGATGCTTGTATTGCTGCCGGTTTACACCTACGATGTGTTGTGCGAATCCATTTTCCAGGGCCGCTCGTTCGGCAAAATGGTGCTCAAACTGCGCGTGGTAAAAGTGGATGGTTCGCAGCCCGGTATAGGCGATTTTATTACACGCTGGTTGCTGCGCCTGCTTGAAGGCGTGATTTCGCTTTCGCCCGGACTTGCACTGCTTGTAATGTTTGTAAACGGACGCGGGCAGCGCATCGGCGATATACTTGCGGGAACAGCGGTTGTGAAAACCACGCAGAATTTCCGCCTGCACGATACCATCCTCATGCAGATGCATCCGCAGTACAACATTGTGTTTCCGCAGGTGTCCATGCTCAGCGATCACGATGTGAATACGGTGAAAGATGTGCTGAAGCAGGCCATGATTTCCAAAAACTACCCGGCCATTGAACGCCTCGCGGCCCGCATGCGCGAACTGATGGGCGTTAATCCGCCTATTCCATCCATCCAATTTTTGCACATCGTACTCAACGATTATACGCACTACAGTTTCGAAAAATAAACACCGCGGCATGAAACAGCTTTTCAGTGTATTGCTGTTTGTTTGTTGTTGCCTGCGGCCGGTTGCAGCACAGGTTTCCGATCCCACCGGGACCCAGTCATCACCATGTGCCGGTGATAATTTTTTTCTTCCGACAGAAGTCCGCATAAACAGGCAGCTGAAAGAAAACCCGGATGCAAATTCGGCTTTTGTAATGCGATCCAATTTTCTGCTCGACCGCCTGCTCTGGGGTGGGCAGGTGGAACCGGATGATACGCTTTCACAGATGGCCAGGCGGGTTGCCGCCCGCCTGCTCGTAAACGATGAACTGACGCGATGCGCGATCAGCATTTATACATTGAATTCATCGGATGTAAATGCCTGGACATTTGACCGCGGCGTGATCCTGATCACCACGGGACTGTATGCGCGGATCGAAAACGAAGCACAGCTTGCGTTTGTACTTGCACACGAAATAAGCCACTACAAAAGCAAACATGCGCTCAATACGTTTGCGTTGCAGTCGTGCGACGACCTGCAGCGCTGCAGTGCACCGGAACGCCTGAACCGCATAAACAGTTACAGCCGCGAAAATGAAATGGAGGCCGACCGCGAAGGGATTGCCATGATGCGTGCCGCCGGTTACGATTTGTCAACGGTGACCTCGGTGTTCGATCTGCTCCAGTATTCGTATCTCCCTGTGCATGAAGTGAAATTCCGGAAAAATTATTTTGAAGATGAATCACTGGTATTGCCGAGCCAGTATTTTCTTGGTCTTGTGAATGAAATTGTGCGCCGCGATGTGGTGAATGATACCACCGGCACACACCCGACCATTCGCAAACGCCGGGTGGTGGCCGATTTCCTGCGCGACAGCGTGCCGTCAGCAATGCCACGTTTTATTGCCAGCAATGAAATTCAGTTTCTGCATTTCCGGAAACTGGCAAACAAAGCCCTGGGAAAACAACTGATCTGTGAAGCGCATTACCGCGAAGCCCTGTATCATGCCTATGCCATTCAGGAACTTTGGCCCGATGTAAAACCGGAAGCCGAACTGCTCATCGCACAGTCGCTGTATGGTATTGCACTGTTGCGTGCCACCCTGCACAAGGGTGACGACGATATCAGCAATTTTACCCGGTATGCCGGTGTGCAGGGCGAACTGCAGCAGGTGTATTACCTCTTCAGTAAACTGGGCGCGATGGAGTCGGCGGTGCTGGCGTTGCATTATAACTGGAAGTGCAGCACAACGTATCCGGAAAACACCTTGTTTGTTGGGCAACGCGAACGCCTGCTGAAATTGGTTACCGGATTTTACCGCCTCGATGAAAACGATTTTTCGCTGCAAGGTCCGCCTGCAGAACAGCAGCAGAAAGATGCCGGAAATGACGTGCGTGGAGAAGTGTATGCGACCAAACCGTCGTATGATTTTCATACGTATGCACTCGCCGGGTTATTAAAAACAGATTTCCGGGAAGCGTTTGCTGAACGGGTTTCGTTTTACAGCAGCCATTCGTTTATTGATGAAATTACGGCACACGATCATCCGCTGAAACGAATCGTGCTGTTCGATCCGTTCATAAAAATAACAGACCGGAAGCACCCGGGCAACCAGTTTTTTTATGAAGAAGAAAAAAAGCGACTTGAGCTGGAACGGAACTTTGATTTACAGATGGAAGCCGGTAACGTAACAAAAGTTTCGTGTGCTTCCGTGTTTTATCGTTATCCCGATCAGCAGATGACCGAACGGACGCTGCTTTCGCAATATGTAAACGAGCGCCTGCTTACCGGACCGCTTTTTTTTCCGGCACCGGCCGGTCTTGCAGCACTTGAACAGCTCAGGCTGAACGGACCCGCTGAGTTAAAAAACACGCGATATATTCTGCTGGCAGGGATAACATCACAGCAGAATTTTAAAACAACTGATCTGCAAAGCATAGCCCCTGAAACCAGCAGCGTTTCGGGAAAACCACGAACGGCCTATTTTGCGCTCCTGCTCGATGCGCAGAACGGCCGTATGTTACTTAACGAATATAGCGTGAGTAAAAAAGCACTTACCGCCAAACAAATGATTGCGTGGGTAGGTGAACTTTGCGTGAAAATAAATCACCTGTAATTGTTTCAGGGCTGCCTGCTTTACAAAACCGTCCACGAACTTTTTCCGCGCAGCAATGCATCCAGGTCGCCTTTGCCTTTTTGGGCAACGGCTTCATCAAGTTGTTCCTGCAGAAGCGTTTCGTAACACGGGCGGTCTTCTTCGTAAAACACACCGAAAGGGCGGGGAAGGTGACCTTCTTTTGCAGGATCATCGAAGAAACGCACGAGCAGCGTGGCTTTGCCAAGATCGCGTTCGTCGTGTATCCATAATTCATCCGCAGCAACATCGGCGGTGTTTACTACGCGCGGTGTAAAACCATCGAGTTTAATTCCCTTGCTGCCGTTTTCGCCAAACACCAGCGGTTTGCCGTGTTCGAGGAATAACGTTTCCTGTTTTTTGCTCGCCTTCTCGGTGAAAATTTCAAAAGCGCCGTCGTTGAATACGTTGCAGTTCTGGTAAATTTCAACGAGCGAAGTGCCCTGGTGTTTGTCGGCCCGTTTCAAAATTTCGCGCAGGTGCACCGGGTCGCGGTCCATGGAACGTGCAATGAAAGTTCCCGAAGCGCCGAGGATGAGCGCGAGCGGGTTAAACGGATGATCAATAACACCCATCGGCGTCGATTTTGTTACCTGCCCTTCGGGGGAAGTGGGCGAATACTGGCCTTTGGTTAATCCGTAAATCTGGTTGTTGAACAGCAGGATGTTTACATTAAAATTGCGGCGCAGCAAATGAATGAGGTGGTTGCCGCCGATGGATAACGCGTCGCCGTCGCCGGTAACAATCCACACACTCAGTTCCGGACGCGTGGCTTTCAGTCCGCTGGCAATGGCCGTGGCGCGCCCGTGAATGCTGTGCATGCCATACGTTTCCATGTAATACGGGAAACGCGAGGAACAACCAATGCCGGAAACAAACACGATGTTTTCGCGCGGAATACCCAGTTCGGGCATAACTGTTTGCACCTGTTTCAGGATGGAATAATCGCCGCAGCCCGGACACCAGCGCACTTCCTGGTCGCTCGTAAAATCTTTCGCGGTTAAGGCTTTATCGGTTGATGTGGTGGTGCTCATTTTATTTCGTGAATTCGTCAATGCTGTTTTTTAATTCGGCGGCGGTAAACGGAATGCCTTTAATTTTGTTCAGTGCTTTCGCATCCACGAGGTATTTGTCGCGGATCACTTTCACCAGCTGCCCGTTGTTCATTTCCGGAATCAGGATGGTGTCGTATTTAGAAAGCAGTTCGCCCAGGTTTGCCGGAAACGGATTGAGGTAGCGCAGGTGTGCGTGTGCCACCGAACGGCCTTCGGCCAGCGCCACACTCACCGCAGTTTTAATTACACCGTATGTTGAACCCCAGCCCAGCACCAGCAGCTTGCCAGTTTCCGGTCCGTTATCAATCGCCTGTTTCGGAATGTAATTGGCAATGGTATCTACTTTCGCGGCGCGTGTTTTTACCATCAGCTCGTGGTTGTCCGGATCGTAGGAAATGTTCCCGGTTTCGGCTTCTTTCTCAATGCCGCCCACGCGGTGTTCCAGTCCTTTGGTTCCCGGTATGGCCCATTCCCGCGCCAGTTTTTCGTTGCGTTTGTACGGGAGAAATTTTTCACCTTCCTGCAGTTTGTTTTCTGCAAAACGCGCGTTGATGGGTTGCAGACTATCGGCCGAGGGAATGCTCCACGGTTCAGCACCGTTTGCAATGTATCCGTCGCTGAGAAAAAATACCGGTGTCATGTGTTCTACTGCAATGCGCATGGCTTCGTACACGGTTGCAAAACAGTCGCTCGGTGAATGCGCAGCCACAATGGGAACCGGGCATTCGCCGTTGCGTCCGTAAAGCGCCTGCAGCAGGTCGGCCTGTTCGGTTTTAGTGGGCAGGCCGGTGCTCGGTCCGCCGCGCTGCACGTTAATGATGAGCAGCGGAAGTTCCAGCATCACGGCCAGGCCGATGGCTTCTGTTTTTAATGCAATGCCCGGACCCGATGATGCCGTAACACCCAGGTTGCCGCCAAACGATGCACCGATGGCTGAAGTAACAGCCGCAATTTCGTCTTCGGCCTGGAACGTTTTGATGCCGAAATTTTTATGCTTCGAAAGCTCGTGCAGAATATCGGAGGCCGGTGTAATGGGATACGTACCGTAAAACAGCGTGAGTTTTGCGCGGTCGGCTGCGGCAATCAGTCCGTATGCCGTGGCCTGGTTGCCCATGATGTTGCGGTAGGTGCCCGGCTGCAGTACTGCCGGTTTTACTTCGTAACGCGTCATCGGCGTTTCGGTGGTGTCGCCGTAAGCGTATCCGGCGCGCAATACTTTTTCGTTGGTGTCGGCCAGTTCGGGGCGTTTGCGGAACTGTTCCTTTAAAAATTCAATCGTCGGGTCGAGGCTGCGGTTGTACATCCAGAACACAAAACCGAGCACGAACATGTTTTTCGAACGGTCGGTTTCCTTGGTTCCGAGGCCGGAGCCGCTGAGTGCGTTGCGGGTGAGTTTGGTTACATCAATTTCGATGAGGCGGTAATTCTGCAGCGATTCGTCGCGCAGCGGCTGTGCACCATCGGGGTATTTGGCCAGCTTCAGGTTTTTGGGATCAAAACCGTCGGTGTTTGCAATAATGGTTCCGCCGCCCTTAAGCGATTTGAGATTGGCTTTCAGCGCAGCGGCATTCATCACCACCAGCACATCGCAGAAATCGCCGGGCGTAAACACGGCCGTGCTTCCGAAATGCAGCTGAAAACCCGAAACCCCGGGCAGCGTTCCCTGCGGGGCGCGAATTTCGGCCGGGAAGTTCGGAAACGTGCTGATATCATTGCCATACAGCGCGGCCGTATTCGTAAACTGTGTGCCGGTAAGCTGAATTCCGTCGCCGGAATCACCGGCAAACAGGATGACAACGTTTTGTTTTTCTTCGGTTGATGCCTTCATAATCATTCTTCTATAACCAACGGGCAACAAAAAAGGTTTTTCCGGATCGGGAAAAACCTTTCTGCTGTTCGTATTATGAGCATAAAAAAAGTTAATCCCTGCCGAAAATCCGGTTGCATTGCATGGTGCAGCAGGTAAAAACGATTTTATACATGTGCTGTTATTTTTCCGGGGACAAAATTAATAAGTTTTAACGATCCGGAACCTGTTTGTTGTCAAACATCAGTTCAGCGTATCGCTGACCGGCATCAGGTTGATGGCTTCCACCGCCTGTATTTCGGGTACTGCGCGTTTAACGGCGTCTTCAATACCGGCTTTCAGCGTCATCATGTTCATGGAACAGGAACGGCAGGCGCCGAGCAGTTCGAGTTTAACAACGTTGTCGGAAGTAATTTCCACCAGGCTCACATTACCGCCATCCGCTTCCAGAAAAGGCCTTAACTGTTGCAGCGCTTCTTCAATGCGAATACGTTTTTCGGTATCGTTCATGATTGGATTATTGTGCCGCAAAGGTATATAAAATGTGTATGCGGCAGTATGTTTCCGGCAATAAATACCGGCCTGTGCATCGTTTACTGCTTACCGGTGTATTTTTCTTTCACAATGTCCTGCAGCGGAATGCCCGTGGCCCTGCTGCGTGCCCAGAGGTCGAAATCGAAATAGGTAAACAGCCGTTCTTCAAACACGGTATTCCGGAATTTGTTCAATGTGGCATACAATTTTTCAAATGGTTCGGGTGAAGCCGGATCACGCAGGTATTCGCTGAGGCACTGGATGAGGGCCTGCTCCGGTTCGAACAGCGCACTTTTTTTATCGAGGTACCGTTTGGCGGATGTGAGCAGGCTTTCGAGCAGGTCGTCGTTCTGCAGATCGCAGTGCAGCGTGAGTTCACTCAGCCGCGACATGTTCACCACTTCGGGCGGAAACGGATTTTCAGGCGTGGCGGTGCTGATGCGGTTGAGCCACCACAACGCTTCTTTGCGGTTGCCGGTGTAACAGCACGCCTTGAATGCCCAGTAATGCAGGTGCCCGCTAAACCGGTTGGCAATGCGGTCTTCGTAACGGATCAGTTCGGGCTGCATCTGCTGCGTGGTGGCAAAGGCTTCTTCAAAACGGCTGGTGCGCAGCAGCAGCTCCAGTTTCGAATTGTAACGGCACACAAAAATGGAGTTTTCGTCTTTGATGGTAAACGGGCGGATGGTCGCAATTTTTGCAATCGTTTCTTCCGCCTCTTCCAGTTTGCCAAGATAAAGTTGCAGCAAAATCAGGTTGTTTAGCCCTGATATGTAACTTGATTGCATGCTTTCAATGATCAGCGGATGGGCATCAAACGTGCGGATGAGTTGCTGCGTGTAATCGTAACACTGTTCCAGTTGCCCGGAAACATTGTGAAAATAAAGGATCGTATTTGTAGCATAAAGCTGCGCCGTTACCGGGATGTTTTCGCCATGCGTGCGCTGCAGTTCCAGCGCTTCGTCGTAAATGGCCCTGAACTGTTCCAGCTGCTCGTCGTTGCGCCCGATGCCTATGGTGCGGAACAGTTCGATGATGCGCGAATAACAATGCCGGAACCGGTCAATTACGCCGCTCAGGTGCAGGGCCGTTTCGCGTTCTTCGCTGATGGTTTCAGAAGTGCGGCGTTTGCTGCGGTCGCAGAACGACCAGATGTACCATTCTTCATGCAGCGCGGTAAGCAGCAGGTCGTATGCTTCAGCTTCGCGGCAGAACAAACGTACTTTCTGCAGCAGCTTCAGTGATTCGTTGTAAAACGAACGTTCACCGAGTATGCGGGCTTTCGACAGCAGCAGTTCCACATCGCTGCGGGTGCGCTGTGCACGGTTGGCGGCCACCAGCGATTCCAGCACAAGGTGGTAGAGGTAGTTTTTTTCCGATGCAAAATTTTTAACCAATACCGGGTCTTTCAGCTTTTTCTTGATGGCGGCCTCGTCGTATTCATCCTGGCGGGCTATGGCATCAAACAGCAATATGTATTTGCTGCCCGAATTGCCGGTGCAGTACTTCTTGAAATACCCTTTTTCGTTTTTGGTGAGGCCTTGTATCAGGCGAAAGAGGTCGTCGGAACTGCGCATCGGAATTGAATTAAAGGGTTATTTAAATTGCTAAAAATCAACTATTTGTAATTGCTTCTCGGGTCTCCGGAATCCAAAGTTAATGCAATTCTGCTTTGTTCGTTGGTTCGGGTTACTGCATTTTTGCTTCATCAAACTGAACGACATGATTTTTGCACTTGTATTTGTAATCAAACCGGAATAATCAGGACCTCCTCCTTCGCTGTTTAGCCTGGATCGCCAAACAGCCCTCCGTGAAAACGCCCTGTGTAACAGCGGGGCGTTTTCTTTTTACAGCCCCGGCAAAAATAATCAGGTTTTTGTGTGGAATCATTTTTTCCCTTGCGTCCTAATGCCAGAAAACGGAATTCTAACTGCAAAAACCACTGTTTATGAAAATCTTCAAACGCTTACTCGCGCTTCCCGCCATACTTTTTGCCTTTTCTGCAGCTGCCCAGGGCACGCAGGGTGAAATTAAAGTCACTGTTAAAAACGAACTGAAAGAAGAAATACCCGGAGCAGCCGTTTCCATTCTTGTGAATGAAAAACAGACCCAGGGTGCTGCCACGGATATGAACGGCGTGAAATTTTTCCGCGCCATGGATCCCGGCAAATACGATATCAAAGTAGTGATGACCGGTTACAAAGCCTATGTGAAAAAGAATGTGGAAGTAACTGCGGGCAAAACCTCCTATGTGGATTTTGATATGCAACCCATTGTACTGCTTGGCGACACCGGTGTTGTAATTTACGCGGACTATTACAAACCGCTTATTGACAAGGATTTTTCGACCGGAGCAGGAATGAGTTACCTCCAGATTAAAAACAGCGTGTCACCCCCTGGTGATATACAAGCTATGGCACTGAGCGTTTGCTCCAGCTGCAGCGAAACCAAAGACCGCCAGCTCGTAATGCGTGGTTCACGTCCCGGCGCAAGCCAGATGTTTGTGGACGGTGAAAAACTCTACGGCAGTACATCTATACCCGGATTGTCTATTGAACAGTTCAGTGCCATTTCGGGTGGTATCCCGGCCGAATTTGGTGATGTAACCGGCGGTGTGATTATCGTTACTACACGCAGTTATTTTTCCGGCATCAAAGACAAACAGACCCGTATGGAAATACTCGCCGAAGAAGCCGCAAAAGCAAAAGCAGAAAAAGATAAAAAAGCAGCAGGTGTTAAAGAGGTGGATGGCGTTTTGATCGAACAGGCCCCAACTCCGCCTGCAAAGGATCCGAAAGGAAACGGTGGCGGTCAATGACGCTGATCTGCCATTGCCCGGAAACTACATAAGTTTCCAAACCCACAAGGACTTTCGGAGGGATGCCGGGAGTCCTTGTTATTTATAAAGTAAATCGTAGTACGTTTTGGGTTTCTATAAAACAGCTCCTTAATCAGTTTGCAATTTGCAGTTTTTCAGTTTGCAGTTTTGTGCTGTGTAAGGAATAAGATCATATTCCTTGAAATACAATCAGACTGCAAACTGCCTGACTGCCGACTGCAAACTCAGCACAGGAGCTATTTTATACTTACCGAAGTTCGTATGCTTTCAATTTTATAGGATCTATTTTTTCATGGTGTTAATATTCCATCCCAGCCCGAACGAAAAGCGCAGTTCATTCAGTGAAACCGGCGACTGATATTCCGGGAAATGGCGGCCCACCACGTAACGTGCTTCCGCAAAAATGTGAAAGTATTTTTCACCGTAAAAGTTGAACCCTGCATGCGGTGAAACAACGGGACAAACGCCCATCCGATCAGCATCATACCCAATACCGGGTTGGTTCAGTTGGGTAAACGACAGCCCCATGAGCATGCCGGCATACGGTGAAAAGCCTGTCGGTTTTCCGTGAAATGAAAAGCCGGAAAATAACTGGTGGTTTTTTGCAAACGTGTTAAAACCGCCCGTCGTTGTTACGTAGTAAAAACCATCCCCGCGCAGCGAAAAATGTTCGCTGAGGAAAAAATCGAAGTTGCCGTGCAGGTACATGTTTACACCATCGCCGTTTTTCATCAGCCCCGGTGAAATGGCTCCGGATGAACGCAACGCGCCTTTGCGGAGTTCAAACGGGTTGTCGTTTTTTTGTGCGGAAAGATGCACGCACAGCAGGCAGGCAGCAAAAAGCAGCGGCCGCATTTTACGGGTTATCGGCTCCATAGGTCAGCTATTCGGACGTTAAGTGACATGGTGAGCAGCAGGTGTCCTTCCAGGCTTCCGCCTTCGTCTTCGTGAAAGGTCATCCACTTGCTGAACACCGGGCTGGTTTCGGTCATTACCTCGCCGTGGATATCGGTACCGAGGTGCATCATGTATTGCGAGGTAAACGACAGGTCGCCGATTTTCTGTATCGGGAAATGCACACCTGCCCCGGCCTGTATGGCTGAACTCCAGCGTTCGGCGGTTTCGGGATGCGTTATACTGTTATTCGCCAGGTTCGTATAATCAAAACAATGGCCTGCCAGGAGGTAGGGAACCACACGGCGCTGCTGGTGTTTCATGTAACCGCGGGTGTTGTGCACAGCGGCAATGTTCCGCGGCGATTCCGGCTCAAACAGGTAAAACAGAACCGACCAGCCGATGTGGTAATCGGAGCGTTTGCCCAGCCCCTCCAGGTCGTTCGTGATGTAATCCGCGAACCAGTCGGTATTGATGCGGGGCGTAAGCCGTATGCGGAACTGCCCGCCCAGGCCGAGCCCGCCGTTGCTGCCGTTGGTAAACAAACTGCTCGTGGTGCGCATGCCGAGCATAAAAATACCACCGGGCTTTGCGCCTGCTGTGGCCGTACTGTCGCGCTGTGCCGATGCAAAAAACGGAGACATAACGGCCATGAAAATCAGAATACGTTTCATCGGGTATTGTTTTATGATACGAATCAGTTAGTGATCAAAGGTAAAACAGATACGTGTATTCTGTTTTTTTATTGCAGCGGGCAACCTTCTTCGTAATTTTGCGTCGCTATGAATCCAGACCGCATTTCTGTTCGCGTTGTACGTACCGCATTTGTAACTATTATTTTTCTCTATCTTGTTTTTCTTGCAGGCTCCGTGGTTCGCGCTACCGGCTCGGGAATGGGTTGTCCCGACTGGCCGAAGTGTTTCGGGCAATACATTCCGCCGACGGATATTTCACAGCTTCCGCCCAACTACAAAGAAGTTTTTAAAGTAGAAGGAAAAACAATTGCTGATTTTAGCCCGGTTCACACCTGGACAGAATACATTAACCGGATGTTTGGTGTGCTCAGCGGACTTTCCATGTTATGGCTTACCGTGCTGGCGGTGTTCCTGTGGAAAAAAGACCGGCGCATTTTACTGCTGCTCATTTTTGCATTGTTGCTGCTCGGTTTTGTAGGCTGGATGGGCAAAGTGGTGGTAGCCACCAACCTGAAACCGCTTATGATTACGGTACACATGGGCAGTGCGCTTGCAACTATTGCGGTAACTGTGTTTGTGTTGTTCCGCACGCGCAACCTGTTCGGGCTGGGGAGGCAGCAGGTTATACCCGCCGGTGTATCATTCATGCTCATCGGTGCGTTTCTGCTTACGCTTTTACAAATCGTTTTCGGTGCGCAGGTGCGTGAACATATTGATCATATCAACGAAGCAACAGCCAATACCAAACGCGATACATGGGTGAGTTTGCTCGGTACCGAATTTAATGTGCATGTGATTGCGGCCTGGGCGGTGCTGCTGCTGAACGGACTGCTTTATTTCCGCCTGCGTAAATTACAACTCGATCCGCTTTACCGGCGCCTTGCATTTTTTATGCTGCTGGTGGTCGTGGTTGAATATGCCGCGGGTGTTATCCTCTACCGCGCGGGTATGCCGGCATTCATGCAGCCGGTGCATTTGCTGCTGGCCACCATCCTCTTCGGATTGCAGTTCGGGCTGGTGATTAATTTGCCGATGAAACGGGAGCTGAAATGATCGTACAAAATAGATTGCATACAAACATCGGTAAGTATAAAATAGTTCCTGTGCTGAGTTTGCAGTCGGCAGTCAGGCAGTTTGCAGTCTGTGCGTATTTCAGAACAAGAAACAGTTTCTTACATAAACATTGACAACGGCGAACTGCCACTGCCTACTGCTTCTGCCACTTATTCCCGGATCGCTATTTTAAACGATCATCTGATTAATTTACCCGCTTTTCAGGAATTGGAATGCAATAATAACGTTGCAAGCGCCGCAGTCTGTTTCCTGATTTCCGGGATGGCGGTGATTTCCCAGAAAATGCCGCGCGTGAGGTTGCCGAGTGCATACAGGTTGTTGTTTACTTCACCTGCCTGATTAATTACAGCGGCCTGTTTATTTACATCCAGCCCGAGGCCGGACGCATCCATACGCACGGTTCCTTTTTGCAGCAGGGTGCGCAGCAGTTCGGGCGCATCGGTTTCGTAACGTGCAGAAGGGCCCGTGCAGTTAATGATCACATCAGCAGCAATGTGGGCAGGCGTTTCTTTTTTTCGCGGGAGGTAGGTGATGCGCAATCCATTTTCTGCTGACGTTATACTGGTTATTTTCCCCCCGGAAATTGTCAGCTGTTTTTTGTCCTGCATGTTTTTCAACACAGCAAAACAGTTTTCCGGCACGCGGTGGCGCACCGTTCCCCACAGGTGGCGCAGGTGCGTTACAAAACGTTTTTTATCGCGTGCATCGAAATGCAGCCACAGTTTTTGCACGTGCGGACGGAAGGCATCGGCCATTGCTGCGGGCTGCAGTCCGGCGCGGTAACCGTTCATCCAGTACGCGAACGCCGCATCCAGGTTTTCGAGCGTAGCAACTGTTGCTTTAAACGCATCGTCCACCGGCGTTATTTTTTCATGACTTACAGGTGCGTATCCATGTCTGCACAGCGAGTGAATACTTCCGCGGTGATTGCGGTTTTCAAAATGCAGCACACAGTCGGTCATTGTCAGTCCGCTGCCGATAATCAGGATGCGTGCATCAGTCGGAATGGTATTTAATGCTTCAAAATCCCAGGGATTACCAAAGTAGGCTGGGTTGTTTTTTAGTTCTGTACCGATGTATTCCGGTGTTGCAGGCAGAAAATTGCCGAGCGCAAGTACCAGCTGTGTTGCAGTAACCGTTTCGCCGGAACGGAGTTGAAAGGTATTTGCATCGCGCAGCGCAATTACTTCGCCGGTGATGCAGCGGATGCGTGCCGCATATTGTGTGCAAAGCCGATCAAACAGTTCAGACAGGTAAATGCCGTACAGTTTGCGCGGAACGAAATCGGTGGCGGTGTATTTATAGTTTTTCTGCTGCAGCCAGTTTACAAAATGCCCCGGATCATTTTCCGAATAACTCATGTTACCGGCACGCACATTCAGCAGGTGATAATCGTACGGTGTGCTGTACGCTACGCCGGTAGCCCATTTGCCGGTTTGTTCAATTAACGTTACATGAACATCCGGGTTGTTTTCGAGCAGGTTACAGGCCAGCAGCAGCGCACTGGCTCCGCCCCCGGCAATGGCAACATGTGTGTTGTTTTCAGACATAATGAAACAGCGGCCCTAAAAGTACGATTTCGGATGTATTACAGCCGGAATTTCATGCTGCGTGTAAACTGATTGTAGTCAAATGCAGCAGGGCTTATTTGCCGGCTTTCACAGGCTGTTCTTTCCAGCGCATGGTTTCGATGAGGTGGTAAATGTCTTTTTTCAGAAAATCGAGCGAAGGGGCCAGCGAATCTTTATTCGGCTTGGCCATAAAATAAAGTGCGCCGCGGATAAAATGTTTTGTACTGTCCGTTACATAAAACTGCACCTGCGATGCTGCATTTCCGCTGAGTTCAAATACAAGTCCGTACACTTTTGCATCCGGCCGTTTAATCAGCGAATCGTGGTAACCCGAAGCAATGGTGTTGTGTTTCTCGGTGAGTTCCCACACATTATCAATCAGCGTGTCAATGTTGTTATGTACTTCCTTGTAACTCAGGTGTACCGTTGCCCGGAAACCGGGAAACTCCAGGTTGTACCAGTACGGCTCGTTGCGTGTGCCCTGCGGAATGCGCATGGCGCTGTACCACGGCAATTCAAACGCATACGGACAATCGGCATCAAAAACGGAATATTTTTTTTCCGGCAAATCAATGCGGTAATACCCGCGTGGCTTTGGTGTTGCCGGGGGCGCTTCATCGTCAATACATCCGGCAAAACCGGCTGCGACGAACAGCAGCAGAAAAAACAAAGGAATCCGCATCATGCAGTGGTGTAACGTAAAAACAGAAAGGCTTCGTATGTTGCCCGAAGCCTTTTATGATTTAAAACGGGAGATCGTCCGGTGAATCGGGCAGCACGGCCGGGTTTACCTGTTCGTTTCCGCCGGTGTTGTATTCTGCTCCCGGGTTGGTATAGGTGTTCGGCTGTCCCTGCTGGCCCTGGTAATTGTGCGGGCGGACGAAATTGTTGTTCTGGTCGTCTTTGCGGGAAAGGATGGTGAGCGAGTCGCCGAAAATTTCGGTCGTGTAACGTTTGTTGCCTTCTTTGTCTTCCCAGCTGCGGCTGCGAATTTTGCCTTCGATATACACCTGCATGCCTTTTTTCAGAAATTTCTCGGCCACTTCAGCCAGTTTGCGCCACAGCACAATCTGGTGCCATTCGGTCTGCTCGTTTTTATTGCCGTTTTTATCGCGGAACGTTTCAGTGGTTGCCATCGGGAAATTGGCTACTGCAATGCCGCCTTCGAGGTAACGAACTTCAGGATCTTTTCCCAGGTTGCCGATCAGTATCACTTTATTCACTCCTGCCATAATCGAAATTTGTTTAAGTGTTTTAACGTGTTTTTTTTCTTGGTCTGTGATTACAAAAGCAAACAAAAATAGAAATTCCTTTTTAAATCCCCTTGTGTATTGCTAAAACGGGAAATCCGTATCCAGGTAACGTGCAACAACTACCGGAACGGCGTGGTTTTTCAGCTCGTCAAGCGGCACGCGCACCAGTTTGCCCTGCTGCTGCCGCGTAAGCGCTTTTTTCAGTTCGTAGGCATGAAACGTGATAAACAGGCGCTGGTGGCTCAGGATGTGTTTGTACAGCGATGAACTGGCCAGCGGTTTCAGGGCTTGGCTGCCCAGCAACTGCTTGTACACCGGGTGGGTCTTCCAGGCTGCGTTTTCGTCTTTTACCTCGCACAGCGGAAAATCAAACAGCTGCTGCCAGATGCCTTTCGCGGAGCGGTGATGGAGGTAAACTGCATCGTTATAACGCAGCACGAGGTAATGAAAATACCGGTCGGTTACCTTTGTTTTTCCTGCTTTAACAGGCCATGCTGCAACTTTGTTTTGAGCCAGTGCTGCGCAGGTTTGCGCCAGCGGGCAGCGGGCGCAGTCGGGATTTTTGGGTACGCACTGTATGGCACCAAACTCCATGATGGCCTGGTTGTAATCGCCGATGTGTTTGTGGTTCATTACGCGTTCGGCCAGTTCGCGGAATTCGTTGCGGCCGGAGGTGGTGTCGGTGGGCGTTGCAATGCCGAAATACCGGGCCAGCACCCGGAACACATTGCCGTCAACCACGGGCTGAGCTTCATTATAACAGATGGAGGCAATGGCCGCGGCCGTATAATCGCCCACGCCTTTGAGCGCGAGCAGGTCCTTATAATTGTCCGGGAAACGGCCGTTCAGTTCATTGGCCACGTATTTTGCCGTAAAGTGCAGGTTGCGGGCGCGGGAGTAATAGCCGAGGCCCTGCCACAGTTTCATCACTTTGTCTTCGGTGGCTGCAGCCAGGTCGGTTACTTCCGGAAATTCACTGATAAACGCTTCATAGTAGGGCCGGCCTTGTTCCACGCGGGTTTGCTGAAGCATAATCTCCGAAAGCCATATTTTATAAGGGTCGCGGGCGCCGCGCCAGGGAAGGTCGCGCTTGTTTTTCCGATACCAGTTGAGTAATGTCTGGTCAAATGCCATGGACAAAAATGGGCAGTAACTGCGCAATTACCAAATCGGCGGAAAAGAGGGCTTTTTTAACCTGCAGCGGGCGGGTGGTTTGCGGAAGGCTCATTTATGGGTGTAAAATGACCAAAATGCGACTGCCGCTCGTCCTTATTTTTGCCCGTAAATCAAGGGAAAGCGGGGATATTCGCCTTTTTTTTGCCGAAAGTTTTGGCGGGTGAATTTATTCTATATCTTTGCAGCCCTGTAAATCAATGCAAATCAAGCGAATAACCGTTTGAAAACCAATTAATAATATGACAAAAGCAGACATTGTAACTGAAATCGCAGAAAAAACGGGCATCGAAAAGGTGGCAGTTCAGGCGACAGTTGAGGCGTTTATGAAGAGCGTGAAGAATTCGATGGCTAAGGGTGATAACGTTTACCTGCGTGGTTTTGGCAGCTTTATCGTTAAGCGTCGCGCTGAAAAAACCGGCCGCAATATTTCGAAAAACACAACCGTAATTATTCCTGCTCACTTTGTTCCGGCATTTAAACCGGCCAAAACATTTGTGGAGAAGGTGAAGAAAAACGTAAAAGCAGGCTAAGGCCTGAACGCTGAATGGCCCGGCTCACGATACCACATTATTTAGTACTGGGAGCAAGCCTCGCGGCAATCGTTCTTTTAGGATTTGGGGAAACAACACCTGCTGCCGACAGCCGGTTTATGAAATCCGAAGCAGCAATGCCCGGCAACCGTAAACCCGCCGCTTCCGAAGGCCGCACCGTTGATGTGCAGCTGGGTGAGGCACGCAAGCGCTACCCGTCGGACCTGCTCCGCAAAGTGGAATCGCTCGAAGCGCTCATCAGCACCGACCGTGATGCCGTGCGCCGCAGTATGGCTTACGATTCGCTTTCGGTACTGCTCGGACGCAGCAACGAAGTAGTTGCTGCCGCGTGGTACCAGCAGCAGAAAGCCGAAAAAAATAACGGCGCTGCCAACGACTGGGCAAAAGCAGGTGAACGCTGGTGGTCATCGGTTCGTTTTGTGAAAAACGAAAGCGATCACCCGGCACTGTATGAATCGGCACTGCACTGTTTCAGCAAAGCGCTGGAACTGGAACCGGGAAACGTTTCTGCTAAAGTGGGCATGGGTGTTTGCTACGTGGAAGCCACATCGGAACCGATGAAAGGCATTACGCTGCTGAAAGAAGTGCTGGAGCAGGATTCGACCAACGTGGATGCATTGCTGAACCTCGGTATGTTTGCCGAACGTTCGCAGCAGTACGACAAGGCGCTCGAACGCTATGCTACCATACTGCGACACCACCCGGAATACACCTCCATCTGGCTCAAAGTGGCCGAAGTGTATGAAACGATCGGCGATCTGAAAATGCTGCAGCTCACCCTGGAAAAATACCTGGAACTGGAAACAGATCCGTTAATGCGGAACGATATTGAAAATTATCTGAACAAACTGAAAAAACAGAATACTAACCAAAAAAATTAGAGGACTATGCCAAGCGGTAAGAAGAGAAAGCGTCATAAGATGGCAACGCACAAACGTAAGAAACGCCTTCGTAAAAACAGGCACAAGAAGCGGAAGTAAGCAACTGCTCTGACGGGTTTTGATTATCCGTCCGGGTTATGCTTCCGTACAGTATTCAGCCTGATTTTTTAGATATATCGGTTTGAAATCACCTGCGGTAAATTTCCGTAAGGTGATTTCAGGCTGAACTGCACACAACCATCGTTGCCGGCCGCAACGTGCTGCCCTGATTTGATCCGGGCACCGCGAAAGGCTGCTGCACACGGTGTTTACCCTTTTCCTGCAGTTGCTGAGTAATTCAAACTGTGCGAAGTGATTCCGGCATTCCTTTAATGTGAACCAAGAATTTCTATCGTGACGATCGAACTAGTTATAGATGTTACCCCGCAGGAGGTTGTTATTGCATTGCTGCATGACAAACGACTGGTGGAACTGAACCGGGAACGGAGCGGTACGCAGTTTTCTGTAGGCGATATTTACCTCGGAAAAGTGCGTAAAGTGATGCCCGGTTTAAATGCGGCATTCGTGGATGTTGGTTACGAAAAAGATGCGTTTCTCCATTATTTCGACCTCGGCCCGAATGTACTTTCCCTGAATAAGTTTGTGAAAACGGCAGTTACCGGCAAACAGAAACACGCTGCGCTGACCTATTTCAAAAACGAACCGGAAATTCAGAAAGACGGTAAAATAAACCAGGTGCTGCAGTCGGATCAGCAGGTACTCATCCAGATTGCCAAGGAACCGATCAGCACCAAGGGCCCGCGTATCACTTCTGAACTGAGTATCGCCGGGCGTTACATCGTCCTCATCCCGTTCAGCGAAAAAATTTCTGTTTCGCAGAAAATCAAAAGCCACGAAGAGCGCGACCGCCTCAAGCGGCTGATCCAGAGCATCCGTCCGAAAAATTTCGGGGTTATTGTGCGTACCGTTGCCGAAGGCAAAGGTGTAGCCGACCTCGATGCGGACATGAATGACCTGGTGAATAAATGGAATACCTGTTTCCAGGAACTGCTTACCTCCAAGCCGCCGGCCCGTGTGCTGGGCGAGCTCAGCCGCACTTCTGCCATTTTGCGCGACATGCTCAATGCCTCGTTCAGTTCTATTTCGGTGAACGATCAGCGTATGTTCGATGAAATTAAAATGTACCTGCAGAACATTGCGCCGGAGAAAGAAAAAATCCTGAAACTGCACAAAGGCAACACCCCGATATTTGAACACTTCGGCGTGGAGCGGCAGATGAAAGCGCTTTTCGGCAAAACCGTAACCATGAAAAGCGGTGCCTACCTTATTGTAGAGCACACCGAAGCGCTGCACGTGGTGGATGTGAACAGCGGAAACCGTTCGAAACTGCACAGCGACCAGGAAAGCAATGCGCTGGATGTGAATATGGAAGCAGCCATTGAAGTGGCACGCCAGCTTCGCCTCCGCGATATGGGCGGCATCATAGTGGTGGATTTTATTGATATGAATTCGCCCCAGAACCGCCGCGCACTTTACCAGAAGCTGAAAGACGAAATGAAAACCGACCGGGCCAAGCACACCATTCTGCCCCCGAGCAAGTTTGGTCTTGTGCAGATTACCCGCGAACGTGTGCGTCCCGAAACTTCGGTAAACACCAGCGAAAAATGCCCGAGCTGCGGCGGTACCGGCGAAATCCAGGCGAGCGTACTTATTGTGGATCAGATTGAAAACAACCTGCGTTACATCCTTAAAGATCAGAACCAGCCTTCTGTAACACTGTGCGTTCACCCGTACCTCGATGCATTCCTGCGCAAAGGATTCCCGTCGCTGAAAATGAAATGGTTCTGGCGTTACAAAAAGAATATCACCGTAAAACCGGTGAATTCCTACCACATGATGGAGTACCATTTCTTCAACAAGGCCGAAGACGAAATCAAAGTCTGATAAACGGTCTGCCGGCAAACCGGATCACGTTCAAGGGCGTTTCCCGGAAAAACCGGTGAGCAATCTTCCTGCTTTGTATTTCATATCTGCGGAATTGTTTAAATTTACACATGAGCCGTTTCCGTTTGCGCGCCCGTAACGTTGCAGGCAGAAACGAAATTGGTTAACATGATTTCGAATTTCATGCATCTGCCGGCTTCGTCGTCAACCCCGGCTATCCGTTTCGGGCCCGACGGCGTTATCAGTATTGAGGGTGTGTCTATTCCCCTCAATGCGCAGCGCTTTTATGCCAAGGCCATGGACTGGGTGCGCGTGCATGTAAACACCCAGCCGCTCAAACCGCTGCACATCCGCATTAAACTTACGTACCTCAATACCTCTACCTTCCGCAGCCTGATTGAACTGGCCGAAACCGCCAAAACGGCTTATGCTGATCATCCGAAGCTGTTTACAATGGAATGGGTCTCAGAAATTCACGACATGGATATGGTTGAGCGTGGGCAGATGTTCGGCATGATCCTGAGCTGGCCGGTGAAACTGAAAAAAGAGTAAGCCCTTTATCCCCAAATTCCCCGTATTTTTATGGAATCGGCAGGCTTTTAACGTCTTTACGCCAAAGCCTCCGCAAAGCGCGTCATGTTTTTCCGGAAAAAGAAAATAACAGGTGTTGAAGACCTTGACCTGGTAGCCTCGTACCAGCGCACCCACGACAAACAGTACGTGGGTGAACTGTACCAGCGTTACAGTCACCTTGTGTATGGTCTCTGCCTCGGTTATTTCGAAGACCGGGAAGCTTCACGCGATGCGGTACTGAACATCTTTGAAAAGCTGTTTGAACAGCTGAAAAAACACCAGCCCGATAATTTTAAAATCTGGCTCACTTTCGTTGCCCGTAATTACTGTATCTCAGAAATACGGAAACAGAAAACCCGTTCCGAACGCCAGGACGGTTACATCCGTGATGCGGAAATGCATGAAGAAGAACATGCACCCATGACGGAGCATCCTGTGGCAACAAAAGAAGCGGGCCTGCAGCAACTGGAAGAAGCGGTGCAGCAGCTGGGTGATGAACAGCGCATCTGTATTGAATTGTTTTTCCTGAAGGAAAAATCATATAAAGAAATTTGTGAAATGACAGGTTACTCCGAGAAGCAGGTGAAAAGCCACCTGCAGAACGGCAAACGGAACCTGAAAATAATGTTGACCGCACGCCATGAATCACACACACACGGATAAGATTTTTGCGGCAACGGCTTGTTTAACTGAAACTGAACTGGCCGGCTACTGCAAGAAGCGGCTGAGCAAAAGCGAACAGCACCGCCTTGAACGGCACCTGGTTGATTGTGCGCTCTGTGCCGCTGCAGTGGCGTCGTTCGAAGCCGCTCCCACAGCGCTCGGCGATCTGCCCGATTTAAAAAAGAAGCTGGTTTCAAAAACCAACCAGTTTGGACACAAATCCATATTCGGCATTAACACTGCGGTTACTGCCGTGTTTGCTGTTGTCGGTTTTGTGGCTGTTTCGTATGCCGTTTATTACGCCTATTCCAAAAACAAAACACAGCAGCACGAACAGCAGTCGCCGGAAGCGCTGCCCGTGAACCGCATTGATGCCCCGAAACCTGCGGCAAACCTGCAGACCGAACATTTTATCCAGCCCGGCGCACCCGTGCATGAAGTGCAAACCCCGCAGCCGGCAACCGTTCCGAACGATACGCAGGCCAATGCAAGAATTGCCATTGAACCCATGCAGGCGGTGCCTGCAGCGGAGGTGAAACCGGTAACACCTGTAAATACAACCGCTGCCGAAGAGGCAGAAAAACCGGTTGAGTTCGTTTACAATTCACCTGTTGGGTATATCCGCGATCTTAAAATTACCGACTTCGAAAAATATTACCGCACCAACAACACCATTGAACTGAAAGGCATCGGTGGTGTTCCTGCACAATTTGACGATGAACATACGCGCGACAAAAACGATGATACACAACCGGCCGAACGTAAAGTAACTGCCGACGAAGTATTAAACGATGCGCTCGGTTATTTTAACCAGGGCCGTTTCGGGAAGTGCATCGCAGGTTTTGAATTGTTACTCAATCACAATCCGAAAGATGTGAATGCGCTGTTTTACACCGCCGTGTGCAACGTACACCTCGAAATGCACGGCCGCGCCCTTCCGCTGCTTGACAAAGTGCTGGCCTCGCCCAACAACGCGTTTCACCAGGAAGCCGAATGGTACAAAGCCCTCGCGCTTTACGGCAAAGGCGACCGCGCAGGCGCAAAAAGCATGATGGAAGAAATTGTGAAGAAGAACGGCTTTTACAAAAAGCAGGCGCAGGAGAAACTGAAGACGATGTAATCGCTACCGCGAAATTTCCATCTTCACTTTTTTGTTCTTGATTTTTTCGTTGCGGATCAGTTCCAGCGCCTTGGTGATTTTATCGGTGCGGATGGCGGCGTAGGAGGAATGGTCGAGCACTTCGATTAACCCCAGTTCGTCTTTGGCCAGTTTGCCTTTCTGGAGCAGCATGCCCACAATATCCATTTTGTTGATCTTGTCTTTTTTGCCGGCACCGATGTACAGTGTGCGCCAGGCGATCTGCCCGGGCATCACAATTTTTTCGGGAAGTGTTTCGCGCTGCATTTTGTCTTCGATAAATTCAGGAATGCGGTCATCCGCGGCAAGCAGCAGGTATGCGGTGCCATCGGCGTTCATGCGTGCGGTGCGGCCGTTGCGGTGAACAAACGCATCAGGAGTTTGCGGCAACTGGTAATGAATTACGGCTTCTATTTCCGGGATATCGAGCCCGCGCGAGGCGAGGTCGGTGGTGATGAGCATGCGGTGGCTGCCGTTGCGGAATTTGATGAGTGCACGTTCGCGGTCTTCCTGTTCCATGCCGCCGTGAAAGATGCCGTGCGCCAGCCCTTTTTCCGAAAGCAGTTCGCTGATGCGTTCTACCGCATCGCGGTGATTGCAGAATACGAGTGTTGATTTATTTTCCAGTTTGCAGATGAGCGCAAACAGCAACTGCAATTTGTCGCTGTCTTCGGCCTGCAGAAATTTCAGTTTCAGCCCGGCATTGGTAGGTGCTTCTTCGCCGAGAAAGTTAAGTTCTTTCAGGTTTTTTACACCGGTAAAATCAGGTATGCTGGCCATGTTCGTGGCCGAAGTGAGAATCCGTTTGCGCAGGTTGTTCAGTTGGCCGATGATGTTCGACATGTCTTCCTTGAAACCAAATTCAAGTGCTTTGTCAAACTCATCCAGTACCAGCGTATGAATGCTGGCCGTATCAAAACTGCGGTGGCGGATGTGATACGCAATGCGTCCGGGCGTGCCCACCAGCACCGCGGGCGGCTGCGACAGGTTGTTTTTTTCGGTGCGCGTGGGGTGGCCGCCGTAGCAGCAGTTCACCTTGTAGCCGGTGTTCATCTGTTTAAACACCTGTTCAATCTGTATGGCTAATTCCCGCGAGGGCACAAGGATGAGCGCCTGCACACCGGGTTTGTTTTTCTGAAGCGAAGTAATTACCGGCAGCAGAAAAGCGAGTGTTTTACCCGAACCGGTAGGCGAAAGCAGCAACACATCGGAAGTGGTTTTCGCAGCGTTCATTGCCGCAAGCTGCATGGTATTGAGTGCGGTAATTTTTAAGTTATCAAGCAGCTGCTGGATCATTTTGTCAGTTTAGACTGCAAAAGTACCCATAAAAGCGGCTGTTGCGACAGTAGCAACGCTACGCCCGGAGGTTAAGGGCGATAACGAACTTCAAATCCCTGGACTTTAAACCATTGTTGGACATGGATTCTGTAATCCCACCAGCCGGTTCCCTTGCCGTCAATTTCGGAAATGAGTTTGGATATGCTGTCTGCATCGGCCTGCGTGATGATTTTCAGTTGTGCAATAATTGCATTCAACTCCATGGTTTTGTGGTGCAATTCAATGAGCCAATCCTCTTGATGTTGCGTTCCGGCCTGAAGAAAGTAATTGCAACGACTTTCCATGCGGTAAAATATTCCCGCGGGAGTCATATCGATATCTTCAGGATTGAATTTCATTGCGGCGTGGAATAACGCATGGTTTTATAATTGGGATGCATCCGGTCAACCGTAAGTATGCAGGTTTTCACCATACTCTCCTTTGGGTGGGTGTTTTACTTCAATAATCTCATATTCAAAAGCTTTAGATCTGACGATTTGCTGAAACTGGCGAATTGCACCTTTTATATTTTGGTTATAAAATGTACAAGGCAGATTTTTCAATCTATTCAAAATCATTTCGCTAGTGAAAGGTTGGCCAATTTTCCAAATCACACCTGCTTCTTCTTCCGGTATGATGTATTTCAAATCCAGAGCAAGAATTAATTCAAGCGTTTTGATCGGATCATTTACCTTTTTAATGATCAGATTACAGGTTTGATACCTTAATCCTAATTTGAATCCGGTAAAATACATGCTTATTGGCAATGCAGAGCCGGTAGTCATAATATCACCATCAGCCTTTCCAACAAAACATCCTTGACTGCCACCTGCATAATGACCATTGTACCTGAAAGGGATAAACCATGCAACTCCTTTGTCCTTGATTTTTGCATCATTAATGAAGTAAATCTTTCCAAAGGAAGGATCGGATTGGAATTTAGAAATTACAAGCTGCTTTGCTTCTTCTAATGTAA
Source organism: Chitinophaga pinensis (assembly GCA_943372645.1). Classification (GTDB taxonomy): domain Bacteria; phylum Bacteroidota; class Bacteroidia; order Palsa-965; family Palsa-965; genus VBWE01. The sequence continues at coordinate 106,556 of CALRZN010000001.1, read as the reverse complement.
CTGCCATGCGTATTAATTATCAGTATGCATCTTGTCAATCCACGCTTCCTCGCCCCGCTGCAGTTCGCGGTCAAATACCAGTTTCACTTTTCCATCCGGCATTACTCTATAAATCTGCCTGCGTCGTTCGGGTATCGGATCCATGCCGGTTTTCTGCTTGTATTCCGTTTCGAAAATGAGGCTGTCGTTTTTTACCTGCATGGTGCCGTGATCAATGAATACGTTGTTGCAGTCGGCGCTCCACTGATACATAAAATGGCTGAGCAGGTATTTTGTTTTCCCGTTTTCGATGCGGTACAATTGCAGCACGGTATCCATGCGGTTGTACTCGCTCCATACCGGTTTAATTTTCGTTACGAAGGTGTTGCCGTTTACGTGCAAGGTATCGGTTTGCGCTTCTGACCGCAAAGTTGCCATGAGCAGCAATACCAGCAAACTCATTTTCATTGTGCGTTTTATTTATTCGGATACGGGTTTGCATTTGCCGTCCAGCTCAGTATTGTGCTGTCGCGTGTGGTGAACGGATTCTGCGGCTGTGGTTGCATGTAATTGCTTTCCACACAATCGTAGCCTTTTGAAACCAGCTGTATTTTACCACTCTGCAGAATGTCAATACGGCTGTATCCGAAAAACGCCGCAGTTCCCTGGCTGCCGCCGTTGCCGGCTACAATCTGGTAGGTTCCTTTATTTCCCGGCTGCAGGCGCTGGTAATCGTGGTAGTGCGCCGACAGCATGGCTGCAACCTGCTCGTTTTCCAGGGTCGGCCATATATCCGGACCTTTCCACAATCCTTCGTGGCCGGTATTGGGCTGGGGCATTTTTGATTTCGCATTATACAGGTAATAGGGTTTGTGTCCAAGCACAAAAATATGGTCAATGGATTTATCGGCGCGGTACTGTTTCACTTTCGCATTTATCCATGCGGAGGGAATCAGCCCTTCGTGCCCGTATTGCTGGCCATTGGGCGGATCGTTATAGGTGTCGGTGTTCATCACCACAAACGCAATGTTGTTGCGCACAAACGAAAATGTGGCCAGGTTGTTTATGCTGTCGGGGCCGCTCACGCGGCTTGCGTTTGCGGGAATAAACTGGTTCATGTAGCGCATCCAGATTCCGGTAGCTCCTTTTTCAGGGTACTCGTTGCCGTCGGTCGTATTGTAAAAAAGCATTTCATGGTTGCCGGGAACAGTCACCATTTCAATGCCTGCGTTTTTTACCTGGTTGAAACCGGGCTGGCTTTGCATTTTTACCCATGCTGCAAGTTGTTTATGCAGCGTTATGGTATCGGGCTCTTCGGCGCAAACCATATCACCCAGGAAAAAGAATAAATCCGGTTTGTTTTTTTCTTTTGCAATCTCGCCGTAAATGCGGCTGAGCGCAGCCAGGTTGGCTGAAGAACGGTCGGTTGGGTTTTTTACCGGATTGGCGTTCGTTGTGTCTTTCTGATCGCCGTATTGCACGCGGTTACAGCCTACAAACACAAAACTGTAAACTACCGGATCGGTGCCCGGTGAGGCTACGCCAAGCACAGCGGCCGAATCATTCGGTTTGTTTTCTTTGCTGCCGCAGCCCAACGCCAGCACGGCACATAACACGGAAAGCGGAAGAAGCTTTTTCATGGTCAGGATTTTATTTTTTTGAGAATGGTGTAGTCCACGTAAAATGTGCCAAACGGAAAAACGCTTGCAAGCAGAAATTTCCAGGTGGTCTGAAACAGTTTCCATTTTTGCTCCGAGGCCACGATGAACACATAAAAAATATAGAGCAGGAACAAAATGCCGTGAATGGGGCCGAGGATTTTTACAACGACCGGGCTGTCGTAAAAATATTTCATCGGCGTGCCTATAAACAGCAGTAACAGGAATGATACGCCTTCGAGCAGGCCCACGATACGCAACCGGCCGGTATTGTTTTTCAGAAGTTCAAACATACAGTTTTGTTTCCCGGAACGGTTTGCCGGAAAGCTGTTCCAAGTTAATTAAAATATGGTGCCGGTGCCATACAGCAGCCCGAATGCATTAATGCCGAGCGAATAACTTGCGCCGATGTACATCACAAAATTTTCGCCCCGGCAGATGCGGAAACGCCCGGCCAGGATGGGGGAAGCGAGCACTTTGTTGTTGTTGTCGAGAAATGTGCCTACCAGTGGACCGGCTTCCAGTTCAATACGCGAAGTGGAATCAATTTTGATTTTCAACGCGCGGATCATCAGCCCGGTGCCCAGCGTGGGCGAGGCCCGCTCGTTAACCAGTGCGCCGTTTACCAGGAACTGTTTCGATTCGGTGGCTACATTTAAAAACACGGGGATGCGCACCAGTTTCTGCGGACGAAATTCAGCAAAAAATAAAATGGCACTGGTCGGTATTACAATTGCCGCCTGCTGGTGAATGTTTACCTGTTTGCTGTTCGAAATAAAAAGCAGCGACTGTCCGAAACTGAGTTCGAAATGCTGTTTCTTTCCAAGCGAATCAAGCACTGAAGCATGCAGCGCACTTGCGCGGAGACCACACATTGCGATCAAAATTAATGTTACCGTTTTCATACGCAATCGGTTTTTTGTAAGCGCGCTTAGCCGGAAGTGGCCTGCTGCTGCTGAATGGTAATTACGATAAACTCTGCCGGATGCGTAACCGCAACTTTTATGGAAACGATCAGGAAGCCCTCCAGGATGTCCTGTGAAGTCATGGTACTGCCCAGCCCGCACTGTACACTGAACGCATCGGCCGGCGAAGCACCCTGCAGCCCGCCCGCTTGCCACACCGAGGTCAGGAAACTGCTGATCATGGAAACAACTGCCTGCCACGTGTTTTGGTCATTCGGTTCAAATACATAGGGCTGTGCCGCCAGTTTGCACGACTGTTCAATATACGTAACGGTACGGCGCACGTTGATGTAGCGCCAGTCCTGGCTGTTGCCGTCGAGGGTACGTGCGCCCCACACGAGTATGCCCAGGCTGGGAAATGAACGGATGGCATTGATTGATTTGCCGGAAACCGCATCAACGTTCAGCGAAGCCTGCTGCGTATCCGTTAAATTGATCGGCAATGAAGCCACCCCGATGATGCTGCAGTTTGCCGGTGACTGCCACGGCCCGATCTGGTTGTCAGTTGTTGTAATTACGCCCGCCATGCCTGCGCCGGGTGGCAGCAGGTTGAGTTCGTTCAGTACACAGTTCGTAATCTGCCCGTAGTTTGCGCAGTGCAGCAGCAAAGCATTGTTGTTTTGTGCAACCGTAGCGGGTGGCGTAGCGGGGTTTTCAATGTTCGCTATAATTTTTGCCACAACCGGATCGGGTGCTGATGGCGGATTCAGTATCGCTGCCAGCTGCGTAAAATCACCGCCAAAGTAATTGGTATAATCAATGTCGGTTTGCTGCATTACTGTTGTACCGAGAAAAGGATAATATACGCCACCATAATCGAGGCCCTGGGTTCCGGTTGATGATCGGAAAGCGGTAATATCAGCATCAAGTGTTTTTGCATCGGGTGTACGTCCGGCCTGCACATCAACCAACGCAATGGCCGTTTGCATGGTGTTGCACTGGTCCAACATCACCACGATGAATGTGCCGTTATCTGCTGCCGCAAGCAGGGATGCATCCGGGCAGCTGATCATGGTAATTTCCTGGATGTTGGCCAGGGCCTGCAGTCCATGAGTAAGATCGTTCAGCTGCACATTCGGGTTCACCAGCGCATCGCCGGGCTGCAGCGGTTTTCCCGCAGACGGGCCGTAGCTGCCAACCGAAACGATGTATGCAGTACCGCCGCCGTTCATATAAAACAGGCGCACGCTGTTCCATAAATAATAAATGGTGGACGCATCCGGCTGCACGCTGTACCACGTGTTGTTCAGGAAAAGGCTGCTGCCGCTTGCGGGTTGTGCCGTCTGCGCCTGCAGGTAATATTGCGGGCTGTAGTTTTTTGCAGGTGCGGGCAGACAATAAATGGCTTCGAATTCGGCCAGCGATGTAATCTGCATGGGCACATTGGTATATGACTTGCCATTGTACAGGGCCTGCGGGGTGTAACCGATAAATGCCGGGATGGAAGTTTGCACCGGGGTAACGGAGTTTGGAAATCCGTTTACTTCATTGATGTAAACACCGGGTGTTTTAATGTTGGAGAGATTCATTGGTGTGTAGTTGGTATGCTGCAAAATAGATAAAATAATCCGCCTCCGGAGGTTGTTGATAACCAGTCCGGTTGTGGATAACTCATTCGCGGGATATCAGCGGCTGTAAAGCAGGCTCACCTCCAGGCCACCGGAATGCAGGAACTGGTCGATGGAAGTGTTTTTCACCATTGACATCAATGAACGCCGATACACCGGCTGAATGTTGAGCCCAAGGTTTTTTCCAAGCGAGGTGCTGAAGCCCAAGCCGCCAACAACGGAAACAGTTGCTGCCTGGAAAAGGTCCATGTTCCTGTCGCTGCTGTGTGTTTTTTCGGTCCGGCCATCGGCATAAGTCAGTGTGGCGGTATTGCTGTTTGTTACAAACAGGTTTGGTGCAATGCCTGCCGAGAGGTAGATGCGGCTTTTATTTCCGATGATGAAAAAATAATTTGCTGTTACCGGCACATCGATGTAATAATAATGGTAATTGAAATGCGCTTTTGTCGGGAATGCCGGATCGGGCTGGGAATATAATAAAACGTAATCTTTTGATCGTTCACCCCGGTCAGCAAACGAAATACCGGCATCCAGCGAAAAGCGCTTGTTCAGCATATACCGCGCCTGCACCCCGGCCGTAAAACCGATTTTCGGAATTTCATTCGCATTACGCGAATTCATTATCCATTCCGTTGCAGGTTCTGATGTTAGCGTACGGTAACAATAATCAGCCGAAGCGGAAACGCCGAAACTGAAGCGGCCGGTGCTGTCGGTTTGTGCGGTGAGGGAGAATGATGCGAGGAAGAGGATGATGGGGAGGAATTTTTTCATGGGATTGCTTTTTTTCAAATGTACAAAACGGTTTTTTTCTGCAAATACATTAATGCAGTTTTTCAAACAGCATGATTATGTTCCCGTTTTCGTCCGTCCATTCGCTGGCAAGAAAAACATAATGGCCGGGGTAATCATCCAGATAAAATTCGTCGTTCGGATCGGGTAAATTCCGGGAATTGTTTTTCCAGAAATCAAACCGTTCGTTTGCTGCAATCCAATATAATGGACTCCCGATATTGGCAACTACAAAAGGTGTTGTGTCGTTGTAATCAAGAAGGGATTTGATTTCTTCCGGCAACAGGTAACGCTTTCGCTGGTGTGGCAAAGTGCCTGCTTCATTCCATAGCTGCTGAAGCGGAATGCGTCCTACGATTTTTTGTTTAGCCATAGAACTAATTCTCCATGTATCTTTTCTTTTCCGTACGACGTCGGGTTTTCAATTAACTGTATGATCGTGCCATTCTGAACAAGCAGAAGTTCACCGTATCCATGACTGTACACATTCCTCCGGGGGCTTTGTGCATCAAACCAGTTTTTGATAAACGCCGGCAGGTCATCAGAACAATCGAGTTTAAAAAAAGGAGTTGTATTGCTTGTCAGTGTATCAATTTTTAGCTCATTTAAAAGATTATAAACCAAGCCTCGTGCCATGTGTTCAGGCCCCGACCAGTCAACCTGCAGGTAAAGTATTGCTTTTTTAAATTTCAGCAGATCAGCAAACTCTTCCGGGGTTTTTATTTCGAAAACGCCGACGGATTCATTGAGTTGTATGTTGTTTGTGGAGCTCAAGGGTTGTTGTGTTTTTTTGTAAGTCAAAAATACATAACAAATCCTGTACTCGTTTTTGTGAAGTCAAATTTGCAGTCAACAACAACTCACAAAATCCCCGCATACTCCTTCGTCAGATAATCCAAAATATACTGCTTCGGATCAGGCGGCGCCAGCTTACTCGTGAGGTACGTGGTGTGCGTGCAGTCGTACGTGTTGCTGAGGTAATAATTGTAATCGCGGCCGAGCGTTTGTTTGTAGGCGTAGTTTGCGTCGGGCATAATGGCCTGCTGTTTCGTGCCCACCACCCAGTCGTTCGGGTCGTCTTTGTAAACCGCTTTTACCAGCAGGTCAATCACCTTGTCTTTCAGATCGTCTGGTTTAAAATCGCCGGTAACAGGCAGGTAACGCATGCCCGGGTTTTGTGGTGTGCCGCCGAGCACCGTTTTCAATCTGTCGGAGCCGGGCGTCATAAGTACGCAGCCGGGCTGTTTTAAAATAAATTCGGCGGAGTTTTCTGCAAGTGCTGTAATCAGTGAAAGGTTGCCCGCGCCGGTGAGTTTGAAAACGGTTTTCAGTACAGAAAGAAACTTCGCAATTTTCCAGCCGGCCGTAAAATGTTCTACGCCGTTTGCACAGGCAACGGCGGCCATGCGTTCTACCGTAAAAATGTTTGCGTGGATGTTCGCATCATTCACAATCGTTTTGCCTACAAGTCCGCCGCGGCTGGTGGTGATGATGTGCACCGGCTGCGAAAATTTCGGGCCGGAACCCAGCAGGCTTACTAATTTGTCAACGTTCTGCCGCGCATCTTCAAACACCGTGGGATGATCGAGTGCAAGAATCTGATCGAATGCCTTGGTGTTGATCGCTTTGTTCAGCCAGCCCGATTCAAGAAAACCTTTGTACGATTTATTGGTGGTTGAAAATGTGCCGTGAATAAGCAGCAATGTTTTTTTCGTGCGGTCGGCGGCGGGAATGCCGCTGTTCACCTGTTCAAACGCATTTGCATTGTTGTTAAACCGCAACAATTTGTACGGATTTTCAAAACGGCTCACAATGCTTTTGCTGTCGGTGCCGTTGCGCGTGAAGGTGATGAACTTGATCACAAAACGATCGTTCGGCCCCAGGGGCGGCACATCAAACTGGTAGGTGAGGCGGTCGCGCGTGTTGGTGGCGTTGCCTTCGGTGGCTTCGGGCAGAATGTATTCCTGCGTTCCGTTCTGCGATTTTGTATCGCTGCGGTCGGTGTGCTGCAGAAACGCAATGGCACCTTCGCCGGTTCCTACCATTACCGTGAGGCGTATTTTGCGGCTCGCTTCGGTGTTGCCGAATTTTATTTTATCAAACGAAATGAAGCGTTCGAGTGCGCGTTTTGCACTGCTGTCAATTTCGGGATGCAGCTGCCGCAGTTCATCCACCTGCTCACCGGTAATGCCGGTTGAACGGTCGTTGCCGTTGCGCGAACAGTCAATCGTACCGTTCCAGTCAATGGCCTGCCCGTCCTGCCGGCCCAGCGTTGCCCAGAAATCAGTTACCGGGGCGTTGTTCTTTTTAAAAATGCGGTCTTTCACCTGGTCGAGAAAACCGCCGTCGCCAAACAGTTTTTCAGGATTGCCGATGGGAAGAAACTGGAAACCGGCTGCTGTTTTTAAAAGGTTGCGGCCTGCAATGTCAATGCTTTTCATAGTTGGATCAGGTTACGGATTTGATATTCTAAAAATATCGAAATCGCGGCAGCATTGAACATCCGTTAATAACTTTCATGAAAACGTATCTTTGCGCCATGCCTGCTGCCGTGCAACTGCGTGCGTATTTCCGCCATTACTTTACCGCAAAGCGGCGGGGCCACGGCGTGCACTCACCGTTTGTGTATGAACTGGCACGGGCTGTTTTTCCTGCAACCCCGGTTGATCCGCAGCACGCGGCCGAACAGTGGCGCAAGGCCTGTGTTGCAAATCAGGAACTCATTTCCGTAACCGATTTCGGAACGGGTACTTCCGGCCCGCGCACCATTGCATCCGTTGCGCGCCGCGCCGCCAAAGGCCCGCAGCAGGGCGCACTGCTCGGGCGACTTGTTCGTTTTTTAAAACCACAGTACCTGCTCGAACTCGGCACCTCGCTCGGCATTACCACATTGTACGAAGCACAGCCGGGGCAACACCAGTTTATCACGCTCGAAGGATGTGCCGCAACAGCAACCGTTGCAAAAACAGCATTTGAAAAATACCACGCAGGTGTGGAAACGGTTACCGGCAATTTTGATGAAACGCTGGAAGCTACTTTAGCCCGTTTTCGGCGCCTCGATTACGTTTATATTGATGGCAACCACCGCCGCGAACCCACGCTCCGGTATTTTGAACAGTGCCTGCCGAAACTGCACAACGATGCGGTGGTGGTGTTCGACGACATTCACTGGTCGGCAGACATGGAGCAGGCCTGGCGCGAAATCTGCGCACATCCGCGGGTGCGCGTAAGCATCGACCTGTTTCACTTCGGCATTGTTTTTTTCAGGGGCGAACAACCGAAAGAACATTTTGTGCTGTTCAGCTGATGGTGTGTAAGTTTCTGTTTCCCGCATTTCATAGTGTTATCACAACATGAAAACGGCCGGTTAAACAAATTGCCTCCGCGGCTGTTTCAATCCGTACAAATCGTGCTACCTTTGCAGTTATGGAGTCCATCATCAAACTCACCAACATTGCCCGCCGTTACCAGATCGGTGCAGAAGAAATCAACGCATTGGTTTCGGTTTCGCTGGAAGTGAATAAAAACGAATACGTGGCGCTGATGGGTCCATCCGGTTCGGGCAAATCAACATTGATGAACGTGCTCGGCTGTCTCGATACGCCTTCCAGCGGCGAATACATTCTCAACGGCCTGTCTGTGGCCCGCATGAGCGACAACCAACTGGCTGAAGTACGAAACAAGGAAATCGGTTTTGTATTCCAGACGTTTAATCTTTTGCCGCGCGCAACCGCACTTGACAATGTAATTCTTCCGCTCATTTATGCCGGCATGTCAAAAGCCGACCGTGAAGCGCGGGGCAGGGAAGTGCTGACGCAGGTGGGTTTGCAGGACCGCATGCACCACAAACCGAACGAACTTTCGGGCGGGCAGCGCCAGCGTGTGGCCATTGCGCGTGCACTGGTGAACAATCCGGCCATTATTCTTGCCGATGAACCCACCGGTAACCTCGATACCAAAACGTCGGTGGAAATTATGGGGCTGTTTGAAGAAATTCACCGCAACGGCAACACCATAATTGTGGTAACCCACGAAGAAGATATTGCCATGCACGCACACCGCATCGTACGCCTCCGCGACGGACTGGTGGAAAGCGACAAACTGAACGAAAACATCAACAGCGTGCTGCAGCGCCGCCAGTAGTTTTTTCATCAACCGCCTTCGTAACAGTTGCACTTCCTGACCGGGAATTAGGAAAGCTTCGCACTTTTTCTTAACCTTGTAACTGCACAAAACACATCTTTTAATCCATGAAAAAATTTTTACTCGCAGGTGCATTGCTTTGCAACCTGGTGGCTGTTGCCAACCAGGGCGGACCCGACGCATTCGGTTATACCTGGAAAGACAGCAACGAAAACGGCGGCCCCGCTTACCAGTGGTTTGACATCACCGGCATCGGTACACAGGTAAACGGTCTGGCTGACGACAACTATGTTGGTCCGCTTACGCTCGGTTTCCAGTTTCCGTATTACTGGACCACGGAATCAAAAATATGGATCGGCTCCAACGGCTACATCGCTTTCGGGCCGGGCAACATTGCGGCCAACTTTCCCGCAATTCCTGATCCGGGCGGAGTTAACGGATACATCGCCGGCATGATGGCCGATCTGAATTTTCTCGGAAACGGCAATACCGGGCAGGTGTTTTATTACGCCAATGCCGACACTGTTTGTGTGGAGTATCTGAATGTACCGTACTGGGACCAGACGCTGAACTTCACCGGCAGCAATACCTTTGAAATAATTCTGAACCGCGCGGATTCTACCATTACGGTCAATTTTATGTCGTGCACCGGTTTCTCCATCAGCAACTACAGCAGCGGCATCGAAAACAAAATCGGGACAATGGGTCTGCAGCCGCTTGTGTCGCAGCCGCCGAATGTGAACTACACCATCCGTTATTATTTCCCGACGAGCAACGTGCCGAATATTGTTGACGCCAGCGTTGACTGGAATCACCAGACCGGCAATGGCGGCATTTTCCTGGCCAACCAGGGCAACCCGCACCAGCTCGTTTCGCAGGTAAAAAATTCAGGCAACACGTCCATTGGTCCGGTAATCGGCCGCGGCACCGTGCGCACATTGGCCAACGTGCTGCAGGCATCGAGCTACGACACCAGTCTTGCACTTACGCCGGGGCAGGTCGATATTTTTTCGTTTCCGCAGCAGTATGTGCCTTCCAATGTCGGAACCAAAAAGTTTGTTACAAAACTCTCGGGCGTTTCGGGCGATCTGATTGCTGTAAATGATTCCATGACCCAGGAAATTGTGGTGGTGGATACGACATCGCAGTCGGTGCGCCTGTGTTATACCAACAGCCACTTCGAATCGGTGGCGGGCATTATTTCGTGGGGCGGCGGACAGGGCGGTGTAGGCATTTATGTGAAGCCTCCCGGTTACCCGGCAAAAATTCTGAACACGAATTACATTCTTACCGGTGCACCTACTTCCGGCCCGGCGTTTTATGCAAAAATTTATGATGACAACGGTCCCGGCGGATCGGCAGGCACACTGCTCGATTCGGTACTTGTGGACGGATCGCAGTGCATCCTCAACCAGGTGATGACGGTGCCGGTGAGCAACCCGAACCTCATCATCAACAGCGGCGGGTTTTACATTAACTGGGCCATGGCCAGCGTGGGTGTAACACTCGGCACATCGCTTACGCCGCCGTTCTCGCTGCAAACGTATGAAGTAATCGGACTGTGGTCGGGTTACCGCGATGCGCAGAATACGGACTTCTTTATCGGTGCGGATGTGAACTACACGTATGTTGGTGTGGAAGAACATGTCAACCTGCTGGAAGGCGTTACCGTTTACCCGGTTCCTGCAACCGATGTTTTAAAAATTGCGTTTGAAGAAAACACCAATGCGCCGGTAACACTTACCGTTTACGGCATGGATGGCAAGGCAACTGAAACACGAACTGTTGCGCCTGCACTGAACGGAACAGTAATTCCGGTGGATGTGCGCAACTATGCTGCGGGCATTTATTTCTTCGATATTAAATCCGGCGATCGTTTCCGCAAGGGCAAGTTTGTGGTGACGAAATAGCATTGTTTGAAGTTCTTTTGAGTTCTTTAATTACGTTGATAGGCGATGCATCGCGCATCAACGTGAACCTGAAACATATTCATCGCCTGTGTATTCTCCCGGATACATGGGCGATTTTTTTTGCTGTTAGCGGGAACGATTTTCGGGCGTTTGATTTCTTACCTTCGCAAAACCATGAAAATATATACCAAAACAGGCGACAAGGGCCAGACTTCGCTCATCGGCGGAACGCGTGTGCCCAAACACCATATCCGCATCGAATCGTACGGAACCGTGGATGAACTCAATTCGTGGATTGGTTTGCTCCGCGACCTGGCACCGGAAGAAAAACTGCAGGAATTATTACTGGAAGTGCAGGACCGGTTGTTCACCATCGGTTCGGTGCTGGCGGCTGATCCGGAAAAATCGAAGATGAAAATTCCGGACCTGACGGATGAAGATATTGTGCTGCTCGAAAAAGCAATTGATGCCATGAATGAGGTGCTTCCTCCTATGCGCAGTTTTGTACTGCCGGGCGGACATCCTACGGTTTCCTATACGCATATTGCCCGCTGCGTATGCCGCCGCGCCGAGCGAAATGTTACTGCACTGGCTGAAACGGCGCCTGTTGATGAAAAAGTAGTGAAGTACCTCAACCGCCTTTCCGATTACCTGTTTGTGTTATCCCGCAAATTTTCGCAGGATTTAAACGCAAATGAAAAGCCCTGGAAACCAAGAATGTAGCGCGATAAAGCGCTTTTTTGCCCCAAGTTTTTCTACAAATTTTCCACAGCCGGTGGTTCGCGTTCAGAAATTTTTACTTTTGCACGAAAATTGGGGAGAAACACCAATCTGTTCTTTTTCCACGCAGCAGCACATCCGGTTCATGGGCTAAAAGCAATGCCAAGACCACCACGTAATGCAACGAAAACTGCGCTGATAAAAAACGAACAGAAAGTGTAACAAAACGGAAGGATAAACGTTTTTATATACAAATTTTAAACCCGTTAAGCTATGTACTGGACACTTGAACTCGCATCGTACCTTGAAGACGCTCCCTGGCCTGCAACTAAAGAGGAGCTTATTGATTATGGCATCCGTTCGGGCGCACCTATGGAAGTGATCGAAAACCTGCAGGAAATCGAAGACGAAGGGGAAGCCTACGAATCCATCGAAGAAATCTGGCCGGATTATCCGACCAAAGAGGATTTCTTTTTCAACGAAGACGAATACTGATCAGATTCAATAAAAAAAGCCAGTCTCCTTCGGCTCTGCCCAGGATGACTGGCTTTTTTATTTATAAGATTTTTACTTCAGAATCATCCGGAAAGACAAGCTTTCCTTATTTGGCGGGAGCGCCTGATGCATCAAACATCCAGTCTTCTTTTCCGCAGGCTTCGATTTCGTAGTTTTTTACTTTGCCCGAAGCATCTTTAATCACTTCTGCTTTTGTAATTACCGGGGTGGCGCAGTTCTGGCTCACATGGCTGGCAATGGCGGCGGGCAGATCGGCTACCGCAATTTCTTCTTCAGTTTCGATGAGGGTGCCGTCAGCAGCGAAAATCACGGATACTTCCATGCCTTTTTCGTTTTTGTATTCGGCCTCAAAGTTTTTGCCTTCGGTTTCCCATTCCACCTTGTTTTCGGCTACTGCGGGGTATTTTTTTGCAAATGCCTGTTTAACGGCATCGGGCACATTTCCTGCCATTGCGGTGAACGGTAATGCGAACAGGAGAGCTAAAAGTACGTTTCTGGTTTTCATGTGTGTTTGTGTTTTGACAGGGAAAGATAGGAAATTTAGCCGAAAAGCAGCCATTTCGGCGGTAATTTTTCGCGTTGCCCGTTAAAATGGCAGGAAAAAGGGCAAAAAACTTCACCACGGAGGAGCGGAACAGCTATTGCTGTAGTCCGTGAACTATACGCGAAAAGTAGCCCGCTGTTCCGGCGAAAATGACTACTTTTGCTATCCTTTTTATTAACCGTTTAAGCGCATACGCAAAATACTATGTTTGACTTCCTGACAAAAGGCATTTCCAAAATGTTCGGTGGCACCAAATCCGAACGTGATGTAAAGGAAATTACCCCGATCATTGCCGAAATCAATACGCATTTCGAAAAGCTGAAGGGCCTCACCAATGATGAGCTCCGCGGTAAAACGCTGGAGTTCCGCAAACGGATCAGCGAACACATTTCCGAAGAGCAGGAAGAAATTCAGAGCCTGAAAAACCAGGCCGAAACCGAAGGAACGGACGTGGAGGAAAAAGAACGCCTCTACGAAGAAATAGACGCCATCGAGAAAAAAATAACGGTGAAAATTGAAGAGGTGCTGAAAGAAATTCACGCCGAAGCGTTTGCCGTTGTTAAAGAAACCGCCCGCCGTTTCAGCACCAACCCGCAGCTTGAAGTAACTGCTACCGAACACGACCGTAACCTGGCCGTGCACAAACCCAACGTGGTGATTTCGGGCGACAAAGCGCTGTGGAGCAACACCTGGGTGGCTGCCGGAAATGAAGTGGCGTGGAACATGGTGCACTATGATGTACAGCTCATCGGTGGTTCTGTACTGCACCAGGGAAAAATTGCCGAGATGGCAACCGGTGAAGGTAAAACGCTGGTGGCAACGCTGCCGGTGTATCTGAACGCACTGCCGGGACGCGGGGTGCACCTCGTAACTGTAAACAACTACCTCGCACGACGCGACGCCGAGTGGAATGGCCCGCTGTTCGAGTTCCTGCTGCTTACGGTTGATTGTATTGACCTGCACGAACCGAACTCGGAAGAACGCCGCAACGCTTACCTCGCTGATATTACCTACGGCACCAACAACGAATTTGGTTTCGATTACCTCCGCGATAACATGGCCCGCAGCCCGGAAGACCTGGTGCAGCGCCGCCACAACTTCGCCATTGTGGATGAGGTCGATTCGGTACTTATTGACGATGCGCGTACACCGCTCATCATCGCCGGTCCCACGCCGAAAGGCAACAACCACATGTTCCACGATCTGAAACCGCAGATCGAGAAATTAGTGGACGCCCAGCGCCGTTACCTGAACACACTGCTGGCCGATGCCAAAAAACTGTACGAAGCAAATAACGATAAGGAAGCCGGCATGGCGCTGTTACGCTGCCACCGCGGTCTTCCGAAAAACAAGGCGCTCATTAAATTCCTGAGCGAACAGGGCGTGAAAGCCCTGCTGCTGAAAACCGAAAACTATTACATGCAGGATCAGCAGCGTGAAATGCACAAGGTGGATACGGAACTCTTTTTCGTGATTGATGAAAAGAACAACACGATTGAGTTAACTGAAAAAGGTGTTGAACTGCTTTCAACCCACACCGAAGATGCATCGTTTTTTGTACTGCCCGATTTCGGCGTTTCAATGAACGAACTCGAACTCAAGTACACCGACGAAAAAGAACGCCTCCTGAAAAAAGAGGAACTCATCCGCGATTACAACATCAAATCGGAACGCGTACACAGCATGCAGCAATTGCTGAAAGCGTACTGCCTGTTTGAAAAAGACGTGGAATACATCATCGGCGATGGCAAAGTAAAAATTGTTGACGAACAGACCGGTCGTGTACTTGATGGCCGCCGCTATTCCGACGGACTGCACCAGGCCATTGAAGCAAAAGAAAACGTAAAAGTAGAGGCGGCCACGCAGACCTACGCCACCATTACGCTGCAGAACTATTTCCGCATGTACAACAAGCTGTGCGGTATGACCGGTACGGCTGAAACGGAAGCGGGCGAATTCTGGAGCATCTATAAATTAGATGTTGTCGTAATTCCGACCAACCGCGCCATTTCGCGGAAAGACATGCAGGACCTGGTGTACAAAACCAAGCGCGAAAAATACAATGCGGTTATTGAAGAAATCGTATCGTGCGTGGAAGCCGGCCGCCCGGTGCTGGTGGGTACTACCTCCGTTGAAATTTCGGAGTTACTCAGCCGCATGCTCAAGCTGCGCAATATCAAACACAACGTACTGAACGCAAAACTGCACCAGAAAGAAGCCGACATTGTGGCCGAAGCTGGTCTTTCAGGAACCGTTACCATTGCCACCAACATGGCCGGCCGTGGTACAGATATTAAACTCGGACCGGGCGTGAAAGAGGCCGGTGGCTTAGCTATTATCGGTACCGAGCGCCACGAATCGCGCCGTGTTGACCGCCAGCTCCGCGGCCGTGCAGGTCGCCAGGGCGATCCGGGTTCGTCGCAGTTCTTCGTTTCGCTCGAAGATGACCTGATGCGTTTGTTCGGTTCCGACCGCATGTCGCGCCTCATGGATCGTATGGGCATGAAGGAAGGCGAAGTGATTCAGCACAGCATGATTACCAAGAGCATTGAGCGTGCACAGCGCAAGGTGGAAGAAAACCACTTCGGGACACGTAAACGCCTCATTGAGTACGATGACGTGATGAACGCCCAGCGCGAGGTAATCTACAAGAAACGCCGTCACGCCTTGTTCGGTGAACGCCTCTCGATTGATATTGCAAACACCATCCGCGATGTGGCCGACAGCATTGTGAATGAAACACACAGCGCATCCAACTACGAACAGTTCCAGGTTGATTCCATCCGCATGTTTGGTATGGAGCCGCACCTGGATGAAACCGGGTTCCTCAAAGGAAAACCGGAAGACATTGCACACGAACTGTACGAATCGGCACTCACGCTGTACCGCGAAAAATCGCAGCGCGTGGCTGCAAGTGCGTTCCCGGTAATTAAAGACGTTTATGAAAACCAGAGTGCAACGTATGAAAACATCGTAACACCGCTTACCGATGGCATACGCACGCTGCAGACCGTGGTGAACCTGAAACGCGCTTACGAAACCGAAGGCCGCGAACTGGTGCTCAACTTTGAAAAAGGTACGGTACTCGCCATGATTGACGATGCGTGGAAAGAACACCTCCGCGAAATGGATGATCTGAAAACGAGTGTGCAGAACGCGGTGTACGAACAAAAAGATCCGCTGCTCATTTACAAGTTTGAAGCATTCGACTTGTTTAAACGCATGGTGGATGAAGTGAACCGCGACCTCGTTTCGTTCCTGTTCCGTGCGCAGCTTCCGAGCGGCGACGGTGAACAGCAGCAGCAGCAGGTACAGCGCCAGATGCCGCCGAAACAGCAGGAGCAGCCCAAACTGAAAGCCACCCGCGACGAATCGGTAACCAGCTCACAGCCCCAGCCGCAACAGCAGCAGAAACAGGTGGTGGAGCAGGTGGTGCGCCAGGATCCGAAAATCGGACGGAACGATCCCTGCCCATGTGGCTCCGGTAAGAAATACAAACAGTGCCACGGAAAAGGCGCTTAAAATTTAAGAACAGCAAATGAAACACCGGGTGAATTTTTCATCCGGTGTTTTTTTTGAAGATACTTGAACTGTGCTGCCACTTCGCTAACCACAATGCACACAAAGTCTGTCGCACCGGACCAGCCAGGCACGAAGGGCACAAAGAATTTTGCCTGGTGAGTGTGATTGTTCTTTGTGTGCTTTGTGCATGCCTTCGTGTCCTTTGCGGTTAATGTGTGAGGCACAGTTCCACGAACGCATAAAGCAGCCTAATCATTAAAAAATATAAGAAAAATTTTGCTGAATGTGATTGTTTACTACCGTCAGTTCGAGCGGCAGTCGAGAACAGGTTTAATACGATCTTACATCACTATTCTCGACTGCCGCTCGAACTGACGTAAGTCTGTTTAATGTCTGATTAAACGATCAGCTGATCTTACACGCAAACAACGCAATATCATCCACGTACGGCATTTCATCTTTAAACTCTTCCACTTCATCAATAATGGAAGCGATGAAGGGTTTGGGTGCCATTTCGCCGTTGCGGAGGGCGATGTCCTGCAGGCGTTTCATGCCGAAGTCTTCGCCTTTGTTGTTTTCAAGTTCTACGAGTCCGTCGGTATAACACAGCAGCATCGACGGGTGCGTGATGCTGATGATGCCTTCTTTTACTTTTTTAATTTCATCGAACATGCCGAGCCCGGTGCAGCCGATTTTGAGCAGGTTTACTGTTCCGGCAGAAATGAGTACGGGCGGGTTGTGTCCGGCGTTGATGTACGTGAGTGTACGCGTAACCACATTGTAACGCGCAATAAACATGGTGATGAATTTTTCGCCTTTGGCACTGTTGTTTACTTTGCTGTTCAGCTCCTGCACCAGTTCGTTGAGCGACGGTATGGTGTGCAGCAAAATGCGCAGGTTGGCCTGGAAGTTTGACATGAGCAGGGCCGCAGGAACACCTTTTCCGGAAACATCGGCCACACAGAATGCAAACTCGTTTTCATTCAGCTGTACGTAATCGTAATAGTCGCCACCCACCTGCAGGTGCGGGAGGTACAGTGCGTCTATTTCGTACTGCGGTGTTTTCGGAAGCACCGAGGGAAACAGCATGCGCTGCATTTCCCAGGCCAGTTCCAGTTCTTTTTTCATGGCGGCCTGCCGGATATTTTCTTTCGCGAGGCGTTTGTTTTCAATCGCTACCACGATGATGTTGGTGAGCGTTTGTATAAACGGCAGGTGTTTAATGGTCGGACTCATCTGCACGTTGTCCTCGTTCAGATCACCGATGAGCACGTACGCCAGCGAACGCTGTTTATGAAAAACAGGAACAACAATTTCGAACGAGCGCTGCAGTGTTTTTTTGGAAAACTCGAGCGTACCGATTTCGGTGATGCCGGAAAATTCTTTTTCCACGTCAACTTTGGTAAGTTGTTCGCTTACTCCATAACGGAGCAGGCATTCCCAGCCGTTTTCCTGGTTGCTGAACAGCACCAGTTTACCAATGGATAGATTTTCGTGGATTATTTTCTCGTAAATGGCAAGCAGCTCGGAAGTAGAAAAATTATTGTTGATGGCCTTCGTTACATCGAGCAACGCAGTCAACTTAAAATCTTTCAGCTTGGGACGTGCCCGTTTTTCTTCCGCACTTCTGTTTGACATTCTACCCTGGTTTAAGCCTCAAAGATACACGCTGCTTTGGCTTCTGAAAGTTAATTTAGATAAAAGCCCGTGTTTAAGCGACAAAGGAGGGGAGTACTAACTGTCTTTTTTCAGTTTTGCAAGCAGTTCGGGCAGTTGGCGTATTGCAGCAATTTCGCGGAATTTTGCGAAAGCTTCATCGGCCGGAGAACCGAGGTAGCGTTTGCCGGCTTCGGCGGTTTTGCCCACGCCGCTTTGTGCAAGAATAATTGCGCCATCCTGTATTTCAATATCGCTTGATATGCCCACCTGGCCCCAGCAGGTAACGCGGTTGCCGATGCGCACCACGCCCGCAATGCCCACCTGTGCGGCAAACAGGCACATTTCACCGATAACCGTATCGTGACCCACATGCACCTGGTTGTCGAGCAGCGTGCCGCGCCCGATAATGGTATCGCCGGATACACCGCGGTCAATGGTACAGGCGGCACCGATCTCCACATTGTTGTGAATGATCACACGTCCGCATGTCTGCAGTTTTTCAAAATGCGTTGCGCGTTTTTTGTAATAAAATGCTTCGCCGCCGATAACGGTATTGGCATGAATCACCACGTTATCGCCGATGATGCAGTCGTCATAAATTACTACGCCGGGATAAATAATACAGTTGCGGCCGATGGTAACACGGTTGCCGATATACACATTCGGGTGCAGCACCGTGCCTTCGCCCACCATGGCCGTATCGCTTACCGGTTTCAGCGAAAATACCAGCGGTTTGAAATGGCGCACCAGCTGGTTGTAAGCCGTAAACGGTTCGTCGTGAAAAATTAATCCCTTGCCTTCGGGGCAATCCACTTTTTTATTGATGATCACTGTGGATGCGGCAGACTTTAATGCTTTGTCGTAATATTTCGGGTGATCAACAAACATGAGGTCGCCTTTTTCCACGCAGTGTACTTCGTTCAAACCGGTAACAACGTGATCGGCC
This sequence comes from Chitinophaga pinensis, assembly GCA_943372645.1. GTDB lineage: Bacteria > Bacteroidota > Bacteroidia > Palsa-965 > Palsa-965 > VBWE01. The sequence goes on along the minus strand of CALRZN010000001.1, from coordinate 87,637 downwards.
GGCCCGCTGTATTCGGCCCCGATAATGGCGGCAATATCGGCCAGTGTATGTGGTGTAATGCGCATGCTTTTTTCTTTACTGCGAAGGTAGGAAGGTTTGCTGTAATTCAGCATGATCTTGTTATTTTTGAATCATGGCGCGAAAAAACACCATGCCCGAACCCAAGCCCAAAGCACCAGCCCGGTGTGGCCTCTGCGGCCGCGAACTCGGCGGCAAAACCAGCCTGCACCACCTCATCCCCAAATCGAAAGGCGGAAAATATACCGACACTATTGAACTGCACCAGATCTGCCACAGCAAAATACACGATGTGTTTACCGAAACGCAGCTGCTGCGCAAATACAACACCATCGCCAGGCTGCTCGCACACGAAGAAATGGCCAAGTTCGTGGACTGGCTGCAGGGCAAACCGCCTGATTTTTATACGCGGGGGAAGAAGAAAAAGCGCTAAGGCGTTCTTTTACGAAACGTAAATAATCAATTCTCCCGGCGTTTTGCGGTTGGTTTTATCACGTACAATTTCGAGCACCGTTTGCAGTGCATTAAAAGATTCCGGTGTTGTCGGCAGGTTTTTCAGCAACGCGTATAGCTGTCCGCATTCGGCTTCGGTCCAGTACCCGAAACGGAACGAACTAAACACATACGGCCCGAAAAACTGACCGGGATCGGCAACCGAGCGGCCATATATGATATATTGCCAAAGGCGTTCGGCTGTTTTATTGCCGGTTTCACGAATCACTTCCAGTGCGGCTTCGTAATGATCGAGCTTGAGGTGTGAGGAATCAATGTAGTTTACCAGTTCGCGGTATTTTCCGTCTTTTTTCCAGGACTCAGTCAGGATGGAAAAAACAAACTGGTCAACAAGTTCCTCTTCCATTTTTTCAAACGGCGGAAGCTGTTCGTTTTCGAGCAGCAGTTCGAGCACGTGGTTTTGCGCGTTATCCATCGCCGGGAAGTTCCGGTAATCCCAGCCGCCCATATCAATCACCCATTCCCGGAAGGGCGCGTAGCTGGTCTCCAGCAGTTCGCGGATGGAGGCGTGTGGATTTTCGTAATAGGTAACGCGTATGCCCATTTGTTTTTTTTCGGGATGAAAAACTTCATAGATGAATTGTTGTTTCACACTGCGCCACCTGCCCCGGCAGAATAAGGTCAACCGGAATAGTTACGCCAAAATGTGCTTTCGCTTTTTCTACCGCTTCACGAATTTGGGGTTCATGGTAGCGCGTTGAAAAGTGCGACAGAATCAGGTGTTTTACATTCGTCTGCGCCACCATTTCCATCACCTGGTTCAGCGTGCTGTGTTTGTTTTTCTTCGGGTTATGCGCATCCATGTCCTCATCGTTGATAAAGGTGACCTCGTGTATCAGCGTGTGCACATCGTCCCAGCGGCGCAGGTCTTCCATGGGTGTATCACCGGAGTAGGCCAGCAGTTTGTCGCGCACCTGGTCAAGCACGGCGGCTTCGCCCAGTTCTTTGCGCAGGCGGATGATTTCGTCGGTTTTTAATCCGGCAAATTCCGGTTTCAGTTTCTGGCGAAGACGTTCTACGATAAACCCAAAACTTTTCATTTTATCGGGCGGAGCCGGCACATGCCCGTTACGAACGGTGGTAACAACAAGATCGCGGGCAATAAATACTTCGTCTCCGGCAACAAGTGGTTTCCACGGTTTGGCCTGGATGTGCGGATCAAATACGCGGCAGAAGTTTTCGAGATTCGGAAATGTGCCGCAATCGCGCGGGTAATAAATCTGCGGACCGTCGGCGGCACCGTTGAGCTGCATAAACTGCAGCAGGCCGGTAACGTGATCGCGGTCGGCATGCGATACAAAAACATGTTTTGCTTTCCGCGACCGCGAACCGAGCAGGGCGCTGAGGCCGTCGCCGGCATCGAACAGCAGGCCGAGTTCTTCAACAAGGTGCCAGGTGGAAAACAGGGCGGTGGAGTAACTGGTAATCGTGAGTTTCATAACGGGTTATTAAAATACAGAAAGCCGTTCCGGTTTACGGTGCCGGTCCGAAAAAAATCGGGTAACCGGAACAGAAACGGGAACGGCTTTGAATATGTTGCTGTGCAGAAAGCTTATGCTTTCACACGTTCCATATAAGCGCCTGTGCGGGTATCAATTTTCACCTTGTCGCCTTCGTTGATGAAGAGCGGCACACGGATTTCAGCGCCGGTATCAACGGTTGCAGCTTTCAGTGTGTTGGTTGCGGTGTCGCCTTTGAGGCCCGGTTCTGTATAGGTAACGGTAACTTCAATAAAGTTCGGAAGTTCGGCAAGGATCGGCACTTCGTTTTCAAACGAAACTTTCACATCCATGCTTTCTTTCAGAAATTTGATGCTGTCGCCCAGGAGGTCAGACTGTACATAAATCTGATCATAGGTGTCTTTGTCCATCAGCACGAGGCTTTCGCCGTCGAGGTAGAGGTACTGCAGCATCCGGTATTCCACCGAAGTAATTTCAACGCTTTCGCCTGAGCGGAAACGGTTTTCAACGAGTTTGCCGTTTTTAATTACCCGCATTTTGCCCTGGTAAAAAGCACGCAGGTTGCCCGGTGTACGGTGCTGCCATTCGAGAATCTGGCAAAGTTCACCGTTGTAACGAATAAACATGCCGATGCTTACATCTCCTGTATCAGCCATTGTAACTGTGTTTTATTAGGTTTTACTTCAATTTATTCAGGCGGCAAATATAGCAAAATATACGGAACGGCAACCGCCCGGGTGTTCCGGGTAACCGGGTAAGAATCCTGACTTAAACGGTTATTTGTCCGGTATTTTAAGCCGGCAGGTACCTGATGTAGCAGGGAAAAAGAATATCTTGCATACCTATGAAAAAATCATTCCTGCTGCTTTGCAGCACGTTCCTTTTCGTTGCGGCTTACGCACAGTCCGGATTTGACCTGGTGCTCTCATCCGGGACCTACCACCTGCCCGAAGCGGCAAATGCAACATTGCAGCAACCTGCGGCGGGCAATTATTACCGCTATGTTCGTTTTGCAGCCCTGCCTTCCGAAACCGAAAAAGAAAAACTGCAGGCCTCGGGCATCCGCCTGGTGCAATACATCGGTTCCAATACCTGGGCGGCTTCATTTACCGCCTCCGCGCTGAAACAGGCTGCACCGCTGAACAGCATACAGTATGTATGCGATATCCTGCCGTATTATAAAATGCACAGCGAACTGGCCACCGCCCTGCGCACCAATTCGTTTCCGGCCTATACCGTTAACAGCAACCAACTGATCGGTATTACGTTCTCGTATTATAACGACCTGCCGCATGCTTATGTCATGGCGCAACTGGACGGAACACCGGTAACCTATAACAACGCAAACAGCCGTCGAGTAACCGCGTGGGTAAAACCGGAACTGATTGAAGCATTTGTAGGAAATACATTTGTATGTGCCGCCGAACTGGTGGATGACAAACCGGTTGCTGATAACAACGTGGAGCGCACCAATCACCGTAATAACTGGATGGCCCAGGATTTTACATCGGGCCGGCACTACAATGGTGCAGGTGTGAACGTGATGCTGCAGGATGATGGTGTTATCGGTCCGCACATTGATTACACCGGCCGCCTCATGCAGCAATACATCACATTTAATTTCGGTGATCACGGCGATCATTGCGCAGGCATTATCATGGGCGGCGGAAACAAAGATCCGATGACCCGCGGCAACGGCTGGGGCGCTAACCTGTATGTTTATGAAGCATCACCGTACCAGGGTTACGACAGCATTTACAACCACTACACCAGCAACGGCATTGTAATCACATCCACCAGTTACAGCGACGGCTGCAACGCCGGTTACACCACGCTCGCACAAACGCTCGATCAGCAGACGTGGGATATGCCGAGCCTGATCCACGTGTTTTCTGCGGGCAATATGGGTACAACCGATTGCGGCTACGGTGCAGGATCGGTGTGGGGCAACATCACCGGCGGACACAAACATTCCAAAAACTCCATTGCCGTGGGCAACCTCACGTACCTGGATCAGATCGCATCTTCTTCCAGCCGCGGCCCGGTGCACGATGGCCGGATGAAACCGGAAGTATGCGCGGTAGGAACAAACGTGTATTCGACCATTGATGTAAACGACTACGATTACAAAACCGGTACATCCATGTCGTGCCCGGCTGTTTCCGGTACGTTCAGCAGCCTGTACCAGGCGTACAAAGCGCTCAACGGAAATGTAAATCCGCCTTCGGGACTGATGAAAGCGATACTGATGAATACCTGCGACGACCTCGGCAACGCCGGCCCGGATTATATTTACGGATATGGCCGCATCAATTCGCGCAAAGCCATTCAGCCGGTAGAGCAGCAGACGTATGTGCAGGGCACCATTTCAAATAACGGAACAAACACACATACCATTAATGTTCCTTCAGGCACCGGTGAACTCAAAGTTATGCTTTACTGGCACGATTACCCGGCTGCTGTAAACGCTGCTGTTGCGCTTGTAAATAACCTCAACATGCAGGTTACTGATCCGGCAAGCACAGTGTTTAATCCGTGGGTGCTCGATTACACGCCCAATGCATCCAACCTGAATGCAGTGGCTGTCCGCGGAACCGATATCCGCAACAACCACGAGCAGGTTACTATTGCCAATGCGGCTGCAGGAAATTATACGGTAACAGTAAATGGTGCAGCAGTTCCGCAGGGGCCGCAAACGTATTACCTCGTATGGTATTTTGAACCGGCCAACGAACTGGTGCTCACGTACCCGAATGGCGGCGAAGGTTTTGCGCCGAATGATATTGAAACCATCCGCTGGGATGCACAAAGTTCTTCGGCCGGTTTTGGCCTGGAATACACGACGGATAACGGTATGAACTGGACCTCCATTGCTACCGGTATTCCTGCAACACAGCGTTATTACAACTGGTCGCCGCCGGCGGCTTTATCCGGCGAATGCCGCATACGTGTTACACAAAACTCACTGAGCGATCAGAGCGATATGAACTTTTCAATTATCGGTATCACACCAACGATCAACGTCATCTGGGCCTGCCCTGATTCGCTGCTGCTGAAATGGACGCCCGTGGCCGGAGCTACCGGGTACGATGTGTTCCAGCTGGGCAGTATGTACATGGATTCCATCGGCACAGCCAGTGCAGACAGTTTTGTGGTTCAAAATCTGAATAACCTCACCAACACCTATTGGTTCAGTGTGCGTGCACGCGGGCCGCAGTCGGCGGTGGGTCGCCGCGCCATTGCCATTGAAAAACTGCCGGGCGCATTTTGTCCGGCGGCTATTGATGCTTCGGTTACAGCGGTGGGTGGTTTTCCTTCTACGCTCAACAGTTGCATGAATACTTCCGGATTGCCGGTTGTAATTACACTGGAAAATACCGGGCTGAATGCAATTACCAATGTACCCGTTGGTTATTCCGTGAATAATGGCCCGGCAGTAAATGAAACGTATCTCGGAACCATCCCGGGATTCGGATCGGTGACGTATACGTTTGCAACAACTGCATCCATTTCAACACCGGGTGTGAACATTATTAAAGCCTGGGCCGATTATACGAATGATGCCTTCAGCTGGAACGATACCAGCCAGGCTACGTTTACCATTCCCAACTACACGGCTGCCACATTGCCATGGACAGAAGATTTTGAAACGTTTACATTGTGCGCCAATTCCAGTGACTGCGGTGTAACGGTTTGCCCGATGGTGAACGGACTCACCAACATGGAAAACGGAACATCCGATTCCATTGACTGGCGCACGTATGAAGGTGACACACCATCACTCAACACCGGTCCGTCAGCCGACTTTATGCCGGGCACGGCTACCGGAAACTATGTATATCTGGAAGCCTCCGGTGGTTGCAATCAGCAGGAAGCACACCTCTTGACACGTTGCATCGACCTGGCCGGTGCGATAAATCCGGAACTTACGTTTGGTTATCACCTCTATGGAGCCGGTATCGGAAGTATTCATGTGGATCTGTACAGCGGCGGCGCGTGGATCAATGATATTTTCCAGGCCAGCGGCAACCTCGGCAACCAGTGGAATACAGCGCAGGTGGCACTCAACGCGTATATCGGGCAGGTGATTACATTGCGTTTCCGCGGCATTACCGGAATTGCATCTACCAGCGATGTGGCCATCGACGGCATCAGTGTGGATGAAGCAACTGGTATAACACCGGCAGGAAATGCGCTGCAGCTGAATGTGTTTCCGAACCCGGGCAACGGCCTTTTCCGTTTGCAGGTGAATGGTTTTGCAAACATGCCGGTTACTTCAACCGTGTATGATGTTACGGGCCGCATACTGCAGCAAACCGCGCACGGCACAGTTGCAGGCACACTCAGCACCACACTTGATCTTACTGCGTTTGCAGCAGGAACCTATTACCTCGAAGTAGGCGCAGGTGAACTGAAAAAGACGGTGGTACTGCACAAAGCAGATTAATAAACCAATTGATTTTATAGCACAGGAGCAGGTTGTAAACAGCCTGCTCTTTTTTTTACCGGCCGTATGCGTTTTAATAAATACCGGGATGCCAGAACAGCACTTCCATCCGGAGGTCGTTTTGTACGAGGTTTGAAAGGCCCCGTTTTTCCTGTAAGCCATACGTTGTAACCATGGCCAGGAAGATTGCTTTACTGGTGCGTGTATGTGCCCTGAATTCAATTAATTTCTGGATCAGTTCGTCTTCGTATTTGCGGCTGATTAAAAACGGATGTATTGCAAATTTCATTTCACAGATCGTGATTACATGGTCGGCCCGATCTATCACAAGATCAATCTGAAGGGGTTTGTTTTTATCCGGACTGATCCACGCTGATGTTTCTGTAAGGATTCCGCTGATGCCGAGCGCATTTTTAATTCCTTCGACATGATGCAGGCAGACCTGTTCGAATGCGTATCCGCTCCAGGAACGCATGGCCGGACTGTCAAAATTGTTAAGCCAGAAGTTGCTGTCCTGTTTATTTGCTTTACGGATATACCGAAGATAAAACATCGAATAAAAATCAGTAAGCTGGTACATACTGTTCCGTTCCTGTTTGCCGAACGCCGTGTACCGGCGGATGAACGAACTTTCTTCGAGTTCCGTAAGTATCCGGGTTAGCCCACCGCCGTTGGTAAGCCCGGTAAAACGGATAATTTCTTCGCGGCTTAATCCTTTTGCTTTTCGTGCAAGCGCCTCCACGATGGCAATATGATTTTCACTTTTACGGAACAACGAAGCGAACAGGTTATTAAACTCATTTCGCAGCACGCCCCGGGGCGAAAAACACATGGCATTAATATTCTGGACAACGCTTTTACCGGGATCAATGTGTTCGAGGTAGTAGGGTACACCGCCCATAACCATGTAAAGCTGAATAAGCTGGTACCGGTCGAAACGCGCTCCCCTGGCATACAGAAATGCTTCACATTCAGCAAGTGTAAAAGGTTCCAGGTGCATACGTGCTGTAAGGCGGTTGTGCAGTCCGCCCCTGTTGTTGATCAGATTATTGATCATCCACGATGCAGCCGAACCACACACAATGAGAATGATATCATTTCGCGCATCGGCCCAGCTGTTCCAGAAATGTTCGAGTGCAGAAATAAAGCCAGAGCGCGGCGTATCGAGCCAGGGCAGTTCGTCAATAAAAATTACTTTTTTACGCTTCTCCTTCTTTTTGAGCATCGTTGCCAGTTGCCGGAATGCTTCATACCAGCTTGCCGGTGCATCCTGTTTCCGGGAGCCGCTGAAATACGTATTCATTGCGGTATGAAAATTCTCCAGTTGCCGTTTCTGCCCTGCGTTGGCAAGCCCGGTAAAATGAAAGTCAAACTGATTTTCAAACAGGTTCCGGATCAGGTAGGTTTTGCCGATGCGCCTGCGGCCATAAACGGCAACAAATTCGGAACGATGGGAGTTGCGTATGTGCTGAAACTCCTTTTTTTCTTCGATTCTTCCGATAATCTGGCTCATTTATATTTGGCTCTAAGTAGTTTTAAAACACAAGTTAGAGCCAAATATAAAAATTAAACCGCAATCTTAAAACAGTTCATTGCGAAATAAAAAGCTGTAATGTCCATTTATTATAGGTTGTTCAGGCTATTGTTTTCAAAAACATGGAATTGAACTGTTTTTTATATTTGGCTCTAACTCGTAAATTATTACCACTTAGAGCCAAATATAAAATTTGCGCCCTGCTGAGAAAAAACGTTATTTCTTAAAATCTTCGATGCGGATTTCCTGCGAACAGAAAGGGTATTCGTATTGCTGGCGGTTGGAACAAACCAATATAATACGATCCGATTTGTTGGCTTCCACTAATTGCTGATACCAGGCAATGCCTGCCGCATCGAGGTTGGAGCAGGGTTCGTCCAGCAGCAGGATGGGTGAGTCGGCCAGTACAGCCAGGGCAAGGCGTGCGCGCTGTTTCATGCCCGACGAAAAATGACGCAGTGTTTTGTGCTGTGCTTTTGCAAGCCCGGTAGCTGCAATTACATCGCTGCTGCGCATACCGCCGCGCCAGGGTTTGAATTTTTCCTGGAACGAAACCAGTTCCGCAAGCGTCAGTTCTTCCAGCAGTTCGAGGTAAGGCGTTGCAAGTGTAACCTGCCTGAAAATTTCTTCGGCAGCAATTGGATTGTTAGTGATGGTGTAAGTAATTTTTCCTTCGGAAGGACGCACAGCGCCCGAAACAACCTGCAGCAAAGTGCTTTTGCCCGAACCGTTTGAACCGAGTACTACACATGGTTCGTTTTCATGAAACACGTGATCAACACCCCGAAAAATCCATTCGCGGTTAAACCGTTTTCCGACACGCTCAAGCTGAACAGGCATACGGCCTTGATTATTTGGCCAGTCCCTTATTGTAAATGCTGGCAGTAAACACGGGAATAAATGCTGCCGCTGCGCGGATGCCGGCATTGTCGCTGCTGCCGCTGATATCCCAGCGGTCATAGCTGTTGCTGTACGAAGTACGCATACGCAGGTTGCCGCCGCCGCTCATTTCCCAGTTGTCGTAACTGCTGCTGTAAGCGGTGCGGATGCGTACGGTTTCTTTGAGGTCGCCGCCGCTGAGTTCCCAGTTGTCCCACGATTTGGAGTAGGTGGTACGCAGCCGGTAGGTTTGCCCGTTGATGCGTATTTCCCAGTTGTCGTAACTGCTGCTGTACGTGGTACTGATGGTGCCCGACGCACTGCCGATGCTCACATCCCAGCGGTCCCAGCTGTTGCTGTACGTGGTGCGCAGCGATCCGCTTCCGCCTACGGAAACATCCCAGCGGTCAACACTGTTGGAATAGGTGGTGCGTACCGAGCCCTGCGCAACAGCAAGTGCAGCGGAGCATACAAATACAAAAGCGAGCAGCAGTTTTTTCATGGAACTGGGTTTTAGGAAATACCGCGGATAATACCGTTGGTTGATTCGCGTATAAAGTTGATGATCTGCTCTTTTTCGGGCGAAGCCGGTGCTTCCTGTTCAATAACAACAAGCGCGTTGCTTACGTTCAACCCTTTTACATAAAGCGTCCGGTAAATGTCTTCGATCTGCAGGATGCTTTCGTTCGAAAAACCGCGGCGGCGCAGGCCGATGGAATTGATGCCCACATACGAAAGCGGTTCACGTGCTGCTTTTACATACGGCGGTACGTTTTTGCGCACACCGGTTTGGCCCGCAATAAACGAATGCGCACCGATGCGCACAAACTGTGAAACGCCTACGTAGCCTTCCAGGATCACCCAGTCTTCGATGGTTACGTGCCCGGCCAGGTTTACTGAATTTGCAAGTATCGAATTGTTGCCTACAAAACAATCGTGGGCAATGTGCACATACGCCATAAGCAGGCAGTTGCTGCCCACACGCGTGGTCATCCGGTCTTTCGTGCCGCGGTTAATGGTAACACATTCGCGTACGGTGGTATTGTCGCCGATTTCGGTGGTGGTGTATTCGCCTTCAAATTTCAGATCCTGCGGAATGGCGCTGATCACTGCACCCGGGAAAATGCTGCACGATTTACCGATGCGCGCCCCGTTCATAATAACGGCATGCGGACCGATCCAGCTGCCGTCGCCGATTTGCACATCTGCTTCAATGTATGCAAACGGTTCTATGGTTACATCGGTTCCGATTTTCGCATCGGGATGAATATATGCTTTGTCGGAAATCATACTTTGGCAGGCTGTGTTTCTTTAACCGGTTCGTTGTTGCGCACTTTTACGATCTGCGCAAGCATTTCTGCTTCCGAGGCCACTTTGTTATTTACGTAGGTGGTGCCTTTCATGTGGCAGAGGCCGCGGCGGATGGGCGTAAGCAGTTCCAGTTTAAACACGCAGGTGTCGCCGGGAACAACTTTGGCCTTGAATTTTACGCTTTCTATTTTCAGAAAGTAGGTCTGGTAGTTTTCCGGATCGGGTACGGTTTTCAGGCACAGGATACCACCGGTTTGCGCCATGGCTTCCACCTGCAGCACGCCCGGGAAAATCGGCTCATCCGGGAAATGGCCGGCAGTCCAGAACTCGCTCATGGTGATGTTTTTCACACCCACCACATACGTCGGCGTCAGTTCAATAATTTTATCCACGAACAGGAACGGCTGGCGGTGCGGCAGAATTTTCATGATGCCGATGGTATCCACAATGGCCGGTGCCTGCGGGTCGAAACTGATGACTTCTTTTTTGGAACGTTCTTTTTTAATGAGCGCTTTAATCTTGCGTGCAAATTCCACGTTGCCGTGGTGGCCGGGACGTGCAGCAAGAATATGGGCTTTCAGCGGAACACCCACCAGCGCCAGGTCACCCACAATATCGAGCAGTTTGTGGCGTGCGGGTTCGTTGTAAAAATGCAGCTGCGTATTGTTCAGCACGCCGCGGCCTTTTACTTCCACATTCGGTTTGTTGAACACTTTGCGCAGGTGATCCAGTTTATCGTCAGTAACCGGTTTGTCAACCAGCACAATGGCATTGTCGAGGTCGCCGCCTTTGATAAGGTTGTGCTGCAGCAGTGCTTCCAGTTCGTGCAGGAACACAAAGGTGCGGCAGGGCGCAATGTTTTCGTTGAATTCGCGGATGTTGTACATGGACGCATGCTGCGTACCGAGTATTTCCGAGTTATAATCAACCATTACCGTAACGCGGAATTCATCCTGCGGCACGGCCAGCATTTCCACTTTTTTAATGGGATCCTCGTAAGTGAGGTTTTCAGTCAGTTCAAAATAAACGCGCTCGGCGGCCTGTTCCACGATGCCTGCGGCCTGCAATGCAATCACAAACGGACGTGAACTGCCATCGAGAATCGGAACTTCCGGACCGTCAATTTCAATCAGCGCATTGTCAATCTCCAGGCCCATCAGCGCCGCCAGGGCATGTTCGGTGGTGCTTACGCGGCCGCCGTTCTGTTCCAGCGTGGTGCCGCGGGCAGTATCCACCACATTGTCAACATCCGCATCAATAACCGGCTGCCCGGGAAGATCGATCCGCTGAAACTTATAACCGTGGTTTTCAGGTGCCGGTTTGTAGGTAAGCGTAGCCTGTTTGCCGGTATGAAGACCAACACCGGTAACCGAAACCGGATCTTTTATCGTGCGTTGTTTGATGCTCATTTTGCTTATTCGGATGTTGTTTTGTTCGCGGCGTTTAGTTGTTTTTCGAGTTCCTTGATTTTATCATTCAACGCAGGCAGCCCGCGGAACAGCACATACGATCGTTTATAATCGCCGATGCCGAATGCCGGGGAGCCCTGGATGATTTCGTCGTCTTTTACGGGGTTGCCGATACCGGACTGCGCAGCAATTTTTACCCGGTTGCCGATGGTGAGGTGGCCGATAATGCCAACCTGTCCGCCGATGAGGCAGTCGCGGCCGATTTTGGTGGAACCTGCAACGCCGGTCTGGGCCGCAATTACCGTGTTCTCACCGATTTCCACGTTATGCGCAATCTGGATCAGGTTGTCGAGCTTCACGCCTTTACGGATAATGGTACTGCCAAGCGTGGCCCGGTCAATCGTGGTGTTCGCACCGATCTCCACATGGTCTTCGAGAACCACATTGCCGATGTGCGGCACCTTCGCGTAGTTGTTGTTACTGTTGGGCTGAAAACCGAAACCGTCGCCGCCGATGATGGCACCCGACTGCACAATGCAATCGTTCCCGATTACACAGTCGTGATACACTTTTACCCCGGCATACAGGATGGATTTGCTGCCCACTTTGGCATGTTCACCCACAAACACCTGCGGAAATACCCTGGTGTTGTCGCCGATCACCGCGTTATCGCCGATGTAGGCCTGCGCACCAATCCACACATTGCTGCCAATGGTAGCTGAGGGTGAAACGTAAGCCTGCGGATCAACGCCGGTTTTGTTAAAGCGCACACTGTTGTAGGCTTCCAGCAGTTTTGCAAACGCCTGGCGGGCGTCGGCACAGCGGATGAGTGTGAGTGTGGCGGGCAGGGGCTGCTCAGGCGCAAAGTCGGAATTAACAATGGCAATGGTGGAGCCGGTGGTGTAAATGTACGGAGCGTATTGCGGGTTGGACAAAAATGTAAGGGAACCCGGGGTTCCTTCTTCAATTTTGGCCAGCCGGTTAACAGCTGCCGTTGCGTCACCTTCTACGGTTCCGCTGATGAGGCCGGCAATTTGTTGAGCAGTAAAATTCATCGGTTCAAATTTAAGAGAAAATGCGGTTCGATGTTAAGAAAGTTCTGCCAGCCTTGGACGCGCTTTTTCTGAAAAAGTTTATGGGCCGGACAATAAATAACGAATACCACGTTAATAGGGTTGGTGCTCCCGGAAAATATTTATTTGCTTAATACAACTCGTTCCTGGTGCAATTTTTACGCAATCCCGCCTTTTTATTTCCGCTGACCTGGTTGATTGTTAATCTCTTACAGGCCTGTTTTACGGAGCTTTCTGCCGATGAAGCCTATTACTGGATGTATTCGCGGTTCCCGGCATGCGGTTATTTTGATCATCCGCCCGTCATCGCGTTTTTCATTCGGGCGGGATATGCCCTTTTTGATAATACGCTGGGTGTCCGGCTGTTTACTGTAATCACGGAAATCGGGACGCTGCTCATTTGCTGGCAATTCATCACCATTCCCGGCAAAGAAAAACACCGCGCGGCGTTCTGGCTGCTTGCTGCCGCAATTCCGGTACTTCAGGTTTACGGATTTATCGCAACGCCCGATTCGCCCCTGCTGTTTTTTACCGCGCTGTTCCTGCTCATCTACCGTCGTTTCCTCGAAGTGCCGGGTTATCGTACGGCGCTGCTGCTGGGTGTAGTTATGGCGGCCATGATTTACAGCAAGTACCACGCACTGCTTGTGATCACCGCCGTGGTGTTTTCAAATCCGCGCCTGCTGCGTAACCGGTATGCCTGGATTGCAGTGCTTACCACTGCCGTGTGCATGGTTCCGCACCTTTTGTGGCAGATCGCTTACGAATTTCCGTCGGTGTATTATCATTTTTACTGGCGCGTTGCAGCGTATGAGTTTCATAACCTTACCGATTTCCTGGTCTCACAGTTTTTTGTTTTTGGTCCGCTGATGTACCCTGCATTGTGGTACCTGCGCAAAAAGAAACTGCTGGTTATTGACGGGCTTTTCGAACGTGCCCTGCTGTTCATTGCTGCCGGTGTGCTGCTCCTGTTCCTGGTTTTTACTGTGCGCACCCGGATAGAAGCACACTGGACACTGGTGTGTGCTGTTCCGCTGCTGTATTTTCTTTTTTCAGCGTATCTCCGTGCGTCCGAACCGGTTCAAAAAACAATGCGTTATGCCTTCGGCTGCTGTGCGCTGCTGCTCACCCTTGCGCGGGGCGTGCTGTTTTTTGATGTGCTTCCCGTTAAAAATGAATTTCACCGCAACGCGGAAGCCGCCGCACAGCTGGCCCGCGTGGCAGGGACAGATGAAGTGGTGTTTGTATCGTCCTACATGCGTGCTTCCGTGTTTTCATTCTACACCGGAAAACTGGCGCATTCCATGAACGGCATACGCTACCGCAAAAACCAGTTTAATTTCTGGCCGGTTGCTTCGGGCTTTGCGGGAAAACCGGTTACTGTTTTTTCAGCTTACCCGGTTGACGGTGATTCACACAAACGCATTGCCCTGAGTAACGGAGATACCTTATTTTATAAGCACATTGATGCGTTTGAAGCAGAAGAAGGCGTGCAGGTGCAGCTTCCGCTGCTGAAGGAAACGTATGCGGCGGGGGCTGTCGTATCCATCCCGGTTGTGGTGCAGAATACAAATAAGGTGCCGGTCAATTTTAAAAATCCCGGGATGCGTTTGCGCTGGAACGCTTACTACTGCCGCTTCGGGCAGATCATTCATGAAAAAGATGCGGAACTGCTTCCCGAACTGAACGTACTTGCGCCCGGTGAAATCCGCAGCTGCACGTTGCGCCTCGTAATGCCGAACGACCCCGCCACATTCAACCTCGGGCTTGCGGTGCGTGTGGCAGATGCGGTGGCCACCTTCAACAGTAACCTGACGTTAATTACAATCCACTGATCAGGCAGAAAATACAGCAGGATCAATTGCTTCCAGTGCGCCGGTCCATTTTTCGGGAACCGTTGCATCAGGTGCCGAAAGTCCCAAAATGCTGCCCACAATGGCGCAGGTCGTATCGCGGTCGCCGAGGGCTTCCACCATGCGCCACAGCGCGCCTTCAAAATCATCGAGGTGATGTGCAGCGCACCAGAGGCATATCGGAACCGTATCAGGTGCCGAAACTTTTACGCCGTTGCCGAGTGCGTGAATCACCGTTTCAATGCGGTAATTGGCCGGAATGGTGCGTGCTTTATTGATGCGCGAACAGGTGTCGCTGTCAGGTGTATTGGTGACAATAATTTCCAGGAACTGGTCCGGTGTAAACGTGTTTAACCCGAGTCGTTTTCGGGTAGCCAGTGCGGCAGCAACTGCAACTGCAATGGCTCCTGCGCGGCCTTCGTCGTTGGCGTGCGTGATGTCGGCCGAGCGTGCGGCTTTTTCCACCACACGCTGCAGGTTATCAAAAAAATACGCACCGATCGGACCCGCGCGCATGGCTGCACCGTTGCCGTAAGAGCCTTGTCCTTCAAACATGGCCGGAGCGAGTTCGCGCCACGAACCGCCTTCGCTTATTTCACGCAGCAGCTGCCGCGCGCCCGCACCATAGCCGCGGTCGGGCTGCAGTTTCCAGAACTTGACAAACAGTGCCGCCAGGTAATCCGGATCAATGGTCTGTTTCTGTTTCAGGGTTTCGTAAACTGCAACGCCCATTACGGTATCGTCGGTAAAAATCCAGTCAATCGGGGGCGTCTGTTTTTGCGCAATCATTTCGCGCAGTTCTTCGTCGCTGCGGTTTACAAAATAACATTCGCCGAACTGATCGCCGAGGGTTAAACCCTTTAACGACTGATGTGCGAGGGCAAGACGTTCTTCGTGATTATATTTCTTTTCGGACATAAACGCCGTTTTTAATAATGTAGGTTCCGGGCTGGTGATCGGGTTCCGGACAGGATTCCGGATCGTTGTTTACAATGCCGTTTTTTACGGACTCGTGTTTTACTTTCACTTCACTGATGCGGATATTATTCGCTGCGTCAATTTCAAACTTATAACTATAAAAGCAGTAGGCGCTTTCACTTACTGAAACGCTGTCGTTCACCGGTGTAACTTCTTCGCTGGCCGATGACTGCAACGAAACCGCTTCAAACATGTTCACCCAGGTGTCGAGGTTAAAAATAACAGTTGCCTGTTTCTCAACCGACCAGCCGCCGTTGTCGGCACCATACGAATGCATGTATTCATAGCTGCGGTAAATGAGCAGTTCCTCGTGCCCTTTGCCATCCAGCTGCTGCGTTTCAATATTGACGAGCAAAGTGGCAAATGTTTCTTCTTCAAAAATGACCTTCGATTTTGTTTGGGTTCCGTTTTTCCAGATCAGGAGGTATTTCGAATCGGGAATACTGTAAATAACAACCTGCGGATTATCAAGCCGTGCCACTTCAATACTGTCTTTCTGCGCAAATGCAGGAACAGTGATGCAGCAGGTGCAGACAAATATAAAGAGCAGGGTTTGCAGTTTCATTAGCCAGTGAAGGTACAAAAACAATACCTGTTTGTGTTAACGCAGTTCTTTCGGGAAGCAGAGGAAATATTTTTTTACCGGCTGCTGCAGCATGGAAATGTTGAAGAGGTCGGCCGCTTTTGCAAAATCCATCACCTTGCCGTTTTTGAACAGGATGTTGATGCTGATGTTATTGCTGCTGTACGCATTGTTCTGCACAGCGCCTGTAAATACAAAATAAGAGAGGTCTGCTTTTTTGAATTTATATGCTTTCTGTGCTTTGGCTTCGAGTGCAGCCACTGCTTTTTTGGCGAACGGTTTATTTTGCAGCAATACCGCATACAGTTTCCGGTTCACTAACTGGTCGCAGAGCCGTGCGAGTATCGGGTCGCTGTGGTTTACCCATACTTTTACCGCACCCATAATGTCGTAATCATCCAGCGAGGCAAAAGTGTCCAGCAACTCCGGGCGGCGTTTGAAATCAGGCTTCCGGTACCGGTTGTAAAGAAAAACACGCAGGGCAGGAGAGCAGAACAATTCCTGTTTGTTCTCCGCCAGTTTTTTTGCACGCTTTAAAATGTTGATGAGCAGGTGTTCGGCGCTGAGCACGGTTTTGTGCAGGTACACCTGCCAGTACATGAGCCGGCGTGCCACGATAAATTTCTCGATGGAATAAATGCCTTTGTCTTCCACGGCCAGTTCACCATTCACCACGTTCAGCATTTTTACAATGCGGTCACTGCTCACAATGCCTTCCGACACGCCGGTGAAAAAACTGTCGCGCAGCAGGTAATCGAGGCGGTCCATATCCAGCTGGCTGGAAACAAGCTGGTACAGGAATTTTTTTTTATGCTGGTTGCGGAAAATGCGGATGGCCGTATTCAGTTTGCCGCTGAACTCTTCGTTCAGGCGATCCATTATCAGCGCCGACAAATCTTCATGCGTGATGTTATGCACGAGGCTGTGTTCAAGCGCATGTGAAAACGGTCCGTGCCCGATGTCGTGCAGCAAAATAGCAATGAGTGCGCCTTCGGCTTCTTCGTCGGTAATTTCGTGTCCTTTCGAACGGATTACTTCCACCGCATCGCGCATGAGGTGCATGGCCCCGATGGCGTGATGAAAGCGGGTGTGCAGTGCGCCGGGATACACTAAGTTGGTAAGCCCGAGCTGGCGTATGCGGCGCAGGCGCTGGAAGTACGGGTGATCAATGAGTTTAAAAACCAGCTCCGAAGGAACGGTTATAAATCCATAAACCGGATCGTTGAATATTTTTGATTTTACACTGGCCATGCGGGTGCAAAGATATTATATAAAAGGACAACCGGCTGCAGACGCGCCGACGCATTCGCGGTTTTCCAATGTCTGTTAAAGCCAATCGTTCCATGCGCTTAATTTGTATCTTCGTCGTCCCTGCCGCCGGATACTAAAATCCGGGCAGAAACGTTACAGGATTAAGCTACCTCATCTATATGGATAAAATAAACATACTCTGGGCCGACGACGAAATTGATCTGTTGAAGCCGCATACGCTGTTTCTGAAAGAAAAAGGCTATGATGTTACCACAGCCAACAGCGGCGGTGAAGCACTCGAGCTTTTTGATAAAGAACATTTCGATATTGTTTTTCTCGACGAAAACATGCCCGGTCTCAGCGGCCTCGAAACGCTTACACGCATCAAAGCCAAACGCAACGATGTGCCGGTAATCATGATCACCAAAAGCGAAGAAGAAAACCTGATGGAAGATGCCATCGGTTCGAAAATTGCCGACTACCTCATTAAGCCGGTGAACCCGAACCAGATTCTGCTCGCGCTGAAAAAAATACTTGACAACAAGCGCCTCGTGAGTGAAAAAACCACGAGCAATTACCAGCAGGAATTCCGCAGCATCGGCATGACACTGAGCGACCGCCTCAATTTCGAAGAGTGGGTGGAAGTGTATAAAAAACTTGTCTTCTGGGAGCTCGAACTCACCAAGTCGCAGGATTCGGGCATGCAGGAAATTCTGACCATGCAGAAAAACGAGGCCAACGTGGCTTTCGGGAAATTTATTGAACAGAATTACATCAACTGGCTCAACGGCAAAGACAAAAATCCGCCGGTGATGTCGCATACACTCATCCAGAAAAAAATGATTCCGCACCTCGACAAAGAGGGGCCGTTGTTTTTTGTACTCATTGACAACCTGCGCTACGACCAGTGGAAAGTACTGCAGCCGGTACTGAGCCAGTATTTTAAAGTGGAAAGCGAAGAACTGTTTTACAGTATTCTGCCCACCGCCACGCAGTACGCACGCAATGCGTTGTTTGCCGGCCTGCTGCCTTCGGAGATCGAGAAAAAATTTCCGGGCAAATGGCTCAACGACGAAGAAGAAGGCGGCAAAAACATGCACGAGGAAGAATTCCTGGCAGCCAACCTGAAACGCCTCGGCAAGGATGTGAAAATGTCGTACAACAAAATCACGAATCACGCCGCAGGTAAAAAATTGTCGGAGTCGCTGAGCAACCTGATGAACAACCGCCTGAACGTGATCGTATATAACTTTGTGGATATGCTTTCGCATGCCCGCACCGAAATGGAAGTGATCCGTGAACTGGCCGACGACGAAGCAGCGTACCGTTCGCTCACACTGTCGTGGTTCGAACATTCGCCGCTGCACGACATCATCCGCCAGATCGCTGATAAAAAAGGCCGGATGATTATCACCACCGATCACGGCACCATCAAAGTAACCGAACCGTCGAAAGTGGTGGGCGACCGCAACGTAAATACCAACCTGCGTTACAAACAGGGAAAGAGCCTCGATTACATCAAAAAAGACGTTTTTGAAGTGCGCAACCCTGCTGATGCGTTCCTGCCGAAACAGCACGTAAGCACCGCGTTTGTGTTTGCAAAACAGGACATGTTTTTTGCCTACCCGAACAACTACAACTATTACGTAACCTATTACCGGAATACGTTCCAGCACGGCGGCATTTCGCTTGAGGAGATGATTATTCCGTACATCACATTGAGTGCTAAAAGCTGATAAAAAACGGACAATGGAAAATGGTTTTATGGACAATGGAGTTTTAGTGTAACCAGGTTACAGCCCATTGTCCATAATTCCATTTTCCATTTTACATAAAAAGAATGATTGTTTATTTCATCCTGTTTCTCGTTCACCTGTTCGTTGCAAGTTTTGCCTGCCTGCTGGTTGCGCTCGGGTACGACATGGCGCAGCGGCGCGTGATTTCGTTTACGCGCCTGTTCCTGTTTACGTTTTTGCCGGCGCTGGTGCAGTTCGGAATTTACCGGTTGCTTTCGCTGAACAGCGACGAACTGTATTTCTGGATTTACTGGATCATCACCGTTGGCGGATTAATTACCGGTTTTCTTGTCCTCCGCAAAACCGCCAAAATACGCCCGTAATGGAAGTTCGTTTTACGGATATCAGTTCCCTCGGAACCGTTGCACGTGAAGTGATTGCTGCCTGCGGCGAAAAACGGGTCCTTGCGTTTTACGGCGAAATGGGTGCAGGAAAAACCACGCTCATCAAAGCCATCTGCGTTGCGCTCGGCGTTACGGACGCAACTTCAAGTCCAACGTTTTCCATTGTAAACGAATACGAAGGCGGCGACGGAAAGCCGGTTTACCATTTCGATTTTTACCGCGTAAAAAAAAGTACGGAAGCTTTTGATATCGGTTTCCCCGATTACGCCGCTTCCGGCAACTGGTGTTTCATCGAATGGCCGGAGCTCATTGCTGAATTTCTGCCCGATGACGTGGTGGAAATAAAACTGCAGGTAACCGGGAACGAGCGTGTGCTTACGATAGGTTAGCGGATTTTATTCCTTCCCGTTTTGTATGCTTCGTTGATCCGCGATGCGTGGCGGATCAGCGTGTTTAATTTCTCCCGGAAAAGAAACGCAGAAGCGGCGAAACCGGCTGGTTTTTTAATCGCCAAAAACGTCGTACATTTACGAACCGGGGCACCACTTACGCTGCAACTTTGTATTTATCATGAATCGGTGCCGCCGGAACAGATTTATACATTATGTCCATTAAAACATCACGCGATATTTTGTCTTCCCTGGCAAAGGGAGCGCTTCTTCCGCAGGAAGAAATGCTGGAAGTGGCCCGCAAAAAAGGCAGCCTCAACATCGGTATGCCGAAAGAGATCACCTTCCAGGAAAACCGGGTCGTGCTTGCCCCCGATGATGTGGCTCTGCTGGTAAACCACGGCCACTCGGTACTGGTAGAAACCGGTTCAGGCAAAGGCGCCAATTTCCAGGATAACGATTACAGCGAAGCCGGCGCACAGATTGCGTACACCGCTGAAGAGATTTATAAAAAATCAGAAATCATCCTGAAAGTGGCCCCGCCCACACTCGCCGAAATCGAGATGATGGTGCCCAAACAGACGCTGCTTTCCACGTTGCAGCTCACGGCACAGTCGGAACACTTCCTGAAAAAACTGATTGATAAAAAAATTACTGCCATCGCTTTTGAATGGATTAAAGATGAAGACGGAATTTATCCCGTTATCCGTTCCATGGGCGAAATTGCCGGCGGCACTTCCATCCTCATCGCGGCTGAGTACCTGAGCAACGTAAATAACGGGCAGGGTTCTATTCTCGGCGGAATTTCGGGTGTTGCACCTACCGAAGTAATTATTATCGGTGCCGGCACCGTTGGCGAATACGCGGCGCGTGCGGCCCTCGGACTGGGCGCAACCGTAAAAGTTTTTGACAATTCCGTGTACCGCCTGCGCCGTTTGCAGAGCGATCTCAGTACCCGTATTTTCACGTCCATCATTCAGCCCCGCGTACTGGCCAAGCACCTGAAAACGGCTGACGTAGCCATCGGCGCACTGCGCGCCAGCGGCGGACGCACGCCTTGTGTGGTAACCGAAGACATGGTGAGCGAAATGAAAGTAGGCTCGGTGATAATTGACGTAAGCATTGACCAGGGCGGTTGTTTCGAAACTTCGAAAGTGACCAATCACACGCAGCCGGTTTTCCGCAAACACGGCGTTATTCATTATTGTGTTCCCAACATCGCTTCGCGCGTGGCCCGAACGGCTTCCTATGCGCTCAGCACCATTTTTGCGCCCACGCTCATCAACATGGGCGAAGAGGGCGGCGTAACAAATATGCTCCGTACCCACATGGGTGTGCGCCATGGTGTGTATCTTTACAACGGAATTCTCACCAACAAGTACCTGGGCGAATTATTCAACCTGCCCTCGAAAGACATTGACCTGCTGGTGGCCGCATTCTGATCGCACGTATGAACAAAGCCAAATTCTGGAAACGGACGCGCCTGTACCTCATCGGGGTGGGCATCAGCTGCCTTATACTTTATTTCACACTCTGGCAGGGCAAAAGTTTTGGCTGGATGCCCAACGCCCGCGTGATTATATTGCTTCAGCGCAGCAGCATGGCCGTGATGGACAAAGAAGAGTGCCTGCTCAATTGCCATAACCTTACGCTGAAAGACATACACGACGGGCTGAAAGATGCCGATGTGGATTTTGGTAACAGCAAAACAAACACCGATGCGTTTGCACCAAAAGAGTACCTGGTGGAAATGAAAGACAAAAAAGGTGTTCCGCTCTTCATCCGATTTGAAGTACTGGTGAAAGATTCTGCTTCCCGCATCATCGGTGTTTTTCCCGAAGCCAAACCCGAAAAGCCCTGCGATTGTAAATAAGCGGTTAACTCTTCTGCTGTTTTTCATCGTGATTATTCCGGCCCCCGTCTAAAAACCCGATTTTTGGGTGTATTTGACTACCGCTTTATGGTACTTTCGGGTGGTACCTGCTTGATAATTAGCAGTTCAATAACTATCTTGCCTTCACAAAAGAAACCGCCCGAACCGGTTTCGAACGCTACCATTCACCATTTCTAATTCACCAATCGTAATGCGTCTATTTAAAACACTTGTTGTTTCCGGCCTTGCTGTAATTGCTTTGCCCGCATTTGCCCAGCAGCAGTTTACAGGATCGGAAGCATCCCGGCTTTGCCCCGGCAGTAACAAAGTAATCATCAACAAACAGTCGCGCGTTCCCTCGTTTATGTATTTCGGAAAAAACAGCACGGTTAATACCGGCAATGTTTTCGACGTGATGCGCGTTGCACTGAAAATGAAACAGGAAGACTCCTGGGTTGAAATAAATAAAATGACCGACAAGCTGGATATGCTGCATACCCGCTACCAGCAGTATTACAACGGCATAAAAGTAAAAGACGGCGAATACATCGTACACGCCCGCAACGGCCGCGTGGAATCGGCAAACGGCATGTTCATTGACGGCATCAGCCTGTCAACCGTACCTGCACTTTCACAAAACGCGGCGCTTGAAAAAGCCCTCGCACACATCGGCGCAAAAACCTACAAATGGGATATGGATGCAGAAGAAACGCACCTGCAAACCATCAGCCGCAATCCTTCCGCAACCTATCATCCGAAAGGCGAACTGCTGGTTGCAGCGGCCAACGGCGATATCTTCAAAAAAGAAATGCACCTCGTGTGGCGTTTTGATATTTACGCTTCGGAGCCGATGAGCCGCAACTACGTTTACGTAGATGCACAAACCGGTGCCATTGTAGATGTGAAAAACCGCATTCATGAAATTGATGTGAACGGTTCTGCAAACACCATGTACAGCGGCACACAAAACATTGTATGCGACAATTTTAATGCAGGACAGTACCGCCTGCGCGAAACCGGCCGCGGACAGGGCATTCAGACTTATAACCTGAACAATAGCACCAACCAGGGTAACGGGGTTGACTTTACAAACAACAGTTCTACCTGGACCAGCACCACCAACGATGATCATGCAGCGTATGATGCACACTGGGGCGCAGAAAAAACATACGATTATTACTGGACACAGCATAACCGTGATGGCATTGACGGAAGCGGCATGTTAATGGTTTCGTACGTACATTACGGAAGCAACTACAACAATGCATTCTGGGACGGCACAGCCATGAGTTATGGCGACGGCAGCGGAACCTCCGGCGGATTTAATCCGCTTACTGCTATTGACGTTTGCGGTCACGAGTTTACACACGGCGTTACAGAAAACACGGCCAACCTCGTTTACCAGGATGAACCGGGCGCACTTAACGAATCATTTTCCGATGTGTTCGGAACATCAATTGAGTTTTACGCAAAACCGCAATCGGCTAACTTCCTCATCGGCGATGAAATTACCGTGAACGTAGGCAGTGCCCTCCGCAGCATGAGTAACCCGAACCAGTACGGCGACCCGGATTGTTATACCGGAACCAACTGGTACACCGGAACAGCTGACAACGGCGGTGTACACACCAACAGCGGTGTGCAGAACTATTGGTTCTACCTGCTCTGCCAGGGCGGCAGCGGTACAAACGACCTTAACGATGCATTTAACGTAACCGGCATTGGGATAACTGATGCAGCACGCATCGCATTCCGCAACCTGACCGTTTACCTCGTGAGCACTTCACAGTATATGGATGCACGTACCTATGCCATTCAGTCGGCAGAAGACCTGTTCGGGGCATGCACCCCGCAGGTTCAGGCTACAACCGATGCGTGGTATGCATGCGGCGTGGGCGGACCGTATTCACCGGTAGTAGCAGCCACATTTACACCGGATATTACCAGCAGCTGCTCACTTCCGGCCAACGTTACGTTTACAAACACCAGTACCAACGCAACCAATGCGGTATGGAATTTCGGCGATAACACCACGAGCACCCAGTTCAGCCCGACACACACGTACAACACCGCAGGCACCTACAATGTGCAGCTGGTTGTAAGCAGCGCCTGCGGAACAGATTCGGTACTGCAGTCGAACCTGATTACGATTAACCCGCCGGCATCACCGGTAACAACAGGTGCAAGCAGCTGTACACCGGCCAGCATGAGCCTCGGCGCAAGCGGATCTGGAACATTATTGTGGTTTACCCAGCCAACCGGCGGTACATCCATCAACACCGGCACAAGTTATACTACGCCGGTGATCAATACTACCACTACGTATTACGTAGAAAATCAGACGGCACAAACACCGGGCAACGTTGGACCTGCGAGCTATAACTTCGGAACGGGCGGACAGCATAACAATACGTCAACCCAGTATCTTGAGTTTACCGTTTACCAGGCCTGCACACTCGTTAGCGCTGATGTAAATGCAGGGGCTTCGGGCTCACGTACCTTCACATTGTGGGACAGCCAGGGCAACCAGCTCAACCAGTACACGGCAACCATTCCGAACGGACAGAGTACCGTAACACTGAACATTCCGCTTACGCCGGGAAGCTACCGCATCGGCGGAACGCAGATGAACCTGTACCGCAACAACAGCGGTGCAAACTATCCGTACACTTATAACGGTGTGCTTGATATTACCGGCTCCTCCGCAGGAAGCGCATTTTACTATTACCTCTATCACTGGACTGTTGCGCCCGCACCGTGTACCAGCGCCCGTGTTCCGGTTGTTGCTACCATCGGGCTCAGTAACGTAACCTACGATGCAACTGCTTACGATACCACCTGCCAGAATTCAACTGCACCGTTTGCATTAACCGGTGGATTGCCTGCAGGCGGCAGCTACAGCGGTCCCGGCGTGAGCGGGGGCATGTTTAACCCCGGCGTAGCTGGTCCGGGCACACACACCATTACTTACACGTACACCGACGTGAACAATTGTTCGGGTACAGCCACACAAACTATTTTTGTGGATATCTGTTTGGGTGTAAGCAATACCGATGCAACTACTTCGGTAAACGTTTATCCGAACCCGGCGCACGATAATTTCAGCCTGAACATTTCACTGGCAAAAACACAGGCCATCACCATTTCGGTGGTTGATCTGCTCGGCCAGGTAATGCGCAGCGAAACACGCACCGC
Source organism: Chitinophaga pinensis (assembly GCA_943372645.1). Classification (GTDB taxonomy): domain Bacteria; phylum Bacteroidota; class Bacteroidia; order Palsa-965; family Palsa-965; genus VBWE01. The sequence continues at coordinate 62,731 of CALRZN010000001.1, read as the reverse complement.
CACCGCAGGAACAACACAGCTGCCGGTAAACACTACCGGCTGGAGCGAAGGCATTTACATGGTACAGGTGAAAACCGAAACCGGTGTATTTGTTCAGCGCGTGGTGATCCGCTAAACGAACAATAAATTAAAAGCCCGTCTCCTGAGCGATAGCCGAAGGAGACGGGCTTTTTTAATTATAAGATCCCCGGTTATTTTTTCCGGCGCTGCTTTTCTTTAATAATCAGGCTGAGTTCGCGGCCGGTTTGTCCTTTTACAGATGTATTTTCCTGTGCGCGGCGGATGAGGTAGGGGAGTACTTCTTTTACCGGGCCGTAAGGAACATATTTCGCCACATTGTAACCGGCATCAGAAAGGTTAAAACTGATGTGATCGCTCATGCCGAGCAGCTGCGAAAAGAAAATGTATTTATTACCGGCATCAATTTTTTTATCGGCCATCAGTTGCACCAGCAGTTTTGAACTGGCTTCATTGTGTGTGCCCGCGCAAAGTGCAATGCGGTCGGCATGATCGGTGCAGAACTGCAGTGCCAGGTCGTAATCGCGGTCGCTGTCGGCTTTGGTATCCTGTATCGGCGACGGGTATCCTTTTTCCTGGGCACGCTGCCGTTCTTTTTCCATGTATGCACCGCGCACCAGTTTGGCACCGAGGTGGTAACCGGCTGCTGTTGCTTTTTCAAACGACTGTTTCAGAAACGCGAGGCGGTCTTTACGGTACAGCTGAAACGTGTTGTATACAATTGCTTTTTCGCGGTTGTATTTGGCCATCATGGCATCGGCCACATCGTCAATTGCTTTCTGAATCCAGCTTTCTTCGGCATCAATAAAAAGCGGTTTTCCGGCTGCGTGTGCCGCGCTGCTTATTGCATCAATGCGCTGCTGCACACGGATCCATTCGCTTTGTTCGGCCTCCGTAAGTGTTTCACCGGCGGTCACTTTTTCAAGCAAAGCAAAACGCGCAAGTCCGGTTACTTTAAATACACAGAACGGAATATGCGCTTCGTTTTTTGCACGGTCAATGGTGGCAATGGTTTCTTTGCAGCAGGCATCAAAGTCCGGTTCCGACTCTTTGCCCTCTACCGAATAATCGAGAATGGTTCCGACGCGGTACTTGCCGAGTGCTTCCACGGTGCGGTTACATTCTTCAATGGTTTCGCCGCCCACAAACTGCCTGAAAATAGTAGCTTTGATAAGCCCCCTGATCGGCAGGTGCGTTTTGATGGCAAACGTGGTAAGCGCCGAGCCGATTTTTACCAGCGACGGATTTCCGATCAGGCGGAAAAGCCAGTACGAACGCTTCAGGTCTTTGTCTGTTTTGCCCGAGAAGGCAACTGCAGTATTGTCAAATGAAATCATGTGGCGTAATTCGGGGCAAAGTTAAGGGAAACTTTTGCTCTACCTAAAACGTGCTGAAGCGTGCTGTATCCCGGCCGGTTTTTTGTCCCGGAAAACGCATTTTTTGTGGGATCGGCGGAAAACCGGCGCTGATTTCCTGAGCAAGATCATCCCTTTTTAAAATGCGACCCGGGCGGCGTCCGTATGTAGATTTTTTTACCTTTGGCAGTGAGTACTCCCGCCCGTTAATTCATTTACACCGCATTCATTTTCCCATGAAAAAAATCTACCTGTTCTTCCTGCTCGTTTTTGCCGCGCACACTGCAAACGCACAACTCACGCTGCACTGCGACAGCATTTTGCAAACATCCACCTGCGCCGGTGGCAATGTAATCATCCCGTTTACGGTTTCCGGGGGCAGTTTTAATTTCGGTAACACCTTTACCGCACAGCTTTCCGACAACTGGGGTTCATTTGCAAACCCGGTGAATATCGGTTCCATTTTCTGGTTCAGCAGCGGGGTTATTTTTGCGCAGATACCGGCAAATGCCAACTTCGGTTTCCTGTACCGGGTTCGTATCATTTCAACCAATCCGGCCGATACCAGCAATACCAGTCCGAATACACTTATAGTAACCCAGGTTGCACAGCTCAATACCATTGTTGCAACGCCCGGCGATACAGCCTGCGTGGGCGATACGGTTACCCTGTTTGCTGTGAATCCGGCTACGTCCTATTCCTGGTCAACCGGCGATACCACGCAGTCCATACAGGTTACACAGCCCGGAACGTATTCCGTAACCACTACCGATTTCCTCACGTGCCAGAGTACGACTGCAGATACGATTGTGTTCCAGGTGTGCTCCGGAATTGCAGAAACGGTGGCTGCCAGCAAGCAACTGCTGCTGTATCCGAATCCGGCCGAAAATGAATTGTTCATCCACCTCACTGCTGCAGGTGCAGGAGATGGAACGATCCGTTTTACCAATATGCTTGGCCAGGAGCTGGCAGCCCGAAAAATAAACAGCACAGGAGCAGGCGAAATCCGGTTCGACATCAGTGCTTTTCCGCCCGGTATGTATTCGGTTGTCATTGAACAGCATGACGGAAGCCGTCTGCCCGGAAAATTCGTGGTGCGCTGAGGTAAATAGGTACGCGTATTCCGGGGCAGGTACGGTTTTATTTCCGCTGTTTCGTTTAGCCATTAATATCCCGCAAACACCGCCTTCCGGGTTTGGAAACCCGCCCGGCTTTTTGTTTCTTTGCTTTTATGCCAGCACCGCAATCCATAGTTACCGGAGCCTGTACGATTCACATCGGCGAACACGCGCTGGAAAAGCTCGCGGCATTTCTGAAAAAAAAGAAATATCCCAAACTGTTTGTGCTCGCTGATGAAAATACGGTGCAGCATTGCCTGCCCCGCCTCATTCATCTTGTGCCTGCGCTCGCCAAATCGGAAATCATTGAACTCGAAAGCGGCGAAGAACACAAAACCATTGAAACCTGTACACAGGTGTGGCGTGTGCTCGGCGAACTCGGTGCCGACCGCCATGCGCTGCTGCTGAATCTCGGCGGCGGGGTAATTACCGATATGGGTGGTTTTATCGCATCTACCTATAAACGCGGAATTGATTTTGTAAATCTTCCGACTACGCTGCTCGCGCAGATTGATGCGTCAGCCGGCGGAAAAACAGGCATTGACCTGGACGGACTGAAAAACGAAATCGGCCTGTTTGCCGATCCTGCCGAAGTATTTATATACCCGCCGTTTCTGCAAACGCTTCCCGGAAGGCAGATCATGTCCGGTTATGCGGAAGCATTAAAACACGGCCTTATAGCCGATGCGGCTTACTGGGATGCACTGAAACAGATTCATCCCGGCGATCATGCATCGTGGGAGCGCATCATTCAGCGGTCGGTTGAAATAAAAACAAACATTACCGAAGCCGATCCGACCGAACAGGGCCTGCGTAAAGCGCTCAATTTCGGACACACCATCGGTCATGCGGTTGAAACGTTGTTTCTCGAAAACCAGCAGGCGAGCCTGTTGCACGGGGAGGCCGTGGTGGTAGGTATGATCTGCGAAACATTTCTTTCGCAGCAGCATGCCGGGCTGGATGCAGAAACAGCAGCATCGGTATGTGAATTTTTGCTGAACCGGTATCCCACGGTTGTGCTTGAAGCGGATGCCGATCACCGACTGATTGAACTGATGCGCCGCGATAAAAAAAATGCCGGTAACGCCATTCATTTTACGTTGCTTAAAAATATCGGTGAGCCGGTAATCAACATCGTGTGCGCAGCAGACGATGTATCGGCCGCGCTTGCTTATTACCGCGAAAAAGCGGCTACGGTTATCGAATCCTAAATTGCCTGCTATGCACTACATCATCAGCAAAAACGACCGGAACCTGCACGGGGCAATCCGACTGCCGGCCTCGAAAAGCGAGAGCAACCGTTTGCTCATTATGCAGGCGCTTGCCGAAGAACCGTTCGGGATCGATAACCTTTCAGACGCAGAAGATACCGTAACGCTGAAGCGCCTGCTCGACCAGGCCGCTGCTGATGAAACACCAGGTGCCACATTTGATACCGGTCCTGCCGGAACCACCATGCGTTTTCTTACTGCCTATTTTGCCACCTGCGAAGGCAAACGCGTGCTTACGGGTACCGAGCGGATGAAAAAACGACCGATTCACATCCTCGTAGATGCGTTGCGCCAGCTCGGTGCAAAAATCGAATACCTCGGCGAAGAAGGTTTTCCGCCACTGCAGATTGAAGGAACAAAACTGAAAGGCGGAGAAATTCACCTCGACGGCAGCGTAAGCAGCCAGTTTGTTTCTGCACTGCTTATGATTGCACCGGTGCTGCACAACGGGCTGGTGATCCGTTTCAACGGCGAGGTAACATCGCGTCCCTACATCAGCATGACCATGCGGATTATGGAAAAACTCGGCGTATATGCCGTGTGGCAGGATGAAGAAAATGCAATTTCAGTTAGTCAGCAGCCTTACCTGCCGAGTACTTCCGATATTATAAACTTACGCGTAGAACCCGACTGGAGTGCCGCATCATACTGGTACGCCATGGCTGCACTTTCTGATGATTGCGACCTGTTTCTGCACGACCTTAAAAAAGACAGCCTCCAGGGCGACGCAATACTTGCAAACCTGTTTACATTTTTCGGCGTGAATTCCGAATTCAGCGAAGATGGTTCGGGCGTGCGCATCCGGAAGGCCGCCTACCTGCCTACCCGCAAATTCGGTTTCGATTTTTCGGATACCCCTGACCTCGTGCAGGCCACAGCAGTAGTGGCAGCCGCATTAAAACTGCCTTCGCTTTTTAAAGGTGTGCATACGCTGAAAATAAAAGAAACGGATCGTGTAAACGCGCTTACGGTGGAACTGCTGAAAATCGGCGCGCATTTTACAGAACCCGGACCGGGCCTGTTTGAAGCGGATGTGTTTACTGAAAATGCAAACGAACAGCTTACATTTCATACCTACGAAGACCACCGCATGGCCATGTCGCTGGCGGTACTGGCCATCCGGCAGCAGGTTTTAATCGAAACACCACACGTGGTTAAAAAATCATACCCCGGTTTTTGGGACGATATGCGCAGCGTGGGTTTTGTAATCTCCTAATCGACTCATAATCAGTATTGTAATTACTCCTACGCAATTTCCCGCCGAAAGGTTGGGTTGCCCGTTGATTTACATTTTATTCCGCTTTTTTTGTCGGCCGTATCGGTAAAATAGTATATTTTTGTTCCTGAAATGCACTCTGGCAGGTGCATGAACACAACTGATAAAATTTAACCTTATCTGCATTTCTCCCCCTGCAGGTACTAATTTCTGTATTGACATGAAACAGAACATTAACTCGTTTGCACCCCGGTGGCGTTCACTTGGTTCCGCAGCGTTGTTGTTCCTGGTTACCGGAACACTTGCGGCCCAAACCCCGAACTATCCCGCTGTGCGCCCTGTAACATCACCCACCGCAGGCGGCGTGGTGTTCGAGGAAAATAAAAAGCAGTGGCCCGCACAGGTTATGTTTATGGCTGATGCCGGTGCCGGTGTCAGGCTGTTTATGGAAAAAGGACGTTTTACCTATGTCCGTTTTAATGAACACCAGCTGGAAGCATTTCACGAAGCAAAACATGTAGAGGAAGGCAAAACGCTCAAACATTCTCCGTACGACGAGAAAATTGACATGCACGCATTCCGCGTCAACTTTACCGGTTCCAACCCGTTTGTGCAGCCTGACGGCATGGACAAATTAACCTGGTACCGCAATTATTATAAAGGCAACGACCGCAGCAAATGGTCGCCCGCTGTAAGTATGTTTAACCGGGTGGTGTATAATGAATTTTATCCCGGCATCAGCCTCGAAGCTTACGACAGCAAAGGCCAGTTCAAATATGATTTTGTTGTAAAACCCGGAGCCGACGCTGCTGTAATCCGAATGGATTATGAAGGTGTGGAAGGACTCACCGTAACAAACGGGCAGTTAACCATTCCGACTTCTGCCGGTGCACTTGTTGAAGATCGTCCGTATTCGTACCAGCTAATCAACGGAAATAAAGTTGAAGTGCCCTGCGAATATGTTCTTGATAAAACAGGCCGCACCGTTTCGTTTGAGTTTCCGAAAGGATACAACAAACAGTATGCACTTGTAATTGATCCCACACTCGTTGGTGCTTCGTATTCCGGTTCACCTTCGTCAACCACTACTTACGGGCACTGTGCAACCTACGATAACGGCGGCAACATTTACACCGGCGGCGAATGTTTCGGTACCGGTTACCCGACAACAGTAGGTGCATTTCAGTCCACCTTCGGCGGCAGTATTGACATTGCCGTTGAAAAACTGACACCCAATGCGGGTGCGTTGCTCTTCTGTTCGTACATCGGCGGTAACAGCAGCGATTATCCGAACAGCTTGATCACCAACAATGCCGGTGAACTGTATGTGCTCGGCAGTACCGCCTCTTCCAACTACCCGACTTCGGTGGGGTGTTTTGATAACAGCTACAATGGCGGGAATGCCGACATCTGTGTGTCGGGATTTAATGCAACCGGAACAGCGGTAGTTGGTTCTACATATGTGGGCGGATCAACCGAAGACGGCGGCGGCGGATGGACATCGTTTATGAACGGCCACGACGGCATGCGTGGTGAAATTATCCTCGATCCTACCGGCAACCCGATTATAACAAGCTTTACGAACTCCACCAACTTCCCTACAGCAGGTGCTTTTGATGCCACGCACAACGGCATGTTCGATGCGTGTGTGTTCCGGCTTTCAGCCAATTGCGCAAACCTGCAGTGGAGTACGTACCTCGGCGGATCGGGCAATGAAATGGGGTATGGTGTGCGTTACAATGCGGCCGGCGAAGTTTTTGTGTGCGGTCCGACTACCAGCACCGACTTCCCGATTACAGTTGGTACCTACCAGACCACCTACCAGGGCGGCACCTGCGACGGTTACATGGCACATTTTAATGCAGCCGGTAACGGACTCGTTGCAGCTTCCTATTTCGGAACACCGCAGGCCGACGTAAATTATTTTATGGACATTGACGTTGCCGGTAATCCATACTTCTATGGAACAACAGGCGGCAGTACACCCATCACACTGGGCGTATACGCCAACCCGGGAAGCGGAAACTTTGTAACCAAATTCAACCCCGCTTTAACGGCGCCTATTTTTGCAACGCAGTTTGGTGATGGCGGCGGCGGCCACCTCGAACCGGAAGCATTTATGATTGATACCTGTGAAAATATTTATGTGTCCGGGTTCCAGTCAACCGGCGGTTACCCGATTACCACCAACGGCCTTTACACTACACAGGCAGCGTGCGGCGGCGGATCGTGTTATTTTATTGTGCTGAAAAAAGATGTGGTGGCACTGCTTTATGGTTCATTCTATTACGGCTGGCACGTAGACGGCGGTACAAGCCGCTTCGATCCGAACGGAACCATTTACCAGGGCATCTGCATCGGCAGCGGGGGAGCCACAACACCCACCTGGGCATTTGACAACGGCTCCAGTCCATCGGGGTGGGACATGTATGTTGTAAAAATTGCGTTCCAGCTGGCGGGTACAATTGCACTCGCATCAGCCGCACCAAACGATACGATCTGTCCGAACACGACGGTGAACTTTACAAACAACAGCGTGGGCCTCGACTTCCTCTGGGATTTTGGCGACGGCTCTCCAACAGATACAACCACATCACCAAGCCATCCTTACAGCACACCGGGAACCTACACGGTAACACTCATTGCCGTTGATTCCACAAGCTGTATTGTTCGTGATACGACACAACTTACCATTGTCGTATTGCAGGCTCCGTCTGTTAACCTCGGTCCGGATACGGTGCTGTGTAACCTGCCCAACTATGTGCTTAATGCACAGAATCCGGGTATGCAATATACGTGGTCAACAGGAGCTACATCACAATCCATTACTGTCACAACTCCGGGTACCTACATCGTGGATGTGAGCAACGGTATTTGCAGCGACCAGGATACGGTTGTTGTTTCCATCACAACGCCACCGTCCGGATTTAATGACACGGCACTGTGCCTGGGTTCGCCGCTGACGCTGGATGCAGACAATCCCGGTTCGCAGTTCCTCTGGAATACCGGAGCAACCACACAAACCATCAGTGTTTTCACAACAGGTATTTATGCGGTAGCCATTACCAACGGCTCCTGCGTAATTCATGACACGATGGATGTAACGTTTATTCCATACCCGGTGGTTAACCTGCAGCCAAACACCACCATTTGTCCGGGCAACCAGTTGCAGCTTGATGCCGGCAACCCGGGGTTAACGTACCTCTGGTCAACCGGGGCAACCACGCAACAGATCACAGTGAACTCGGTTGGTGTTTATTCCGTAACTGTAACCGATTCGATGTGTTCGGCATCTGATTCCACAACCGTAGGTATAATTGCGCCGCTTGGTTTTGCAGACAGTATTTCCATCTGCAATGCCACCAACCTGGAACTCAATGCCGGTGTACCCAATGCAACATCATACACCTGGTCAACCGGTGAAACCACGCAGTCCATCGCGGTGAGTGAATCGGGATCGTATTCCGTAATCGTGGATATGAACGGCTGCCTGCTTTACGACACCACGTTTGTAAATGGTGAACTCGGCGGCGGTGTGGTGTGGGTGCCGAATACGTTTACACCAAACGGCAACGCGCTCAACGAAACATTCTGCCCCGTAGGAAATGACTTAACTGAAATTCACCTGCAGATTTTTAACCGCTGGGGCCAGTTGCTTTACGAAACGAAAAGCCTCGGTGCCTGCTGGGACGGAAAATACATGGGTAACGTGGTGCAGGAAGATGTGTATGTGTACCGGTTGACGTACCGCACCCGTTGCGGCGGCGAAAAACTCGAACGAAAACTCGGGCATGTCACTGTACTGCGTTAAACACGCAGCAAATGCATAAATATCCGGAAGGGAAGCAACGTCAGAAGATGTTGACTTCCCTTTCGAGTTTTACGCCAAATTTTTCGGAAACGCTGTCGAGTATCTGTTGCGAGAGTTCAAACACGTCATGGCCTTTTGCATTGGCGTAATTTACCAGCACCAGCGCCTGGTTTTTGTGTACGCCCGCATCGCCCTTGCGGTAGCCTTTCCAGCCGCACTGTTCAATGAGCCAGCCGGCTGCCAGTTTGTATTCGGTGTCTGAATTTTTGTAGGAAACAAGATCCGGGAAAAGTGCTTTCAGCTCCGCCACCTTTTCAGGACTCACCACCGGGTTTTTGAAAAAACTGCCTGCATTGCCGATCACGGCCGGGTCGGGCAGTTTGCTGCTGCGGATATTGATCACCGCCTGGCTGATGGATTTGATATCGGGCTGCTGCACGCCCATCTGCTGCAGTTCCTGTTCAATGGCGCCGTAACTCGTGTTGAGCACCGGGTTTTTCAGCAGGCGGAAGGTTACTGAAGTAATAACGTACTGATCGCGCAGCGCACGCTTGAATACACTTTCGCGGTACCCGAATGCACAATCTTCGCGTGTAAACGTGTGAACGGCACCCGTAGCGATGTGCCAGGCTTCCAGTTCATGAAAAACATCTTTCAGTTCCACACCGTATGCGCCGATGTTCTGCATCGGTCCGGCGCCCACGCTGCCGGGAATGAGCGACAGGTTTTCAACGCCTGCAAATCCGTTTGCAATACAGTACATTACAAACTGGTGCCACACTTCACCGGCGCCTGCTTTTACATAAAAGGCCTCCGCATCTTCGGCAGCCACTGCTATGCCGCGGAAGTTATTGCGGATCACGAGGCAATCGGCATCGCGTGTAAACAGGATATTGCTGCCCCCGCCGAGAATAAGGTGTGTTGTGTTTTTATCACGTGCCGTTTGCAGCAGTGTTTCAAGTGCAGCAAGGTCAGCAGCTTCGGCAAACCAGCGGGCAGAAACATCCATGCCGAAGGTGTGCAGCTTTTTGAGGGAATAATTTTCGTGGATGATTGCCATAGATATCGGCCAAAATTAAGCAAATAAATAGCCGTATCATTTTTTCTACCTTCGTGTCATCAACAGCAGCACGTGAAAAAGGCAATTGTTTCTGTCATCAACGACCTGGTAACCGATCAGCGCGTACATAAAGTGTGTACCAGCCTGCATGAAATGGGCTACGAAGTGCACCTGGTAGGCCGCCGCCAGCGCGCCAGCCAGCCGCTTGCTGATCGTGTTTATGCCACGCACCGCATGTTCCTGCTGTTTGAAAAAGGCCCGCTGTTTTACCTCACGTTCCAGTTCCGCCTCTTTTTTTTCCTGCTCTTCCGCAAAGCCGATGTGCTCGTTTCCAATGACCTTGATACGCTGCTGCCCAATTACTGGATCGCACGCCTCAAAGGCGCAAAAGTGGTGTATGATGCACACGAAATTTTTACCGAAGTGCCCGAACTCACCGCCAATCCCGGCAAAAAGAAAACCTGGAAACGCCTCGAACGGTACCTCGTTCCGAAAATGAAATACATGTTTACGGTTAACGATTCCATTTCCGACTGGTATTACAACGAATACGGCGTTCGTGCCCTCGTGGTGCGAAACATTCCGCTGCTGAAACAGAAAGATAAAAGCGGGCTCACACGGGAAGAACTTGATCTGCCCGCAGGCAAAAAAATAATCCTGCTGCAGGGCGCCGGCATCAATATCCAGCGGGGCGCAGAAGAGGCGGTGGAAGCCATGGCCGGGGTTAACAACGCACTGCTGCTTATCATCGGCAGCGGCGACGTGGTGCCGTTTTTAAAACAGTACGTGGAAGAAAAAAAGCTGGGTGAAAAAGTCCGCTTCCTCGCCAAACAGCCGCTCGAAAAATTACGCGCCTATACACAACTTGCCGACCTCGGGCTTACGCTGGATAAAAACACAAACATCAACTACCGGTTCAGTTTGCCCAACAAACTGTTCGATTACATCCACGCCGGTGTGCCGGTGCTGGCCTCCGACCTGGTAGAAGTGCGTAACATCGTAGAAAAATATAAAGTAGGTGCCATTGCCATGCAGCACGAGCCGCAGTACCTGGCGAATCTGTTTAATTCGGTACTTGCTGACGAAAAAACGCTGGCAATCTGGAAAGAAAATGCTAAACTTGCATCCCGCGAATTAAACTGGCAAAACGAAGAAAAAGTATTGAAGACACGCTACGCGAACTTTTTATCGTAAATCATTTACGCCATTACCAGGCCCTTACATATCGTTGCCTTTGATGTGCCCTGTCCGCCCAGCTACGGCGGCGTCATTGATATTTTTTACAAAATCAGTGCGCTGAAAGCCTGCGGTGTTCCGGTCATTCTTCATTGTTTTCAGTATGGCCGCGAACGTTCGGCCACGCTCGAAACACTGTGCGAAAAAGTGTATTACTACCCGCGCCGCCGCAGCCCGCACCTCCTGCTGCACTGCAAACCGTTTATCGTGGCAACGCGCAGTTCCGGATTATTGCTCCGCCGCCTGCTCAGCGACAACAATCCCATCCTGTTCGAAGGCCTGCACTGCTGCGACCTGCTGGATGAGCCGCAGCTGAAAAGCCGCGTGAAACTGGTACGCACCCACAACATCGAACACGAATATTACGCAGCACTTGCGAATGTAGAAAAACGCACCCTGCAGCGCCGCTATTTCCGCACCGAAGCCGCCAAACTGGAACGGTTCGAAAAAGTGTTGCAGCACGCCACACACATCCTGGCCATTTCACCGGCAGATGCCGCCAGCCTTGCCACACGTTATGCCAACGTGCATCACGTGATGGCATTTCATCCGTATGAAAAACCGGTGATCCGGTCCGGCAAAGGTGACTTTGCATTGTATCACGGCAACCTTGGTGTAGGCGAAAATAACGAAGCAGCGCTTTTCCTGCTCAATGCAGTTTTTTCGGAACTCAATTATCCGCTGATCATCGCCGGGAGCAATCCTTCGCCGGAACTGCGGCAACGTGTGGCTGCAATGAAACACGTTACGCTGCGCGCCGGTATTACGGTAGAAGAAATAAACGAACTGATTGCTTCGGCGCAGGTGAATGTGCTGCCTACCTTCCAGGCAACCGGTATTAAACTGAAACTACTTGCTGCGCTTTTTGCCGGGAGGCATTGTGTAGTGAATACGCCTATGGTTGCACATACCGGCCTCGAATCGTTATGCACGATATGTGATGATGCAGCTGCCATGCGTAAAACGATAATGGAAAAAGCGGAACAGCCATTTGATGCATCGGCTATTGCTGCGCGGGAAGAAATTCTCGGGAAAGCGTTTTCGAATATCGCGAATGCGAAAAAAATTGTGGCGCTGCTTGGTGCCTAAGCAACCGAAGCACTTTCTTTCACTTCCCCGTTTTCACAGCGTAAGGTACGTGCCGGGTTGCGGCTGATCTGCAGCACATCGTGCGTGGCCACCACCACGGCGCAGCCGCTTTCGCTGATGCTTTTGAGCAGGCGGATGATATCCTGTGAAGTTTCCGGATCAAGGTTGCCGGTCGGTTCGTCTGCAAGAATCACTTCCGGATCATTGAGCAGTGCACGCGCAATGGCAACACGCTGCTGTTCGCCACCGGAAAGTTCGTGCGGCATTTTTTCGCCCTTGGTGGCCAGTCCCACTTTGTCGAGCACCGATTGTGCACGCGTAAGCATTTCCGATTTCTTTTTCCAGCCGGTGGCGCGCAGCACAAACAACAGGTTTTCGTTGATGTTGCGGTCGTACAGCAGCTGGAAGTCCTGGAACACGATGCCGAGTTTGCGGCGCAGGAACGGAATCTCCTTGCGTTTCAGTTTCGAAAGGTCGTATCCCGCAACGTGTGCGCTTCCGTGTGTAAGCGGCACATCGCCGTACAGCGTACGCATCAGGCTGCTTTTGCCGCTCCCGGTTTTTCCCACGAGGTAAATAAACTCCGAGTCTTTCACCGTAAACGACACGTTCGAAAGAATCATGTTGTGCTTCTGGTAAATAGAAACCCCGTCGATAAGAATGGTTACAGCGTCAGACATACTCCTGCAAAACTATGTTAAAACGGAACGCCCGCGGAAGGTGTTAGTTCTATTCTCGTGCAATAATTTCAACAGTAACCCGTTGAAAACTTAGATTAATGCTGAAAGACCAATGGAACAAGCCCTACTACCTTTATACGCTGACTGTCATTTATTTGCTGTTGCAATGTAAGGCAGTCCGTTTCGGTTAATTGCCCATGGTGCTTAAAAAAAATCTTCAGTCAATATTTTTGGTGTGTTGCATGTTGCTGCTCGGAGAGGCAGTTGCCCAGCAGACACAGGCGTATGTGGATAAAGATGCGGAGTACCTCCGGGGCCTCGATCTTTTTCACAAACAGAAATATGCTTCTGCACAGGAAGCGTTCCGTAACATCATTAATGCGCAGGATGAAAACAGCCTCGTGCGTTCGGATGCGGAGTACTACAACGCGCTGTGCGCCATGGAACTCTTTAACAAGGATGCAGAAGTGCTCCTGAAAAATTTCCTGAGCAACAACCCGGAAAGTCCGAAGGTACACCGCGTGTATTTTCACCTCGGCCGTTACAACTACCGCAAGAAAGATTACCGCGAAAGCCTCGACTGGTTTGCGAAAGTGGATATGCGCGACCTCAGCAAAGAAGAGTTGCACGAATTCCTGTTCAAACGCGGTTACGGGTATTTTGAAACCGGCAAAACAGATTCAGCACGCATTGATTTTTATGAGCTGAAAGACATTGATACCAAATACTCGCACCCGGCCAATTATTATTTCTCACACATCGAATACACCGAAGGCCGCTATGAAACCGCGCTCCAGGGTTTTCTGAAACTCGTGAAAGACGAAGCTTTCGGACCGGTGGTGCCGTATTACATTGCGCAGATTTATTACCTCCAGGGCAAGTACGACGAAGTAATCGTGTATGCACCCACGCTGCTCGATTCGTCGAAAACCAAGCGGGCAGGAGAGGTGGCGCGCATCATCGGTGAATCGTATTACCGCACCGGCCGTTTTGCAGAAGCCATTCCGTATTTCGAACGCCACCGCCAGAACGGGGCCGGCATGACCCGCAACGATGTATATCAGCTCGGGTATGCATACTACAAAAGCGCCAAATACACCGAAGCCATCCCGCTGTTCCAGGATGCGGTAAGCGGCATTACCGATACGCTGGCGCAGAATGCCTGGTACCACTTGGCCGAGTGTTATGTAAAAACCGATAACAAGCCGCTTGCGCGCAACGCATTCGGCAAAGCGTCGGAAATGAAATTTAATAAACGCATGCGCGAAGATGCGCTGTTCAGTTATTCGCGACTCAGTTACGAATTATCATACAGCCCGTTTAACGAAGCCATCATTGCGCTGCAGCAGTACATCAATGAATATCCGAACAGCCCGCGCAAAGACGAAGCCTACGGTTTTCTCGTGAACGTTTACCTCAGCACCAAAAACTACAAAGAGGCGCTCAACTCCATCGAGCAGATCAAAGTGATCGGTCCTGCGCTGCAGCCCGCGTACCAGCAGGTGGCGTACAACCGCGGCGTGGAACTGTTTAACAACAAGGACTATGACGGCGCCATCAAACATTTTGAGAAAGCAAACAAATACCCGGTAAACCGCAAATTCACGGCGTATGCGCATTACTGGTCAGGCGAATCGTTTTATAAAAAAGCGGAACTGTCCAATCACAACAAAACGTTGTACGCCTCAGCCATTGATAAATACAAATCGTTCCAGGCTACGCCGGGTGCGGCCAACCTGCCTGAGTTTAACACGGCCAATTACAACATTGGTTACGCGCTGTACAACCAGGAAGAATATGCAAACGGAGCAGTGTGGTTCCGGAAATTTGTGGCCGATAAAAGCAGCGCAAAAAGCGAACGCCTCGGTGATGCGTACCTGCGCATGGGCGATGCGTATTACCTCGATGCCAATTACATCAACGCCGCGGAGTTTTACGGTGATGCCACGCAGCAGAGTATCCCAAACAAAGATTATGCGATGTACCAGCAGGCCATGGCACTCGGGCTGCTCGGCAAAAAAGAAGAAAAAGCAAACCTGCTCGGTAAACTCATCCGTGATTATCCGAAATCAACCTATGCATCTGGTGGCGGATATGCACAGGCACAAACGTATCACAACCTCGGGCAATACGAAAAAGCATTGGAAGCGTACCAGGCGGTTTATGCCAAAGAACCTTCCGGTTTGTATGCTACGGCTGCGCTGATGCAGATGGGACTTATTTACCAGACGAACCTGATGGATTTTAACAAGGCGCTGGAAAAATACCTCGCCGTGGTAGGCCGTTCAACCGGTGCCCAGCAGCGCGAAGCATTGCAGCAGTGCAAGGAAATTTATATTGCCAAGGGGCAGATTGAAGAGTGGGATGCACTGCGCAACAAATACGCTTTCAACGAATCAGGATATGCGCAGGACAGCGCCGCATTCGTTTCGCTGGTGAATGTTTACAAAGATGGCGCAGGCGATTGCAATGCCGTAAGCACCCAGGCCGCGAAATACCTGCAGAAGTATCCGAACGGATTCCATCTCGTGGAAGTGCATTACATGAAAGCCGAATGTGCGTATAAAAACAACGATATGGCCAACGCACTTGCCAGCTACCGTGTAGTCCTTGACAAACCGGCCAGCAAGTTTACCGAAACGGCCCTGCTGCGTTCTTCGTTTATTTATTATAAACAGAAAGAATACGCAAACGCCGCTTCGCTGTTCGAACGTATTGAAACGCTTCCGAATGTGTCGGCCACCAACCGCAACGATGCGCAGGTGAACCTGATGCGCTGCTACCTCATGCTGAATAAGTTTGACACCGCAGCAACGTATGCGTCCAAAGTGCTGAACATTGATAAACTGCAGCCGGACATTTACATCCAGGCGCATTACATCAAAGGTAAATCCGCATTCAACAAAGGCATTTACGAAACCGCCGCCACCGAGTTCAACCTGGTGATGAAAGGCAATATGAAAAATGAAATGGAAGCCGAAGCCAAGTACAATCTCATTTACATGGGCTATCTCAAGAAAGGCTACAAAACGGCGGAGAAAGACCTGTTCAAATACGTAAGCGATTACGGTGCCTACCCGGTGTGGAAAGGCCGCGGATTCCTGCTGCTGGCCGATGATTACCTGGCGCTGAAAGATACCTTCCAGGCGAAGTTTATCCTGAAAAGTTATTCCGAAAGCGGCGATGTGCCCGAACTGAAACAAAAAGCACTCGATAAACTGCGTGAGCTGGAAGCGCTGGAAAATAAAAAGGCAGCCATCAAAGAAGAAGAAATGGTGGTGCCGCTCGATGGCGGAAAACCAAACGACCTGTTTGAAAACGACGACAACACGAAAGGAGGCGGACAATGAAAACGATGAATAAATTCCTGTTGTTTTGCAGCGTATTGTGCGCGTCCGTTGGTTCGGCACAAACAGGTACGGGCAGTTTTAATATAGGTGTTGTTGGTGATGCAAACAAAATCATCCAGCTGCATCCGCAGAAAGCGAACGACTATCCGCGTACGCTGGATACTGTAATTCCTACGCCGCAGTTTAAGTACGACATCACTTCGGTGCGCGTGGAAACGCCGTTCCAGGTAGATACCATCAAAGCCGCCAAAGTTACCAACGAGCCGCTGCAGAAACTGTATCGTTTTTATGTGCGCGGCGGGTACGGCAACTACAACACCATTCTCGGCGAAGTGTATGCCAACCAGCTGCGTTCGAAAAACTGGAACGCGGGCATTCATGCAAAACATTTTTCGGTGAACTCGTCGGTTGATGATGTGGCAGCTTTTTCGGGCTTCAGCGAAAACAGTATCAATGCTTATGGCAAACGGTTCCTGAAAAAACATACGCTGACCGGTGAACTCGGTTACGACCGCGATGTGCTGCATTTTTACGGCAGTGATATTGTGAATAACCAGTTTGGTTCCGAAGCTGTGGTGCAGCGCTTCAACTTCATCAATGCAGGAACCAGCCTGAAAAGTCACTACACCGATTCGAACAAAATCAACCATGAAATCGGGCTGCGTTATTATTTCCTGAACGACCTGTACAAGGCTTCGGAAAACAACCTGCTGTTTACTGCTGACGGCAGCCGTTACCTGAACACTGAAAAAATCGGGCTCAAACTGGGTGTTGATTACAACAACAACCGCACGGAAAAAGATACGGTAAACAATACCATTGTACAGTTTCAGCCCACGTTCCGCGCATCGGGCAAACGGTTTGAAGCAAACATCGGCATGGGCCTGTTTGTGGATGCCGGTGAAGAAACCCGCGCGTATTTTTATCCGCAGGCGCTGTTCAGTGTAAACGTATTTAAAAACATCATCATTCCGTATGCCGGTATAACCGGATCGCTGACCCGCAATTCGTACCGTTCGCTTACGATGGTGAATCCGTACCTGCTGCCGTCCTCAACCACAGCAATGAAAAACACGCAGAACCGCAACATTATTTTTGCGGGCCTCAAAGGCAGCATCAGTTCGTCGGTGGCTTACAACACCAGCATATCGCACGAACAGCGCCGCAACATGCCGCTGTTTATTTACGCCACCGAAAAGCAGGATCCGCAGCACAACAAGTTTGTGGCCGCCTGGGACACCGTTGAAATCACCACGGTGCATGGCGAACTCAGTTACCAGAAAAGCGAAAAAATACGCATCGCACTGCGCGGCGACTATAAAATGTTTGATCCCACCGCCCAGCTGAATGCGTGGTACAATCCGGCGATTAACCTCGGCATATCGGGTACCTACAACATCGCTGATGCCAAAGCAGGGCTGGAAGACAAGATTTCGGCCCGCGTGGATGTGTTTTATCTCGGCAAACAGTTTGCGCCTGTATTCGACAGCGTGGATGTGATTACCGGATCAAAAGAACTGAAAGGACTTGTGGATGCGAATATCGCGCTGCAATACCGGTACACCAAATACCTCTCGTTCTTCGCTACGTTTAACAACCTGGCGGCACAGCGTTACTACCGCTGGAGCGGTTATCCGACCCAGAAATTCAATTTCCTGGCCGGTCTGAGTTACTCGTTTTAAGCCCCGGAATCTGCTTAAAAACAGGGCAAAAAACTGCCCCGGGAATTGTCAGAGTAACGGATTTCAAACCACCAAATTTATTGCCGGATATTTTTTAACAGAATGTGTATAAAACCCTTGTTTTTATAGGGGTTTCGGCACGTTATCCCGCTTAAAATCCGTATATTTGTTTTCCTTAAATAAGAGGAAAATCGCTGTAAAATTCTATGGAAGAAATTGTAAAAGAAAAATCGGCATCCGATTACTCGGCCGATAGTATCCAGGTACTCGAAGGACTCGAGGCCGTCCGTAAGCGTCCGGCCATGTATATTGGCGACGTGGGCGTAAAAGGATTGCACCATCTGGTATGGGAAGTAGTTGACAACTCGATTGATGAAGCCCTTGCCGGACATTGTAAAAACATCTTTGTTTTTGTTAACGAAGACAACTCAATTACTGTTCAGGACGACGGCCGTGGTATTCCGGTGGACATGCACCACAAAGAACAACGTTCGGCCCTGGAAGTGGTTTTAACCGTACTGCACGCAGGCGGTAAATTCGATAAAGATTCATACAAGGTTTCCGGTGGTCTGCACGGCGTGGGTGTTTCCTGCGTAAACGCGCTTTCCACACACCTTAAAGTAGTGGTAAACCGCCAGGGCAAAGTGTATGAGCAGGAGTATTCCTGTGGCAAGCCGCTCTATTCGGTAAAAGAAGTAGGCGTAAGCGACAAAACCGGTACGGAAGTAACGTTTAAGCCCGACCTGTCTATTTTCAACGTAGGCGAATACAACTACGATACGCTGGCTACCCGCATGCGGGAGCTCACATACCTGAACAAGGGAATTCGTATTACGCTTACCGACCGCCGTTCGAAAGATGAAAACGATGCGTACCGCAGCGAACTGTTTTATTCTGAAGGTGGTCTGCGTGAGTTCGTGGAATACCTCGACATGAACCGCGAAAAACTGCTCGAACAGGTGATCTGCATCGAAGGTGAGAAAAACGGTATTCCCATTGAAGTGGCGATGACCTACAACACCTCGTTCAACGAAAACCTGCACGCCTACGTTAACAACATCAATACACACGAAGGTGGAACACACCTTGCGGGTTTCCGCCGCGGCCTTACACGTACACTCAAATCGTATGCGGATGCACAGGGAATGCTTTCGAAACTGAAATTCGAAATCAGCGGTGATGACTTCCGGGAAGGACTTACTGCGGTTATTTCGGTAAAAGTGCAGGAGCCGCTGTTTGAAGGGCAGACCAAAACCAAACTCGGAAACAGCGAGGTGATGGGTGCGGTTGACCAGGCGGTGAGTGAAATGCTTTCGCATTACCTCGAAGAAAATCCAAAACAGGCGCGTCATATTGTTGACAAAGTGATTCTTGCTGCTACCGCACGCCACGCTGCCCGCAAAGCACGTGAACTGGTGCAGCGCAAAGGCGCACTCACCGGCGGCGGACTTCCGGGTAAACTGGCCGACTGTTCCGAAAACGATCCGGTGAAGAGCGAACTGTTCCTCGTCGAAGGAGACTCGGCGGGTGGAACAGCCAAACAGGGCCGTAACCGCAGCTTCCAGGCCATTCTTCCGCTCCGCGGAAAAATCCTGAACGTGGAAAAAGCAATGGAGTATAAAATTTACGAGAACGAAGAGATCAAGAACATTTTCACGGCGCTCGGTGTTTACCGCGGAACTGCTGAAGATGATCGTGCACTCAACATCGAAAAACTCCGCTATCATAAAGTGGTAATCATGACCGATGCGGACGTTGACGGAAGTCACATCTCCACACTCATCATGACCTTCTTCTTCCGCCAGATGAAAGAGATTATCGAGAACGGATACCTCTACATCGCTACACCGCCGCTGTACCTCGTTAAAAAAGGCAAAGAAGAAGAATACTGCTGGAACGAACAGCAGCGCGATCTTGCTGTAAAACGTATTGCAGGCGATGGCAAAGAAAGCAACGTTGGCATTCAGCGTTACAAAGGTCTCGGTGAAATGAACGCCGAACAGCTCTGGGAAACCACGATGAATCCGGAAAAACGCACCCTGCGCCGTGTTACCATCGAAAGCGCTGCCGAAGCCGATCGTATTTTCTCCATGCTCATGGGCGACGATGTACCGCCGCGCCGCGAGTTCATTGAGAAAAATGCGAAATACGCCCGCGTTGACGCATAAGCAGACAACCTGAAAAAGCAAAGCCCTTCACGTTTCCGTGAGGGGCTTTTTTATGCCGTTTTATGCCTTGCTGAAGCAATCGCATTCGTTTATCTGCACAAAAAAACGCCGCTGTTTAAGGCGGCGTTTTTCGTTTAATGCTGTTCTGAAATTATTTCTGTTTCAGTGCTTCCACTTCTTTTTTCAGTTCCTCCAGTTGCTTCTGCTGCGCATCAATCATCTGCTGCTGCTCTTTCATGGCCTGGATGAGAACCGGGATAAGTCCGTCGTAGTTCACCGCTTTCATTTTGATCGGCTCTGCAGCAACGCCGCCTGATTTGCGATCCATTTTAGCTGCGCCGGGAATAAATTTTTCTTTTACCAGTTCCGGGAATACTTTTTCCACTTCCTGTGCAATTACGCCATAGCGGTGTCCCTGTACAGCAATCTGGCCGCTGTATTGCGACATGTTCATGTCGTACTCATAGCCACCGATTTTCATCAGTTTGCCGAGTGCGCCGTTAATGGGCTGTATGTTTGTTTTAAGGCGTTCGTCTGAAAGGTTGAAATAAGCAAACGGAAGCGCGCAGTTTACATCGCCGTTAAAATAACCGGCCCAGCCGGCACCTGTATTTTCCACACCAAACACACCTACAGAAGCTGCGTTGATGGCAATACCGCGTACACCGGCACCATTCGCACTGGTACCTGCGTATTCGCCCTGCACACCACCGAAGTTGGTAGTGCCGGCCTGCACAGAACCGTAAGTGCCGCCTCCGTTAAACGATGAGTAGCCGTTTACAGCCCAGGGGAATGTTGCGTTACTTACACCGTTCATAAGGTCACCCGGTAATGTTGTGTTGGTAGTACCTATAAAGAATTCACCGAGGTTTGATAAACGACCACGCACAATGTTGTTTGAAACAAGGTCCATGTGGTTGTTTGACGTAGTTCCGAGGAAGCCGGTGGCTAAAAGGGAGTTGGTACCTGCTGTGTTTGGTGCACAAATCCAGGCCTGTGTGGTAGTAGTAACCGGGCCGCCTGAGCCGGCAGTTCCGTTTACAGTTATTGTTCCGTTGGCATTCAGTGTAGGTGTGGTCAGCGTCCATGTCGGGCCGGTAGGGCCAGTGGCACCGTTTGCGCCTGCGGCACCTGTAGCACCTGTTGCGCCATTTGCTCCCGCAGCACCGGTAGCACCTGTTGCTCCGTTAGCACCGGTAGCACCTGTTGCTCCGTTAGCACCCGCAGCACCGGTAGCTCCTGTTGCACCATTCGCACCTGCAGCACCCGTAGCACCCGTAGCTCCGTTAGCACCTGCTGCGCCGGTAGCTCCCGTAGCTCCGTTGGCACCTGCTGCGCCTGTTGCACCCGTAGCACCGTTGGCACCTGCAGTTCCAGTTGGACCGGCAGGGCCTGTAGCACCGTTTGCTCCTGCGGCTCCTGTTGCACCGGTAGCGCCGTTGGCACCCGCAGCTCCGGTCGGACCTGCAGCACCCGTAGCACCGTTAGCACCTGCTGCACCTGTAGCACCGGCAGGTCCTGTCGGGCCTGTTACACCATTTGTTCCATTTGTTCCGTTAGCACCTGTCGGACCAGTGGGGCCGGCAGCGCCGGTTGCCCCGTTAGTACCATTTGTACCGTTTGTTCCTGTTGCACCGGTCGGACCTGTGGGCCCGATTCCGAAACCTGTCGGACCGGTAGCTCCTGTCGGGCCGGTAGTTCCGTTTGTTCCGTTAGCGCCTGTTGGACCAATTGGTCCTGTTACGCCATTCGTACCATTGGTGCCGTTTGTTCCGTTTGCACCGGTCGGACCGATCGGGCCTGTCGGACCGGTATCGCCTGTTGCACCGGTTGTTCCGTTTGTACCATTTGTTCCGGCAGGGCCGGTTGGACCGGTATCTCCGGTAGGCCCAGAAACGCCTGCAGCACCTGCGGGACCGGTCGGGCCGGTATCACCGGTAGCACCAGTAACACCGTTTGTTCCATTTGTTCCGTTAGCACCTGCAGGTCCTGTAGGACCGGTTGCACCAATGCCTCCGCTGTTACAGAGCGACACCCACGATGTGGTTGTTGCACGGTAATAAAAGAAGCATGCGGAATCCGTATCATAAACAAGCAGGCTGTTTGCCGGAGTAGCAATCGCCAGGCGCTGAACCGCTGTCATACGCGGCACCAGCGCGCCCTGCGTGGTCGACTGCAGTTCAAGAATAGATGATGCATCAGGTGTATTTGTTCCGATGCCGACATTGTTTTGTGCATGCATTTTGCCGAACGGCAAAATCAAAATGGCCAGCAAAACAAGTTGCAAAATGCGGGTGTAATTTTTTAGCATAAGTTCAGTTCACAGGTTCTCTAAAACAAAGTTAAAAAAGTTCCGTTAACAGCCAAATATTTAAATCCCTATTTATCAACGATTAATGCATAAAAAAAAGGGGCGATACGCCCCTTTTTATGGTATTCGATGATTGACTGTTAACGGATCACAGAAACATGACCGATGTAAGTATGCCGTGCATCGAACGGATCAACCGTTACAATTTTCCAGACATAGGTGTCAATCTGTACAAGATCGGAATGTCCCTGTACTTTGCCATCCCAGCCTTGTGCATAGTTTGTTGTTGTGAAAATCAGGTTACCCCAGCGGTCGAATATCCAGAACTGGTATTTGTCCGGGTTAATGCCGATGCCCTGCGGGAGGAAAATGTCGTTCAGTCCGTCACCATCCGGTGTGAATGCATTCGGAACATAAATGGCATAATCTTCTTTCACTTCAACCGCAATCTGTGTGGAGTCAACGCAACCGAATGAATTGGTTACCAATAACTCTACAACATACACTCCGATTCCGTCATACGTGTAGCTCGGATTCTGAAGTGATGATATGCCGAGGCTGTCTCCAAATGACCACGACCAGGTGTTTGCTCCCTGCGAAAGATCAGTGAAATCAATGTTCGGCGAAAGTGCAGTTGTTACAAGCGGTGTTGCTGTAAACGCAGCAACCGGATCAGGGTGAACCGTGATGTAATTGTTCAACACAAGTTGTCCTGCACAGCCGTTGTTATCAATAACACTTAATGTAATGTTATAAGAACCCGGTAATGTGAAGCAGTATGTCGGGCTGATTTGGGTTGAAGTTGAACCGTTGCCGAAATCCCACAACACACTCTGTACGTTGGGCGAAGAGTTTACAAAATCAACACACAGGTCAGCGCAGCCACTGGTCGGGGTGCTTGCCGCAAATACAACAGCTACCTGGGTTTGTACGGTAACACTTACTGTTGCTGTTGCAACAGGTGTGGCACAGCCATCACTTACAGTAACAGTGTATGTGGTGGTAGCGCCTGGTGCAACAGTAACACTGCTGCCGTTCAGGTTACCCGGCTGCC
The DNA here is from genome assembly GCA_943372645.1 of Chitinophaga pinensis. Taxonomy (GTDB): domain Bacteria; phylum Bacteroidota; class Bacteroidia; order Palsa-965; family Palsa-965; genus VBWE01. Next base: position 39,312 of record CALRZN010000001.1, on the reverse strand, counting down.
AGGTGTAGGTCAGGTTGCCGTCTCCGCCGCTGCCGTTAGCAGTAAGTGTGGTGTTGCCACCCGGGCATATAATAACGTTGGCCGAAGCAGTTACGTTAAGCGGCAGGTTAACGGAAACAGTTACTGTAACCGGTGCCGAAACGCATCCGTTTGCATCAGTTGCAACAACCGTATACGTAGTGGTTGTTGTCGGTCCTACAACATACGGGTTGCCCACAAACGCTCCGGGCATCCATGCATAGGTGTAAGGGCCAACTCCGCCCGCAGCACTTGCAGTGAGTGAAGTAGTCTGTCCCTGGCAAATGGTCGGTGAAATAGCAGGAGGCGAGCAGGTAAGTAATGGGGGCTCTGTAATTGTAACCGTTTGTGTGCCGGTACATCCGTTTGCGTCAGTAACGGTTACTGTGTAAGTGCCCGGGCAGAGGTTGCCTACACTTTGTGTAAGCGGGCCGTTGCTCCAGGAATAGGAGTAAGGAGCAGTGCCGCCAACGCCTAAACCATCAGCAGAACCGTTACATGCACCGTTGCAGTTAACATCTGTAAATGCAGTAAGCTGAGCCTGTACACCTGGTGTATTAGGTACAACAACAACAGACTGACTGGTACACAGGTTGGCATCGGTAACGGTTACGGTATATGAACCCGGCGCAAGATTTATTTCAGTTGTTCCTGTTCCGCCGCTCGACCACAGGTAGGTGTAAGGTCCTGTTCCGCCAGCAGCAACAACGGTTGCAGAACCATCGTTCTGTCCGCAGTTTGCTGTTGTTGCACTGGTATTGAGCACCATTGCAGAAGGCGAAGTAATGGTTACAGTTTGTTGTTCTGTACAACCTGCATCATCCGTTACAGTGATGGTGAATGTGCCTGCACATAAGTTCGGTTCACTTGGCCCGGTACCACCCGATGACCACTGGAAGTTATAAGGTGTATAACCGCCATTCGGAATAACAATACCCTGTCCGTCGCAATTACTGCTGCAGGTTGTGGGCAAGCCGGTTGATGTTAATGATAAAGGAGTAGGTGCTACATAAACAACCACCTGGTCGGTGCCGATACAACCGTTCGCATCTGTTACTGTTACCGTGTATGTTGTTGTTACAGTCGGTGTGATGGTCGGGTTGGAAACGTTTGACGGACTTAAAGAAGGATCGGGTGTCCATGCGTAAGTTACACCACCGCTTGCATTTAATGCTCCCGGTATACCTACGCATATGGTGTCATCAACACCTGCGTTGGCGGTTGTCATCGGGTTAACAACAACCTGTACCGTATTTGTTCCGGAACAGCCGCTGGCATCCGTAACCGTAAGTGTGTACGTTGTCGTGACTGTTGGATTCGCGATCGGGTTTGCAATGTTTGGATTCGTTAATCCAACGGCAGGAGTCCACAGGTATGTTACACCACCCGGAACAGTTCCGTTCAGCTGGGTGCTGCCACCAAGACAGATCGGTGCAATTGCCGGTATGTTGAACGTAAGCGAGCTTGATGTAATGGTAACGTTATCGCTTTGGGTAACGGTTGCATTGTTACAGTTGGTGTACGTAATCGTAACACTGTATGTAGTTGTTTGTGTCGGACAAACCTGTACGCTTGCCGTGGTGCCAACAGAAGTGTTGGTAGTTGTGTTCACCCAGTTAATGGTGTAAGTGGGGGCACCGGCCGGTGTATAACGGCGGGCATCGTTTGTAGCAGACCACTGTGTAGGTGTGTTACGGCCCGGAACAACTACTGCGTTTGTTGCAGGCTGGTTCTGGATACACTGGATGGCTTTACCGCCATTCCAGGAAGTACATGCCGGTTTCGACTGGATGTAGTTTTCAATAATGTTTGTGGTTTCATACAGCGTGATCTGCTGTGTTGCGGGAGTTCCGCAGGCATACATCGGAACCGCGTTCCAGCTCACCACAAAACGGCGGCAGGGTGCAGCACCATAGGTTGCGTAACGGATAGTTCCGCCAACGGAAGGGTTCAGATCCTGCCAGGGACCCATTATACAGTTAATCGGGGTGCCCGAAACGTTTGTTGGAACCGGTGTGTTCGGAATCGGCCAGGTGCAATACCCGCCTGCAGGCCCAAGTGCAAAAGTTACAACACCATTGGAACCGATAAGGCACTGGGTGTAAACGTTACCGTAAAAACAGAAAGGAAACGGTAAGTTAATTACCTGTGACCACTGGTCATCAAATAGCGAAATAGCTGTTCCTACGTTGAATGGATCAGGTGCATACGGAATCTGCGACAGGGTGTAGCTTGTCGTTTGATTCGTTGGCGTAAATGTCGCTGTAAGCGTGGCGCAGTTTGGTGCACAAATGGTTTGCGCAGGACCTGCATCAACGTTACATACCGTAGCCGACTGCCCGAAAACAGTTGAAAACGGAAGTACACTTAAACCAAGAAGAAGGGACAAATAAATTTTCTTCATGTGGGTAGATGTTTGTTTTTTTTATCAGTGTGTTTACTAAATGGGTACAGGACTGCCAAGTGCCTTTACACATCAGATACAAATATATAACTTTTGGGGACAAAAAAAAACACCCGGCAAATTTATTGCCGGGTGTTCCAGGAACTGGATGTGTTTTATATAATTACTTGATAATCAGCTGTTTTCTTGCGAAAACACGGCCTTCGTTGTCCAGTACAGCGAGGAAATAGGTGCCCGATGTTAAGGAACCGGTATTAACCTGGGTGGTGGAATTGCTGTTTACGTCAGAAATCCACTGGGCGGCATTGCGGACAATTTCGCGCCCGGTAATATCATAAATAACCAGCTGTGCATTGCGGATGCTTTCATTTTCAGCATGTAATGTAATGTTTACCACATCGGAAGCCGGGTTCGGATATACGTTCAGCTGAACATCATTGCTGTATTCTTTGAAGCCGATGCTGGAGTACGAATAACGGGCTGTCAGGTAATCATCGTTTGAAAGGTTCTGGCTTACACCGGTTACCCATACGTCGCCGTTACCCCAAACCACCATGCTGTTGCTGCGGTCGTCTTTGTTGGCCTGTCCGTTATAGGTAATAACCCATTGCTGTGTTCCGGCCGGGCTGTAACGTACAATTGCAAAGTTCTGCAGTACAGATGATGTGCCTTTGCTGTAGCCTGATACATAAACATTGAGCGAATCATCGAGCCCGATGGAAACGGCACGGTCATCATCGTTTGCTGAACCGTTATAACGGGAAACCCACTGCTGTGCGCCGGCTGAATTATATTTGATGGTTGCAAAATCAGGAGGTGTGCCGTTGTTGCCGAGCGCCTGGCTCTGACCGGTTACGTAAACGTTTCCTAATGTATCAGCAATAACATCCCACGGTTCATCATAACGGTTGGCACCGTAATTATAACGCATGGCCCACTGCTGTGTTCCTGATGAATTGTATTTAACAGTAACATAATCAAACCAGTTGTTGGTTTCAAAACTGTAACCACAAACAATTACGTTGCCGGAATTGTCAAGTGTAATGGCTTTGCCATAATCGTTATCGTTTGACGGGCCATTGTAAATTTTGCGCCAGGTAACAGCTCCTGATGAACTGAATTTGGTAGTCATCATCTGCACATTGATGGTGCTTCCGGATGAATCACAGGTGCCGATGGAATACACGTTGCCTGATGCGTCAACAGCGATGTCGGTAATATCATCGTTGCCACCATTTACACCGCTTTCATATACAGTTGCCCATTGCTGGGTTCCTGCGCTGTTATATTTAATAACCACTGCATCGAAGTCAAACCCGTTTGTTGTGGTAATGCCACCTGCATAAACGTTACCTGATGGGTCAATAGCAATTGCATAACCATCATCGAGCGCGCTTGCCTGGCCGTTGTATGACTGGTGCCAGAGCTCAGTGCCGTTCGGATCGTATTTAATAACTATAATGTCTTGTGCATTGGCTCCACGCGAATACCCGGTTACGTAGGAGTTGCCGGCATTATCCACAACAATTTCGCGGCCTTCGTCATTGTCGTTCACACCACCGTCGTAGGTTTGCTGCCAGAGCGGCGTTCCTGAAGGACTGTATTTGATGGTAACAATATCAAGGTTGAAATTGTTGTTGTTAAAACTGGCGCCAGTTACATACGAGTTGCCCGCAGCATCAACTGCAATGGAACGCGCTTCGTCAGACTGGTCCGGTATTCCGTTAAAACGTTTGTTCCACGCCTGCGGTGGTTGAGCGATAAGAGGCATGGCCGCGAAAACGGACAAAATAAATAACGTAGTTGTTTTTTTCATGGTGTGTTTGCTTAATAAATAGTTTGCTAAGATAAGGAAGCCGGATTGATAATAAATAAAAAAAGGCTGCCATTTATTTCACAGGCAGCCTTTTTTGTGTGCTTTTAGCTATTTAATAATACTGATGTGGCCAATGTAGGAGAGGTTATTTCCCCGGTTGTTCTTGCATTTTATTTTCCATACATAGGTGTCTTGCTGCGAAATATCCGTACCGTAATTGGCCCGTCCGTCCCAGCCTTTATAAAGATCGTCCGTATAATAGATCATATTTCCCCAGCGGTCAAAAATCCACATCTCAAACGATTCGGGATCAATACCAAGTCCTTTAGGCAGGAAAATATCATTCAGCCCGTCGTCATTTGGCGAAAATCCGTTCGGAATATTAAAGTGTAAAATCTTCTTCAATACAAACCGGATGCTCTAAAATAAAAAGAGACCGCGGCTGGCGATCTCTTTTTACTGGTATTGCGGATGCGTTTTATTTGATCAAACTTACTTTACCAAGCAGGTTGTGCTTCTGCCCGAGAATATCGGTGCATTTTATTTTCCACACATAGGTATCTATCTGCGCAATATTGTCGCCGTAGTTGGCGCGACCGTCCCATCCCTTGTTCAGGTTGTCGGTGTAGAAAATCATATTTCCCCAGCGGTCGAAGATCCACATCTCAAAATGCTCCGGATCGATACCCATTCCCTGTGCATTGAAAACGTCGTTTTTGTTATCGTCGTTCGGTGTAAATGCATTCGGAACAAAGATTACAAATTCACCATCAATGCAAACCGGGTGTGTGGTATCCGATGTACAACCAAATGCGTTTGAAACGGTAAGGGTAACATCATAGCAGCCCGTATCCGGATAGGTAAACGCCGGATTCTGCAGGGTGGATGATGAATTCAGCAGATCACCGAAGGTCCAGCTCCAGGCCGTGGCACCAATCGATTCATCGGTAAACAGAATGGTCGGATTCAGAATCGTGGTGGGCTGCGGCCCGAATGAAAATTCAGCTACCGGGTTCGGATTTACGGTGATGTAATTCGGCATTGTAAGTGTTGAAGCACAACCGTTACCGTCAATTACATTCAGAATAATGTCATAACTACCCGGGGTATTGTAACAATGCACCGGTGTGCAGGTGGTATTGTCTGTTGTGTTGTCGCCGAAATCCCATGCACAGGAAGTAGCGCCCGGTGTGCTGTTTGTAAACGATACGCACAGCGGTGCGCAGCCGCTCTGGTTGTCAACAGAAAACGTTACAACAGGAGGTGCAAATACCGTAACTGTAATGTTCGCTGTTGCAGCAGGTGTGCCGCATCCGTCCGTAACCGTAACCGTGTAAATGGTTGTTGTTCCCGGCGAAGCATTTACGTTTGAACCGGTAGCCGGTGAAGTGGCCGGCGACCAGGTATAGGTATAAGAACCATCACCGCCCGAAGCCACTGCACTGAGTGCAGCCTGCGCACCCGGGCAAATGGAAACGTTTGCAGAAGGAACCACGTTGAGCGGCGGATTAACAACAACGGTAACTGTTTGCGGGGTAACCGTACAGCCATTCGCATCTGTTACAGTTACAGTGTAGGTTGTAGTTACAGTGGGTGAAACAACAGGTCCCGCCGGTGTCCATACTTCAGTGTAGGCCGGTGTTCCGCCTGAAGTAACGGTTGAAAGCGTTACCGACTGCCCGATACATATCGCTGCCGGTGTGGGCACTGCAACCTGTAAAGGCTGGGGCTGCAAAATGGTAACTGTAGCAGATGACGGACAACCGTTCGCATCGTTCACGTTAACAACATACGTTCCTGCACAGAGCCCGGTTTCGGTGAGTGCGTTTCCGCCCGAAGGCCATGCAATAGTATAAGGTCCGGTACCGCCGCTGGCAGAAATAGTTGCCTGCCCGTTGCAGTCACCTGCGCAGGTAGCATCAGTTGTGCTGACTACAGCAATAGTTACCCCCGGCGCATTCGGCACGTTTACCGAATCTATGAGCGTACAGTTATTGGCATCTGTTATAGTTACGGTATAGTTGCCTGCTATCACACCGGTGGTGGTGGCTCCCGTTCCGCCGGCAGGAGCCCAGCTGTAGGTGTATGGACCGGTTCCGCCTGAAGGCGTAACGGTTGCAGTACCATCAGCCTGGTTGCAGTTTGCAGCAGTAGATGACATTACCGCCTGCAGTGCTGTGGGTTCATTCACCACGGTTGAATCGGTTGCAATGCATCCGTTCGCATCAGTTACTGTAATGCTGTATGAACCGGCGCACATGCTGTTGCAGCTCGGTGATGTACATCCCATATTCCACAGGAAGTTGTATGGCTGCACGCCACCTGTCGGAATTACAACCACCTGCCCGTTGCAGGCGCCGTTGCAGGTTGCATCAAAACCGGCTACGGCAAGAACCAGTTGCGGTGGTTCTGTTATGGTAACTGTTTGTGTAGTGGTACAGTTATTCGCATCTGTAATCGTACAGGTGTATGATCCGGCCGTGAGGCCTGATGCAGTTGCAGCAGTTCCGCCTGTTGGTGTCCATGCATACGTCAGCGGGTTTGTACCGCCGGTTGCATTTACTGTGGCTGCACCGGTGGCTCCGCCAAAACAAAGCACATCGGTTTGTGAAGCAAGTGATGCCACAAGCTGCTGCGGCTCTGTAATAGTAACAGTAGCAATCGCGGTACAACCGTTGGCATCCGTAACTGTGCAGGTATAGGTATTCGGGCCGAGTGCAGTTGCATTTGCAGTATTGCCTCCGGATGGTGTCCATGCCCAGTTATATGGTGTTGTTCCGCCGGATGCAGAAGCAGAAGCAGTCCCATCACTGGCGCCAAAACAGGTTACGTTGCTGGATGCTGTAATGGTAACTGTCGGTGAACCGGCATTGATAATGTTCAATGTTGCAGTTCCGGTACAACCATTCGCATCTGTGATGGTAACAGTGTAAGCACCCGCAATAACGCCTGTTGTAGAAGAACCACTTCCACCGGCAGGTGCCCAGCTATACGTGTACGGGCCGGTTCCGCCAGATGCAACTACCGTTCCGATACCGTTTGCATTGCCGCAGGTAGCAGGCGTTGATGAGGTAACGCCGGTAACTGGCGTAGGTTGCGTAATATTAATAACCGCGGTTACGGTACAACTGTTTGCATCAGTAACTGTAACGGTGTATGAACCTGCAGCAAGACCGGAAGCCGTAGCGCCCGTTCCACCCGAAGGCGCCCAGTTGTAGCTGTATGGACCAGTTCCGCCGCCGGCAGTAACCGTTGCAGAACCGTTTGAGCCACCGTTACACGAAGCGTTTGTTGAAGGAGCAATTACTGCAGTAAGTACGGTAGGTTGTGTAACCGTTGCAGATGCAGTAGTTGTACAACCGTTTGCGTCAGTAACGGTAACCGTATAAGAACCTGCACCAAGGCCGGAAGCAGTAGTTCCTGTTCCACCCGAAGGCGCCCAGTTGTAGGTGTACGGACCAACTCCACCTGAAGCAGTAACAGAAGCAGTTCCATTCGTTCCGCCGTTACATGATACCGGTGTTGCACTTGCTGTTGCAGTAAGTTGCGGCGGTTGTGTAAGAGTAACAGATGCAGTTGAAGTACAACCGTTCGCATCAGTAACTGTAATGGTGTACGAACCTGCTGCTAAACCGGAAGCCGTTGTTCCTGTTCCGCCCGAAGGTGTCCAGGCGTAGGTGTACGGACCTGTTCCACCGGAAGCGGAAGCAGTTGCACTGCCGTTTGTTCCGCCAAAGCACAGGATGTTTGTTGATGCAGTGATGGTAACCGTCGGTGAACCGGCGTTGATAATGCTTACCGTAGCAGTACCGGTACATCCGTTTGCATCGGTAATGCTAACGGTGTAAGTGCCAGCAATAACACCGGTTGTAGATGAACCCGTGCCACCGACAGGTGCCCAGCTATACGTGTACGGGCCGGTTCCGCCGGATGCAACTACCGTTCCGATACCGTTTGCATTGCCGCATGTAGCAGGTGTGGATGATGTAACACCGGTAACTGGCGTAGGTTGCGTAATATTAATAACCGCGGTTACGGTACATGAATTTGCATCAGTAACAGTTACAGTATAAGTGCCTGCAGCAAGACCGGAAGCCGTAGCGCCTGTTCCACCCGAAGGCGCCCAGTTGAAGGTGTAAGGTCCTGTTCCGCCGCCGGCAGTAACCGTTGCAGAACCGTTTGAGCCACCGTTACACGAAACGTTTGTAGAAGGAGCAATTACTGCAGTAAGTACAGTAGGTTGTGTAACCGTTGCAGATGCAGTAGTTGTACAACCGTTTGCGTCGGTAACGGTAACCGTATAAGAACCTGCACCAAGGCCGGAAGCAGTAGTTCCTGTTCCACCCGAAGGCGCCCAGTTGTAGGTGTACGGACCAACACCGCCGGAAGCACTAACTGTTGCAGTTCCATTCGTTCCGCCGTTACATGATACCGGTGTAGCACTTGCTGTTGCAGTAAGTTGCGGCGGTTGTGTAAGAATAACAGATGCAGTTGAAGTACAACCGTTCGCATCAGTAACTGTAATGGTGTACGAACCTGCCGCTAAACCGGAAGCCGTTGTTCCTGTTCCGCCGGAAGGTGTCCAGGCGTAGGTGTACGGACCAGTTCCACCGGAAGCCGAAGCAGTTGCACTGCCGTTTGTTCCGCCAAAGCACAGGATGTTTGTTGATGCAGTGATGGTAACTGTCGGTGAACCGGCGTTGATAATGCTTACCGTAGCAGTACCGGTACATCCGTTTGCATCGGTAATGGTAACGGTGTAAGTGCCAGCAATAACGCCTGTTGTAGAAGAACCTGTTCCACCAGCCGGGGCCCAGTTGTAGGTGTATGGACCGGTTCCTCCGGATGCAACTACCGTTCCTATGCCGTTTGCATTACCGCAGGTAGCAGGTGTGGATGATGTAACGCCGGTAACCGGTGTAGGTTGTGTAATATTAATAACCGCGGTTACGGTACATGAATTTGCATCAGTAACAGTTACAGTATAAGTGCCTGCAGCAAGACCGGAAGCCGTAGCGCCTGTTCCACCCGAAGGCGCCCAGTTGTAGCTGTATGGACCAGTTCCGCCGCCGGCAGTAACCGTTGCAGAACCGTTTGAGCCACCGTTACACGAAACGTTTGTTGAAGGAGCAATTACTGCCGTAAGTACAGTAGGTTGTGTAACCGTTGCAGATGCAGTAGTTGTACAACCGTTTGCGTCAGTAACGGTAACGGTATAAGAACCTGCAGCAAGACCGGAAGCAGTAGTTCCTGTTCCACCCGAAGGCGCCCAGTTGTAGGTGTACGGACCAACACCACCTGATGCAGTTACAGAAGCCGTTCCGTTTGTTCCGCCGTTACATGATACCGGTGTTGCACTTGCTGTTGCAGTAAGTTGTGGCGGTTGTGTTAATGTAACAGATGCCGTAGCTACACATCCATTGGCGTCAGTAACTGTTGCAGTGTAAGACCCTGCCGTTAAACCGGAAGCTGTGGAACCGGTTCCACCGCTGGGACTCCAGGAATAGGTAAACGGCCCTGTTCCGCCCGAAGGTGTTACGGTTGCAGATCCTGTATTGCCGCCAAAGCAGGCGATGTTAACGGTTGCTGTTATGCTTGCACTGATGCCACCGGTACTTGCCACTGTAACGTTTGCTGTGGTTGTGCATCCGTTTGCATCTGTAACGGTTACAGTATAACTACCCGCCCCGAGGTTGGGTGCCGTAGTACCTGTTCCGCCCGAAGGTGCCCAGCTGTAAGTGTACGGGCCAGTTCCACCTGATGCGGTAACAGTTGCAGAGCCATTGTTGTTTCCGCAGGTTGCCGGAGTTGAAACAGCTGATGCTGTAAGCGCAGGCGGTTGTGTAATATTAAATGTGCGAGTAGTTGTACATCCGTTTGCATCCGTTACGGTGCAGGTGTATGTGCCTGCGCAACGGCCGGTGGTGGTGGCTGCTGTTCCCCCGCTTGGTGCCCAGCTGTAAGTATAAGGCCCTGTTCCGCCTGAAGGTGTAACAGTTGCCGAACCGGTACACTGCCCGTTGCACAAAACGTTTGTTTGTCCGCCGGTGGTTGTTAATGCAGGCGGCTGTGTGATGTTAAATGTTCGTGTTGTTGTACACCCGTTTGCATCCGTAACAGTTACAGTGTAAGTGCCGGCACATAATGCTGAAGCAGAGGTTCCCGTGCCACCAGCAGGAGTCCAGCTGTAGGTGTAAGGACCAGTTCCGCCTGAAGGTGTAACGGTTGCGGAACCTGTACACAGTCCATTACACAATACGTTGGTCTGTCCACCGGTTGTTGTGATTGCAGGCGGCTGTGTGATGTTAAACGTGCGCGTAATCGTACATCCGTTTGCATCCGTAACAGTTGCAGTATATGTTCCAGCGCAGAGTGCAGATGCCGTAGCGCCTGTACCACCCGCAGGAGCCCAGCTGTAGGTGTAAGGACCAGTTCCGCCCGAAGGTGTAACGGTTGCAGAACCTGTACACAGTCCATTACACAATACGTTGGTCTGTCCACCGGTTGTTGTGATTGCAGGCGGTTGTGTGATATTAAATGTACGTGTTGTTGTACATCCGTTTGCATCCGTAACTGTGCAGGTGTATGTGCCTGCGCAAAGTGCGGTTGCCGAAGCACCTGTGCCACCGGCTGGTGCCCAGCTGTAGGTGTACGGACTTGTTCCGCCCGAAGGTGTTATTGTTGCCGAACCTGTGCATAATCCATTGCACAGTACGTTCGTTTGTCCACCGGTTGTAGTTAATGCAGGCGGTTGTGTGATATTAAATGTTCGAGTAGTTGTACATCCGCTGGCATCAGTAACTGTGCAGGTGTATGTGCCTGCGCAAAGTGCGGTTGCCGAAGCACCTGTTCCGCCGGCCGGAGCCCAGCTGTAGGTGTACGGACTTGTTCCGCCCGAAGGTGTAACTGTTGCAGAACCTGTGCACTGCCCGTTGCACAATACGTTCGTTTGTCCGCCTGTCGTAGATAAAGCAGGTGGCTGCGTGATATTAAATGTACGTGTTGTTGTACATCCGTTTGCATCCGTAACGGTTACTGTGTACGTTCCTGCGCAAAGTGCGGATGCGGAAGCACCTGTGCCACCGGCTGGTGCCCAGCTGTAGGTGTACGGACTTGTTCCGCCCGAAGGTGTAACGGTTGCCGAACCTGTGCACAATCCATTGCAAAGTACGTTCGTCTGTCCGCCGGTTGTTGTTATTGCTGGTGGCTGTGTGATGTTAAACGTGCGTGTGGTTGTACATCCGCTGGCGTCCGTCACAGTGCAGGTGTAAGTACCAGCGCACCGGCCGGTGGTGGTGGCTGCTGTGCCGCCCGAAGGTGCCCAGCTGTAGGTATAAGGTCCCGTTCCGCCCGAAGGTGTAACTGTTGCCGAACCGGTACACTGCCCGTTGCACAATACGTTCGTTTGTCCGCCTGTCGTAGTTAATGCGGGAGGCTGTGTTATCGTGAATGTTCGTGTAGTTGTACATCCGCTGGCATCAGTAACAGTGCAGGTGTATGTGCCTGCGCAAAGTGCGGATGCAGATGCACCCGTTCCGCCGGCCGGAGCCCAGCTGTAAGTGTAAGGGCCTGTACCTCCCGAAGGCGTAACTGTTGCCGAGCCGGTACAAAGACCATTACATAATACGTTTGTTTGTCCGCCCGTGGTGGTTATTGCAGTCGGTTGCGTAATGTTAAATGTACGGGTGGATACGCAACCATTTGCATCGGTAACTGTAACCGTGTACGTTCCTGCGCATCGGCCGGTGGTTGTTGCGGCCGTTCCGCCGCTTGGTGCCCAGCTGTAGGTGTACGGCCCCGTACCTCCTGATACGGTTACTGTTGCGGCCCCTGTGCAAAGCCCGTTGCATAGTATATTCGTTTGTGAGCCGCCCAGGGTCATGCCCCCGCTGCTGCCCACCACTACGGTTGCTGTAATTGCAGGTGTACAGGTCAGTGCGTCGTTTACGGTTACAGTATAGGTGCCCGGGCATAAACCGGTGGCTGTTGCGCCTGTTCCCCCGCTGGGTGCCCAGCTGTATGTATAAGGACCTACACCGCCGGTTACGTTTGCTGAAGCAGTGCCGTTACACCCGGAGCAGGTGGCCGGTGTTGATGTCGGAACAGCCGTCATTACGGATGTACACGACAGGAAATCAATAAATACACCGGAGTCGTAATAACAATCGCCGGCATCGGCAATCGCCATTTTGAAATGATAGGTCTGGCACGGGCACAGGTTTATCGTTCGTGTAAGCACCGTCGTAAAACCATCGTACTGAATGGTTACGCCCCCGGTATTGTTGACATAGTAGGCCGAATTGGCGATGTTATTTACGTTATCAATACTAACGGGTGTTACGTTATTGGGCAGTGTGGCAACGTTGGTATTATTATATCCGCCCGGCGCACAGGCTGCAGAAGGCCCGGTGATAAAGAAACCAAAAGCATCATTAAAAGAAGAACTTACGAACTCGGGGTATTCTTCGGAACCAAAAACGAATTTAATGGTGAGCTGGTTACACTGCGGAACAATATCAAATTCAAGAACACACAAATCCTGGTTAGCCATCGGTTCAATCGCAACCAGTTGCGGATCGCTGCCGGAGGTGCCGTTGCAGGTGCCCATACTGGTGCTGTTATTCGGGCCGATGGCATTTATTGCCGATCCGGTGGTTAACAGAATACCGTTCGTGATACCAATGTTGGTGGTGTTGCCGTTGGAAAAAGTGCCATAGGCATTGGTAGGGCAGTTTAAGTTAACGTTTGTAACCGTCAGTCCCTGACCGGCCAGGCTGGTTATTAATGATGCCGCAGAAACGCCGGGCGTAACCGTAAGCTGTGCATTTGCGCCGAAACTGATAACTGTTATAAAACAGATCAGCAGGAACACGCGTTTTAATGCAGAACCGTTGTGCTGGTAGTGCTTTGCCATGTACTGGTGTTAAGAAAAAGAATCCGTGTGTTTAATGTGTTGGTTTCAAATATATAAGAATATTGAACAAAAAAAAGGGCTGATTGTCCTATTCATGTCATATAAGTATGCCTGTCAGGCGTTTTTCAGGGTTTTTGCTTTCTGCCTCAGAACCAGCAGATTGCTTTTTTTATAGACGAAATGTTAAAAGCCACCCCTTAATTCGAATTAGTTTTCGATCGGCAAATGGCAGGTGTGGGGCAGAGTTGTTCGTTGCAGGGTTATTAACTTTTTATTAACAGCTTTAAAAAGATGACGCAACTCATTCCGGAAAAATCTTTTTTGCAAACTGGCATATCCAAAAAATCAAATCCCCATTCTTTTTCTAATTTAGTGCCGTTTTTAAGAAATTCACTGCAACATTATAACAACGAAAAAATCAATCCATGAAAGTAACAGTAGTAGGTGCCGGTAACGTTGGAGCCACCTGTGCCGATGTCATTGCACATAAAGAATTATGCAACGAGGTTGTTCTTGTTGACATCAAAGAAAACTTTTCGGAAGGAAAAGCACTTGACATCTGGCAGACTGCGCCGATCAATATGTACGATACGCGCATCAAAGGTTCGACCAACGATTATTCGAAAACAGCCGGTTCTGATGTGGTTGTGATTACTTCGGGCCTGCCGCGTAAACCGGGCATGAGCCGCGACGATTTGATTTCAACGAACGCCGCAATTGTAAAAAGCGTTACCGAGCAGGTAATTAAATATTCGCCGGATGCCATCATCATCGTGGTTTCGAACCCGCTCGACGTAATGACTTACTGCGCGTACCTCACTGCGAAAATTGATCCGAGCCGTGTATTCGGTATGGCCGGCATTCTTGATACCGCACGTTACCGCGCATTCCTCGCAGAAGCGCTCAACTGTTCGCCGAAAGACATCCAGGCCGTACTGATGGGCGGACACGGCGATACCATGGTTCCGCTGCCGCGTTACACCACCGTAGGCGGTATCCCGGTAACCGAACTCATTGATTCGGCTTCGCTGGATGCAATTGTTGAACGTACCAAAAAAGGCGGCGGAGAAATCGTTAACCTGCTCGGCACTTCGGCATGGTATGCCCCGGGTGCTGCTGCCGCACAAATGGTGGAAGCCATTGTCCGCGACCAGAAACGCATTTTCCCGGTATGTGCATGGCTCGATGGCCAGTACGGACTCAAAAACGTGTACCTGGGCGCACCGGTAAAACTCGGACGCAAAGGCATCGAACAGATCATTGAGCTGAAACTGAACAACGATGAAATGAAACTCGTTAACGATTCAGCAGCTTCGGTTCGTGATGTAATGAGTGTGCTCGACAATATGAACATTGTGTCAGCATAGTTGTTTACCAGTTGATAACAAACAAAAAGGTTGAGTTTGCTCAACCTTTTTTATTTTAAAAAAGGAAAACGATGAAATCAAAATTACCGGTACGGTTAGTAACACTTGGCGAAGACGGTGGCCTGCACCTGCATGCCACAATTAAAGTGAATGGAAAAAACGCATTTGTGGTGGTTGATACCGGCGCATCACGCACGGTGTTTGATAAAGAACGGATTGCCCGCTTTGTGAAAAAAGGCGCTACGCAGAAAAGTGAACACCTTTCGTCAGGATTGGGCACCAATGCCATGGAAAGTTTTCATGTGGACCTGGGCAACATTCAACTCGGTAAACTGCAGGTGGGTCAGTACCGTACACACCTGCTCGACCTGAGCCACGTTAACAAAGCATACGAAGCCGTTAACATCGAAACCATTGACGGCATACTCGGCAGCGACCTGCTGCTCGAACTCGATGCAATTATTGATTACGGCAAAAAAGTAATTCACCTCAGCCAGCGTTCGGGCAAGAAACTGAAAAAAGCGGCAAAAAAACAGGCTTCAGAAAAAGCAGCTGAAATGAAAAAAGCTTCGAAAACCGCTGCAGCGGCCGCTAAGAAAAGTGCGAAGAAAAAAACGCCTGCTGGCAAGGTTGCAGCTAAAAAAGCAGCAGCTGCCCCGGTGAAGAAAAAAGCAACAGCCCGTAAGAAATAATCAGGAGTACGCCAGGAATTTTTTGCGCACTTCGGGCGTAGGCACCATGCAGCTTTCTTTTTTGCCCCACCATTTGTAGCGGTTACGGGCAATGATGTTGTACACCCAGTCGCGGCAAAACGGCGGCAGGATGATAAAACCATAAAACAGTGGCCAGCCCCCGTTCAGCCGCCGCGCAATACGCAGCGCCGCGGTTGATTTGACGTATGCTTTCCCGTTTTCAATCAGGATCACGCTGCTCAGGAATTCTTCGGGCAGGTTGTGTTGTTTTATAAGCGCAGCACCGGGTTCCGACTGCAGGGGCGCAAAATGAAACCGGTTTTTTTTGTCGTGGCGGATGATAAAATTAATGGAGCTGTTGCAAAAATTACACACCCCGTCAAACAGGATTACATTATCGGGGTAAGTTGTTTCGTTGCTCATTTGCGGTAGGCGGCAGAATACGGATCAACAGCCAGTTCCAGTTTTTTTCCGGGAACGAGTTGCAAGGTATTCATGTCAATAAATGTAACGTATCCGTTTCGTCCGCCGCAACTTGTAGTGTGGTGTGGCGCAGGCCCGTTCGGGTTGATATTGCGGTTGGCAACAAGTACTTCGCGTTTGCTGTCGTTTACCGCAATGCCGTGCGGCTGATAGCCCGTGTTAACAGACCCTACAGCGGTATTGTTCTGGTAATTTACAATCCACACCGAGCCGGTTTTTCCCGGGTATGTAACAGTGTCATCCATGCAGGTAATAAACATGTAGGGCAGCTGTTCCGAAAAACTCATTTCAACCGGATCATGTCCAATGGGAATTACAGCCAGCAACTGATCGGTAGCTGCATCTACCGCACGCACTTCGCCGGTACCCTGGCAGGTTACAAAATATTTTGAACCATCAGGCGTAAATGCTACTTCATGAATTTTAAGTGCCGAATTCGGATTCGGAATACCGCTTCCGTCAAGCACCACTTTTTCAAAACCGGGACCATTAACGCTTACATCTACTTTCGTAATGTAGTTTCCCGACTGGCAGGTAATATACAGCGTGTTGTTATCCGGGCTCACAAACGAACCGTGCGACTGGATGAGTTCGCCGCCGCCCTGGTAGGTTTCTACTGCAGTCATGGTATTCAGATCTACTTTCACCACTTTTCCGGTGGTCTGCCAGTCCACACAATACGCATAACGCGAATCGTTCGAAAGTGCAATGGTGTTCCAGTATCCCGGCCCGATGTAGGCTTCACCGGCAAGCTGATCGTCGGCGGTGCGGAACTTCTGCAGTTTGAGTCCGGCGAGCGAAACCACGCACCAGTAGTTGCCGTCAGCGGTTACACGCACATAGTGCGGTGATTCCACAGCCGAAGTGTTGCCCACGGAAATGTAGCGGGCCTGGAGGTCGGTTGCAGCATCAATTACGGTAACCACATCGCAGCCCTGGTTGGTAACATAATATTTTTTTCGGAAGGGATTTTCTGCAAATGCCACTTCGCCGTTTGCGTTCGGTGCACCGGCATGTACCCAGTCCATAAGCGTTTTTACTTCTTCGCGGCTGAGCGGATCGGCATTTATCGGCATGGTTGGTGTGCCGGTAACACCGAGGTCTTCGTATGTATTTGCAAACAAACAGAGCGTGCTGTTATCGGTGGAGTAGGGAACCACCACGGCACCTGCGCGGCTGCCTTCAAACAGTTCATTCCACGAGTTGAGCGAAAGACCTGCTGCGGCTTCTTTGCTTTGTGTATTATGACATCCGGCTGTGGCGCATTTCGAGAGCAGGATAATACCCGGCTCTTTCGGATAACCGCTGGCTTCGAGGTCATATACCGGATCGTCTTTTTTACAACCGGAAAAAAACGAACCTGTTACGAGTGCGGTCAGACCGGAAAATAAAACAAGGCGTTTCATGGCAAAATTTATTTAGCTAAAGGTACGCATTTCGGATTTCTGGCACAAACAGGAAATTCGCGAGTATGTGGTTATTCAATCCCGGAAAAGCAGAAAAACCGGAACCGGGAAAAGGACTATATTTAGGCTGCCCTATGCGCAAAAAATACATTTTCCGGAACATCGCCTGTTTGCTGGCTTTATTGCTGCAGGGCATTGCTGCGAATGCACAGCAGGGGAAAACGGATTCGCTGAACCGCATTTTGAAATCGGCAGCAGCCGATTCTTCCAAAGTGAATTTACTGACTTCTCTTGCGGATGAAACCTGGCAGCAGGGCGATTACGAAGTGGCGATGAGCTATGCAGAACAGGCCAAACTGCTGGCGGATAAAATAAATTTTGAAAAAGGCAAAGCCACCGCGTTCATTAACAGTGCACTTATTTACTGGAAACAGGGTGATTATCCGAAAGCACTCGAACATGCGTTTACCGCCCTGCGTCTGAACGAAGCCATCGGTTATAAAAAAGGAATTGCACGCGCACACAATTGCATCGGCCTCATTTATTACAACCAGAAAAATTATTCCGGCGCACTCGACGAATACACCAACGCATTGGAACTCCGCGAAGCCATCGGCGACCGCAAAGGCGTTGCCGGTTCACTCAACAACATCGGCGAAGTATATAAAGAACGGAAAGAGTACGACAAAGCACTGCTGTATTTCCACCGCGCACTACCTGTTAACAAAGAAACCACCAACCGGAACTGGGAATCCATCAACATCAACAACATTGGTGCGGTGTATTACAGCAAAGGCGAAATTGCATCACCTGCCGGGCCCGACCGTACGCACTTTTTCAGGGAAGCACTGAACTATTTTTATGAAGCGCTGCAGATCCGCAAAGCGATTGGCGACAAACAGGGAATTGCGTTGTCGTACATCAGCATCGGGCAGGTAAATACCCGACTGGGGAATACCGATACCGCGCGGAGTTATTTCGAAAATGCCCTTGCATTTGCCCGGGGCATCGGTTACAAGGAAGCCATAAAAACCAGCCACGCCGGGTTGGCCGTGCTCGACAGTGTTGCAGGAAACTGGAAAGCAGCGTTTGATCATAACCGGCAGTTTATGGTTTACCGCGACAGCCTGCTGAATGAAGAAAACACGCGGCGCAGCATACAGGCGGAAATGAGTTTTAAGTTCGGGCAGCGCGAACTGGAGCTGCAGCGGCAGCAGGAAGAAGAAAAACAAAAACAGCAGCTCATTATTGCCGCAGTTTCGGCCGGACTGGTGTTTGCGCTCATACTCGCGCTCGTAATCCTGCGCAGCCTGCGCCGTAACCAGGAACAGAACCGCATCATCACCGCGCAGAAAGAACTGGTGGAAAAACAAAAAGATATTGTTGACGAGAAACAAAAAGAAATTACTGACAGCATCAATTACGCCGAACGCATTCAGCGCAGTTTCCTCGCAACAGGTGAATTGCTGAACAATAACCTCCGCGATTATTTTGTGTTCTTCAAACCGCGCGATGTGGTGAGCGGCGATTTTTACTGGGCAGCTGCGTTGAACGATGGCACATTTCTGCTGGTAACGGCTGACAGTACCGGCCACGGCGTTCCCGGAGCCATTATGAGTATCCTGAATATTTCGTGCCTCGAAAAAGCCGTGGAAGAAAAACAACTCACCGGCCCCGCCGAAATACTGGATTATACCCGCCTCAAAATCATCGAGCGGTTAAAAAAAGACGGCAGTACCGATGGCGGAAAAGATGGGATGGACTGCAGCGTAATCCGTTTTGATTTTGCAACCAGGAGCGCCGTGTATGCTGCCGCCAACAACCCGGTATGGATTGTGCGCAACAACGGAGAAACAATACTGCAGGAGTTTCCGCCGGATAAAATGCCCGCCGGCCGCCACGACCGCGACCAGTTACCGTTTACACAACATGCCATCGAACTGCAGTCCGGCGACATGGTTTATACCATTACCGACGGAATGCCCGATCAGTTCGGCGGACCGAAAGGCAAAAAGTTTATGTACAAACAACTCAAAGAGCTGCTGGTTTCTGTTTCATCTTTGCCGGTGAACGAACAAAAAGAAAAACTCGACCGGGCATTTACCGATTGGAAAGGCAACCTGGAGCAGGTGGACGATGTGTGTGTGATTGGGGTAAGGGTGGCATAAAAAACATGCAGTTTCGTATAGAACTTTTGGGACACGCGGGACATTACTAAGTCACTGCTGCGACATGTCCCGCGAGTCCCAAAAATTCCCCTGAAATTTTGCAAAACCAGCCTTTACTGAATCACCGTCTGAAACGTAATGTCAATATCCGTTTCACCAGGAGTTTCTGTGCCGTCTTTTACACCGGGCTGGTGTTTTAAAATCACCTGTGAAGTGCCTGCGGATGCTGCGCCGGTTTTCCATTTTGTTTGTAATCCGATTCCGAGCGGTGGCGTGTTTGTATCCTGGTCGAGATACGATTGTGTGATGGCCGCGCCGCTGTAATGGAAAAAGAACATGTGGTCGTTGGCTTCGGCAAGCACTTCGTTTGAAATGGAATCGGCAGGCGTTACGGTTTCGTTCAGCAACACTAACTGCACGTTGTAGGTTTTGTTTGCTGCCAGCCTGATCGTATCAAAAATATCCGGTCCGCTGCCGCCGCTTCCGTCAGGATCACGGAAGGTGAATGTACCTGCTACCGTATTTGTTGCCGAATCCGTAGCGATGAGGCGCATGGTGGTAATTACTTCGCCTTCGTTCTGCACGGGCGGCGGTGTTTCCACAATGTCATCGTCTTTTTTGCAGCCGCTGATGGCCAGCATGCCGAGTACAATTGCAAATCCCGGTTTCAGGAAAAATGATTTATTGAAAGTGGTTTTATTTTTCATTTCAGTTTTGTTTTGAGTTGGGTGAAACATTAAACGGGACTTTGATCCGCAGCCCGATGTTGCGGCCGGTGGCATCGGTGTAATACCGGAACCGGTCCATGTAATCGCGGTATAACGCATTCAGTAAATTGGTGGCGCTTATGCCGATTTCAATTTCCTGTTTTCCGAAAAACAGGCTGCAGCCGGCTTCGGCATTCACCAGGGTGTACGCAGCGGGTGGTGGCACAAAATCGCTGTTGTAAGGCACGCGCCACTGTTTGTTTACAAACTGTACCGAAGTGCCTGCATACCAGTTGCGGAAATGGTTTTTGCCGTCACTTTTCCAGCGCAGTCCCGGTTCAATGCGGTCGGCGGGCATCAGCTGCAGCCAATCGTTTGTGCCGGTGTTACGCGCACGCAGCAGCGATGCTTTTACATTGCACGTAAACTGTTTGGTGAACCGCCAGCTGGCATTGGCATCAACGCCTTTCAGCGTGGCATCAGTCTGTACATACTGAAACGCCGGGAATGCGCCGCGGATGGTGAGCGCGGGTTCGGCTTCCGGTTGTGCATAAATAAACCCATCGAACAGCATGTAATATGCGCTGATTTCGGTTTCCAGGTTTTTATGGTTGTGCCAGTTCACCGTGGTAATCAGCGAATATGCTTTCTCCGTGGTGAGCGTGCGGTCGCCGGTTTCAATGGCGGCTGCGCCGTGATGCAGGCCATCGCTGTACAATTCGTTCACACCCGGTGCGCGCCAGGCCGAGCCTGCATTTACCAGCACGTGCATGTGATCGCGCACCTGCCACACCAGGCCCAGGGTTCCGCTGATGTTGCTGAACTGATGCACCGGCGAAATCACCACGTTGTTTTCCCATTTAAAAACCTGCAGGTGTTTGTAATCGCCGCGCACACCGGCTTCCAGCGTGAGGGCGGTATCAATACGCATGCGTTCAATCCAGAACAGCCCGGCTGTTTTGTTACGGTAGTTCGGAATAAAATACCGGCCTTCATACGTGTTTTGCTGAAACATGCCGCTCATGCCCACGCTACCGCTGAAACGCCCCACAGCGCCATGGTCCCACGTGAGGTCGGTGGTGTGCGTGGTAATTTCGTATTTCAGTTCGGGCAGGTTCAGTGCGGCCAGTGAATCGTTCAGCGGCTTGTGTTTGTCATATTCCAGACGCATGTTGTATTGCCGCGCATACACCAGCTGCAGTTTGCCTTTGCGGTATTCGCCTTTGCCGGTTCGCACAAACGATTTTACTTTCAGCAGTTCGTGCGTTATCTCCTGGTTCGGGCGGCCGATGGTGTAACTGAAACCGGCCTGTTCTGCCGGCTGTGCGCTGTTAAACGCATTGTACAGATCCGTCAGGTTGCCGATGTGCGATCCCGAAAAAATGCCCACGCTGGTATTAAACTGGCTGTAAAATGTTTCGAGGCTGAAATTCTCTTTGTTATATCCCGCCGTAAGCGAAAAATTGTTTTCGCGTCTTCCGGAATTATTCAGCCAGTAATTTGGGGTGCGGTAGTTGCCGCCCTGTTTCAGCGTGCCCTGTGCGCGCCAGCTGAGCGCCGGAAGTTTGCGGAAGTTCTGCCCGATTACTGCGGAAACATTGCCTTCGCGGTTGTTTGAAAAACCGGCCAGCTGCACGGCTCCCCCGATGCCTGCTGAATCGCGCAGGTCGGGTGCTTCCACCAGCACCACGCCGGCAATGGCATCGCTGCCGTAACGCACGGCGTTGGCGCCTTTCACCACGGTGATGCGTTCGGCTATAAACGGATCGATTTCAGGCGCATGTTCCGAGCCCCACTGCTGGCCTTCCTGGCGTATGCCGTTGTTCAGGATGAGGATGCGGTTGCTGTGCATGCCATGTATCACCGGTTTCGAAACACTGGATCCGGTTTGCAGCATGGTTACACCGCTTTTGCTGCTCAGCATTTCGCCCAGCGACTGCCCGCTTTTTTGCTGCAGCTCACTTCCCGAAATTTCCTGGCGCGCCTGCGTTGCAAGCCCCTCGCTCGAATGTGCGTGCACCACCACTTCGCTGATCTGGTGATCGAAATGCGGCAGGTAAAAATCGCGCTGCAGTGTGCCGGTGATGGTTATGCTGTCAGAAAACGATTCGCAGTACAGGTGGCGCAGCACCAGCGTGTAGGTTTTGCCCGCACACAACCCGCTGAGCTGGTAATGCCCGTGCTCATCGGCATACACACTTTTTTCCGGCGCTTCTTTCACCAGTAGGGTGGCCAGCGGAAGCGGCGCTTTGCTGTCGAGGTCGTAAACCGTGCCCGAACAGGTGTAACGGCATGCGGCGGTACTGTCTGTGCGCTGCGCGGAAACAGCTGTAAAAACAAACAGGCACGCACACGCTGCAATAGCCTTGCGTAAAACAAACATCTGTATTTTTTTAAATGGGATGAATCATCCGTGTCAAAAAATGCACGGAGATTTCCGCTGCAAAAGCGCGGAAACCGATCAGGAAATACAGGATGCAGGCGGGCCGCGGAGGGAAGGTGTTACGCTGTGCCGGAAATTTTCGGTACAGGTTAAATAGGTGTCGTGGATAAAATCAACAACCTTGTTTTCGGGAATAAAAACAGGTTCATCAACCGTAAACACCGGCGACTCCACCGAAAAAATAATACAATGGTGGTGGTGATTTTCGAGTGCCGCACCGCCGTCTCCGGGTTTGATGTGCTCGGTATCAATATGCGCGTGCAGTTCATGCAGCCACTCTTTCGGCACCAGCGCAATGCTGAGTACCGATAACAGGAATGCCGCAATGAGTTGACGCTTCAGTTGCATATTGTACTTACAAAAGTAGAAAATATTCAGACCGGCAGTGTACAAAAATTACACCGGCGGTTTGTATGTGCGCTTAACGGATCACGAGCTTGCGCTGCGCATGCTGCGTTTTCCCGGTGCTGTTGTTTTTAACCGTAACCGTGCAGATGTAAACCCCGCGCGCCATACCCTGCGTGCTTACCGCATTGCGCTGCATGCTGAGCGGCTGCTGATAAACGGTTTGCCCGAGCATGTTTTGCACAGTAAGCTGCATGGCCGACTGCACACTGAATTCCGGAACATAAACGGTAAATTCCTCGCTGCCTGTTCCGGTGGCTACCGGGTTCGGGTAAAGTTCAAACACCTGGTTGTCGTTAAACAATCCGGCACCGGTTGATACGTTGTTGTCGCCGTAAAACAGCGCCACACCGCCGGCATAGTTTCCGATAGCCAGGTCGCGCAGCCCGTCGTTGTTCAGGTCGGCAACGCTGATGTAGGTGCGGGCGCCTTCGCGCACACCAATGTAGGTAGAATCAACAAGGTTAAAATTACCGGCCAGGTTGCCGTCAATGTTGTCGAAAAACCAGATCCAGCCTTCTTCCGAACCCACCAGCAGTTTGTAGTTGCCGCTGTCATCGTACATCACCGGGGTGCTGTAACCGGTGCTGTAAAACGGTGCGTTCACATCCACACCACCGAATGTAGCCGTGATGAGTGTAAATACCGGGGCTGATGAAGTTCCCGTGTTGCGGTAATAACTCAGTTTGCCGTTCTGTTTGCCGATCAGCAGATCAACTTTGCCGTCGCGGTCCACATCAATAATCTGCGGTGCTGCAAAGCTGCCCACATCAATGCTTTGATAATTGGCCTGGGCAAGTACAAAATTATCTGCGGGCCCGGGCAGCTTCTGGTAAAAATGCAGTTTGCCGTTGTTATCACCGATCAGCATGTCCTTGTCGCCGTCGCCATCCAGGTCGCCAAATGCAAATTCAATATTCTGCAGGCCGGTGGCATTTGCAAACAGGTTGGCAAAGTCGCTGTTGAATAACGTGAACGAGGGGTTAATCGAATTGCCGATGTTTTTGTAAAGCGTAATTTTTGAGTTGTACAGTCCGCCGTTGTAAAAACCGTAGTTGCCGATAAACAGGTCTTCGTCGCTGTCGCCGTCATAATCATACAGCACCGGGTACGAACCTTCGCCCACTTCAATCATGCCATCCTGCATAAAATTATTCTGCTGAAAATCGAGCAGGGTAGAGGTGGTGGTATTTGTGTTTTTGTAATAATACACGCTGTGGTAATTTTCAGCTGCCACGGTAACGTTCGGGCTGAACAGGATGTCTTTTTTGTTGTCGTTGTTCACATCCAGCTGAAAGCCGCAGGGGAAAATATTCAATACGGCAGGCTGATCGTAATTCGGATAGTTCGCATCCACCAGGTCGCCGTTTGCAGCTTGCGGAGTGCCGCCGTTGCGCACCATTACGATAGATGAACTGCTGATGTCGCCGATAATTACTTCCTTGTCGTTGTCGCTGTCAATATCAATACACTCTAAGCACGAACCGGCATGCAGCGGTTGCACATCGGGATCAATGTTGGTGGGAATTTGCGTAGGATCGCCCATGCGGCAGCTCTGGTTGAGCGTGATGCTCGAGTTCAGTGAGTTTTCTGCAAAATTGCCCCAGCACATCGTTTCGGCTTCATACATCAGCGTGTCCTGGCAGCTTTGCCCGTTTTCTACGGCGGTGTTTTTATGGTATTCGAGAAACGTGCCGAGAATACTGAACGTAATTACATCGAGGTCGCCGTCATTATCCACATCGCGGATGGCCGGAATATCCACCGGGCTCACATACAGGTTCACCATGTTCGGGTTACCGTTCGGATTGTAATCCGAATAAACCAGGTTGTAGCGCAACGTAAACTGCAGGTTGCCACCCGACGAGGTGTTTCGGAACACCCGGAAGCCCGGACTCTGGTACGTAAAAATATCCATCTTGCCGTCGCAGTCGTAATCGCGCAGCAGCACCCAGTCATGCAGATCGGCCGGGAACGACGACTGAAACTGCGGGGCATGTTTGTAATCCACCTGGTTGGGTGTGCCGTTATTAATGTAAGTCGTAACGCGGTTGCCGCTGCGGTCGAACACAAACAGATCGAGTGTGCCATCGCCGTCGAGGTCAATTTCCGAAAACTGGCAGAAGTTCATTCCGCCGGCCCAGGCATTTAGGAGTGCCCCGGTATTCGAAACCGGTATGGTATCGTTGCGCACAAAACCGGGCTGCGCCTGCAGCATCCCGCACACAGCAACAGCGAGCAGCGCGGCGAAAGTATTTTTACGCATGAGTTCTCTTTTTAAGAAAATATGTTTTGCCTTTATCTCTACAAAACTAACGAAAAAAAGCGGTGCTCTTGCGGTTGTATGCGACCGATTATACGCAAAACAGCCGCTGAAATGGGATTTGAACGCAGGAGTGGAATGTCTTAAATTATCGTTACCTCGATATCTGTAAATACACCATCGCGTATTTCAATAAAGGGTTGTTTTCCGGCTGACAATTCCACATCATAATAAAGCCGCCCGCTCAGCCGCCCGCTGATCTTCGCTTTATGCGCGTCAATGAGCTCGTAGCTGTTGATTTCCATATCCATTTTTGATACATAATAGGAGAGCGAATCGTTTTTTGTAATGGCATTGGCCGAAGGAAGAACGCTGTCGGCAGCCAGCGGCATCAGGTCGCCGGAGCTGATTTTGGCGGGCTGTTCTTTAAAGCGGAATACGATTACAGAAAATAATTCCGCACCATTTGCGGCATCATTAAATGTGAAATGCAGCTGAATTGTTCCGGGTGCTTCACTGCTTCTTAACCCGGTACAGGTACAGGTGGCTTTTGCCGGTTTGCCGTCAACAGCAGCAACCAGGAATCCCGGAACAGCGTCCGGGTCGGATTTGGGTGAACTGCATGAAAGCAGAACCAGGAATGGTAAAAGAAGAAAGAAATGGTGCTGTAGCCGCATTTTGCCTTGGTTTTCGATTGATTTTGCACGAAAATACAACTTTCTCAGCAACAGGCGGGTAGGCTGTTTCAGGACGAAATGCGTAAATCGGTCGTTTAATGCGGTTCGGGAATTGGGAAATCCCAACTGAAATTTTATATTTGCACCCTCCATTTTGGGAGGGTATGCCTTCAAATGTACCTGAACGGCTTGGAAACCCGCACCAAACGGACAAAATTTAACAAACGAGTAAACGCAATTATGCAAAACATTAAAGGGGCAATCCGGCTTTTTGCTATTCTGATGGCGCTGTGCTGCCTGTACTACCTGTCGTTCACTTATGCAACGACCAGCCACGAGAAAAAAGCGGCCAAGTACGCTGAAAACGTGGTAGGTTCTAAAGCCATCCAGGACCTTGTAAATGCCAAATCCGGCGGCAATGAGACCCGGAAAAAAGAACTGCTTGATTCGGTTAAAAACGAACAGGAACGTTTCTTCCTCGAAGACTCCATGCCGTCGAAGAGCATCTGGCTCGGCAATACCTATATGGATTGCAAAGAGAAAGAAATCAACCTCGGTCTTGACCTTAAAGGCGGTATGAACGTTACCATGGAAGTTTCTGTGGCTGACATCATCATGGCGCTTTCGGGTAACAACACCTCGCCGGAGTTTAAAAGTGTGATGGATCTTGCCCGTGAAAAAAGCAAAACATCCAACACCGATTTCGTTACACTCTTCGCAGCAGCATTTAAAGAAAAACTGCCGAGCGGCAACATGTCAACGTTCTTCCGTTCGCAGCTGAAAGATAAAATCACCTTCAACGCGACCAACGAACAGGTAGTTGATGTGCTCCGCAAGGAAGCCAACGAATCGGTTGACCGTGCCAAGCTCGTGCTTGAGAAACGTATCAACAAATTTGGTGTGGCCCAGCCGAACATCCAGAAACTGGAATCGTCAGGACGCATCCTCGTTGAACTTCCGGGTGTAAAAGATCCGAAACGTGTACGCAAACTCCTCCAGGGAACTGCGAACCTCGAGTTCTGGCGCACTTATGAAAACGGTGAAGTCCTCAACTACCTCATCAATGCAAACTACAAGCTGCAGGTGATGTACGGCATTACCGAAGATTCGACCAAAGGAAAAGATACTGCGGCTGTTGCCATTGCCGATTCACTGAAAGGTAAACCGGACAGTGCTAAAATTTACGACTCGCTTGTAAAACTGCTTCCGAAAGACACTTCGAAAGACGCAGCTGCAAAAGCAGACACCAGCAAAAACAAAAAGAACCCGCTGTTTGATATCCTCAGCCCGATGTTTGACCAGAAAAATGGTGCATTCCCGGGACCGGTAGTAGGCAGTGCGTTACAGAAAGATACCGGCAAGGTGAACACCCTGCTGCGTATGGAAGAAATCCGTTCCATTTTCCCCGGCGACCTGCGTTTTGCATGGTCGGTGAAACCGGTGAAAGCACAAAGCGGTCCTGATTTTTACCAGCTGGTTGCATTACGCGCCGAGCCGGACGGCAAAGCAGCACTTTCGGGTGATGTAATTGTTGATGCCCGCAAACAATACGATAATAAGAACGGTGCTTCGCCTGAAATTTCGATGAGCATGAACACCGAAGGTTCGCAGGCCTGGGCACGTATCACCCGCGACAACATCGGCAAAGCAATCGCCATCGTACTCGACGGATACGTTTATACCTTCCCGACTGTACAGGGTGAAATCACCGGCGGTAACTCGCAGATCACCGGCAGCTTCACCACCCGCGAAGCCGACGATATTGTAAACGTACTGAAAGCCGGCCGCCTGCCTGCTCCTGCCCGCATCGTGGAAGAAGTAGTAGTTGGTCCGACCCTGGGTGCCGAAGCCATCCGCGCCGGTATCCTTTCGTTCCTCGTTGCCCTTGTTGTGGTACTTATTTACATGTTCTTCTACTACAACAAAGCCGGCCTCGTGGCTGACTTTGCCCTGTTTGTAAACGTATTCTTTATCATGGGTATTCTCTCTTCACTGGGAGCAGTACTTACCCTGCCGGGTATTGCCGGTATCGTACTTACCATCGCACTTTCGGTGGATGCGAACATCCTGATCTTTGAACGGATACGTGAAGAACTCCGCGAAGGCAAAGGCATTTCCCTTGCTGTGGCCGATGGTTACAAACACGCGATGTCTTCAATCCTTGACTCGAACTTAACGACCCTCATCCTGGGTATCATCCTGTACGCATTCGGTACAGGTCCGGTTCAGGGCTTTGCAACCACGCTTATCATCGGTATCCTCAGCTCGATGTTCTGCGCGATCTTCATCACCCGCCTTGTATTCGATGGTATGCTGAAGCGTAACAAAGACATCAAGTTCTCGACACCGGCAACAGAAAATATCCTGCGCAACACCAAATTTGATTTCGTTGGCCGTCGTAAAATTTACTACATGCTTTCGGCCACTGTGATCATTGTAGGCGTGGTATTCTACTTCCAGAAGGGCGGATTCAACCTCGGCGTTGATTTCAGCGGTGGACGTAACTACACTGTAGCCTTTACAAAAGAAACCGGAACTGAAGAAGTGCGCAAAACACTGGAAGCACAGTTCCCGGGTGCATCGCTCGAAGTGAAAACAGCCGGCAGCAACAACCGTCTGAAAATCACTACCAACTACCGCATTGCTGAAAACGGCGTAACCGTTGATGACGAGGTAGCAAACAAACTGAACGATGGACTTACCAAAGTTGCCGGTGCCGGAAACTTCAAAATTGACAGCTCGGTAAAAGTAGGTCCGTCCATTGCGAATGATGTAGTGGCCAGCTCGTACATCGTAATTGCGATTTCATGTGCGCTCATGTTCATCTTCATCCTGTTCCGTTTCCGCCGCTGGCAGTTTGGCCTGGGTGCGGTTGCGGCGCTGCTGCATGACGTGCTCGTGGTACTTTCGTTCTTCGTTATTTTCGATGGCATCCTGCCGTTCCCGCTCGAGATTGATCAGCACTTCATTGCGGCGATCCTTACGGTAATGGGTTACTCGATGACCGATACGGTGGTTGTATTTGACCGTATCCGCGAGTTCCTCGGATCGAAGAAACACGAAATTGTGGGCGAAGAAAAACGCAACATGATCAACTACGCTCTTAACAGTACCCTGAGCCGTACCATCAATACCTCGATGATTACGTTCTTCGTACTGCTTGCGATCTTCATCTTCGGCGGCGACACCATCAAAGGGTTCTCGTTCGCCCTGCTTATCGGTATCGTAATCGGAACCTACTCCTCGCTGTGCATCGCCACACCGATCGTAGTTGATTTCGACCGCAAAGGCACCCTGAAGGCATAAGCCAATTCCAGGCAACCGCATTAAACAAAGCAGCCTTTGGTGATGAACCAAAGGCTGCTTTGTTTTTACGCATTTTATTCAGCTGAAATAAGTAAAGGCAACAGGCTGCTTTGACTTTAGCGAAAGACAGTATCAGATTTCTCCGACATATTGCAGATTCGAGATGGTGATTACGCATTCGCCGGACGCAGGAGTCGAAGAACAGGTGTCCAGCACAAAAAAGTAACCGGAATCATTGGTAAGTGTTGCGGTTGCCACATTGGAGTTAACAGAGTTAGAAACACGCACAGCAACCTGGTTGTCACCCAGCGATGTAAAATCAGCAATAATCGAACCTGTCCAGGGCCCTGTGAATGAACTGTCGTATATAATAACCTGGTTGCCCTGTCCCGCAAAATTGCTGTTGAGTCCGTTGTTTTGCCCGCCGGGCCCGTTCAAACTTTCAATGAAATCAACTTCAACAGTGCCTGACCAGGGGTTACTGTAAATCCAGAAGGCTAACCATGTAACCAGTCCGCTTGTGTTCATGTAATTGGTAATCTCAAAATCAAAGCTGATCTGTGTAACTCCGCCTGTGCCAAGATTAAAATTCAGATTGTTATCTGTACTTACGGTTCGGGCATCATCACCGGCTGTAATGCTGATGCTGTTTTCGGTTGCAGTAAAATATTCGGTCCAGTTGCCATTGTAAGGTGCGCCGGTTTGAATACATCCTTCAGAGCCATCTTGTCCTTCAGCAGATCCTGTAAACAACTGGGGCCAGTTTGAAATTGATTTAGAATTGGTTGTCATTGGTTTTGTTTTTTTTGATGTGAATAAATGAGAACGTTTCTGTTAGCAGTCAGGAACCACATAATTGTAATTTCCTTATTACGCACAAATAAATGGTATAAACCATCAGCCTGTATGCGTATAAATACGGGAAGTCAGAGCGGGAAACAGAAACAGGGCGAAGAAAGACAGCCGGGATCGGAGTAAAGTAGTTTTGTTTTCCGGCCCTGTTACTGCGCGCTGTTTCTGTTTCTCTGCTTTTATGTACTTTTGTAGCGCAATGATGCAGGCCGCTGTTTTATTTCTTAATCTTGGTGCCGGTGAGGTGTTTATCATTATCCTCATCATCGTGATGTTTTTCGGCACCAAAAACCTGCCGCAGCTGGCCCGCGGGCTGGGCAAAGGCATACGCGATTTCCGCGAAGCAGCAGGCAATATCCAGCGCGAAATACAGGAAGGCGCCGAGGAAATGAAAAAGAGCATCAACCTCCAGGAAGAAATGGATGAACTGAAAGCCGCCACCGATGTGATGAAAAACGACATCCAGGAAGGACTGAATAATATTAATAAGAATGCGGACGAGGCCATGACAGATGATGTTATTAAACCCGACACGCAGCAAACCCTCCCCGAACCGGACAACAACGATATTATTCCCGGTTCCATCAAACGCGGCTGAGGCCGGTTTCCCTTTTTTTGTTTAGAGTACACCGTAAAGTGCCTGCCCCTTTTGGGACATGGGCGACAGCTGCGACTTGTCGCATTCCTGCTGCTGCGACAAAATCGCAGCAGACGTTGCTTTTTGACAGGTCGTACCTGTCGCCTATGTCCCAAAACAACGTTACTACGCGAAGCGTTTTTACACCCCCGCTAACCCCAAAACACACTTTTTAACAACATACCCCCTCTTTTTTAGGGGGTGTTCATAAAAAAAGTACACTTTTCGGAGTCACACCCCCCGAAATTCTCCTACTTTTGCCCCGGAAACAAGAAAATTTCATTCACTACCCAAAAAAAACATACAAAAATGGCCATCATCCGCTTCAAAGCACTCGAAGAAACAATCAGCCGCCAGCCGGTTAACGTTGAACCACCTGCCGGGAATGTGACAAACTATTTCGGCGAAATGGTTTTCGGAAAAGACGCGATGCGTCAGTTTCTTTCAACCGATGCTTACAGCAGTGTTATTGATGCCATTGAACGTGGTGCCCGCATCGACCGCAAAATGGCGGATGAAATTGCAGCCGGAATGAAAGCCTGGTCCACTTCCAAAGGAGCTACACATTATACGCACTGGTTTCAGCCGCTCACCGGCACCACTGCAGAAAAACACGATGCGTTTTTTGAGCCGGTAGAAGGTGGCCGCGCCATTGAAAAATTCGGCGGTTCGCAGCTGGTGCAGCAGGAGCCCGACGCTTCGAGTTTCCCGAACGGCGGCATCCGTAACACGTTTGAAGCACGCGGTTACACCGCCTGGGATCCGACATCGCCCGCGTTTATCATTGACAAAACGCTTTGCATTCCCACCATCTTTATTTCGTACACCGGCGAAGCACTCGATTACAAAACGCCCCTGCTGAAAGCACTCAGCGCGCTCGATAAAGCTGCAGTTGATGTGTGCCAGTATTTTGATAAAAACGTGACCAAGGTAATTGCCACCCTCGGCTGGGAGCAGGAATATTTTTTGGTTGACAGCGCGCTGTACAATGCCCGCCCCGACCTCGCATTCACCGGCCGCACGTTGTTCGGTGCCAATCCGGCCAAAGGCCAGCAGCTCGAAGACCACTATTTCGGTTCCATCCCGATGCGTGTGCAGGCGTTTATGCGGGACCTTGAAATTGAATCGCATAAACTCGGCATCCCGATCAAAACACGTCACAACGAAGTAGCCCCGAACCAGTTTGAGTGCGCACCGATTTTTGAAGAAATCAACCCGGCAGTTGACCACAACCAGCTGCTGATGGACGTGATGGAAAAAATTGCACGCCGCCACAACTTTCGTGTGCTGCTGCATGAAAAACCGTTTGCAGGTGTAAACGGCAGCGGCAAACACAACAACTGGTCAATGGCCACCAACACCGGCAAAAACCTGCTGAGCCCGGGCAAAACGCCGAAGACCAACCTCATGTTCCTCACGTTTTTTGTGAACACCATTAAAGCCGTGCACGATAACGATGACCTGATGCGCGCGGTAATTGCTTCGGCCGGAAACGACCACCGCCTCGGCGCAAATGAAGCACCGCCGGCCATTGTATCGGTATTCCTTGGTACACAGCTTTCGGCTATTCTCGACGAGATTGAGCAGAAAGTGAAAAAAGACGGCAAGATGACACCGGAAGAAAAAACACAGCTGAAACTGAACATCGGCAAAATTCCGGACATCCTGCTCGACAATACCGACCGCAACCGCACGTCGCCGTTTGCATTTACCGGCAACAAATTTGAATTCCGCGCGGTAGGTTCTTCGGCCAACTGCTCGGGTGCAATGACCGTGCTGAATACCATTATGACCGATCAGCTCATCCGGTTCAAAAAAGAAGTGGACGCACTGGTTGCCAAAGGCAAAGACAAAGACGAAGCCATCCTGCAGATTCTGCGCAACTATATCGTGGAAAGCAAACGCATCCGTTTTGAAGGCAATGGTTATGGCGACGAGTGGGTGAAAGAAGCCAAAAAACGCGGACTGAATAACTTCAAAACCACGCCGGAAGCACTGGAAGCTTTTGTAAATAAAAAGTTTGTTGCGCTGTTCGAACGCCACAACATCCTCACCGAACGCGAACAGCACGCACGTTACGAAATTTACCTCGAAACGTATGTGAAAAAAATCCAGATCGAGGGCCGCATGATCGGCGACCTGGCCACCAATAACATCATTCCCACCGCGCTGCAGTACCAGAACCGCCTGATTGAAAACGCACGCGGGCTGAAAGAAATTTTCAACGCAGCCGAATACAAAAAAGCAGCCGGTACACAGCTCGAAATGATCATGGAAATTTCGGAACACATTGCGGCCATCCGCAAACTGGTGGATGAAATGACCGAGGCCCGCAAAAAAGCCAACGCACTTACCGATCACAAAAAAATGGCGGAAGCGTATTGCAACAAGGTAAAACCGTATTTCGATGTAATCCGCAAACATGTGGACGACCTTGAAATGATCGTGGATGACGAAGCATGGCCGCTTCCGAAATACCGCGAACTGCTGTTTACAAAATAATAAAACACGTCGTAATGCACGCCTGTTCTGATCCGGAAGCAACCGGAACAGAACAGGCGTTTTTGTGTGTTGCCGGTTTATTTCGGTATAGGTACTTTTAATTATCTTCACCTGAAAAATAAACGATCGCCGGCAGTGAAAAAGCATACTTCTGTTTACGTCCTCCTTTTGTTGCTGGCAGCACTGCTTCATACCGGCAGCATGCAGGGACAGGAAGTGAACAGTGATTCCCTGTGGAAGGCGATCAATGCGCTGAACCGGAACAACAAAACAGAACTGCTTGCAAAAAAACAAAAGCTCTCCGATTTTTTCGGGGTTGCACTCAACAGCGATGTTCCGCTGGCGTTGCGTGTTACTGATAGCCTGGCCGAAACCTGCAGGCTGCTCGGCGATTCATCTGCGTATTATGAGGCGCTTTACAGGAACAAGGCAACGGTTTATTATACGATTTCCGATTACATAAAAATTCTGGATAACCTCCGCCGTTATGCCGATGCATTGGTGCATATCCGCGAGCAGAATGGTTATGCATTTGTGGATATCGGCAATCAGTATTTTGGAATGTCATTAAATGATATTGCCGCGAAGTATTACTACAAAGCCGATCAGTTATTCCGCAATGCAAACAATGATGCGGGCCGCTGCACGGTGCTCGATAACCTGGCCTTCATCTGGCGGGGAAAAAATAATGCCGATTCCTGCCTGTATTACTACGATAAATCATTGGCAATCCGCCGCGATGTGCTTAAAGACAACTACCTGGTGGCTTATACCTGGTTACGCATCGGCAATGCGTACCGGCAGTTCAAACGGAACGACGAAGCATTGCGCTATGCGCATCGATGCATTGCGGTGATGGGTGCTCCTGCTTTTCGTTCGTACAAGGATTTTATTACAATGCGCGAACACCTCGTGATGGCCTGTAATTTTGCAGGTGCAATTCACACCGACGAAAACCGGTCAGACAGCGCATTTTTTTACCTCGATAAAGCTGAAGAACTGGCAACCGAATTTAAACTGCGTTCGCAGCAGGCGGTTGCTTACCGGAATAAAGCCCGTCTGCTGATTGAAAAAAAAGAATTTGCACGGGCAATGCAGTATTTGCAGCTGAGTGAAGCAATTGTGCGTGACCGCAACGACGGATACGGACTGGTGGAAGTGCTGAAAGTATATGCTTCCTGTTATGAAAAAATGGGGAAGTGGCAGGAAGCAAATGCGATTCACCGCCAGTACCTCTCAGTGAATGATTCCCTCAGCCAGATCCTCAACGACGACCAGATGCTGGTGGTGAATGAGGCGCTGATGCAGTTTGAGAATGAAACCAAAATTGCAAATCAGAAAACGGAGATCAGTAACAAGGAACGACTGGTTTACGAAAGCAAACAGGAAAAACGAAACCTGCTGCTGGTGCTTTTCGGGGTGCTGCTGCTTATGGGAATTGTGGTGTATGTGATGTTCCAGTTCCGCCGCAAAAACAAACTCATTGCAAAATACAACGACGATCTTGAAGCCGCCAATGCCACAAAGGAAAAGTTTCTTTCCGTGATCAGCCACGACCTGCGCGGTCCGTTCAATACACTGATAGGGATGTCGAACGTGCTTGTTACTGATCTTAAAACTGGTAAGCAGGAACAGGCTGCCACGAATGCAGAAGCTATTCATGATGCGTCGCGTAAAGCCTACGTGCTGCTCGATAACCTGATGCAGTGGGTGAGCCTGCAGAAAGAAAAAATACGGGTGAACAAAACACACGTGCAGCTTGCTCCTGTTGTGGATGAATTGCTGCTGCTGTTCCGCAGCCAGGCCATGGGGCAAAGTGTTACCATTACCCGCGACATCCGCGTTGAACAGATAATCACAGATCGTGACCTGTTGCAGGTGATGCTTCGGAACCTGCTTTCGAATGCGATTCGCCACATTCCTGTTGGCGGAAAAGTGCTGATCCAGGTACTTCCAGCAGGCAACGGCATAGAACTGGTGGTAGAAGACAACGGCAAAGGACTTGACGAAGAAACGCTGAAGCGTATCCGTTCCCGCGGCGACCAGTTTGCTGTGGCGCGCAAAGGCGGCGGGCTCGGACTGGAACTGGTGCGTGAATTTGCCATACAGCTCGGCGGTTCACTCGAAGCCGGAAATGTGTCCGGCGGCGGCGCGCGTTTCGTAATCCACCTCCCGGGAACACGAACAGATAGCACGGTGCTGAACAGCAACACAACCACAACCGGAGTCGCTTTTTCCCTCACGGCTGTAGAAAAAAATACGCTCCTGCCGTTGGTAAACGAATTGCTGAAGTATGAAATATTTGATACGACCGAGTTGCGGAAACTGCTTGAACAGCAGGTGGAACCGGCAACGCCCGGCA
Organism: Chitinophaga pinensis; assembly: GCA_943372645.1. Classification (GTDB taxonomy): domain Bacteria; phylum Bacteroidota; class Bacteroidia; order Palsa-965; family Palsa-965; genus VBWE01. Next base: position 3,890 of record CALRZN010000001.1, on the reverse strand, counting down.
CAGCGGAATGGAAAAAACGCATGCAGCAGGCAATCTATAATGGAAATGAAACACAGTACAGGCAGCTGATGCAGCTGGTAAGGGAAAATGATGGAAATATTTAAAGGAAAAACAATTCTCGTGGCCGACGACGATCCGGGAAACCGCGAACTCGTTGTCAGTACCATGAACAGCCTGCTCACCGAAATAAAAGTGCTTTCTGCAATTGACGGAAGCCAGGTGCTTGATATCATGAAAAAGCGGCAGGTGAATGCGGTGCTGCTCGACTGGGAAATGCCCGTGATGGATGGTTTTACCGTGCTGAAAGCCATTCGTCAGAATAAAGAATGGGCCGAAATACCGATACTGATGTACACCGGTGTGATGACCGCCACGCACAACCTCGTGAAAGCACTTGATGCCGGGGCAACTGATTTTATACGCAAGCCCGCCGAACCGATTGAGCTCATTGCACGTATCCGTTCAGCACTGCAGCGGCACGAAGATTTTTCTGTGCGTATGCAGCTGGAAAAAGAAAACGCGGAAATCAAAACAAAACTGCTCGAATCCCAGATCCAGAAACTGCGCGAAGAACTGGGAAGTTACCTGATGCAGCTCGCCCGCAAAAACGAAATCCTGATTAACCTGCGCGATAAACTGGGCGAAGAAAACAATGAGAAACAGGCCGGTTCTGTTGCCGGTAATGTCGGTAACATCGAAAATTACTGGGACGAATTTTTTCAGCGCTTCAGCCAGATCGATAACCAGTTTCTTGTCGCTTTAAATAATTCACACAGTGAACTATCTCCGGCAGAAATAAAATTCTGTGTACTGGTAAGGGCCGGAATGGGTTCAAAAGACATTGCCAGCCTGATCAATGTAACTCCCGCAGCAATTGAGAAGACCCGCTACCGGATCCGGAAAAAGTTTGAACTGGAGCCCGAACAAAGCCTTGAAAAGTATATTTTTTCGATTTGAACGTAAAAAAAACTGTTAAACGCGGTTATTGTACCTTCCGGCTCAATTGTGAGCCGGTTCCCGGTTTTTAATCCTGTTTTTCAATTATATTTTATGATAATTATTTAATATTTATTCATTATTAATTAACTAATGTTGCCCCCGTTGTCCGGCTTTTGTCCGGCATGCCTATTTTTAATAGTTTTGCGCCCGGCTTACCTTTGTATGCACAAGCTAAACCGTTTCAAGTTTGTGCATGTAAAGCAAACACAGTCTGACTCACTCTTCCCGAACCCATAAAAACGAATATCGTTTTTGTGTTTTTATTGAATGATTGCCATGGCATTGCACGTCAATGTTCGTCAGTTTTCGTATGAAATATGAAATCGGGATGAATGTCGTATGTGCTAACATTGGTTGTTTATACTCTAAGACACAAAATGTATATAAAGAACGCGTACAACTAAAGTAAATACTATGAAAGTTCATTACAATGCCTTGAAATCTGCGCTTGCATTTTTACTCCTGTTTACGACCGGGATGCAGGCCCAGGTAACTTGTACTTTCCCGAACCAGACGGTAGCAGCTGCCAACACGGTACTGAATACCTACTATCCGGGAACGGCTAACGTTGCTGCCGGTGCCACGTCAATTACCGTTGGCGCAGCAACCGGTTCGGCAACAGCAATAGCAGCCGGCGACCTGGTGATGATTATCCAGATGCAGGGCGCCACGCAGAACTCAACCAACACCACTTCGTACGGTGATGGTGTGGCGGGTGCACCGGCTTCGGGATTTCTCGTTGCGGTTGCAGGCACGTATGAATATGGTATTGCAATAAATGCCGTTCCGCTGGCAGGTGGTACACTCAACCTGCTTACCGGTACAACCAATGCATTTACAACTGCGGCTGCAACCGGGACGCAGGGGCAGATTACCTACCAGGTAGTTCGTGTTCCGCGTTTCAATAACCTGACCATTAATGCCGCACAGAGCATTACCTGTACTGCCTGGAACGGTTCTACCGGCGGGGTGGTTGTTCTTGACGTAAATGGCACATTAAATATGAATACAACCGGCACGATCCACGCCAATGCCCGCGGTTTCCGTGGGGGCGGGGGGCGTCAGCTGGGCGGTGGCGGCGGTGCCAATACCGATATACGTACCAATGCAACAGTAAATAATAACGGTGCAAAAGGAGAGGGGATCTGCGGAACCCCGCGTTACGTTTATGACGGTACGGCACTCGTTAATACCGGTGTTGAGGGGTATCCGAACGGCAGTAATGCCAGCGGCGCTCCCGGTAACGCAGGTGGTGGCGGAACAGACGCTGATCCCGCCGGCAACCAGGAAAACACCGGTGGCGGTGGCGGCGGAAACGCCGGTACAGGCGGTCGCGGTGGCCGTTCGTGGAATTCCAACCTGAATATCGGCGGCTACGGCGGCATTACTCCCGGATTTCTCGCAAGCACCCGTCTTATTATGGGCGGCGGAGGTGGCGCAGGTACTACCAACAACGGAACTGGAACACTCGCAAACGGCCTGAGCTCCAGCGGTGGTACCGGTGGAGGACTTATTATTCTTAAAGTAAATACCATTACCAATCCCGGCAGTGTTACTGCCAATGGTGCAATTGGGCTCTCCGTAGATAACGACGGCGGCGGTGGTGGTGGTTCAGGCGGAACGATTTACATCAGTGCAACAGTTCCGGCTACACTGGCTACACTCACAGCTAACGCAATAGGTGGTAACGGTGGTAATGCCTGGGCAGCCCAGCCCGATGCAGGCGGACCAAACGACGGTAACCCGGAACACGGGCCGGGCGGCGGCGGCGGCGGCGGCGCGATTTATTCTACCGCCAACCTTGTTGCAGGCAGCTCTGTTGCCGGCGGAATAAATGGTATTACAACTACATCCAACCTCGCATTTGGTGCAACCGGAGGTACTGTCGGTGTAAAAAACCAGGCAGCAGCAGCCATTACGCTCCCCACACTGCCCAACCCTACTGCTACCAGCAACAGCCCGATATGTGTTGGCGGAACTTTAAACCTTACTTCTACACCCACAATAGGTACTGCAACCTATTCATGGACAGGACCGAACGCTTTTGTAAGTGCATTGCAGAACCCTTCTATCGTTGGTGCTACAGCAGCAGCAGCCGGAACCTATTCTGTAAGTTATACACTCGGCACATGCACCGCCGGCCCTGCAACTACTGCAGTAGTTGTTAACGCTGCACCTACAGTTTCCAATGCCGGCCCTGATGCTTCTGTTTGCGGCTTAACGACTGCACTTGCCGGAAATACACCATTAAGCGGAACCGGCACCTGGACATTGATTGCTGGTCCCGGTACCGCTGTTTTCAGCAACGCCAACTCGCCGACATCAAACGTTACCGTTTCTGTTGCAGGCGCTTATACATTCCGCTGGACAATCAGCGCAGCGCCCTGCGGAACATCGCAGGATAACGTAGTAATTACATTTGTTGCAAACCCGACCGTATCCAATGCCGGCCCCGATCAGACCATTTGTACTACGGGTGGTTCGGCCACCATGGCCGGTAACGTACCGACTGTAGGCACAGGAACCTGGACACAAGTAAGCGGCCCGGTTTCAGGCACAATCACCACGCCTGCTTCAGCAACAACAACCATCACCGGCCTTACCACCGCAGGAACTTACGTGTTCCAGTGGACCATTGCCAACGCACCGTGCGCTTCATCAACCGACCAGATTTCGGTAATCGTAAACGCACCGCCGACGGCTTCCAATGCAGGTCCGGATGCAACGGTTTGCGGATTAACAGCTACACTTGCCGGTAACGTTCCTACAACAGGAACCGGAACGTGGACACAGATTGCAGGTCCGGGAACATCGACATTTGTAAACGCCAACCTGGCAACAACAAACGTTACGGTATCCGTAGTTGGTGTGTACACTTTCCGCTGGACGAT